>JAGXFY010000052.1:0-69167 GCA_024636985.1 Clostridiales bacterium | reverse complement strand
CCATGGCTCATGAGGATGAGGTATTAAAGACTTTTATAGACATTCAAAAAGAAGTGCTAAAAAGTTTATAGCCGTACGCTGCTTAATTATATTTTTTTTAAAATCAGGAGGACTATATGACAAAAAATGAAAATGCTTTAGAATTATTCGCTTGTGGTTACAACTGTGCCCAATCCGTTCTAGGTGCTTTTTGCGAAGAATTAGGTGTGAACAAAGAGACTGCATTTAAGATTGCCAGCGGATTTGGTGGCGGTATGCGTCAAGGTGAAGTATGTGGTGCGGTTACTGGTGCACTAATGGCAATCGGTTTAAAAGAGGGTTTTTATGAAGAAGGTGACGTTACTGGTAAGGCTCATATAGCTGAAAAAATAATGGCTTTTGAAAGCATGTTTGAAGAAAAAAACGGCTCTATACTTTGTAAAACTTTGCTTGGCTACAACCCTTCCATAGAATCTGACCTAAAGATCATTAAAGAAAAAGGACTGTTTACCAGCCTTTGTCCAAAATTCATTGATGATGGTGTATTGATGACGGAAAAAGTTCTTTTAAATAGGTAGAATAAAAAACGGCATAAAAAACATCATATAAAAGAGGCACAAAATACATAATCTAGGATGACTATGCATTGTGTGCCTCTTTTATGATTTTATAATATCGTTTGGTTATAGTTTAAGCTTCAAAATGTTGCATCTCATCAGATAGCTTAAGAATGTCTTCGTTCAGATGTAAGATGGCTTCACTAATCTCAGTGACCCTTGACATCTGCTCCTCCGTTGAAGCGTTGATTTCTTCTGTTGAAGCAGCGGATTCTTGGCTGATGGCCGCCATGGATTCAAGTGAAGTGAGCAGTTCATTTTTAAGCTGTTCAATATTTTTGGTTTCTGTAATGAAGGCATCAATGACACCTTCAACTTTTGTAACACTGGTATCCATGTCATCAAATACAGAAACGGTTTCGTCAAGGTTGAGTTGAGCAGACTCGACAGAATTTTGTGTATCAACAACGGTTTTACTGGTGCCTTCTACCACATGGATAATGCCCGCTATGATGTCATTGATTTCTTCAGCAGAGCGAGAAGATTGTTCTGCTAGCTTTCTGATTTCATCAGCTACAACTGCAAAACCACGACCGGCTTCTCCGGCACGTGCCGCTTCAATTGAAGCATTGAGTGCTAATAAATTGGTTTGAGCAGAAATCCCTTGAATGGTGACGACGATGTTTTCAATAGCTTGAGAGCTTTTGTTTAGAGTATTAACATTATTCGCCACATCATTGGTGTTTTGCACCGTGGTTTTAAATACTGTTTGTAAAGTGTTGATTTTTGTACGTCCTAGTGCATTAGAGTTGACCATACCATCTGATTCATTTTTAGCTTCGGATAAACGGTCAAAGATCATATTCACACTATCACCTAATTGTTTACCGGCTATAAGTCGGTCGTTTACATTTAATGCCAATTCGCTGGCACCATTTGCGATTTCTTCGATGGCTCTGGTTGTTTCATTGCTAGAAGTTGTAAGACCATCTACATTATGATTAATGCGCTCTGAAGCACTTGCAACAGATTCGATTCGTTGGGTTGTTTCATGTATGAGGCGTCTTACATTTTCAGTCATTTTGGTAAAATCAAGAGCAAGAGCCCCTATTTCATCTTTTGAGTGATAGTTAACAGAAGCAGTAAAATTACCTTGACCAACTTCATTCATACCTTCTTGAATAAGGCGTATAGGTTTTGAAACCCATTTTCCAATAATCCATTGTATAATCAATACCAGTAAAACAATAGCAACGAGGATACCGATTACATTATTAATAACAGATGCCATACGAATACCTTCGACTTCGGCCAATGGATAAGTGACAACTAATCTTATACCATCAAGGCTGTGTGACATGGCATAATATGAGACGCCATCATCATGAATTGTATCAATTACATCGGGTTGACTAAGTGTACCACTTAACCAAGGAATTTCTTCCACATTCTTACCGACGAAGCTCATATCTTTATGATTGATGATTGTATCATTTTCATCAACAATTAAAGCATAGCCACCTTCACCAACAACCAAACGTTCAATGCTTTTTTGGACATCCAGATTATCCAATAGTTCTTGAACAGCCGTTGGTTCAATACCAATCTGGACCAAGCCGGGGGCATCTATTCTGGAAGCACCAATATACTGAAAAAGTGTGTTGTCTGTTCCACGTGGTTCAGGCGCTTGAGCTAATACGCCATCGGTTTTACCAATTAAGTCTAAAAATGGCAGCGTCTGTTCAGAAGTACTGAAATCAAATCCATAAAAACCTTCAATATTACCATGGGTTAATACACCGGATCCGTCAATTACATGGATTTCTGAGACGTTTAATTGGTTGGCTAAGGCAGACATTCTACCGGTCTCAAGCCATGTTTCATCCTCAGCTATAAGCTGCACAATAGACTTAGTTAAAGCAATATTTTTCTCATCTAAAGCATTTCGGGTTATAGCAACAACTTCCGTTGCAGATTGAATATCACTTTTTATATTGCTGATTTGGTCTTGAAGCTGTAAAGTGACGACAGACTCCATAGCACGATTGGAGGCCAATGTGCTTACAATACCTTGTATACTGATGGCGATAACGATGATGATACCTGTAATGAGAACAATTTTTCCTTTTAATTTCATAAAATACCTTTCTTATTATAAGGTGTCGAAAATACCTTTTTTTTGTTAGAGGGTTGCGTAGCGTTCTTTGTCAAATGATACTCGTAGTGTCGGTGTATGAGGGTATTGTATCATCATTTGTTCGCGCTAACAAGACCTATATATTTGATACTATTAAAACAAATAATAATTATTTAATATCAATTATGTAGTTTTTTCTAGGTTTACCAATATCATTAATCGTTTGACAATCTAATCATGTTACTTCTTTTAATTCTTTAATCATTGTAATTATATGAATATTTGGTATGATAGAATACATATAAAATATTTATTGAGATGACAAGGAGATTATTATGAATGTAAAAAGATGGTTAGCCATTGGATTAGCGGTGGTGGTATTTTTCTCATCACTTTTGATATCGGCAATTGGTAATGTATTGACGAAAGATGTGGAGAAAACATCTTTTTGGGAATCTATAATGAGTGAAACAATGTCGGAAAATATTTTGCGCGAGGGATTAACAGATCAAAGAATTGTTGTTGTTGAAGTGACAGGCATAATGCTTCAAGGCACACAAAACTATTTCACGACACAAAGCTACAATCATCAAAAAATCTTAAGTGATTTGGATCAGATTATTGAAGATACTTCTATTAAAGCAGTGGTAATTAAAGTGGATACGCCAGGTGGTGGTGTCTATGAAAGTGCAGAATTAAGAGATAAAATTAAAGAAATGAAAGAATTAAGAGATATACCGATTTATGTGGTGATGGAAAGTATGGCAACGAGTGGAGGTTATTATATCTCGGCGGATGCTGATAAAATATTTGCTTCAAAAGAAACCATAACAGGATCTATCGGTGTCATCATGTCCGGACTTAATTTATCCGGACTTATGGAAAAGTATGGTGTTGAAGATATGACTATTAAAAGTGGTGACTTAAAGGATGTTGGATCTGCAACACGTCCGACTACTGAAGAAGATCTTAGTGTGCTACAAGATCTTGTAGATAGTATGTACGAACGGTTTGTTGATGTTGTAGCAGATGGTAGGAACATGGATAGAGCGCTTGTCTATGAAATAGCTGATGGACGTATATATGATGGTGAGCAAGCACTAGATGTGGGCCTTATAGATGCAATTGGCTATTATAATCAAGCGATGTTAGATTTAGAAAGTGCTTATGAACTTGAAAATGCTCAAATTTTCTCGTATTCAAGTTCGGAATTTCCATTCCTTAATGATTTCATGACCGAAATCACTATGATGATCAGAGGTAAAAACCTAGGTTCATTGGGAGACATAAACATATCGGGGATAAACAGTAAACAAGGTTTTATGTATATTTATGGAGGATACTAGTATGAAGGAATTCAACAAATACCCTAATATTATTTATGCAGGGTTTTGGATGCGATTTTTTGCGTATCTTCTGGACTTAATCCTTGTCGGTAGCATACAACGAATGATGCTTTTCTTTCTAGGAGAAGGATTACTAAAAACAACGCTGTCCGTAATATTATTTTTAGCCTATTTTATTTTAATGACGAAATTTAATCAAGGTCAGACTTTAGGAAAAATGGTATTTGGTCTACGTGTTATTTGCTTCAATGAGGAAGAATTATCTTGGGCGACGGTTTTAGTAAGAGAGTTATTTGGTCGCTATTTACAGAAAATTATTTGGCCAATGTATCTTCTTGTAGCATTTACACCTTATAAACAGCACGTAATTGACATGCTAGCAGACACATCTGTGGTGACTGAAAACTATCTATGTCTGTTACTTAAGAAGGAGGTCGTGTGATGAAAAAAACGAAAGTGAAAGTCAAAAGACTGAAAAAAGGATCAAACATTGCCGTAATATCGCCATCAAACGGACTAGCAAGTGTATTTCCACATATTTATGAAATGGGACTTAAAAATCTATCAGAAGTCTTTGGTTTCAATATGGTTGAATATCCTACATCCAGAATGCTCAATGAGGATCTGTACACCAATCCAAAACTTAGAGCAGAGGATATTCAACGTGCTTTTCAAGATGAGAGCATTGATGGAATTATATGTACTATTGGCGGGTATGAGTCTGTGAGAATTCTTGAATATCTGGATATGGATATTATTATGAATCATCCCAAATTCATCATGGGATTCTCAGATGCTACCACTTTTTTAAGCTACTTTAACAAATGGGGTTTGGTGACCTTTTATGGTCCCTCTGTTATGGCGGGGTTGGCACAAATGAAAAATATGGATCAATCCTATGAAAAACACCTGAAGGATATGCTTTTAAAAAACAACAAGTCCTATATTTATAAACCATATAAGCAATACACCAATGCTTATAAAGATTGGTCGGATCCAGAGTTAGTCGGTCAATGTGAAGTTTTTTATGATAATGAAAATGGGTTTGAGTTTTATCTGGATGATGAACCGTCAGAAGGAGAATTGTGGGGCGGATGTATTGAAGTCCTTGAATTTATTAAGGGAACTAAATATTGGCCTGAACCGGATTTTTGGTATAATAAGGTCTTATTTTTTGAAACTTCTGAAGAAAAGCCTAGTCCTATGGAAGTAGGCTATATGTTACGTAATTATGGTATTCAAGGTATTTTAAACAGTATAAAAGGACTTTTGATTGCTAGACCTAAGGATTATACAAAAGAAGAGAAAGAAGACCTAAAAAAAATAGTCATGGATATTATGACATTGGAATTTAATGTGAAAGATATTCCGGTAGTTTTTAATATGGATTTTGGCCATACAGATCCTAAACTGATTCTGCCACTTGGATGTGTTGTTAGTATAAAGCCTAAAGAAAAACGTGTTGAACTCATAGAAAGTCCTTATACGGATAAAAAATAAGTGAAATGATATCCATATATGATCGAGTACAGATTATTAGGAGGCAAAGATGAATTATTATATAATTACAGGAACATCCAAAGGTTTAGGGGAAGACCTAGCTTTAGAATTACTTAAAAAAGGGCACCATGTTATTGGGATATCCAGAACTATAAGTGATAAGATTGAAGAAAGAGTGCTTCTTAAGGAGTGTAACTGGACCCATATCCCGTGGGATATAAGTGATATGGATGGACTGGCGTCGCTCATGGAAGAAGTATTTGAATCTATCGATTTTAAGCAGGCATTATCTATCTGTCTAATCAATAATGCCGGTGTCGTAACACCTGTCAAAATTATAGAAAAGTGCGATGAACAGGAAATTACGGAGGCTTTTACGATAAATACCTTAGCACCTATATTTATGACGGCAAAATTCATTGAAAGATTAAAAACAAAGAAAATGGATAAACGTGTTGTCAATATATCCTCAGGGGCAGGGAAGAATCCTTATGATGGTTGGAGCTGTTATTGTAGTACGAAGGCAGCGATGGATATGTTTACAAGATGTGTTGCCTTGGAACAGAAGAAAAACGAATTCCCGGTGAAAATGATGGCATTGGCTCCGGGCATTATTGATACTCATATGCAAGGTGTGATACGTGCTTCAAATATGGAAGACTTTAGTCGGGTAGAAAAGTTTGTTGATTATAAGAGAACTGGTTCACTTCAATCACCAACTGAAGCTGCAAAAAAAATTCTAGAAGTCATGGAAATAGAAGCAATGTCACAAGGGGAACTTCTGGATATAAGAGACTATATGTAAATCTACCAAAGTAACCAAAGTAACCAAAGTAACCACAAAACAAGGCGTGCATAAAACTTGACCGTCTTGTTTTTATGTGGTAAAATTATATTACGATAATCGTAATATTCGATATTCGAAATTTAAAAGGTTGTGATATCTTGGAAAATCATATGGATGCGTGGGTAAGACAGTCTAGAGAAAACATCCAGCATTTGTTTCAGCACTATAAAAATTTAGACATTGATATGCCTTTGCAAAGTCCTCTAGAAAAAAAGTTGAATCCCACAGACATGGATGTATTGAATTTATTTGAACTTGAGACTTCTATTGCTATAAAAAAAGTGATTATGTATTTGGATGTGCCGAATAGTACGATTACAAGTACCGTTAATCGCTTGGAAGCGAAAGGTCTTATAACAAGATCCATTCATCCACAGGACAAAAGAACTTACAACCTTCAACTTACTGAGAATGGCCAGGAAATCATCAATTTAAGAAAAGCTAGGAAAGAACAGTTTATAGAAATTCTGTTTCAAGTACTTGATGATGAAGAAAAACAGACATTATTTCAACTTCTATGCAAAATGACAGAAGAGGTTCTTAAAAATCAATCCGGTTTAGCAAGGAGGTTCAATATGAACAAACTCGAACAAGAATATCATAGTTTTGGATCATGGCTAGTAGAAATTAAGAATGAAGAGGATATACCCGTACAATTCATTGACCTTAAGCAGACGATATTGGATGCAGAATATAGTTTTAAAGTACCAAGAAAGATTGAAAGACGAAAGGCACATCCAGGCATGCGTTTATATGATGCAGTTGTATCTCTATTAGAGGATAGAATTGTTCTACAACAAATCCAGAATAAAACAGTAGAGGTTCATGAAATTCCATTTCATGAAATTTCCTATTTGGTACATAGTAATGAACTCTTAGACAGTCAAATCATCATCGTAACAAAAAAACAAGAATATGTTATTGGCTACAATTCTGTTTCTTTTGACATCAGTAATAATTTTATAAATAAAGTTCGTGATAGGATTATGACACCTATGCCGGTTCTTGATTTGAATACATTTGACGAAGTTAAGTCCATTGATTCGGAGTTGTACAAGAATCTTATTAGCAATGAAACATCTGACAGTCCGGTAAAAGTCATTGAATATCAACCCTTTATTAAATTATCAAAAACCAACCCCTCAACTGCTGAGAAACTCTTTAATGCTCTAAATAAATATGAGCTTCAAGATACAGTATTTTTAGCGAATACTAAAGAGTTAATTATTGTAAATCGAAAAGATGCTGTCAAAAAAGTAGAAAAAGCAGATTATGGTTATTGTCGAACCTACATGGATTTGACAAAAATAAACAGTATAAAGTTGGAAGATGCACCAGAGATGTCACATCTACAAATATTGTTGATCAATATGGACGATATTGAAGTTCCTTTTGAAGTGGGCGACACATTTACAATGGATGCTCTTAACCAGCTATTAACTATGAGAAAAATGACCTAAGAAAGAATGAGGTAGCGTATGGTACACCCATCTGTAGAAGAAATGTGGCAGTATTATTTAGATTCAATCGGTGATTCTGACAATTTTAGCAAAAAAACCTATACTTCCTGGTTTTTCTGTAACGATGAAGAAAGTGCCATTTCCTTAGCAAAACTTGTCAAAAAAGGCATAAAAAGAGGTACCGCATCTTTGTTCTGTCTCTATGAGATTGAACAGGAAGCGCTACCGACAGAAGGTTGTTATAGTCTTGTTACGGATTTTCATGGTATAGCACAATGTATCATCCAAACCCAAAAAATTACAGTATTGCCTTTTAAAGAAGTGGATGATACATTGGCAGCTATTGAAGGAGAAGGAGATGGATCCTTAAAGTATTGGCAGACCACGCATCGCCATTTTTTTACTGAAGAACTGGTCACTTTTGATATGGTATTTACGGAGGAGCTATTGGTGGTGTTCGAAGAATTTGAGTTGGTATATCTATAAATATCACTAGGTTGTGTGATGATGCTTATTTTTACTACCATCTTTATTATATTTTGGATTAAAAATCTTATTGATGTTGTGTAAGGGACCGAAAATAATAATTCTATCCATAAGCAGTACGACTTGGCTATCATCGATATCACCGATATAATGGTCACCACGTTTAATAAACAAGACTCTTATGCCAAAATCGTTACTTAGTCTAGATTCAAATATGGTTTTATCCTGTAATACTTTAGGCATTTCAATAATTTTGACTTCGACAATGCAATAGCCACTAAAATTGTCCAACACCAATAAGGGGTTGGATTTTTTTGAATACATCCATTTATTTGCAATTTGTTTAATCAATTTATCAAAGCGTGCACGAATAAAAGGCAAGCGCTTGTATAGGGTGGCAACCAATAAAAATAAACCTAGACCAATTAAAGCTTGAGAAAAATTAAAAAAAGGATCACGGTATAAGGTGATAATCATATTAACTAAGACGGATACAACAACAACATTAAATAAATTCCCTGTAATCATAATTAAAATAGCTAAACGGCGTCTACGTCTTGAACTGACAATGATCTCACTTTCGGAAGTTGTAAAACCGGAATTGGTTAAGAGAGATATGACCTGAAAAATGGACCTAGTATGGGAGAGGCCGGTGAGCATAAAAAAAATAGTGTATATTTCAATAATGATAAAGTATATGGATAAAAGTACTAAGAGTGTGAAGAAGGCAAGATTGAGTGACATTATTAACCCCCATTATCTTAAGCAATTACATAAGGCTTGCAAGGTTATTTTATCATATATCACGTAAAAAAACATGAAATGATATGAAATTGTTTGGTTCTCATTTGATTTAAGCAATCTATACAAGCTCAAATCAGGCAAAGTCAGTGGTTGAGATGATCATCAAGATAATTCAGGCAGATTGGTCAATTGTCATGGAATATAGTGATGTTTTAGTGTAAAATTAAGATAGATAATAAATGAGGGTAAAAGATACTTGAAATAGTAACCGTATAGATGACGAAATGAGGGCAATCGATTGAAAAGACTATTATTTCTACTGGTTATAGGTATTGCTGTTCTAACAACAAGTCAAGTTTTTGGGAGTGAATCAAAATATTTAATAGAAGATTTTTTTCATCTTCATGGTTCAGTGATGCTCATTATTGAGGTGGATTCAGGTAAGATTGTAGGTGTCAATGATGCAGCCGTAGACTTTTACGGTTATACCTATGAAGAACTGCTAAACATGCATATTCAGAATATTAATAATTTATCAACGGAAAAGGTTCAAGAAGAAAGAGAAGCCGCTGCTTTACAGGAAAGGAATTATTTTCTTTTTGAGCATAGGCTCAAGGATGGTACGATTAAATATGTGGAAGTCTATTCGTATCCCTATGAGGGTGACGCTGATGAAGAACTCTTATATTCTATTATTCATGATGTAACTCCAAGGGTTTTATCGGAGCGTGAAGCCGCAAGAAGTAGGTGGATTATTATGGGATTGGTAAGCCTGGGAATTGCCTTATTGATCTTTGGTTATTATAAGAATAATCAATCCAAGAAAAAACTAATGGTTTCAAATCGAGACATGAAAAATCTTTTTGATAATATGAATGAAGGATTTGCGCTTCATGAGATTTTATTAGATGAGACAGGTGAACCTTATGATTATAGATTTTTAAATGTGAATCAGTCTTTTGAGCGTATAACTGGATTGACAATTGAAACGACAAAAGGAAAAACGGTTAAAGAACTATTGCCTAATACGGAAGATTATTGGATTAAGAAATATGGTGAAGTTGCTCTGACAGGCATGCCGACAAGATTTACCAATCATTCAAGAGAACTTGATAAATATTTCTATGTCAGTGTTTATGCACCAAAAAAAGGTCAGTTTGTTACTATATTTAGTGATGTAACCACGGGAAGAAAATTAGAACTTGATTTGGTCAAGGAAAAAAGTTTGTTAAAAACAACCTTATATTCTATTGGAGATGGTGTGATTTCACTCGATGCTAATAAGAGGGTTGAGCTTATGAATGCAGTTGCAGAAGACCTTACGGGATGGACACTTGAGGAAGCAAAAGGCTTAACATTTGAAAAGATTTTTAACATTATTCATGCTGAAACAAAAGAAAAAGTTGAAAATCCTGTAACACGCGTCTATCAAACTGGTGAAATTGTTGAACTGGGTGACCAAACCTTATTAATCAAAAAAAATGGTGATACTTTACCCATAGAAGATAATGTGTCCCCTATTAAAGATTCACAAGGCATGATCGTTGGTGCGGTCATTATTTTCAGAGATTTTACTGACAAAAAGATTCGACATGACGAAATCCTTTTTTTAAGTTATCACGATCAGTTAACTGGCCTATATAATAGGCGCTATTTTGAAGAAGAACTTAGTCGCTTAGATACCTCTAGAAATCTGCCTTTTACGATTGCAATGGTGGATGTTAATGGATTAAAACTAACCAATGATGCTTTTGGTCATCTTGTTGGTGATGAACTATTAAAAAGGGTGGCCAAAAACTTGAAAAATATTTGTCGTGCAGATGATATTGTTGCTCGTATTGGTGGGGATGAATTTGTAATATTATTACCCAAAACTGATTATAGTGAAACAGATCGGATTGTTAAACGAATACATGAAGCCATATCTAATGAAAAGTTAGAACAAATTGTTATCTCTATATCTGTAGGTTGGGAAACCAAAACTAAAGAGGATCAACTGATCTCAAATATTTTCACCAAAGCTGAAGAGTACATGTACCGTAAAAAACTAACAGAAAGCCAAAGTATGCGCAATCAAACCATTAAGGTTATCTTAAACACCTTAAATGAGAAGAATGAACGGGAGAGAATTCACTCTGAACGTGTCAGTCAGATTAGTAAAAAAATTGGAGAAGCTATGAATTTTGATTATGATTCTATTAAAGAGATTGAGACGGCAGGACTCATGCATGATATTGGGAAAATATCCATTGAGGATCATCTCTTAAATAAACCTGAAAGACTTACGGATAATGAATATATGGAAATAAAAAAGCACCCGGAAAGCAGTTATCAGATTCTAAAATCTGTTGACGCCTACTCATCTTTAGCAGAGCAGGTATTATCCCACCACGAACGATGGGATGGTAAAGGCTATCCTATGGGACTCAAAGGTGAAGCAATTCCTATTGTATCTAGAATAATTGCAGTAGCAGATGCTTATGAAGCGATGACATCTGACCGAGCTTACAGATTAGCCATCGGACATGAAGCGAGTATTGAAGAATTAAAAAAATATGCAGGTACCCAGTTTGACGCTGATATTGTCCGTATTTTCATTGAAGATGTTGTTCCGAATATGGATCTTCAATGATAGCAAGGCTACCGATGTTTTGACGTGTTGACACTTTTATATATTAGGCTTATAATAGAACTAGCACTCGTGACAAGAGAGTGCTAATATATAGAGCGTGGTGATGAAATATGAAATACAAAGACTATTATGATACTTTAGGCGTTAGTAAAACAGCTACTAAAGCAGAAATTAGAAAAGCCTATCGTAAACTTGCAAAAGAATATCACCCGGATAGCAGTCAAAATCAAGGTAAAACCGATGAAAGATTCAAGGACATCTCAGAAGCTTATGATGTGCTAGGGGATGAAAAAAAACGCGAGAAATATGACCGGTTGGGTCAAGATTTCAATCAACATAGCTATGAAGATTTTGATCCGGGACAATATGGTTATGAAAAAAGAACGTATAGCAATGTTGGCGGCGATTACAGTGACTTCTTTAAAATGTTTTTTGGTGATGATATTTTTTCAGGCTTTAGTGGTCGATCCGGCTATAGAGGAAACATGACACAAAAAGGGAACAATATAGAAGCAACTCTAAAAATCAATATTAAAGAAGCGGCCTTAGGTGTAGAAAAAACCTTTGGATTCCAAGGTAGAAGTCAACAAATTGCAGTGAAAATACCGAAAGGTATAGAACCGGGTGAAAAAATCAGATTAAAAGGTAAAGGTGAAGAAAGTCTAAGCGGTGGTGAACCGGGAGACTTGATTCTAATTATTGAAATCGAACCTTTCTTAAATATGACCCTTCATGGTATTGATATTCATACAAAATTGGATATATATCCTTGGGATGCCTACCTAGGTTGTAAGAAAACCATCAAAGCTTTCGAAGGCGATCTTATTGTAACAATACCACCATTAATACAAACCGGTAAGAAGATTAGACTGTTAAATAAAGGATACAAAAATAGAAAAGGTAAACAAGGCCATATTTTTGTGGAAATCAATATTGTGAATCCAAGCCATATGGATCAAACCATAAAAGAACACTATGAAGCCCTGTATGACTATTATAATAGTAAGTAAAAGGATGCTTTTTGTGTTATAATGAATGCATTAAATTAGTCGGAGGAAAAAATGGACAATAATGATATCTTAATACGGGTGCGCTATGCCCTGGACATAAAGAATACGGACATGGTGGACATATTTAAATTAGGTGGCTTAGAGTTTACAAAAGAAGAAGTTATGAAGTTGTTAACACGCTCTAAGGACAGCTACTATGATGAAGCAGAGAGTCATGATGAAACGTCTCTTAATACAGAAGAAGAGCATATTAAATGCAACCACAAAACTTTAGAAGCATTTTTTAACGGCTTAATTATATTTAAAAGAGGACGACAAGAAAAATCAGATCAAGGACAAAAACCGGTTTTGGCCATGAAGGATTCAGGAAGTGTTAATAATGTTATGTTAAAGAAATTGAAAATCGCCTTATCTCTATCTAGTGACGATGTTATGGAGATTTTTGAATTGGCAGATGAGACCATCGGAAAAGCTGAATTAGGAGCTTTGTTTAGAAAAGAAGGTCACAAGCATTATCGTGAGTGTGGTGATAAATACGCCAGAAGGTTTCTAAAAGGTCTGTCATTAAAATATAGGGATGACCTACAACAATAAAACGATAGCACAAAAAAGCAAAGACGCTTTTAAAAGTCTTTGCTTTTTTTTCTAATTAAATGAACATACTCTTATTATTACGCTTCTTCTTCTTCTTCTTCCATGATTTCAAGGAAAGCTGCTGAGATTTTATCAAAATCTTCTTGTGACTCTATGTTTTCAAGTTCGATTTCGCCATCTTCATCTTCTTTGTAAATATATATGAAGACATCTTCACTGTCTTCTGGAAGTAGTGCTACATATTCTTGGTTTTCAACTTCGAAAATTCCGAGCACGGCACATTCTACCTGTTCGTTATTTTCCATTGTTAATGTGATGGTGTCATGATGGTGATCTTCGTGATCATGTCCACATCCACATCCATCTCCACAATTTTCATTACTAAGATCTTTCATGTTATCTTCGCTCATTAGTGTTCTCCTTTATTGGGAATTCATTAGATTTATTCAAATAGTATTTCTGAATGAGTACATTATAGCATAATTCATTTAATGGGGTCAAACTAAGCCGCAGATAATGATATTAAAAACTATGTATGCGTTTTTTGGTGGAAGGATTGACTATTTCATTTCTTTTAAGTATTATTATAGTTAGGCATTTAATTATTGAACACTATTGTATAAGTTTTGGCAGAACGTACAAGGAAATGTCCTCAGCGTATAAGTAATGAACACGATGGATGTGGGACAAGAAAAAGGAGCAATTATGCTATCATATATAAAAGGACTACTTGAAGAAGTTACTGAGGACACAATTGTAATTGAAGCCAATCATGTGGGATTCTCTATTCAGGTGCCGGGCTCTATTTTTAAAGGGTTACCGAGCATTGGTGAAATGGTTAAGGTATACACTTATTTACATGTAAGAGAAGATGCCATGGTCTTATTTGGCTTTATTACTAAAGACGACATGGAAATCTTCAAGAAGTTAATTACGGTAAATGGCATTGGTCCAAAAGGGGCTATGGGTATTTTATCTGTTATGACCGGTTATGAGCTCAGAGTCGCTATTATGAGCAATGATTTGAATCGCATATGTCTAGCACCAGGTATTGGGCGAAAAACAGCTCAAAAACTGATATTAGACTTAAAGGATAAACTCAAGTTGATTGATTTTGAAGATAGCATGGATGGTTCAGCCATTATGAAAAACACAAATGTTTCACTTCAATATGCAGATGAAGGTGTTGAAGCCTTGGTTGCTCTTGGCTACTCAAGTCATGAAGCTGTTCATGCAGTAAGAGGATTACATGATTTGGACAGTGTTGAGGCCGTTATAAAAGAAGCGTTAAAAAAATTAGCTATGTTCTAGAATAATGTTTTGATAATATAGCTGATTATGAGGAGAAAAAAATGAACAACAGGATTATAACCACTGAGCTCGTTGAAGAAGACATCCATATTGAAACTTCATTAAGGCCTAAGCTACTTGACGAATACATTGGACAACAAAAGGCCAAGGATAATATTAAAGTATTCATTCAAGCAGCTAAGTTTAGAGAAGAACCCTTGGACCATGTTCTTTTTTATGGGCCGCCGGGACTAGGAAAAACGACTCTAGCCAACATAATTGGACACGAAATGGGGGTCAATATCAAGGTGACATCCGGTCCTGCTATTGAAAAACCGGGTGATATGGCAGCCATACTAAATAATTTGCAAGAGAATGATATTTTATTTATAGACGAGATTCATAGACTTAATCGTCAAGTGGAAGAAGTGATGTATCCTGCGATGGAGGATTATGTCATTGATATATTAGTTGGGAAAGGTCCCTCTGCAAGATCTATTCGTTTGGATTTGCCAAAATTCACATTAATAGGAGCCACAACAAGAATGGGACTTCTGTCATCACCATTGAGAGATCGTTTTGGCGTCATTCATAAATTAGAATTCTACAATAACGACGAATTAACAGAAATTGTTAACCGTTCTGCTAAAGTATTAGAAGTCGAGATTGATAACCAAGGCGCCAAAGAAATCGCCAGAAGATCAAGAGGGACACCAAGACTTGCTAACCGTTTGTTGAAAAGGGTGCGAGATTTTGCTCAGGTCAAGTACGATGGCATTATAACCTTAGAAGTTGCACAATATGCATTGGATTTACTGGATGTGGATGCAAGTGGTTTAGATAAGAATGATATCAAAATATTAAAAACTATGATAGAAAAATATAACGGGGGGCCTGTTGGTCTTGATACAATTGCAGCAACCATTGGTGAGGAATCGGATACCATTGAAGAAGTGTATGAACCTTATTTAATGCAACTTGGGTTCATAAACAGAACACCTCGAGGGAGAATGGTAACGCCATATTGCTATAAACATCTTGGTTATGTTGTAAAAGAAGAATAACAGTGCGAAATGGTGATTTATAATGGATAAGACATTACGTTTATTGCTTACAATTGAAGAAATACCAGATATCAGCCAGCGCCAATTAGCCAAACGAACGGGATATTCATTGGGAACGGTGAACGGTCTATTGCAAAAGCTCATTGACATAAATCATATCACATCTAAAGCAATCACGCCGAACCATTACATCTATGAAATAACACCGTCTGGTGACAGTCTAAAGGCGAGCCTCTTATATGATTACATCATTGATGGGTATGAAATTATTGGTAAAGTTAGAACACAGGCCAAAAAAGTGATTGAAGAATCGGTAAGACAAGGCATTTTCATGTTCTATTTGTATGGCCAGGAAGATGCATTATTCAAATTAATAAAAATGAGCTTAATTGAGTACAAGAGAAAAGCAGCCATTGACTATGAAAGTATCGAATCTATTGATCAGGTAAAACCCGGTATTTCATATCGCATTTTGGTTTGGAACAAAGAAACAATAGTAGAAGGCGGTAATGTCGTAAATGTTTTATTGAATCATTCCGGTGGTGGTAATTGAACCGAATATGAATCTATGCTATAATTTTTTTAATACTCTGCCGTAACATGCTGGGAAAGTGGAGATAACGATGATGGGCATATCCCATTCGGATAGCCGAGATAAAGTCAGGGGGGCTTTGAGTGTCGCCAAAGAATAATACAAAAGTACTGATTAATGGTAATGTCTATACCTTATCAGGTGATGAAAGTGAAGAGTACATCCAAAGAGTGGCCTTATACATCAATAACAAGATGGATGAGATTAAACATTCAGACAATGGACAACTCTTAAATACGAGATTGTTAAATGTGCTGCTAGCTATTAATATTGCAGATGAACTCTTTAAAGAGCGCGACCTGAATAATCTCATGAAGGATCAATCCAGAGATAAGGACCAGGTAATAGCGAATCTAAAAGAACAAATCTTTAAATTGGATCAAGAAAAAAGTGGGTTGGTTTCAAAAATCACGTTATTAGAAAACGAAGTTAAAACCCATAAAAAGGAATTGGATGAGTACATCCGAATTTTTGAAGAGAATAACTAAAATGAAATGAAACCAAAAAGTCCGGATCTGTTTTGTAAACGACTCAACTACAAACATTGATGGACTTTTGATTATGATTTGATGATACATGGACGAAAGAGGCCTAGGATAACATGTTTAAACCGGAAATATTGTCACCAGCAGGTTCATACGAGGCATTTATTGCTGCAGTGCATAGTGGATGTAACGCTGTTTACCTAGGGGGGGAAAACTATGGGGCTAGAGCCTATGCTAAGAATTTTAATCTAGAGACATTAGAGAAAGCCATCAAGTATGCAAGAATATATGGCGTTAAGATCTATTATACGATTAATACATTATTTAAAGAAAAAGAGATAGATCAGCTGATCAATCATATACTTGAAGTGTATCAACTAGGTGTAGATGCTTTTATCCTTCAGGATCTTGGTGTTATTGCATTGCTTAAAAGAGTTTTTCCTGACATTGAGGTTCATGGTAGTACACAGCTTAATTGTCATAGTGTACAAGGTGTTAGATTTCTTGAAGAAATGGGTGTTAAAAGAGTTGTTTTAGCGCGAGAACTATCTATTGATGAAATCATTAATATTAAGAAAAATACAAAAATGGAAATTGAGACCTTTGTTCATGGTGCTTTATGTTATAGCTATTCCGGTCAATGTCTCATGAGCTCATTTATGGGTGGAAGAAGTGGGAATCGAGGACGATGTGCTCAACCTTGTCGATTGGTTTATAAAGCCATAATTAATGAAAAAGAATGGGATAAGTCTCATATACTAAGTCCAAAAGATATTGAAACATTGACGGTTCTCCCGGAACTTATTGATGCCGGTATTGAATCTTTTAAAATTGAAGGTCGCATGAAATCAAAGGAATATGTTGGGTTAATGACCGGACTCTACCGTTATTACCGCGATGCTTATTTAGAAAAAGGTATTTTAAATATTAAGCAAAGTGATTTGGATGATATGGTCCAGATTTATAACCGTGGCAATTTTACCAATGGTTATTATTTTCAACATAATGGCCCGTCCATGATTACTTTTGACCAACCCAAGCATCAAGGTAGAATCATAGGTAAAGTTAAGGCGAAGAATGGCAATCAATATTTCGTCACGTTATTCGAAAAAATAAGAATTGGAGATTGTCTGGAAATCGTTTTCGATCAAGGGGATTACTATTCTTGGATTGCCCAGTTAAATACAAAAAGTGACTATATCATATATTCAGATCACCCAATACAAATAGGTCAGGAAGTCAGACGTATAAAAAGTATAGAACTTGAGAACAGACTTCTTGAAAACCAATCTAACATGCTTCACGTGGGTGTTCATGTTGAAGTTAACATGTACGTGAATAAACCGATTGAAATGATGATCAAAGATGATAATAGAGAAATACGTGTGATTGGTGATTTGGTTCAAGAAGCAAAAAGTCAAAGTCTTACGCCGGAACGAATTGAAAAACAATTCTCAAAAGTGGCACAATATCCAATTAAAATAAATGATATTAAGGTTCAAATTTCCGGAGATGTTTTTATGTCAATGGGACAGTTAAATTCCATTCGACGTGAAGGTTTTGAAAAATGGCTAGGTCTAAATGCCGTTGTGAATAAAAAGCCTTATATACCTGTGAGTGTCATTAAGATAGAAAACACACCTTCCTATCATAAAAATATAACGGTTTTGTTAAGAAAATTCTATCAATTTGAAATACTTAAAGATTATAGTATACAAAGGATTTACATTGAGCATTTGAATTTCAATGAGGAACAGATATTAGAGATTATTAATTTCTATAAAGATCTACCAACACAGATATATATTGCAGTTCCTAAGATATTAAGGCATGAAAAAGATACGATGATTTCTATCTTGAAAGAAAGTCTGGCAGATGAAATCGATGGTTTCTTATTAAGATCTATTGATGCTTACCATCATGCATTACCGTTTGGCAAAAAACTTGTTTATGATTATGCTTTCTCGATTATGAATCAGCATACAGCCAATCACCTGATGTTTAAAGAATTATCTGAAGGTTATGTACCTTCTGTGGAGCTAAATAAGTATGAAATGAAACAATTACCTCTTAATAAAGCAGAGTGTATTGTTTATGGCCATATGAATGTTATGACTTCAGCGCAATGTGTGAGAAAATCATTAGATGATTGTAAAAAAGAAAACGGCAAGATTATATATTTAGAGGACCGTAAGGGTATGAAGGTACCTGTGGAGACTGTTTGTAAGCTATGTTATAACCAGATTTACAATGCTGTTCCTCATTACTTGATTGATAAAATCAATGAAATGAAGGAAATGGGTCTTAGAACATTTAGAGTTGAATTCTTAAATGAAAGTAAAGAAGATATAGCAAAGATATTAGATGCTGTAACAAGTAAGACAACGATACCGGCACAAGAGATGTCTATGGTATTTACCAGAGGTCACTATACAAAAGGTGTTGAATAAATGTTTGAATTTTATGTTGGTTTGGCAGCTTTATGCTTATCTCTCTTGACGATGGGTTATATTAGCATTTTGGCCATTCAGTTTACGCTTATTAAGCATAAAAATACGGAACGCGCCTATGATTACCATAGGCTTCAAACGGTTATCATTCTATTTTTTCATTTGGTGGCCTATACAGTTTTGCTCTATCATTATGAGTTTGAATATAAAGTCATTATGATTTACTTAGGACAGATTGGCTTAATCTTATTATCCGGTCATATTGTAAACCTTTATATGAGTAAAACAATTTTACCCCTTTGGAGTATTGGGCAGTTTTTACTTGTAATCAGTTTCATACTATTGGGTAGGTTGAGTATAAATCTGGGTCTTAAACAGTTTTATCTATCCTGCTTGGCCTATGTCGTAGTATTTGCGGTAGTATTTCTATATAGTCGAATGAATTTTATCAAGTATTTGGGGGTCCCATCGATTATTCTAGCCGTTGTCTTGTTGGTCATGACCAATGAAACCATCAATGGTGCCACAAATTGGATGCGTATCGGTAGCTTCACCTTTCAGCCTTCAGAAGTTGTCAAGATATTGTATATCGTTTTTTTGGCTTCTACTTTGACCCAATTTTATGAACACGAAAAATTATCCTTATTTGTCACCGGAACCATCACAATGGGTATGGTTATCATACAAGTGTATCAACGAGATCTAGGATCAGCACTTATTTTTTATTCGGTTTTTATTTTAATGAGTTATGTGTATACGAGGAATAGAATGTATATTATTGGGGGGACCATTATGACGATGGTAGGCGGGTTTTTTGCTTACCGATTTTTTTGGCATGTCAGAGTACGTATTGATACTTGGATTGATCCTTTTTCTGACATAGACAATACAGGTTATCAGATTACCCAATCTTTATTCGCCATTGGTAATGGTGGGTTATTTGGGCGTGGCTTAACTTTAGGCCTTCCTAATAAAATACCGGTGGTTACAACAGATTTTATCTACTCTGCGATTGTGGAGGAATTAGGTTTGGTGGTTGGACTGGGGATCATTATTATGATTGTATATTTTTTTCTTTTTGGCATTCAAATGGTCGAAAAATCTCAAAATGATTTTAATTTTCTAATGGGTTCAGGCATATTGATTATTATTGCTATTCAGAGTTTTTTAATCATAGGTGGTGTAACCAAAGCGATTCCGCTTACCGGTGTTACCTTACCATTTGTGAGCTATGGTGGATCTTCTCTTGTATCTACCTTTATCATGTTAGGTATATTACAAGGCATAAAAATGAATGAAGATCGACAGTATAAAAAAGAAATGTTACGGAAGAAAGAAAAACTAATGGATCAAATGCTACCAGATGAAGAAAATTGTGAGGCTTAATAAAAATGAATTCAAATAAAAGGCTAGAAGATAGAAATAAACCTTTAAAAAGAATAAGGTCTCTCATAGTCCTCTTATTTTTAATTTTAGGTTTGAATATAATTTATTATGTTGTTTTTCAAAGCGATAATTTGGTTGTCAATGACTACAATCCGAGACTTCAAGCCATAGAAAGTAGCGTTATAAGAGGTGACATATTAGATGGCAATGGTCATATATTAGCAACAAGTAAAATAGAAAATAATCAACAAATTCGTATGTATCCCTATGGATCTCTTTTTGCACATGTGGTTGGCTATATGGGATATGGTAAATCAGGCATCGAAGCCTATAGTTATTTGGATCTAATTCGTACGAAAGAGAATCTCTGGGATAAATTCATGGAAGGTTTTACCAATGATCAGCCTAAGGGACACTCGGTTGTTACGACCCTAGATTTGGATTTGCAACAACTGGGTAGAACCTTACTCGGCAATAATAAAGGGGCTATTGTAGCTATTGAACCTAAAACGGGTAAAATACTCGCGATGGTATCGACGCCGGATTATGATCCTAATAATATTTCTACCAATTATAGTACTTATCTTAAAGATGAAGCCTCAGCAACCTTGTTGAACCGTAGCACTCAAGGTCTGTATCCGCCAGGCTCTACCTTCAAAATCCTTACTGCTTTAGCATATTTGCAAAATCATGAAGCCAGTGATTTCAGTTATAAGTGTCTAGGGAAAGATACTTTTGGAGAGAAAACCATTCATTGCTATAATAATAAGGTTCATGGTGATTTGACCCTTGAAGAAGCTTTTGCTGTATCTTGTAATACCGCTTTTGCACATATAGGTGAACAAATAGATATGAACCAATTGCACAATTTGACGGAGATGTTTGGGTACAATCAAAGGCTAGAGTTAGAACTGGAAACGAGTAACAGTCGATATGGCATCGAAAATCAGAAATCGGCTTCTGAGCGGGCAGAAACAGTCATTGGTCAAGGGAAAACACTGGTAACACCCCTTAATAACGCTATGATGGTATCTATTTTGGCTAATGATGGTCATCTTATTAGGCCTTATCTGGTTAGTCAAGTTATTGCAGAGGATGAATCTGTCATTCGTGAGCAAAAAATCATGGATACAGGTAGGGTTATTTCAGAAGAAGATGTAAAACTTATAGAGGGCTTCATGAAGAAAACCAGTGAAGAAGGAACGGCAATACAACTTAGTAACAGTCAATACACTGTAGCAAGTAAGACAGGATCAGCTGATAATTCAACAGGTGCTGCTCATGCTTGGTATGTGGGCTATGCGCCTATCGAAGAGCCAAGAATTGCCTTAGCTGTGGTAGTGGAAAATGTAGGCACAGGATCTGCCCATGCGGTTCCTATTGCGAAAGCATTATTAGACGCTTACCTTATTGAAAAATAGTAGATGTATTAAAAAGGTTGAAAGTTAATAAGAATGAAGGTATACTAAGTTCAATCAAACTTTTTAATAGCTTGGCAATCAACTTAGAGTCAAGTAAATGAAGAGCACCCATAAACGAGGAGGCTGATTTTATGAAAGAAGCTGTAAGTTGTGGTGGGGTTGTAATTCATAAAGGCAAAATATTGTTACTCTATAAGAATTATAAAAATAGGTATGACGCATGGGTATTACCTAAAGGTACAGTTGAGCCAAATGAAGAGTATAAGGAGACCGCCCTTAGAGAAGTTGCTGAAGAGGCGGGTGTAAGTGGTCAAATCATCAAATATCTTGGAAAAAGCCAGTATTCTTTTATGGCAGCAAATGAACAAATTCAAAAGGATGTCAATTGGTATTTGATGAAAGCGAACAATTACTATACCAAACCACAAAAGGAAGAGTACTTTGTTGATTCAGGGTACTATAAGTATCATGAAGCCATTCACATGCTTAAGTTCACCAATGAAAAACACATATTAGAATTGGCTTATAGTGAATTTTTAGAACTAAGGCGTTGCAATATGTGGGGTAATAAGAAATATATGTAATAGAAAGAAATCTCGTAAGAGGTTTCTTTTTTTGGTAGAAGCAACCTTTTGGTAGTTTTTCAAAATAAGGTGTATACTAAAGGAGCAACAGTTAATTCTAAATGGAGGTGTTTTTATGAATATAGTACAATTTGAACGTATGAAAAAAGACGATGGTTTTATTGCAGCTCTTGATCAAAGTGGCGGGAGCACACCGAAGGCCCTTGAATCCTATGGAATTCCTAAAGAAGCCTATTCAAATGAAGAAGAAATGTTTCAATTGGTACATGAAATGCGATCTAGGATTATGAAAAGTCCAGCCTTTACAAAAGATAGAATTCTTGCTGCAATTCTTTTTGAAAAGACAATGAATATGAAAGTAGGAGATAAATATTCTGCTGATTACCTATGGGAAGAGAAAGGCATTGTACCAATTTTAAAAGTGGATCAAGGGTTGGCTGATTTGGAAAACGGCGTGCAGTTAATGAAACCAATGCCAAATCTTGATACATTACTTATACAGGCAGAAGAAAGGCATATTTTTGGTACTAAAATGCGCTCAGTAATAAAAGAAGCCAATGAAACCGGAATAAAAACATTGGTTAAGCAACAATTTGATATTGGTAAGATTATTTGGGATGCAGGACTTGTACCGATTATTGAACCGGAGATAGATATTCATATGCCTAACAAAGAAAAAGCGGAAGAAATTCTTAAAAAAGAATTACTGCATCACCTTACTCAGCTCGACCCAGAATATCAGGTTATGCTTAAACTGACGATACCTGATATTGATGATTTTTATTTAGAAATCATTAACCATCCTAGTGCTCTTAGAGTGGTTGCTTTATCAGGAGGATACTCAAGAAATGAGGCCAATGAAAAACTGAGTCGCAATCATAAGTTGATTGCAAGTTTTTCAAGAGCTTTATCTGAAGGATTAAATGCGAAGCAAAGTGATGCTGCATTTAATACGATGATGGATCAATCTATCCAGTCTATTTATGAGGCATCCATTACATAATAGTAAACATCAAATAAAAAAACACGTCAAACCTTGTTTAATTTCTTAAAAAGTCTGATGTGTCTCATGTAAATAAATAATATAAAATCTATTAAAACCTTGTATGAATGCGGATAGTGGGAGTCGAACCCACACACTGTCACCAGCGTCAGATTTTGAGTCTGATGCGTCTGCCTATTCCGCCATATCCGCAGTTGAATATAATGTAGGTGCTGATGACGTTTTTATATAATATCATATAAAATAGTAAAACGCAATAGATTTATTTTTAATTGATTTGAAACCCTTTAACCAACATTTGTAATGAGAATGTTGCATTAATAGTAGTGCCGCTTATGATTATTTATGCTATAATTATAAGCGATATTGCAAAGATAAAAGCAAATAAAGTAATCAAATAAGAAGGTGATCAAGTGTCAACGAAATTAGAACATAAGTTAATAAAGAATGCCGTTAATGGTGATTCTAAGGCATTTGAGAAACTTATTCTTCCTTATGAAAAGAAAGTATATAACATTGCTATGCAAATGTTTAAGAATGAACAAGATGCCTATGATGCTGCACAAGAGGTGTTAATAAAGGTATATAATAACCTTGATAAATTCAAATTTGAATCTGCCTTTAGTACATGGCTTCATAGACTTGCTATGAACACCTGTATTGATGAGTACCGCAAACGTAAGCGTCACCTGGAACACACTACCACAATGGAAGTTAAGGTTGGTTTGGATGATGAAAGCATTACAAGGCAGTTTGTCGACCATAGCCTAACACCGGAACAAGAAGTATTGCAAAATGAAACGGTTATGGAAGTCCGCAATGCAATGGATCAGCTAAAAGAAGACCAGAAGATTTTAATCATATATCGAGACATATACGGATACAGTTATGATGAGATCGCAAAGATGTTGGAATGTAATCTGGGTACGACCAAATCGAGAATTTCAAGAGCAAGACAAGCCCTAAAAGATATTATTATTAAAAAGCGGGAACAAACTGCCAGTTAAAGCGTCTAAAATAATGAAAGGAGGCGAGATGATGGAGTGTATAAAAGCCCGAGAATGGATACACCAACACATGGACAAAAGTTTGGATCATAGTAATGAAGTACTATTGATGGCACATATAGAAGATTGTGATGTTTGTCGTAAAGACTATGAAATCCTCATGTCTATCCATCAAGTACTTCAATCGACAGATGAAGTTGATTTGCCTTCTGATTTTCATGAACGTTTGATGAAAAAAATAGAAAAACGCCCTAAGAAAAGACAAAATATTGTATTCTTAAAACAGCTTAACATTGCTGCTGTCATTGTTTTTGTATTGGTATTTAGTTTAATTGGACTTAATAACCTGAATCAAGAAAAAAATATGAGTAATGATGAAGTTTCAGAAGAAATGCTATCCATGTCCGCCTTAAGTGAAGATAGTGGGGATGTAGGTGTTGCAATGGAAGCAACTGAATCTGAGGATGCCTCTTTATCAAGAGCATCGAATGAAAATGAGCGCAGTCAGAAAGCTACAAGTGATAGCTTACTACAAGAGGTTGATCATCTGTATGGGTACGATTTATTTGGCGTTCCATATGACAAAGGTTGGATCATCGTAATGGTAGGTGGTATCCTCATCTTAGGATTACTCATTGGGTATATCAAACTAAAATTCTAACAATGAATAAAAAGATGTTTTCTACATGAAGACATCTTTTTTTATTTTGGAAAGTACACCTTTCCTAAATATAACTACTTTTGTTATGAATACCTCACTTTGTTGTGGTGAATAGGATAGATGTTTGTTATAATACTAAGGGACTCATGGTAACTTGACAGCGTTGTACTTATAGAAATCGGGGGAGAGTATGAAAAAACTTTTACTGGTGGATGGAAATAGTATTATGAACCGAGCCTTCTATGGCATACCTTTATTAAGTAATAGTGAAGGCGAGTATACAAATGCTGTATATGGTTTTATTAATATTGTAACGAAAATAATAGAAGATGAAAAAGCGACCCATGTGGTCATAGCTTTTGACTTAAAGGGACCTACCTTTAGAAACGAAATTTTTAAAGATTATAAAGGCACAAGAAAAAGTATGCCTGAAGAACTAAGACCACAAATGGTACTTGTAAAAGAAGTATTAAACACGATGAACATATCTATATGTGAAATCCAAGGCTTTGAAGCAGATGATGTACTTGGAACATTGGCACGAACCGGAGAACAGAATCTTTTTGAAGTAGCCATATTATCCGGCGATAAAGATATGTTACAATTGGCCACAGAACGTACTAAAATTATAATTCCAAGAACGAAAAGTGGAACAACCACATACGAACAGTATTATGATAGAGATGTTATGGATATGCTCGGTGTAACACCTACAGAGTTTATTGATGTAAAGGGCCTTATGGGCGATGCCTCTGATAATATACCTGGCATACCCGGTGTAGGTGAGAAAACAGCATTAAAGCTTATATCTACATATCATACAATAGAAGCCGCTTATGAAGAGAGAGAGGGTTTTGCTAAAGGCCTAAAAGGGAAGATGACAGAGTATATCGATCAAGCCCTGCTGAGTCGTAAACTGGCGACAATCATAACAGATGTTGATCTTGATTTTAGTCTTGATAAAAGTGAGGTCGGTGAGATCTATACAAAAGAGGCTTTTGATTATTTTGTCAGATTGAACCTCAATTCCTTACTGGGCAAATTTACAGATATAAAAGTGGAAAAAGAACCGGATATGAATGTGGAAAAAATTAGTGACATTGATCAGTTAGAGCGTCTATTAGAGGGTGCTAAAGAATGTTATTATTATCTTTTCTATGATAAGAGTATGACCGGTCTTACTTTTATATGTGATCAGACAACCTATTATTATACTGATAGTAGACTTATTGACAAAGCACTGATTTATAAGACCATTAATGACTTGCTCATGAATGAGACTATTAAAAAGATTACATATGATCTTAAATATCAGTTGCATCAAATTGATGCACCTATGCATCTTTATGCAAAATCTATAACCGATGTATCACTTATGATGTATCTGATTAACCCTGTATCGAGTCATTACGAAATCGATAAAATTGCTGCTGAGTATGGTGGCATATCCTACATGGCGGATGACGGATTTTTAGGTAAGGGTAAATCCATTAAAGCTTTGATGGACATTGATGAAAATGAATTAATAGACCGTGGTGTACTAGCAGTTAGAGCGATTAAGCAAGCCTATCCTAAGATAGTTAAAGAAGTTGATGATAAGAATCTGATGGGCTTATATAATACAATTGAACTACCATTATTATATGTTTTATACCGCATGGAAAAGCGGGGTATAAAAGTGGATGGTGAACAATTAAAAGCCTTTGCTGAAAGGCTTAGAATAAGTATTGAGATTTTGGAAAAGGAAATATTTGAGATGGCAGGAGAAAACTTTAACATCTCATCCCCTAAGCAGCTGGGTGTTATTCTTTTTGAAAAACTGGCCTTACCTTTTGCTAAAAAAACGAAAACTGGCTACGCAACTTCTGTGGATATTCTTGAAAAAATTAGGCCATATCATCCTATTGTGGATGCAGTCATGTCCTACAGACAACTAACAAAATTAAAATCAACTTATGCGGATGGCTTATTTGACTATATTCAGGAAGATGGACGTATACATTCGACTTTCAACCAAAAAGTTGCTTCCACCGGACGCATCAGTAGTCAAGATCCTAATTTACAAAACATACCCATACGTTTGGAACTGGGACGTGAAATAAGAAAAGTATTTGTACCGGATGAAGGCTACATTTTTATTGATGCAGATTATTCTCAGATTGAGTTAAGATTATTGGCCCATCTTTCAGAAGATGCATCCTTTATAAAAGCATTCAGAGAAGAGTTAGATATTCATAGAATGACGGCTTCACAAGTATTCCATATCCCTTTTGAAGAAGTAACTGATCTTCAAAGACGTAATGCCAAAGCCGTTAATTTTGGTATCGTTTATGGCATCAGTGCTTTTGGGTTAAGTCAAGATTTGAATATCGGTGTAAAAGAGGCAGGTGCTTATATCCATCAGTATTTTGAAAAGTATCCAAAAGTAAAAAGCTTTTTAGATGCGTGTATTAGCCAGGCAAAAACAGATGGTTATGTAACAACGATGTACAACCGCATTCGACCTGTGCCTGAACTTGCTTCAAGTAATTTTGTCCAAAGATCTTTTGGAGAAAGAGTTGCTATGAATACGCCTATACAAGGTAGTGCTGCCGATGTAATAAAGATTGCTATGATCAATGTAGAAAAGAGACTGGTTAAAGAAAAGAGTCGAGCAAGACTCATTCTTCAGGTTCATGATGAACTGTTGATTGAAGCACCGGTAGAAGAACAAGAATACATTCAATCACTCTTGGTTGAAGAAATGGAACAGGCGGTATTAATCAGTGTACCCTTAACCGTAGATGCCCATATAGGAAAGAACTGGTATGAATCAAAATAGTTATGTTATTGGAATTATTGGGGGCGCAGGAACGGGTAAGACCTATATGAGCAAGTACCTAGTTGAACATCTGAATGCTATGTTCATTGAAGGAGATCAAATTGCTCATGAATTATTGAGGGATAAAGGGATGATCCATAGTATTTCTGAAAAATTTGGTGACGACATTGTTGAAAATGGTGAAATCAATCGTTCAAAACTAGGAAAAATCGTTTTTGCAGATAAACAATCTTTAATAGCCCTAAATGAAATTATGCACGGTACTATGTTTAAAATGATTGAGGAAAAAATCAGAAGATCAGATCATAAATATATTATACTTGAAGCAGCAGTTATGATTGAAGCCGGTTTTTCTAAGCTGGTTCATGCGATGGTGTGTCTAAAAGCTCACAAAGATATAAGGCTAGAGCGGCTTATATCTTCTAGGTCCATTGATTTAAAAACAGCAGAAAACATTCTCAAGTCACAAAGAAATGATTATGAAGATTATGCAGATTATATTTTTGATACAACTGAAGGTATAGAAAGTATCAAGTATGATCTAGAAAAAATGATAAACGAGATTAGGGAGGCAGAATATGAAAAAAATAACTAAGCTATTATGGGTTTTTGGACTTGTGATGGTTTTAACCGGTTGCTCTGCAAATCAAGAACAGCCGAATACAGAAGTGGATGAAACCACAAGTGAAGTAGAAGAATCTCAAACAGATTCAGGTGAAAATGCAGAAACAGAAGTCATCAAAACCGTTGAACCGACTTTTGGAGGTACACTTAGAATTGCAAGCTATGCACCAAAAACACTTGATCCATTAAAAAATGATCAACAAAGTGTACTTCAGGTTCTAGGACTCGTTTATGAACCACTTTTTGTTCTAGATGAGACATTGATGCCGATTCCGGTACTTGTTGCTTCTCATAGTTTTGAGAATGAAGGTGCAACACTTACCATCAAGCTAAAAGACAATGCGCTGTTTCATAATGGCGTAAAATTGACATCATCGGATGTTGCTTATACCATCAATAGAATTAAGGATCTTGATTATTCAAGTTATAAAAATCAAGTTAGACCGATTAAAAACACAACTGTTGTGGATGAGTTAACTTTGAAAATCTATTATGATCAAGGATATGCTTTTGCATTAAGTGACTTAACCTTTCCCATTGTTTCAAGACAATACGTATCATCATCCGATTATGATGAAATGTTTCCAATAGGTACAGGACCCTATCGATTTGTGGAATATCAGCAAATGCAGAATTTTGATTTGACAGCAAATCTAGATTGGCATGGCGATGGACCTTATATTGAAAATATAAAAGGTGTTATCATGAATGACGGTCAGGCCATGGAAACGCTGTTTGATCAAAAACTGATTGATATCATGAATCCAAGTAATTTCAATTGGTTGAAGTATTCCAGCAATGAGGAACAGAATATTACAAGTTACACTTCGAGCTATTATGACTTTATTGGCTTTAATTTTGATCGTCCTTTGTTTTTGGATAAGGAAACACGTCAGGCTTTTGCATATGCTGTCAATCGTGAATTTATTTTATATGATCGCTTTATAAATCATGGTAAACTTGTCAATGCACCTATTATTCCAGGTAGTTGGTATGCTACGGGACGTGAACTTTATTACAATTATGATATGGACGTTGCAAAGCGTCTTGTCGAAAGTAAATATGTTGATTTTGACGGAGACGGATTTTTTGACTATGCAGATGAGGCAAAGCAAACATCTATAGAACTCACCATGCTCGTCAATAAAGAAAACAGTCTTCGTGTGCATACAGCTGATATTATTAAAAAAGATTTTGAAGCTTTAGGTTTTAAGATTCTTTTGGACATCGTTGAGTCAAATCTATATTATGAAAAAATAGAAAGTGGTGACTATGACTTATTATATGGTGGGTGGAAAATGTCTCAAGTTCCGGATTACGGCTCATTGTTTGCAAGTAACGGATTACAAAATCATATCCGTTATAAGTCAGAAACCATGGATCAATTGATTAACAGTATCGTTGGTGCCTATACGATGGATCAGCTAAAAGCATCTGTAAATAATTTTGAAACGCATATGATAGAAGAAGTACCATATATCTCTTTGTATTTTTTAGATGGCGCGGTTATGAGTGGAAAAAATGTATATGGTAAGATTCATCCCAATACAGAATGGATGTTTCATGGCATTGAAAATTTGTACTTAGATTTTTAATAGAACCATCCCTAATGCAAAGATGAATCTATTATGGATATCGAGGTGTTTTCATGAGTAAAAACAACAATAAGCTAAATGATAATTATGTTTTTGGATTAGATATTGGAACCAGATCTGTCGTAGGTGTGGTCGGCTACAGAACGGGTATCGATTTCAAAGTGATGGCTTATGCTATGGTGGAACATGACACAAGAGCTATGATTGACGGTCAGATTCATGACATAGGTAAAGCGACTGAAACCATTGTACAAGTTAAAAAGAACCTTGAAAAACAACTAGGTGTGACATTACACAAAGCATGTATTGCGGCAGCCGGGCGTGTCCTTAAAACAGCTTTGATACATGTGGATCAGGAAATGGATCCTACAATCATCATAGATGATCAACACATTAATACCCTTGAATTATTGGGTATGGAAAAAGCCCATCAACAGGTCAACACAAACCTGGACGAGGAGGAGATGGGCTATCATTGTGTCGGTTACACTGTATCAAAATACTATCTCAATGACTATGAAATCACATCACTAAAAGACCATAAGAGTAAAAAAATTAGTGCAGATGTATTGGCTACTTTCCTACCTCAAGAGGTCGTAGAGAGCTTGTACAGCGTTGTAAAAAACGCAGATATGGAAGTCTATAGTCTTACACTGGAGCCTATTGCAGCTATTCATGTGGCAATACCTGAAGAATACAGACTGCTCAATATTGCTCTGGTAGATATTGGTGCAGGAACATCAGATATTGCCATCACCAAAGATGGCGGTATTATTGCCTATGGTATGATACCTATGGCAGGGGATGAACTAACAGAAGCTATTGTTCATCACTATTTGGTAGACTTTAATACAGCAGAAAAGATTAAAATAAAAGCTTCAACAAAATCAAAAACCGTATCTTTTAAAGATGTCATTGGGATGAAGCATACTGTAGATACGCATGAGATTAATCAAATACTCGAAGAAGTATCCCAGCAACTTGCAAAGAAGATTGCCGATCGGATTATAGAACTGAACAATGGTAAATCCACCAATGCGGTCTTTGTCGTAGGTGGTGGCGGACAAGTCAAGTATTTTACAAACGTTTTGAGCCAGTCTATGGGACTCAGTCCCGAACGTGTTGCTATTAGAGGAAAAGAAGTACTGGATAGTGTGGATTTTGGTGAAACCAAAATTAAAAAAGGTCCGGAATTAATTACACCAATTGGCATCTGTTTAACCGGACTTGAGAACAATAAACATGATTTTATCCAAGTATATCTCAATGATGAACCAATAAAAATCTATGATAATAATCGTTTGACCATCATGGATGTGGTAGCATATAAAGGTATAGAACCAAAAAAATTCATTGCAAAAAAAGGTCGCACCCTTGAGTTTGAGGTGAATCAAAATCAAAGAAGAATCCCTGGTGAGCCGGGAATACCCGCTAAAATACTACTTAATAATGAAGAAGTAAGCCTAACCTCAAAAATAAAAATGCATGATTATATAACGGTCATAGAAGCCAAATCCGGGAAAGATGCGACACTATCGACATACCAATTGGTCAAGACATTAGATCTTAAAGTTTATTTTGAAGAAAAGGCCTATCCACTGGTACCGGAAATTTATGTCAATGAAATAGGGATGACCATGAATCATGACATAAAAAACAATGATGTCATAAGATTGAAGTTACCCTCACTGGTCAGTTTTTTGAGGAAACATGATTTAGATGATTTTCAATATGACTATTACATCAATGGTCAACCTTCAGATGAGAAAAGTAGTCTGGCAGATCTTGATCATATATCAAAAAGAGAGAGGAAATCCTTGAAAAATACAAGGAATGAATCCAAAGAGGGTGAAACATCAGGGAAGTGTATTTATGTATCCGTAAATGAAACACCTATAAAACTCGAAGGTAAGTCAACCTACATTTTTGTAGATATTTTCGAGGTTTATCCTTTTGATTTATCTAAACCCCAAGGCAATGTGGTATGTAAAATCAACAATGCCACCGCTTCTTATATGGGTGAAATACATGATGGTGATCATTTGGAGGTTTATTGGGAACAAATATCCTAAAGTTAAGGTGGTAAATCAAACATGGACCGTATTCTAAAGTATGAATATATCATCCTGAAACGTCATGCACTCTTAATTATGATTCTGTTGTTTTACGTTTTCTATAGCTACTTTGATAAAAGAGAGCTTGCGATTCCATTTTTGGGTATAATGATTTTTGTCATAATAACAATAAGTCGTTTCGTCTTGCTGAAAATTAACTATGGCCATCAACGCACCATCTATAAAGTAGCAAATGTATTTTATATGACTTTTTATGCCTATTATTTAAGTGATGACCGGCTTTTAGTGCAAGGGCTAAGTATGCTACTTTTTTTTATTAATTTTATTGAACTTATAATTATTATTGAGCCTGAGGCACCTAGTGAAAAAGTTGATCTTTTATGGATGGGTGCACTACCACTTGCTATAAGTAGCATAGCTACTGCGATGCGTAATGCTTTGACAGTTGAGATGATTGTTTACTGGGGAATGTTATGGATAACGCTCTATGTTGTCTTAAATACAGTTGGTTATTATGTTTACGAACAAAAAAAGATTTTTATGAATCTTATTTCTGAAATAAAAAAGAACAAAGTTGAAAAAGAATCCTTGGAAATCGAGAAAAAAAATTATAAAAAACTACATCATGTATTGCTGAAACAAAAACAAGAAATCGAGAAAAAGAATATTGAATTAAACCGTGTTAGTTCGGAAATGTACACCCAGTCTGAACTCTTAAGGTATATTAGTTCTGTGCTTGATATAGATGAATTAATTGGCTTAGTAGCAGATTCAATCATTGGCGCCATTGGTGTCGACACATGTATGCTATATGTTATTGATGAAGGTACCAATGAAAAGTTTTATAAAGTGAATACTGTCATTGAGTACGATTTTCTTGAGTCTTTTAAGTCAGATGTTGAAACAGGTGTCTATAAACTCTTTTATGAGACGGGAAAGCCTTATATGGATTCAAATGTAGACATGCAAGAATATCCCTTTATTCAACACCGGGAAGTGGGGTCACTGATTATTGTACCTTTGGTAAAATCAGATGATGTATATGGCTTGTTAATTGCTGAGCACCACACTAAAGATATGTTTGATCACAACAGTATGAATTTCTTTAAAAGTATCATCAGTCAGATTAATATTGCTATTAACAACGCCAATCTATATAGTAAAATGGAAGAAATCGCAATACGAGATGGTCTTACCGGCTTGTATAATAGAGAAGCTATTCAGAAAATTATCATTGAAACCATTGATCATCTTGAAAAAAAAGAAGTGCTTTCATTAGCTTTGTTGGATATTGACCGGTTTAAAAAAATCAATGATACCTATGGACATCTCTTTGGTGACGAGGTAATAAAAGCAGTCTCAAGCATCATTCAACATATAGCAGATGATTATAATGGCTATGCTGGTCGATATGGTGGTGAAGAATTTTTAGTCGTGTTGCCAAACACAAAGCTCAATGAAGCAGAAACCATAGTGGCAGCTTTACACGAAGAGATAAAGGGTCTGGACATCATATATAAAGAAACAACGAAAGTTAAAGTCAATGTATCTATTGGACTATCAGCTTTACCCACAATTGCAAAAGACGTGGAGGGTCTCCTTCATAGAGCGGATAATGCAATGTATTATTCCAAAAATCATGGTCGAGGCAGATTGATTGTAGATCATGAGAACCTACTGGACACATTGTAAGACGTGTTGCATATAGCTTTTTATGAAAGCCTGTGATAGTATAGAGTCAGTTCGTTTTTTTGGAGGTTAGACTAGAGGTGTTTCCAGCGGATATGCGTTTTGAAAGTTGAGGAAGTTAGATGAGAATATGTAGTCTTGCAAGTGGCAGTAGTGGCAATTGCATTTATATAAGCAGTAAAGATACTCATATATTAATTGATGCAGGACTGAGTGGTAAGAAAGTGAGAGAAGGTCTAAGTTTTCTGGGCGTAACAATGGATCAAATACAAGCCATACTTATTACCCACGAGCATTCCGACCATATAAAAGGACTTGGTGTTCTTTCTAGAAAGCATCATATACCGATTCATACAAAATCAAATACCTTTGAAGCCATTATGAACAAGTCTTCTTTGGGTGTTATAAACCCAATGTTGTTCACCCCTGTCGTTGAGGATGAACCTTTTTTTATTGGTGACATTAGGGTAACTGCATTTAAATCCTTTCACGATGCGGTTGATCCTATAGGGTATACTTTTATATCAGAAGGAAAAAAAATCAGTGTAGCAACTGACTTGGGTACATACAATGATTATATCAAGTCTCATCTAGCCAATTCAAACTTGCTTTTTATAGAGGCCAATCATGATATCCGTATGCTTGAGGTTGGACCTTATCCGTTTTTTCTTAAGCAACGGATTTTAAGTGATTTGGGACATTTATCCAATGATCGTTCAGCCCAGTTGATTTGTGAACTGTATCACCAAGGTATGAGTCATGTGGTGCTTGGACATCTTAGTGAAGAAAACAATATGCCGGATGTAGCTTATGCTTCTATTGAGTATGAGCTGAAAAACAGCCTTAAACACTTAAGTGAGAACCTACGCATCATCGTTGCAAATAGATGTTCTAATTCTGAACTTATATGTCTATAGCTATAAAAACAAATAAAACATTATATAGGAGGATTAACATGAAAAAGGGTATAATAACAGTCATTGGCAAGGATACGGTAGGTATTATAGCAAAAACCTGTACCTATCTTGCAGACCATAACATTAATATTTTGGATATTTCACAAACCATCGTAGAGGATTATTTTAATATGATGATGATTGTAGATTTGACAAGCAATATGGAATCCATAGAAGCACATGTAGATAACCTAGCTAAGTTAGGTGAATCCATCGGCGTCATTATCAAATTGCAACTAGAAGACATATTTAATGAAATGCATAGAATATAGGTGGATATATGATTAATTTTTTTGAAGTGTATGAAACAAAAGACATGATAGAATCAGAAAATCTAGATGTTAGAACCATTACGATGGGGATTAACCTCATGGATTGTGCCGATGAAGATGTAAATGCTTTTAATGAAAAAATCTATAACAAGATTACAACTTATGCAAAAGATCTTGTAAAAGTGGTAGAAAGCATATCCAAAGAGTATGGGGTCCCGATTGTCAATAAAAGAATTTCGGTAACACCCATTGCGTTAGCAGCCAGCAGTTGTAAAACAAAAGATTATGTCAGTATTGCAAAGACACTCGATAGAGCAGCAGAAACTGTAGGTGTTAATTTTATTGGTGGCTTTTCAGCACTTGTCAGTAAAGGTATGACACCAAGCGATGAAATGCTCATCCGTTCTATCCCTCAAGCATTGGCATCTACCAAACATGTGTGTAGTTCGGTTAATGTGGGTTCTACAAGATCCGGCGTTAACATGGACGCCGTAAAGTTGATTGGAGAAATCATCCTAGAAACAGCGGAAGCAACGAAAGAAGCAGATTCTATTGGTTGTGCTAAGTTTGTAGTCTTTACCAATGCACCGGACGATAACCCATTTATGGCAGGTGCATTTCATGGTGTTACGGAAGCGGACGTGGTTATCAATGTAGGCGTTAGTGGCCCTGGTGTTGTCCTTAGGGCAGTTGAGAAATGTCGTGGTGAAAGCTTGGAAGTCTTAAGTGAGACCATTAAAAAAGTAGCTTTTAAGATTACCAGAGTCGGACAAATGGTAGCTAAAGAAGCCGCAAGAAGATTAAACGTACCTTTTGGAATTATCGACCTTTCACTGGCACCAACGCCAGCAATTGGCGACAGTATTGCCGATATTTTATGTGAAATGGGACTTGAATATGTAGGTGCACCGGGAACGACGGCAGCACTTGCCATGTTAAATGATTCCGTGAAAAAAGGCGGAGCTATGGCATCGTCGAATGTGGGTGGATTAAGTGGTGCTTTTATACCCGTTAGCGAGGATCAGGGTATGATCAACGCTGTAAAGGCCGGTGCTCTTACCATAGAAAAATTAGAAGCAATGACATGTGTATGTTCAGTCGGCTTGGATATGATTGCTATACCGGGATCGACAAAAGCAACAACAATTGCCGGAATCATTGCAGATGAAATGGCCATTGGAATGATTAACCAAAAAACGACTGCTGTTCGAATTATCCCTGTTATAGGCAAAGACGTGGGTGATATTGTGGAATTTGGCGGTTTACTTGGCTATGCACCTATCATGCCGGTGAATGCTTTTGATTGTTCCAAATTCATTAATCGTGGTGGAAAAATACCGGCTCCAATTCATAGCTTTAAAAATTAGAGTATATATAAAAGGATGTGTGAATATGACAAATAAATTAGAAGGTCTTGAACCTAAGAAGGTATTTCACTATTTTGAAGCCATCAGCCAGATACCCAGACGTTCTGGCCATGAAAAACAGCTTAGTGATTATATGGTTGGTTTTGCAAAAGAAAGAGGTTTGGAAGTCCATCAAGATGAATACCTTAATGTTATCATAAAAAAACCCGGAACAGCAGGGTATGAAGACGCACCCATTACAATTATTCAAGGACATTTAGATATGGTCTGTGAACAAAACGAGGGAACGGACCATGACTTTGAGAAAGACCCCATTGATCTAGTTATTGAAGGCGCATGGCTAACGGCCAACGGCACCACACTTGGCGCCGATAATGGTATCGCCATTGCCTATGCCATGGCTTTATTAGATGCAGAGGATATCCCGCATCCACCTCTTGAAGTGGTTATGACAACCGATGAAGAAGTGGGCTTAACAGGTGCCTTGAAAATGGACAAAAGTCTTTTAAAAGGATCTTATTTCATTAATCTGGATTCTGAGGAAGAAGGTGAGTTAACCGTTGGTTGTGCTGGGGGGCTAAAAGCTACCTTAAAACTACCCATCAGTCACACGGTTAAAGTTTTTGATGAAGCCAAAGTTCAAGTCATAGAAATAAAGAATTTGAAAGGCGGACATTCAGGAGTCGACATCGACAAGAACAGAGCCAACGCCGATCATCTTATGGGACGTATCTTAAGTCATTTGCGAAAAGGTTGCTCTTTTAGAATTATTGACTTTGTCGGTGGCTCAAAAGACAATGTTATACCAAGAGAAGCAAAGGCTATTATTGTCTATGAAAGTGTGGATCATTCAAACTTTGAGAATTTATATGAAGAAGTAAAGGCTCAACTCAAAAAGGAAAATCGTACTGTGGAACCGGCTTTGACCATTGATATCAAGTCAATGGAATATAATAAAAGCTTAAAAGTTTTCTCAAGAAAAACAACAGATCAGTTAATTTATACACTTATTAACGTACCTAAAGGTATTCAGACGATGAGTGCGGACCTTGAAGGCATGGTTGAAAGTTCCCTTAATCTTGGAAAATGTGCTGTTGAGGGTGACACTGTGGTTATGTTATTTGCAATCAGAAGCAATATCAGGTCTCTAAAATACCATATGACGACACAGCTGGAGTGGTTTGCTAAACAAATCGGTGCTACATTAACGCCAACAGCAGATTATCCTGAATGGGAATTCAAACCCGACTCAAGATTGTTAGATAAAGCAGCTCTTGTTTATGAAGATATGTTTAAGAAGAAACCGTTGGTTAAAGCCATTCATGCAGGATTAGAACCGGGTGCTTTTTTGGAAAAATTACCCCATCTAGATGCCATATCTTTTGGACCGGATATGGAAGAAGTCCATTCACCCAACGAGCGACTCCACATAGAATCCACTATGAGAACATGGGAATTTTTAAAAGCCTTACTAAAAGCGTTAAAATAAAAATCAAGATCTGTGACCACAACAGGATATTAGTACTTATCTATGTGTAAAGCAAAAGAGGTATAAGCCCAAATTACGGGTTTATACCTCTTTTGTTGTAATAGTAATATGAAATCAAGTCTTTAGATTTTTATCATATGGTGGACTTTTTTCCCTTTTCGAATCATCAATTCACCGTCGGCGTTAAAATCATCTTTTGTTATCAGGTAGTCCACATCTGTAATCTGTACATCATTAATACGAACACCACCTTGTTGAACATTCCTTCTACCTTCTGATTTACTTGGAATGAGTTTGGCATCCAGTAGGAGATCCAGTAGGTTCATACCTGATTCAAATATAGCTATATCCATCTGTGTTTGTGGTACATTGTCGAGCTTGGCGCCACTACCAAATAAGGCCTTGGTAGCTTCTAATGCTTTTTTAGCTTCTTCTTCCCCATGAATAAGTGCTGTAATCTCATAGGCAAGCACTTCTTTTGCCTGATTAATTTCTGCACCTTCTAAAGCACCAAGACGATTGACTTCTTCCATAGGCAAGAAAGTAAGTAGGGCTAGGCATTCTTTGACCTTAACGTCTTCTATATTGCGCCAGTATTGGAAAAATTCATAAGGAGAAGTACGTTCCTTATCCAGCCAAAGTGCACCTTTTTCGGTTTTTCCCATTTTGATGCCTTCACTTGTGGTAAGTAGGTTGAAAGTAAGGCCAAATGCAGGTTTTTGTTCTTTTCGGCGAATAAGTTCAACACCACCTAGAATATTGGACCATTGATCATTTCCACCCATTTGCATAACACAATCATAGCGTTGGTTCAGTTCAAGAAAATCATAAGATTGAAGGAGCATATAATTGAACTCCAAAAATGATAAACCTTTTTCAAGTCTGGATTTGTAACATTCAGCTGTCAACATACGATTCACAGAAAAATGAACACCGATTTCACGGATAAAATCGACATAGTTTAATTTGAGTAACCAGTCGGCATTGTCTACCATAATGGCTTTGCCATCAGAAAAATCGATAAGATTAGAAAGTTGAACCTTAAAATTGGCAGCGTTGGCATCAATTTGTTCAGAAGTAAGCATCTGTCGCATATCACTTTTTCCGGAAGGATCGCCAATACGTGTGGTACCACCGCCAATAAGTGCTATAGGTCTATGGCCGGCATGTTGCATATGCGCCATTGCCATAATGGTTAAGAAATGTCCGGCGGTCAAGCTATTAGCCGTTGCATCAAAACCTATATAAAAACTTATTTTTTCCTTCGACAGTAAATCTTTAATTTCTTCTTCGTGGGTAGCTTGAGCAATAAAACCTCTCTCAAGCAAAACATCATATGCACTTTTCATGTATAGCCTCCTGAAAATATTTATTTTTGTATCCTATGGTTTAAACCTTCTTACCATAATATAGCTATTTAAGAATTATAAAAAGACTCTAGCTATAGTTATATCACAATTGCCGTTGTTCATCAAGGCTGAAATGTATTAACACATAACTCAACTATTCTAAATCTAGGATTTCTTAGTTATAAATCAGATTTGACCTATCTTATTGGGTTCCATGCTGTATAAAGAATATGTTATAATAATATATCATAAAAAGGTATAGTATGTGTTGATATTGGAGGTTCTAATGAATATATTGGTTGCAGAAGATGAAAAGGATTTAAGAGAGCTGCTTAAACTGAATCTAGAAAATGAAGGTCATCACGTTTTTCTAGCTAAGAACGGAAAAGAAGCTTGGGATATTTTTGATCATCAGCCTATTGATATCGGGCTTTTTGACGTCATGATGCCAATCATGGATGGATTTAACCTACTTAGGCGCATTCGAGAAAAAAGTGATGTTCCAATAATCATGCTTACCTCCAGGGGAGATGATATGGACAAGGTCTTAGGTTTTGGTCTTGGCGCTGATGATTATTTGGTTAAACCTTTTAGTATGGTTGAATTGGTTGCTAGAATTGATGTACGAGCTAAAAAAAATAAGTCTATGAGAATGGATGAGGGATCTATTACAATAGGGCCAATAACACTTGATCCGGTATCTTGCATGGTTTATAAAAACAATGTGTCCATTGATTTAAGTGCCAAAGAGTTCTTGATGCTTAAATACTTGATGGAACAGCCGGGACGCGTTTTTACTAAAAAACAAATATATATGGCTGTTTGGGACGAGGATTTCCTGTATGATGACAATACGATTATGGTACATATTAGTCATTTGAGACAAAAAATAGAAACAGACCCTAAAAAACCTGCTCTTATTATTACCATTAAAGGTATAGGGTATAAATTCAGTAAGGTAGGGGTGTGAAAAAATGAAAATGAAAACTCGGTTTCTGCTTAACTATATACTTGTATTTTTTATAACTTCTATTATTGCCATACTGGCGTTCTTTTTGCTAGGTATTGTATCCGGATTTATTGAAGATGCACTTGTAAAAAACCAATACGATGCCGCATCGATGATGAAGGATAATTACAATGATATACAAGTCCTTGAAATTATCAATCATAATGGTGGCGTACAGGTCATAGATGAGAATTACAAGGTTATCTATACAAAAGGTATCAATAATTTTCCTAAAACACAGTTGACGGTCTTTGAATTCACACAGTTCTTAACCTCATCCCAAGCGATTTCACGAGCATATAGTTATAGTATTGCCTACAATGATAAGGAGAATTTCTGGTTGGTTATAACCTTTCCCACATCATTACGGTTTGACTTTGCCATTACACATAATAGCAATTATGAGTCTTCAGATTCAGTTGTTGTATTTGGAACAATTATTTTAGGTATCGTGGTATACCTTTTATTGTTAATATCCAGCAGTCAAATATATTCAAAAATTATGGCACTAAGTTTTTCGACTCCCATGGAGAAACTTCAGAAAAGTGCCAATCTGATAAAAGAAGGTCGTTATGATGCTAGAGTATCATTAAATCTAAAACATGAATTTGGTGATCTTGAACAAGCCTTCAATAAAATGGCTGAAACCATACAAACTGAGATGGAACTTAGGAAGAAATCAGAACACTTAAGAAAGCAGTTGATTTTAGATGTTGCTCATGATCTTAAAAATCCATTGGCGGTCATCACAGGTTATACCGAATACTGTATTGAAAATCCGAGTGAAGAAAGCAGTCAGTATTTGGTGATGATAAGGCGCAATGCTTATCGTGCAAGTGCCCTATTAACCAGTCTTTTTGATCTGACCAAGTTAGACAGCCCTGATTTTAAACTTAGTCTTGAGTCGGTAGATTTTTCGGAGTTTTTAAGAGTGAAATTGGCTGAATACATAGATGATTTTATTTTTGAAGGATTTGAATATGAATTTGATATCCCTACACATGCTATAAAAGTTCCCTTAGATACACAAGAAATGGAACGTGCAATTGACAATTTAATCAATAATGCATTGAAATACAATGAAAAAGGTACAAAGATTAGTATTGAGCTTAAAGAAGATGAAGAAAATTGCTACTTGCTAATTTCAGACAATGGTATCGGCATACCGGATGATTTACAAGAAGATATTTTCAAGCCATTTGTAAAAGTGGATGCATCCAGACAATCAGGTCTAGAAGGAAGTGGTCTAGGGCTTGCAATAACAATGAAAATCATCCAACTTCACAATGGCAATATAACGATGGAATCTAAACGTCATATAGGCAGTATCTTTAATATAACCTTGCCCAAGATGACACCTAAACCATCTATGGTTATAGGGTAAAAACTAAGTTTCACTAATTCACATACAATATATAGATTACGTTGATACATTCATAACTATATATTGTATGTAAAAGTTCAACTATATAGTTTTGACACCTAAACCATCTATGGTTATAGAGTAAAAACTAAGTTTCTCTAATTCACATAAAATATACTTAAGGTAGATTTAAGATTGACGTAAGCTTCTTTATAGGTGCAGGTACTATAATGGTATCCATACTTAAATAAAGGAGTGTTAACAATGAAAAGAAAAATGATGTGTTTAGTTATGGTAGCTTATTTTATACTTATGGGTTTGACAACAACCGCTTATGGTGGTCAATTCGTTGAGGATTCCAAAGATGAACAATTCTTCGACAGAATGGATCAGCAATTAAATGCCATTATTGATGAAGGAAAGTCTATGGGTGCTGTTGCCACGATGGTTGCAGATGGTGAGAAAGTTCTCTCGAAGGGTTATGGATATGCAGATGTAGAACGCGGTATAGAATCTAATGGGAAGGATGTTGGTTTTAGAATCGGTTCCATATCTAAGACCTTTGTAGCTGTTGCTGCACTGATTGCAGTGGAAGAAGGCTATATCGATATGGACCAAGATATATCTTTATACCTTGAAGAAGATAAAGCTTTCAAACCACTTAAATATCCCGTTACAATGCAGCATCTTTTGACCCATACGAGCGGTTTTGAAGAAATAGTAACAGGCATGGCGGTTAAAAACGTCAGTGATACTGAACCACTGTCAGAAACAATAGTTAAATACAGACCGGAACAGATTACCAGACCCGGAGAAATAGCTTCCTACTCTAATTATGGGATTGGCCTTGCAGCTTATGTCATTGAAAAGTCAACAGGCACTGATTTTGCTGACTTTTGTTATGAGAAAATCTTTAAGCCTTTAGAAATGAATCATACTACTTTTGCTCACATGCATGATACTGTCAGAGTATCACAAGCTTATTTACCAAGCGGAGAGGTTACTTTGGACATGTATATGAACATCTATCCTGAAGGCTCTGCAGTCAGTACGGCAGATGATATGGCGAAGTATATACAATGGTTGCTCGAACCTTCTAATCGTGTTTTGAGTCAGGAGTATAAAAAAGAGCTATTAGAGCAACAGTTTTCTATGGCGGATGAATTTGAAGGCATTGGATATGTATGGAACAGAAAAGAACAAAATGGTCATTTATACTTCGAAAAAAAGGGAGAGACCCTTCATTTCTACTCGAGAATTCTATTGTATCCGGAGAAAAAAACAGGCATTTTCTATTCTTTTAATACATATGTTCCCTCTGAAACCATTGACGAGGTCAGTGGGGCGGTTACAGAACAAATATACGGTAATCAGGAAGTGCCTAACGAAATGGGTGGAGCAACCTATAATGTAAGTGGTTGCTATGCTAATTTATGGCAGAGCCAAAAAACGTCGGAGAAATTATTACGTTTTTTTGTGCCAGGGAAAATGGTGGATGTATCCGGTTCCTTATCAGAAGGGTTTACATTAAACCATAAAAAAATGGTGCATCTTGGTAATAATGTTTATGAATCGTCCATTGGTAAGGTAAAGTTCTTTGATATGAATGGCAAGACTTATATGACAACGGCATTCTCACAGACTTATGAAAGAATCAATGGTTTAGAAAACAAAGGCATTACATTTGGTGTGAGCATTCTCTTTATACTTACAACCTTCATCTATGGTGTGATGGCGTTTATCAAATTAAAAGATCGCTCAACGATTTACCGGGTAGCACGCTTGGTATCCTTCTTCCAGTTGGTATCTTTGGTAGGGATGATTGGTCTACTCATTTACGGTATGATGAATTTTAATATGTTGACGTTTACAAAGTACATACAAATGGCAGGTTGGATGATTGTGACAACAACCTTACTGGATATATTAAGTGCTTTTAGAGCCGAGCCACATACAACACAAAAAGGTATTCATATCCTATTATGGTGTCATGTTATGATCAGTGTTGCTTTTTGTAGCGTGATTTGGAACATGAACTTACTTGGATAGTATAATTCAGTGTTTGACTATTTCATAATTATCATGTAATATTTACTGTTGAGGTAGAATCTTAACTTGATTTTTCCTTTGTTTAGATCTACATATACAGTTTTAATACAAGGAGACTTTATGGATAAATTGTTTTTAGAAGACAGGATTCTATTACAAGTAGAAAAGCCTGCAAGATACATCGGTAACGAGGTCAATGCGATCTATAAGAATAAAGATGAAATAAATATTCGCTTTGCCTTATGTTTTCCGGATGTTTATGACATTGGAATGAGTCATTTAGGCCTTTCCATACTTTACAATCTTTTGAACCAACGAGAGGATCTCTGGTGTGAACGTGTCTTTTCACCGTGGGTGGATTTAGATCATATTATGGAAGAAGAGAACCTTCCGCTTTTTGCCCTTGAGAGCCAAGAACCTATAAAAACTTTTGATTTTATAGGGATTACCATTCAATATGAAATGTGTTATACCAATATTCTTAGGGTGCTTGACCTGGCTCAAATACCTTTACTAAGCAAGGATAGAACAGAAGAGCATCCGCTTGTTTGTGCAGGAGGGCCTTGTGTCTATAACCCTGAGCCTATTAGTGATTTCATTGACTTCTTCTATATAGGAGAGGGAGAAGTTCAACTTGATGCTTTAATGGATGCTTATAAACACCACAGGGAAAATGGTGGCACTAAAAAAGCTTTTCTTGAATTGGCCGCTACTTTTGAAGGCATTTATGTACCGGCTTTTTATGATGTTACCTACAATGAAGATGGGACCATAGAAAGTTTTCTCCCTAAACATCCAATGGCTAAGCCGCAAGTTAAAAAAGTCATCATGATGGATATGACAGGCTCCAGATACCCAATGAAACCGATTGTGCCCTATATTCAGACAGTACATGACCGAGTTGTTCTTGAACTTTTTAGAGGCTGTGCTAGAGGTTGCCGTTTTTGTCAAGCAGGTATCATTTACCGTCCTGTAAGAGAGAAGGATCTAGAAGCGTTAAAAGAACAAGCAATAGAGATTGTCAAGAATACCGGACATGATGAAATTTCACTCATTTCATTAAGTTCCAGTGATTATTCTCATTTAGATGATTTGGCATCACATCTCATAGAGGCACCGGAGTTGGCACATGTGAATTTGTCCCTACCCTCACTTCGAATTGATGACTTTTCAATAGAACTGATGAGCAAGGTACAAGACGTAAGAAAAAGCAGTCTGACGTTTGCACCGGAAGCAGGCTCTCAAAGAATGCGAGATGTAATAAATAAGAACATCAGCGAGGAAGACATCCTTAAAGGTGCCTATGAGGCTTTTATGGGCGGCTGGAATAGGGTTAAGATGTATTTTATGCTTGGCTTACCGACAGAGACAGAAGAGGACGTTTTAGCCATTGCCAAGCTTGGACAAGATATTGTAAACCAGTGGTTTTCTATGCCGGGAGATATGCGTAAGCAGAGACTTCAGGTGGTACTTAGCACCTCCTTTTTTATACCTAAGCCATTTACACCTTTTCAATGGATGGGACAAGCTAGTAGTGATGCTTTTCTAGAAAAATCTAAAGTGATCAACAGGAACATCAATAAGAAGAATATTAAATACAACAGTCATGATGCGGATACCAGTCGAATAGAAGGCGTATTGGCACGTGGTGATCGAAAGCTTAATGAAGTTATAATGAGAGTTTATCAAAAAGGTGCCCGATATGACGCATGGTCGGAACATTTTGATGTAGCATTATGGAATGAAGCTTTTGCTGATTTGGGCATGGATTCAGCTTTTTATAATGAAAGAACGCGGGAATTAGAAGAAATACTTCCATGGGATTTTATTGACATCGGTGTAAATAAATCATTTTTGCATGATGAGTTTTTGCGCGCTAAGAAGGGGGAGACCACAGTTAATTGTATGGAGGGTTGTACCAACTGTGGCGCAATGTGTTTTGAAGGAGGTATTTGTTATGCTCGTAAGGCTTAAATTTAAAAAAGAAGGACCGATTCGATTTGTTGGCCATTTGGACATGATGCGTACTTTTCAGAAAATGTTTAGTAGAGCAGGTATACCTATTGCATACTCAGAAGGTTTTAATCCTCATCAGATATTTTCTTTTGCCAGTGCCTTAGCCGTTGGGGTGACCAGTGAAAGTGAATATATGGATGTTAAGTTGACAGAAGATGTGGCTATTGATGTTTTATTAGAAGCCATCAATGAGAAAGCACCAGAGGGTATTGTCTTTTTAGATGGGGTTGAGATCATGAGTAAAGAAACGTCAGCTATGGCATCGGTTGTCGCGGCTACTTATAAGATAGAGATTCTAAAGCCGATTATAACTGAACCTATGGTGACAGCTATGATGTCACAGGACACGTTAATAATAAGAAAAAAGAATAAAAAGGGTAAAATTAATGATTTTGATTTAAGACCGGGTATTATAAATATCGTTTTAAAAGATCAAAACCTTATAATGACCATCGCCAACGGCAGCCATTTTAATGTCAAGCCGGAAATGGTGCTTGAGAAATTATTGGCTTTAAACGATTTGTCTTATGAACGTGGTGATTATAGATTCCACAGAGTTGAAATCTACCATGAGCATAATGGTTTAAGACCTTTGCTAGAGGTTAAGTTAGGATTGTGATGACATGAGCAAAAAATTGGTGACCACCCGTTACAATGAAAACATATTAAGCGCACTTTTGGATGAAAAAGAACGCGTCCTTGAAGTACATCTTTTTTCAGGTGAAGTTGAAACGGATATTGGTAATATCTATGTGGGTACTGTAAAGACCATTAAAAAAAACATTCAGTCCGCTTTTGTTGATATTGGTAAATCGGACAATGTTTTTCTATCTTTACTTGAATCCAAAAATATTTATTACGCAAAAAAAGTGGGAAAAGGTCAGGCGCTCGTGCCTGGGGATGAAATTCTCATACAGATTCAAAAAGATGCGCATAAGACCAAATTGGCAAAAGCTATTACTGACTTTTGTTTAACCGGTCGCTACGTTGTTCTGACAACGGATAAACCATCCGTTTTTATATCCTCAAAAATCACGGAGGATGAAGAAAGATTAAGGCTCAAAACACTTATTAAAAATTATGTTTCAAAATCATACGGTTTTATTGTTCGTACCAATTGTAGTTTTGTTTCCGATGATTTGGTGGTTGATGAGGTTCGAAAACTCATTCAATTATATGAAAAGATCCTAAAAACCTTGGCTTTTAGAAGCACAGGTCAACGTATCTATACCCAAGGATCACCTTATATGACTTTGCTTAAGGATTTTCATGAAGATGAAGTCACAGATTATATATATGATGATCAAAACCTGTATAGTGAAGTTGAAAATTTTTTGAGTGAAAATCATCCTGAAATCGTTCACAAACTCATGCTCGTAGACCAAGAGATGTCTTTGTATAATTACTTTAATGTTCAAAGCAAAATCGATAAACTTTTACATAAAAAAGTGTGGCTAAAATCAGGTGCATCCATTATCATAGAACCTACGGAAGCTCTAACTGTGATTGATGTCAATACTGAGAAAACTTTAAGTAAGAAGCAAGTTAAAGAAACAATTTTTAATACCAATATGGAGGCTGCTGAAGAAATTGCCTATCAATTGCGCGCTAGAAATATTTCGGGTATTATTATCATTGATTTTATTGATATGACAGATCCGGATGACAAGAATAAGCTCATGCAGAAGTTAAGATATCTAACAAGCTTTGATAGAATTAAAACAACGGTTATTGATATGACAGCACTTGGGCTGGTTGAAGTAACGAGAAAAAAAATCAAGCAACCCTTATCCGAATTGTGGGATAATTAGATAACATAATTTTATTGTTGAATTTATAATATACATTTGTTAAAATGAGAGTATAAAAATGAGGGCGGTGACATATGTCGACTTTTAAGAAATTAAAAGACTTTTTTTTCGGTGACTGGCAAGAAGCATATATAACAACTTTAGAAAATGAGTTTAACCGTGTTATTGGATTGCTTGATGAAAACGACATAAAATACAAATACAAAATACTTACTGGACATAAAAATGACAGAACACCATCATCAAGAAATGCATATTATGTTCATGTTCTAAAAGAAGATTTCCAAAAATTCAATCAATTATTAGACTTCAAGTATTAAGGCAACTTTTTTTGACACATATGTTATACTGGAATTGAAACATGTGAAAGGAGGGCTTCACGTGGATAACAAGACAGCTTTATTGGTACTTGAAGTTCAACAAGGTCTTTTTGATAAAGATAAATTTAGATTATATAATGAAGAAGCATTGCTTAAGAATATTAGAAACCTGATTGACCGAGCGCATGAAGAAGGTGCCATGGTCATATATTTGCAACATTCAGATGAAGATTCAGGTTTTATTAAAGGTACAAAAGAATGGGAGATACATCCATTTATTCAGCCTATTGAAAAGGATTATATCATTGAGAATCATACCCCTAATGCATTTTATAAAACAAAATTGCATGACCTGTTAACGAGAGAAGATATCAAATACCTAGTCATTACAGGGGTACAGACCGAAGGCAGTATAGATACGACTTGTAGGCAGGCATTTTCTCTTGGGTATCACAATATATTGGCGAAAGATGCTCATTCTACATTCGACTCAATACCACTGACAGCACAACAAATTATTGACCATCATCATAGGATCATGGCCAATTGGTTTGCTGAATTAATCAGCAGTGATGATATTGAGTTTTTCTAAAACCCATTTTTGCTATTAAGTCAACATTTCTGTGGAAAGGAATTTGTTGAAGATTCTAGAATCAAAGAGGTTGTGAGAAAAGTAGCTGGGGTCGTCAAAAGACTTAACATAACCTTTTCTATAGTCTTCAAATAATTGGGTTTGGTCCGTTTTTATACCGTAGCCGATTTTTAAATCATATTCGCAGAAGAACGTTTCAAAAAGGGTATCATCCAACTGTTCCTTAGGAATAAGAAAAGCAATTGCAAAATCTTCAATGGGTTTTCCTCTACTTAATACGCCAAGAATGGATTTACCATGACGTACCTGAATGGGTCTTATTTGATGTTGTAAATTAAATCGGTTTAGGTTTTTTTCTATGCCTATAACATAATCCAAAGGTGTAGGTTGATGTACAGACCCAAGATGGGTTTCAATCATAATAAATAAATCTTCTCTCTGTGACAGTTTTCGGTAGACATCTAATCGGAAGGCTGTCATGTTTTTATGATAATGGTATACAGTATGGTACTTAGCAAGCTTTTTGTCATAGGTTACTTTTATCTCTTTCATAATACCTCCACATTCACGATATGAACTGTTCTTATTATAGCAAAGATTGGTATGTCTGCAAACCGTAGATATGTTGATGAAGCACAAAATCGTTATTTACTAAAAGACCTTGACATAGTTTGCTAACTGTGATAATCTATATCATGGTATGCCGCACGGTCAGGTTATAAGTCTTCGGACGCCAAAACCGGCGAGTCTTAAAAAACGAGGAGGTGCCAGAATGTATGCAATTATAGCAACAGGTGGAAAACAATACAAAGTAGCTGAAGGTGATATCGTCAGAGTAGAAAAACTCGGATTAGCTGAAGGTGATGCTGTGGTTTTTGATCAAGTTATGTTGGTTTCAAACGAAGGGGATTTAACCCTTGGGAACCCTACAATAGCTACTGCAAAAGTAACAGGAACTGTTACTGCTGAAGGTAAAAGCAAAAAAATCACTGTTTTCAAATACAAGCCTAAGAACAATGGTTATAAAAGAAAACAAGGTCATAGACAACCTTTCACTGCAGTTAAAATCGACGCGATTACTTTATAGTATGATAGAAATTATACTTTATAAAAGAGTAGCCGGTAACGTGGGTTTTTGTGTGAGTGGTCATTCAGGTTTTGAAGAAACAGGTAAAGACATTGTATGTGCAAGTGTTTCAGTCCTTGCTATTAATACAGTCAATGCTATTAAGTCCTTTACAGATGACCGATTTTCACTTCAATATGATGAAGACGGAAAAATCGACATGATGATGAAGGCGACTTTGTCTCCCACAAGTCAAGTTTTACTTGATACATTTGAACTGGGTATGACATCGATTTATGAAGAATATGGACATGATTATATAAATATTAAAATCGAGGAGGTGTAACCATGTTAAGAATGAACCTTCAATTATTTGCACATAAAAAAGGAGTTGGTTCTACCAAAAACGGTAGAGATTCCGAATCCAAAAGACTCGGTGCAAAAAGAGCGGACGGACAATTTGTGTTAGCAGGTAATATACTATTTAGACAACGTGGAACTAAGATTCATCCTGGTAACAATGTAGGAAGAGGCGGCGACGATACGCTTTTTGCATTGGTAGACGGTGTTGTTAAGTTTGAAAGAAAAGGCAGAGACAAAAAACAAGTATCTGTTTATCCAAAAGCTCAATAAGAATTATTTAAGTTTCAATGGTTTAGACTGTTGAAACTTTTTTATTATTCTAGGAAACTTTCCTACCGTAACAATTTGCTTTGCAAAACGAGGCGTAGCCTCTTTGTTCTTCTCTAGGAAAGATAATGCCATGTTAATGCGTTGAAGCATCGCATTAACTATCAAGGAAGTATTTCCTGCCGGAACAATTTGCTTTGCAAAGCGAGGCAAAGCCTCTTTGTTCTGTTTACGATAGTATGAGTGTAGGTTAGATTATGTTATAATATGAAAAAGAACTGTTGATGTGTTATTAAAGCAACGGAAAAAAGGTGCAAGTTATGATTTTTGTAGATCAAGTAAGACTAAAAGTGAAATCAGGACGAGGCGGGGACGGTTGTGTCAGCTTCCGACGTGAAAAATATGTACCAAATGGAGGCCCAGATGGTGGCGATGGTGGTCGTGGTGGGGATGTAATTTTTATAGTTGATCCCAACTTAAACACCTTGTATCCCTTTAGACACGCTCGGGTTTTTAAAGCAGGAAGCGGTCAAATGGGCATGGGCAGTAATTGTCATGGCAAGGATGCCGATGATCTTATCATCAAAGTCCCAAAAGGAACCATCATTAAAGAAGCGAATACCGGAAAAGTCATAAAAGACCTTTCTGCTTCCGATGAAGTCTATAAATTATTAAATGGTGGTAAAGGTGGTAAGGGCAATCAGCATTATGCGACGCCTACCATGCAAATACCAAAATATGCACAACCGGGTCAAGAAAACAAGGAAATTGAGATTATTCTTGAACTCAAGTCTATTGCTGATGTCGGTTTGGTAGGTTATCCAAATGTGGGTAAATCTACATTACTTTCTGTTGTATCCAATGCAAAACCCAAAATAGCAAACTACCATTTTACAACTTTAAACCCTAACTTAGGTGTCGTTGATATTAATGGAGACGGATTTGTTATTGCAGATATTCCGGGACTCATTGAAGGGGCATCAGAGGGTATTGGCCTTGGACATGAATTTTTGAAGCATGTTGAAAGAACGAAAGTTTTACTGCATGTGGTGGATGTTGCATCGACAGAGGGTAGAGACCCAATTGAAGATATTCGTAAAATGCAATATGAATTAGAACAATTTAACCCTGAATTATTGAAAAAACCTCAAATTATTGCAGCAAACAAAATAGATGCCTTGTTTGAAAATGAAGCCCTTGATCGACTTAAAGAGACATTTGAAAAAGAGGGGATTAAAGTTTTTCCAATCTCAGCTGTAGCAAGAAAAGGGTTGAATGAACTTCTGTATCACCTAGATGGCATATTAAAAGTTATGCCACAGGAACACTTAATATATGAACAAGAGTTCTTTATTAAAAACATCGAAGATCCAAAAGAACCTATTATTGTTTCTAAAGAAGCCGATGGTGTTTTTACAGTCGAAGGTAGTAGAGTCGAACGTATGCTTGGCTATACCAATCTTGAAGATGAAAAAGGCTTTATTTTCTTTCAGAATTTTCTTGAAACTGAGGGCATTCTTAAAGAACTTGAGTCTTTAGGTATAGAAGAAGGCGACACAGTAAAAATCTATTATTTACAATTTGACTATTATAAATAAGGTTAAAGTGTCAAAACTAGAGAATTGAACTTTACATACTGTGTAAGTGATTTTGAGATTCTTAGTTTTGATGCTTGACCAAATTACAAGGAGAAATATATGAATTCGAAACAAAGAGCATATTTGAAAAAATTGGCGAATACTTTAGAACCCATTTTTCAAGTTGGAAAAGGCGGCGCTTCTCCGGAGTTAACAGAGGGCATAAATGAAGCACTTGAAAAACGAGAACTGATCAAAGTCACTGTACTGAAAAACTGTATCTATGAAGTGAAAGATATTGCAGAAATGATCAGCGAGAGAACCCACGCTCAAGTGGTTCAAGTCATAGGACGTAAGTTTGTTCTCTATAGACCTTCTAAGGATGAGCCTAAAATAGTCTTACCAAAATAGAAGACAATAACGATTAAGGAGTCTTTATGAAAAACATTGCTATCATGGGTGGAACCTTCAATCCCATACATATTGGTCATCTAATAGCAGCCCAGTGTACATCCGATCATCATCTTTTTGATGAGATATGGTTTATGCCTTCTGGCAATCCTCCTCATAAAGAGGATGAGGTTATTATTGATAGTGCCCATCGTATGGAAATGTGTCGTCTGGCTACCAAAGACCATCCAACCTTTAAGATCTCAGATTATGAGTTGAACAGAAAAGGTAAGGTTTATTCTGTAGATACATTTGCTATGCTTCAAAAAGAGTTCCCTGATAACAAGTATTGGTTAATTATAGGTACAGACTCACTTTTTAATCTGGAAGAATGGTACAATCATAAGAAACTCCTTAAAATTGGCGCTTTTGTTATTGTTCATCGTAGCGGTTATGATGAGGAAAAGTCACTGGAGCAACAAGCCAGACTCAGAGAATGTTATAGCACTTCTTTTATGAATGTACATATGCCTCAAATAGAAGTCTCCAGCACAATCATTCGACAACGTGTTGCAGAAGGCAAACCTATTAACTATTATGTACCTGACGCTGTTTCTGACTATATTCATAAGCATAATCTCTATCAGTTAGGTGATGATCATGAAATTCGTTGAAGTCCTTATTGCAGATCAAAAAATCACACAAAAGCTTAAGAAAAAGCTTTCACCAAAAAGGTATGAGCATACCCTTAGTGTTACGAAAGTAGCCTATGAACTAGGAAAGGCTCATCATTATAACCCCAGTAAAGCTGCCCTTGCGGGCCTACTTCATGATTGCGCCAAGCATTATTCGAATAAGAAGTTACTGCGTCTTTGTGAAAGATATTCTATTACAAAAAGCAAAGCTGAAGAGTTAAATCATGATTTGTTGCATGCAAAAGTCGGCGCTTTTATTGCTAGAGAAAAATATCATGTCGAAGATCCGGATATACTTAATGCAATAACTTATCATACAACAGGACGACCAAGTATGAGTTTACTTGAAAAGATTGTTTACATAAGCGATTATATTGAACCGGGACGAAAACATGGCGGACGTCTTGATTTAATTCGTAGAATTGCTTATCAGGATTTAGATAAAGCCATGCTCTATATTCTGGAAGATACACTGGAATATTTACATCATAGAAAAGCAACTATAGACCCAGTTACAAAAGAAACTTATAACTATTATAAGAAATTAAGAAGGGAATAACTATGTCAATTATTAAAGAGATGGTAAAGATCGCATATAATGCATTAGACGACAAACAAGGTGAAGATATTCGTATTATTGATATTTCAGGTATCAGTGTTATGGCGGATTATTTCATCATAGCTCATGGTAACAACCCCAATCATGTAAGAACCTTAATGGATTTTACTGAAGAGAAGTTAAACAAAGCCGGTTTTGATACCAAGAATATTGAAGGTAATCATAATGGGAGTTGGGTACTATTGGATTTTAAAGATATTATTGTTCATATTTTTGATAAAGAAAACCGTTCGTTCTACGATTTAGAGCGTATTTGGGCAGATGGGAAAATAATAGAGGACGTTAAATCGTTTTAGTTAAATTAGGGACCTCATTCGGTTTCGTACTGATATAAATTTTTGGGTACACACATATAAAAAGGTCTACGTCAGATTTTTATTCTGAACAGACCTTTTTTTTGTATATTTTAGTTTAGATGAAGCAAAACCGAAATATATTACTATTATATGTATTGTCTAAACAAACTGATGACTTTACCTTCGATCACGATAGAATCATCGTAGACACGTATTGGCTCAAGTTGATCGTTTTCCGGCTGTAGACGAATGTGATCACTTTCACGGTAATAGGTCTTAACGGTTACGGAATCTTCAAGTAGGGCAACGACGATGTCACCGTTTGTTGCAGTTGATTGTTTTTGAACAATAATCAAATCACCTTCAAATATGCCTACATTGATCATGCTATCACCTTTAACACGAAGCATAAACAGCTCCTGATTGGGTGCATAATCAACCGGTAGAGGAAAGTATTCTTCAATATTTTCAACGGCTAATAGAGGCTCTCCGGCAGCGACACGTCCAAGAATCGGTACGTTTACTATTTCACGTCTTTGTACATTGAACTCATCATCGAGTATCTCAATAGCTCTTGGCTTAGTGGGATCTCTACGAATGATACCTTTTTTCTCCAGACGTTCCAAATGACCATGTACAGTAGACGTAGACTTTAATCCAACGGCTTCCCCGATTTCTCTTACTGAAGGTGGATAACCTTTACTTAAGATCTCCTTTTTTAAAAAATCTAAAATCAATTGTTGTTTTACTCCTAAATCGTTTGACACGAAGCTCACCCCATTCATATATTTACCTTATGTTTTCATAATAGAATATGTGTTCTAATGAAATAAGTATAGCATAGCTTCATAAAAACATCAAACGTTTGTTCCCTTTTTTCATAAAATGCATTGACATAGAACGCACGTTCGTATATAATTGAGATACAAACAAACGTTCGGGAGTGATGAGATGAAGTCTATAGCAAAACACAGACAATACAGGATTTATCAAAATAATGAATTTTTAAAAACAGTAGCCGGTATTATCCTTGCAGCGGTATTACTATTATATCTCGTTCAAGTGAGTTTTGGCTCAAATAGCGTACAAGGTGATATTTATGTAGAAGATAAGGCTTACATCGTCATCCAGATTGAGAAAGATGATAGTTTATGGTCGATTGCAAGTGCTTATATGAATCGTGATTATTATGATCATGAATCGTATATTAAAGAAGTTATAAAAATGAATCATTTGAAGGATACAACCATTCAAGCAGGAGAACAAATACTAATTCCAATCATTATGACAGAAGAGATGAACCTGACCTTGGTGGAATGATTATATCGCTGATGAATTAAAAGAAAAACGAGTAGTTAGTATAAAGATACATTCGGAAAAATAAGAAAAAGAAAAACACCTAAGTTATGATGGTATGAGTTTTGTCGAGAAACCATAAATCGTAATAAGAAAGGTGTTTTTTTATGGAACAGAAAGGAAACAGAAAAGGACGGTTATAAGTAGACCGCTTAGACGACAATAACGATTATACCTAAAAGATAAAACATATTAAAAAAGAGAGATCGATTATGATGAAAAATTCTAATAAAAAACCGAGTATTTACGAATTACAAAAATATACGATTAGATGTAATGATTATATGGTATGTAAGAGGTGTTATTATAAAGATAAATTTCCTAACTCATGGATTTTATAATGGTGTCAGAGAGACGAATTGAAAGAAAGATATGAGTTAAAGGAAAAATATCAGTTTATTATGAGGGCTAGACAACATAGAACACCAACCTAATTAATAATCTAGGGTAAACGTCTCTTTTGCTCCTGCAATAGATTATTAACAGTATTCATTTCTTGGAAAACTTGAATCAATTGACAATAGCATCAGTTATAAGATGATATACCTATAGATATTATGGTTAATCAGTTGACAATAGCTACAGTTACAGGGTAATATACCTATAAGATATAATGGCTAATATATTATAGATCGTTAATTGTATTGATCTTTATAACTTAAACATTCAAATTTTTGTATAAATAAAAGCGCTAGCTTATGATATGGTGACCCATGGATCAAGTACCAATTACACATTGTCATAAGATGCGTAAATCTTGGTATCTTTAGTTGTTAAGAAAGGTTAAATATGAAAATTTTGGTTATGGGTAAAAAGTGTGGCCTAATAATAAGTATCATTAAACGTTTAAGGAAAGAAGGCCATGAGGTTCATGCTAATTATGGCGACAATAAGTCCTTAAAATCAATTGACATTAATGATGTGAATTATAATAGTGAGTTCACAAGCCGGACTGCAGTGAAAGCATTTTATGAGTTTAGCCCAGATATGGTTATCTATACAGGGTATTATGAAGGGTCATTTAAGCCTGACCATCATGGAGCAAAACATCTATTTGAGCTTGTTAATATTCTGAATCTATCAATTGATTCTTCTGTCAGTAGATTTATCTATCTTTCAAGTTATGAAGTCTATGAAAGCATAGGAGACGCTATAGAATGCATTGAAACTATGGACCTGAAAGCGGAATCTTTAAGGAACCATTGGCTTTTAGAGGCTGAAGAACTTGTTCAAAGGTGGTCGGACTATTCCCGAAAAATAGGGGTTATTCTTAGAGCGGCACCCGTCTACGGTGAGATGTCAGAAACTTCTTGGAATAGCTTTGATCAGCTGTCAACACTAGCTGATATTAAAGAAAATGAGGATGTTAGGGTTCCCTTTAGGATAGGGAATCCTGTTCATGTTAATGATTTTGTTGATGCGATGATTAAGTCCTTTGATTTGGTAGCGGGTGGTATATATAACGTTGCTGGAGATGAACAGTTAACCTATGAAGCCTTTGGCAATATAATGAAGCATATAATTGCTAAGGATAGTTTATCGACCTTTACTTATGGTGAAGACCTTGAGTTAATCTTAAGCACCAAACGCATAAAAAATGAATTGGAATGGTCTCCGAAATATAGTTGTCAAGAAGGTCTATTACTTTCGATTAATCATAATCAAGGCCAAATTAAAGAGGCGGTGATAAAAAAGAAGAATGAAAGACACGGGGAAGATGATTCTAAATTCGATTTACCACGTATTTTAGGCCGAATATTTTTAATGTTAGAGGTACCAATTCTATTTCTTTTGGTTGCAATCTTTTATCTCTTATATAGCGATTCCTATGTATTGCAGTCAGTTAATATATTTATATTATATATTGCAGTTGTATCTGTGACCCATCGAATTTCTATAAGTTTGCTGTCTGCTGTTTTTTCTAGTGTTTTTTTGATAGGCTTCAAATTCTATAATGGGTATGACCTTGTCAATTCTTTCTTTGATGTGAACAATATACTGATTATAATCCAGTATTTTTTAATATGGGCAATCATCAGCTACACTGTTGATCGATACAGAGAATTGGTGAGAGTGAAATCAGAGACAATCATTCAAATGGAAAAAGACAAATTGGATATTGAGCAAATCAGTGATATGAATGTCAATATTAAGAATCAATTATTGGAACACATATCTGGTTACAAAGATAGTTTTGGAAAGTTATACAGTGTGATTGATCAATTAGATGCCGTAGAACCTGCAGAAATCTATGAGAAAATTCCAAATGTACTTAAGAGAATAATGAATTGCTCAGATGTATCCATCTACAGAGTTAGTCAAAATAAATATATGCGTTTACATAGTGCAACATGTCAAGAGGGGAAATCATTTGGCCGTACAGTGGCTATTAATGACTACCCAGAGTTAGAAAATATGTTAGAAGAACAAGTGGTTTACACAAACTTAAACTTTAAGCCAGGTATGCCTATGATGGCAGCGCCTGTAATAAGTGGTGGTGAACCAATTGCGATAATTTTCTTATGGAACATGCCGTTAAAGGAAATGACAAACTATTTCAAAATCAAATTCAGAACATTGGCACTTCTCATTTCAAAAAATCTAGAACGTGCGAATGAGTATATTCTAATCACACAAAGTGAACGGTTTATTGAAGATACAGAAATTCTTAAAACCTCATTTTATATTGAAATACTTGAAACAGTAACAAGTTTAGCTGAGAAGGATATGGCAGAGTTTCTGTTGCTTAAAGTTGTCACAAAAGAAGAGCTACCTCAATTATCTCTTAGACTAACAAAATTGTTACGTGACACAGACTATGTTGGAATTAATAATTATGGTGATGTTGAATGTATACTATCTAATGCTAATATGGATTTCAGTGAATCTATACTTCAACGCTTCTTAGATGGTGGAGTGGAATGCGAAGTGGTATTATGACAAATTATCTTGGGTTATTTTTGATTGTTCATATAGTATTAACGATTATTTATACAATTGTACTTGTAATAAAGGATAGGTACCTAGGTCTGTGTAGGGGTGCTGTGGTTCTTATGTTACCTGGAATAGGATTTTTGTCTTATTTGGTTATGGATATCTTAAGTCTTTTTGATCATAAAGTTGCCTACTTTGATCAAGATGAACTAATGGCAAAAATTGACAAATCCAGCTATAAACAGTTGCCTAATGAAGATGAAGAACTTAACGTAGTGCCGATAGCCGAGGTCCTTGCAGTTAGTAGTAATACCGATAAACGTCGGGTTATATTAGATTTTTTAAAGGTTGACCATTCAAAAATGGAAGGTTTTGCTACGTTTATGTTAGAGTCACTAGACAATGGCGATGTAGAAACAACCCATTATGTGGCATCGTCTTTATTTGAACTTAGTAGAGCTCGTACCAAAAAATTAAGAAGGCTTTGGCAGTCATATGAAGATAACCCAAGCGATCCTAAAATCATGGGAAATTATCTTCAAGTTTTGTTAGATTATATCCAGAATGAACGACTGACTAATAAGGATTTGGAAAAGTACAAAGGGGTATATGTGGAAGTCTTTAAAAAATTAATGGAGCAATACCCTGAATTAATAGTAGAAAAAGATTTGGAAAATATTGTAGAGATATTCATAAGATTCAAAGATTATGATGATGCTCTAAAATGGTGTCGACAATTTATGGATAAATTTCCTAGGTCTGAAATACCATATGTATTAAAGTTGGATGTATATTTCAGACAGAAAAACAATCAAAAATTTACAGAAAGTCTCAATGACCTGATGGCTTCAAGTATACAATTGTCAAATAGTACTTGGAAGTTAGTTCGTCGTTGGTCAAATAGGTAGCTTATGAATAAAATGAGAAGATTGATAATTCCAATTATTATTGCACTAGTGTTTACCATCGGGTTTCAGTTGCTTCGAATGGGAACCGTTGTTAGCTGGACGCATCCAAAGAATAGGGTAGATACATTGATTTTTGCTAATGAAATAGATAAAAAAGCCCTTGTTAATAAAAATACCTTAGTTATCGTGGAGTATGGTTCTGTTTTATCAGAAAAAATATTAGAAAAAACAGAAGATGCTTTAAATTTCGTCAAAAAGGACTATTCAGTAGTTGGTGAATTGACCCAGAGTTCTTTGGATGATGTAGATTTATTGATTATCACAACAGGTGTGTTAGAAAATATTGGGGATTTAGAAATACTATTGGACTATCTTGACCAAGGTGGGGATGTACTTTTTCTTAGCACTTTTAGTAGTGGCGTAACCCTGAATTCAATTAAAAGAACATTCGGTATCTATGAATATGGTGAAGGTTTTATTTCAAGTAGCTTTAAAATTCAGGGCGGGTTTATCGGGGAAGAAAGCCTTGAGGTTGAACATACACCGTGGATCAGTCAGTCGCTGTATACGAGATTACTAGAAAGTTGTATGGTCTATATAACGGATAAGGATGGAAATCCTCTGTTGTGGGACTACGTTGTCGGTAATGGGCGGGTTTTAGTCGCAAATGGTAATTATTTTGCTCAAAATGGATGTGCAGGTCTTCTTGTGAAAACAGTCACACACTTTGATGATATCAGTTTCTATCCTGTCATAAATGGGGCTGTTTTTATGTTGGAGGGTTACCCCTTATCAATGGAAGGCAACCTTAATTGGTTACGTACTTATTATTCTAGAGACATTGAAGGGTTCATTAGAGATATATGGTGGCCAGATATGATGAAAATAGCAGATACTTATGGTATCAAATATACTGCAGGTATGTATGGTGACAAACAATTAGTAACAGAAGCGCCCTTCAATATAGCTGGACAAGATGCTTCTAGTTTTGCCTACTATGGACTTGATCTTTTACGACAGGAAAATGAACTTGCAATATCGGGTTATAGCCCTGTTGCTTTAATTACGGAAGAAGATGTCTATGAAAATGTTGTTAAATGGTCGACCTCTAATATGGATGAAGGGCTTCAATATATGAAGGAATTTACGGATTATACCTTCAAGAGTTATGAGATAAGGAGCTACATTGCCCCCAATGGCGTGTTGACACAGAGGGGTCTTAAGTCTGTCAGAAAATCGCTGAATCCTTCAATTATTTCTCTAGCTCTAGAAGGGAATGAGGCATCCCAGCTAGTTAAATCTTTTGATGTAGAAGCCAATACCGTCTGGTTCCCAATTATTTCCAAGGGTTATAAGATTGATTCATATGAAAATTTTTTGATAACAACGTTTGGCAATTCACTTGGTGTAGTATCACATCAGTTAAGTTTTTGGCAGATGCTCTTTGAAAATGAATCTCTTGAAGTTCCAAGGCTTTGGGAAGATATTACGAAAGACTATAGTCAGCTTATGGAACAAATGAATGATGATTATAATTGGATCGACTTTACGACCATTTCTGAAGCAGCACAAAGAGAAATCGATCAGGATGCCCTTGATTTGACCTATAATTTTGATGGAAGCAATCTAGAAGTGAATGTTATTGGCATTAAGAATCAGATGTCATACATGCTCAAAACAGATAAAAAGGTTAGACCATCTAAAGCGTACACAATTGACAAAATAAATGAGCGCCATTATTTAATCACTGCATCAACCAATACTTTTACAGTAATGCTGGAGGATAAATGATGAATATATGTTTAATATGTGAAGGCAGTTATCCTTATGTTGCAGGTGGGGTTTCATCTTGGGCACAGATGTTGATAGGCGGGTTAAAAGAATATAATTTTCATTTGCATACCATATCAATTAATAAAGAACTACAAGGTGAATTGAAATATGAGCGTCTTCCAAATATCACACAAATCAGAAGTGTTTTTTTGGAAGGCTCTAAACGCAAAATTAAAAAAAATAAGAAACTTCAGCCAGCAGTAAAAGAAGCAATGGTTTCCTTATTATCTAAAGATGGAGTTGATTGGGCAACTTTATTCGATTTTTTTGGCACACATCCAAACCTAGATATTCGTTCACTGCTAATGAGCAAAGACTTCTATGATGTGGTTGTTAGTGCCTATCAATTACTGGGGTCACGTATTGTGTTCTCAGACTATTTGTGGACAATGCGATCCATGTATTTACCTATGTTCAATGTGATGGTTGAACCAGTTGACGATGCAGATATCTACCATTCACTATCAACAGGGTATGCGGGTATTCAAGGGTGTATGGCAAAACATAGAGATGGGAAGCCTTTAATATTATCGGAACATGGGATCTATACAAGAGAACGGGAAGAAGAAATTATCAAAGCAGATTGGATTAAGGGCATCTATAAAAATTTATGGATTGAACACTTTACCAAAATTTCCAAGTGTTGTTATGACTTTTCAGACTCAATAGTATCTTTGTTTGGCACAAGTCAGCAGATTCAACATGAACTTGGTGCTGATATGGGAAAAAGCATGATTATTCCGAACGGTATTAAATTTGATGCATTTCAAAATTTAAAGGAAGATTTTCTGGATAGAAGTCAAATGAATGTGGGCGCTATTATAAGAGTGGTTCCAATAAAAGATGTCAAAACGATGATCATCGCCTTTCATTTGACAAAGCAAAAAATACCAAATGCAAAATTTTATATTATGGGTACCCTAGATGTGGATCTAGAATATGTTAAAGAATGTACGTCCTTGGTTAGTATGCTTGGTGCAAAAGACGTTATATTTACCGGTCAAGTAGATATAAAGAATTATCTTGGTAGTATGGATATTTTAGTCCTGTCTAGTCTAAGTGAAGGACAACCTCTTGCAATATTGGAAGGTATGGCTGCTGGGAAGCCTTGGATTTCAACAGACGTTGGATCATGTCGAGAACTATTGTACGGTATGGCAGGAGACGAACTGGGGCAGGCAGGTTACGTTATGACGGTAATGGATTCAGAAGAGATGTCAAACAACATTGTAAAACTATGTAAGAACAAGAATCTTCGAAAAGAAATGGGTGCAAATGGAAGAGCTAGAGCAGATCAATTATATAGACAAGAGCATTTTTTGCAAAAATACAGGGAACTCTATGAGAGCAATGGCAATCCAACTCGAAGATTTAAATAGAAATAGGGGTTAATTATGGCAGGTATTGGCTTTGAATTAAAAAAACTACTACATAAAGAAAGTGTATTTCAATCATTTAGAGGTGCCACATACGCTGCAATGTCAACAATAGGTCCAATGATTCTCATTGTATTTATGTTGTTGGGGATTCAAGTGTTTATGATCAAACAGAATGCCAGTTTTTCTCAACGGGAGCTTCTCTCTGCTGCAATATTATATGCATTTGTTTTTAGCCTAATATTTACGAGTTTTTTTACGACGATTTTATCAAGATTTATAGCGGATAAGATTTATGAAGAAAAAACAGAAGAAATCTTTCCCAGTGTTTATGGTATTACTGCAATTATTACCTTGTTTGTAGGCATCGTTTTTACTGTTTTTTACTTTGTCATTGGCAATATGGATTTTTGGTTTTCTTTGGCTAGATATTTATTGCTCTTAATTATGGTTCAGGTTTTTACATTGATGACGTATATCTCAGCGATTAAGGAATACATAAGAATTACATGGGCCTTTGTTATGGGGTTCATCGTTTTTGCCATAGTCACCTTTTTCTTATATTTTGTCATTGAATTGTCTTTACTATTAACTATTTTGTATGCCATGATTCTGGGATTTTGTATAACAGCAGCAGTTTTATTACATGCCATTAGGAAATTCTTTTATAGTAAGTCCAAAGCATACTTTAAGTTTCTTACCTATTATAAAACATACCTTCCATTAGCCATTGCAGGTGGTGTATACATAGTTGGTTTATATAGCCATAATTTCATTATGTGGTTTTCAGATGTTGGTTCTTTAGTTGGAGATGTACACCGACTATCTTATTCCTATGATATGGCGACATTCTTGGCTGTGATGGTTAATATTCCCGCGTTGGTAATATTTGTTGTGAAAGTAGAAACATCTTTTTACTCAACCTATCAGAAGTATTGTAAAGCTGTTGTTGGGGCAAGCTATGATGAGATTCAGGTGGCAAAAAAAGAAATGATTAGAAGTGTAATCTCAGGGTTGGCATTTATTGCAGAAGTACAGCTTTTTGTTACGTTGATATTGATTGGAGTGGGATTTGTTGTATTGCCATTGTTTGGTTTTGCTGGTATTATCATGGATATGTTCCCAGTACTGGCCCTTGGCTTTTATTTTGCAATCATTATTAACTTTTTTATCATATTCTTATACTATTTTGAAGACTATATCAGCGCACTACAGATTTCTACTGTGTTTTTGTTAAGTGTTTCGGGATGTACTTTAATTACTGTCTATATGGATACAATTTTTTATGGGATTGGTATGGCAGCAGGCGGCTTGATTGGAACGATATTTGCTTATTTTAAGTTGAAACGTCTATTAAATGAGGTGGATTATAGATTGTTTTGTAGCATTTATCTCCTTAAGAATTTTGGTATAAGTCGAACAGAATTTGTAGATAAGGATAAAGAGGTAAATGAATTGATGACAACAAAATTAGAAAATGAGGCTTTAAATTATGGCAATGAATGGGATACCTAGATATGAAGTGAAATACTATATAACCACTGCGGAATATAAACTAATTGCAAATAAACTGTCACCAATGGTCCAAATAGATAAAAACCATATAAAGGATGGTTATTTGATTAGAAGCTTATATTTTGATGATATGTTTAACAGTGCATTAAATGAAAAAATCGATGGGTTGCATGAGAGGCGTAAGTATAGAATTAGGTTCTATAACCATGATTTATCCAATATACATTTAGAGTGTAAAGAAAAAGTGGGTAATATGATTATTAAAAGTTCTGAGGCCATAACGGTAGATCATGCGAAATCTATGCTAAGAGAAGATTATAGTTTTTTAGTAGATGTCGGAGGTTCCTTGTTCCGTGACAAGCTATATGCAAGAACACGTACAAATTTATTGAAACCATCGGTGGTGGTTGATTATAACCGAGAAGCTTATGTAATGGACGCTGGCAATGTACGACTAACCTTTGACAGACATATTCGTGCAGGCATTTATTCCAACGATTTGACAGACAGTGGGTTAACGACCATTCAGGCCTTACCGGATGATTATTTGGTTTTTGAGATAAAATACACCAATTATTTACCCACAGTCATTAAACAATTGATTCAATCAACGAAAGCACAAAAATGTGCAATATCCAAATATGTTATGTGCAAAAATATAAAAAAAGGGGTACAATTAAGTGGAAAATTTTAGCGATATATTTAAAAAAGGTTTTTTGGAACTCGAGATTCAATCACTAACATTGTCTCATATTGCACTAGCCTTAAGCATCTCATTATTATGTGGACTACTTATCTTTGTTTTTTATCAGACCTTCTACAGAGGTTTGGTTTACAGCAAATCATTTAACATACTTATTGTTATGACAACGATGGTGACCACATTTGTAATCCTAACCATTTCTTCCAACATTATCTTGTCATTAGGTATGGTAGGCGCCCTTAGTATTGTCCGATTCAGAGCAGCTATAAAAGACCCTCTGGATGTTGGTTTTATATTTTGGGGTATTGCTGCAGGCATTGCAGTAGGTGCTGGTCTTTACTTATTTGCAATTATTACATCCGTTGTTATTGGACTTGTTTTTGCAATATTGTCAATGGTTAAGTTCAATACAAGTACCTATTTGCTTATTGTTGAATTTGATGATAATGTAACAGATGAAGTTATTAAGGCATTAAATAATTTCAAATACACATTAAGAAACAGAACCTCTTCTTTAGGTAGAAGTGAAATAACCGTTCAAATAAGAATCAAACAGCAAAACACAGCATTTGTTCGTAGCATTTCAACCATCAATGGTGTAGGTAGGTCAGTGCTTGTCCAATTCGATGGAGATTATACAGAATGAAAAATAGGTTAAATGGATTTACATCAAAACAAAAGAAAGAAGATGGTGACAAGCCTTTGAACATGCTAAAAGATTTTAGTGTTAAGCAAGAGAACAATAAAAAATACTTTGTTTTAAGTGGTGCAATGGTTATAACCGTATTGGTGGTTTGGTTATTTTTCATTAATCAGCCAGAAGAATTGGTAATATACGAAGAAGCCAATAACCCTGAAACCCTTGATTTTGATATCATGACTAGTCCAGCAAATGGTCGACCGTTGGCAGATGTTATAGGGCTTTACGAAGAATACGATCAAAAAGAAGTGGTTTATCTTTATCTCACCCTCTATCAAGGGGAAAATGGTAGTGGTGATTTATGGGATTTTGCGGATGTAAATAGATATACAAGAAAGATCAGTCCAGATCCTTGGGTTGAAGTTCATGTACAACAAGGTGATGCCAATGGGGTTATAGAGAATGGCTTTGGTTCAACTCAGAAAATGCCGCAGGGAAGAATGCGACAGAGGGGAGCTTCGGCAAGATTATTAGCGTTAAAATCATACAAAATTAATTTCTACGAGGGCATGGAATCTTGGAGAGGGCAAAAAACCCTTAATCTCAATAAACATTATAAAGATGAAACAAGAATTAAACAAAAGTTTATTTACGACATGGTACCAAGTGTCGGTAATATGATAGGTTTACGAACAACTTTTGTACGTCTGATGATCAAAGACACGGTTGCAGGTGATTTGGAATTTGTTGATTATGGATTATTTACCCATGTGGAACAACCTAATAAGTCATTTTTGCGGGCCCATGGTCTAGATGAAAATGGGCACTTGTATAATGCTCTTATGATGGAATTTCAGATGTCCAATGACTTTATTGAGTCATATGATGGTTCAGAAGAATCAATACAAGCAATGGAGAGTTTGTTAGAGGTAGAAGTAGGCAACAAAGATCATACCAAAGTTTTGGAAATGTTAGAAGCAGTGAATGATTACAATCGAGATTTTGAAGATGTTTTAGACCAGTATTTTAACGAGGATAATTTATATACCTGGTTAGCTTACAATATCCTAATTAACAATGTTGATGCAACATCACAAAACTTCATGTTGTATAGCCCATCTAATGCTACCACATGGTATATCATACCATGGGACAACGATAAAACTTTTTATACGGATCACATAATTGATGAAGAACGTGAGAATATAAGGCATTATGGTCTTGCTAGATTTTGGAATATGGTAGTATTTCAACGTTTAGTGAGCAATCCTGATAGATTAAGTCAATTGAACTCGAAAATTGAGGAAATTAACACAATATTTCAAAGACAAGAGACAGAGGAGCTTTTGGAAGATTACGGATCGATTGCTGTGAATCAGCTGATGTCAATGCCTGAAATTGCGACCTATAATGGGGACATTACAACACTCTATCAGGATGTAACATTCTTGAATGATTTGGTTTCAATAAATAAAGATAGATATTATGAAGGATTACAGTCACCTATGCCTTTCTTTTTAGGTGACCCATTGGTGACAGAGGAAGAAATCACACTTAATTGGAGTAATGCGGATGACCTACAAGGCGATATTGTTACTTATGAGGTACAAATTGCGGAAGACAGTGATTTTTCTAACATCCTAATTGACAAAGATGTTGGTATAAATACTGATGTAACAATAGAAAAACTAACAAGTGGTGTTTATTATTATAGAGTAATAGCATATGATTCAGATGGGCATATGCAGAATTCTTTTGATCGATATTTAGATGAAAATAATGTAACAATCTATGGCATTAAGGTGCTGGTTATAGAATAAGCAATCTGGGTTTAGAGGAGTTCTTATGGTTGATAAAAATTTAAAACGATTTTGGACAGTGATTTTATTAAGTAGTATAATTTTGGCAAGTGCAGTAATCGTATTTAGACAGATATCAGAAAGACAACTACTCAAAATTGACAAAGAAGATCGTGTGGTTGAGACACTAGTTATCAATGATCGTATCCCAAAGAATGAAAGTATATTGGCTGATATGAGATTAGAAGATGACTTAACCTACAAAGTATATTATGGATCGATAGACAACAGGATTATAGAAGATATGATGTCTTATGAGATGGTTATTATTGAACCTGCAAACATAACAGACGAAGCTTTACACCAATTACAAAAAGAAAAAGTGAAAGTAATTGGTTATCAATCCTTGTTGGAAGTTGGGTTATGGGATGGCGATATTATAAATAATTTAGCACCAGAAGACATCTTGATTAAACAGTCAGAAGAAAGAGGCCCTACTGCTGATCCTACATCCACACACTATAAAAATCTTTGGACAAAAGTGTACATAGAAAGGATATTCAGTAGAGGATTTGATGGCGTGTTTCTAGATACAATTGACCATGTAACCTTGTTTGAAGGCAGTCAGAAGAATGAAATCATTGAAGGAACGGTTCAGTGGATTCTAGAAATAAAAAGGTCCTTTCCAGATATGCTAATCATACAAAATCGTGGTTTTGATGTCTTTTTTGAAGGTACTGCATCAATGATAGATGGATTTATGTGGGAGAATTTTGATGTTACACGTGGGCTCGAAGATGAGGATTATGCTGAGCTTATAAAAGAAGTCGACGATCATTCGAAGCTTAACGGTGTAAGGATTATGGGTCTTAATAGACGTAACAATCCTGAAAATACTTCTTTTTATAAGACAAAAAAGTGGTTATATAGTTATGTCCCATATGGAACGTATTCTAAATACTATTTTGATGACAATACAACCATTGGTTGGATTTATGACGGTATTATAGATGAGGCATGGGTTTTAAGCAAGGAACAATGGTTTGTTGAGGAGGGCGCACTCGATGACCGTATCGTTCAACAGATTAAAGATAATGGTGTTAAACTATATTTAGTTATGGATATTGGGTCAATGAGAAAGCTAGAGGTTATTGAAAAACAGCTTGAAAAGGCGGTGATTATTCCCAAAGATTCTGATGATTCAGATAAAGTAATACTTAATAACATGACGGATGTTTATAACGCATATTTCTTATCAAAAATTGAAACGGCTTATGCGGTGGGCTATGAAGGTATTTTACTAGATGGTACAAAGAACTGGTATGATATTTCCACCAATGATGTACCATCAAGGCTAGAAATATATGGGGGTTATACGAGTTTTCTGAAGAAAATTCACGAAACATATCCAAAGATGGATCTTTTGCAATATGAAGGGATCATGGTTCTTAATCCAGATTCAGTTCCATATTTAAACGGATTTGTTTGGAGAGAGTTTACCAATGCGTTACTTAGTGATTCCGAATGGCAGCAGACACAAGTAGAACAATTAAGCGCTATTGCCAAAGATGAAAATTGGGATGTCTATATTTTTGCAGGTGGCAACCCAAAAGTAGTCAAGGATTATTGTGAAGATAAAGGATATCTATACATTCCGTAAATTTCCGATTCATAGGAATCGGTACCCCCTTTTTAATGAGTTCATAGAGGGAAATAACAACGAAACCATATTTTAAACAACATATTTATAACCCAGTGGACTGGTATCTTCTGGGAGGTGATTGGCCTTTGAATCTTTGGCTAACCCCAGAACAGGTGCCTATCTATGCTGGCTCTTATTTTCCTAAGATGGATATTTATAGATGAACTGGTTTTATGACGGTTCTTACCCATCTAAGGAAGATGTGGCTTGAGAACCATGAGGGACTTGTGTCAAAATGGGAAGGTAACTTATGGATGATTTTCATCTTAATACGAGTAATTATAATTTACATGTATATCTTGAATGTGTTATACTTAAAGTATATTATGCTAAATGATTTTAGGGAAAGAGACCATCAGTTGGCGCCGAAGAAGCAATACATTCCAAGTCCTAGAATGTAGAATCTTTCAGGCAAAAGGATCCCTAAAGGATAGCTCTCTGGAAAGACCTTAAGTGGTCACCGAAGGGGCAATACTCTCAGGTAAACATACAGAGT
>JAGXFY010000051.1:0-17183 GCA_024636985.1 Clostridiales bacterium | reverse complement strand
TAAAAATAAATTTTGAACAGGTAACCATTAAAAAAAAGAATGAACCCACAAAAACAATTGGCTTCCAAAAGCCTATATTTTGTGGGTTCTACATATTTCTATGAAAAAGGGGCAAAATCGGATATTATCCGACGGCCCCTTCTTATATTCTATATGGTTGTTGGCTTTATTCTGATTTTAGAGCCTCTGCCAATTGTTCCATGCCTTTTTCTAATATAGATCTTGGACACGCCATGTTTATTCTCTGGAAACCATGTCCACCTTGACCAAATATATTACCGTCATCTAACCAGAGCTTGCCTTCATGAACAATGAGCTGACTCAGCTGTTGATCGGTTAGGCCCTGTTTTTGAAGATATTCCGAAAAATCTAACCATATCAGGTAGGTCCCCTCAGGTTCAACCAACTTAACGCCTTCTAATTCAGTATTCACAAAGCTTCTAACATATTCTAAATTAGCATTAAGATAGACCTTTAATTGACTTAACCACTCTTGACCATGGTTATAGGCTGCTCTACAGGCTACAATACCCATAATATTCAGTTGGGAATAGCCACCTTTTTCCATCTCTTTTTTAAAACGTCTTTTATAATCCTGATTGGCAATGAATATATTAGAAATCTGTAAACCTGCCAGATTAAAGGTTTTGGAAGGTGCTGTACAGGTAATGGTGTGTTCCAAATAGGCAGGCTTTAAGTCTGCAAAAACATGATGGGTAATGCCATTGAAGGTAAAATCACTGTGAATCTCATCGGCGATAATCAGGACATCATGTTTCAAACAGATGTCTCCCATTCTAATAAGTTCTTCCTTGGTCCAAACACGACCGACTGGGTTATGTGGGCTACAAAGTATAAAAAGCTTAACCTGTTCTCTTTGGATACATGCCTCAAAGTCTTCAAAATCAATCTCATACTTACCATGGTTATAGACCAGTTGATTCACAACAACCTTACGCTTATTGATCGCGATGGTCTGGCGGAAAGGATAGTAGACCGGTTCTTGAATCAACACACCTTCGCCTTCTTTTGTAAAAGCGCGAACGGCTTGACTGATTGCATAAACTACGCCGGGTGTCTTTACCAGCCATTTGGGGTTGATTTGCCAATTAAACTGAGATAAAAACCATTTTTCCAGTACCCTATAATAGTCCTCACGGCTTTCAGAATACCCAAAAATACCGTGGCTGACAGTACTCTGTAATGCTTCTATAACCGGCTCGGGTGTTCTATAATCCATATCAGCAACCCACATCGGCAACAAATCTTCAGGCATCCCTCTTTTTTCTGCAAAATCATACTTCAAAGAATCTGTATTACTTCTATCAATAATCTCATCAAAGTTGTATTTCATTTCACTAACCCTCCATTGCTTGTTCTAAATCCTTCAACAAATCCTCCACTGACTCTAAACCAATGGATAGTCTTAATAGTCTTTCATTGATGCCTTTGGCTTCTCTCTCAGGCTTTGGTATATCACCATGGGTTTGCAACATAGGGTAAGTGATTAAGGTCTCAACACCACCAAGGCTTTCTGCATATTGAATAACTTTTACCTTTTCCAGTATCTGCCTCGCCAGACTTTCCGATGTGACTTCAAAGGAAATCATGCCACCAAATCCACTGGCTTGACTTATGGATATGTTATAACCAGGGTGATCTTCCAGTCCGATATAATAAACATGCTTGATTTGCCTTTGTTCTTTTAACCATTTGGCTAGAAATAGGGCTGACTTTTGTTGATAATCCATGCGAATGGGTAGAGTTTTTATACCTCTGATAATGAGCCAACTGTCAAATGGGGACAAACAAGCGCCTATGGTTTTGGCGTAAAAACTTAGTTTTTCATGAAGATCCACGTCCTTAACAACTAACAAACCTGCCAGGGTATCATTGTGACCACCAAGATATTTAGTACCACTGTGTATAACCACATCCGCTCCAAGCTCCAATGGCCTCTGATAGTAGGGTGTTAGAAAAGTATTGTCTACCATGACCAAAAGACTATGAGCTTTACCGAGTTGAGCCATTGCTCTAAGGTCCGTGACTTGCATCATGGGATTCGTAGGGCTCTCTATAAATATCCCTTTTGTATCCTTTTCAATTAGTGCTTCTACTTCCTTAGGATCTGCCATGGATGTAAAGCTAAATCGTATACCGTATCTCATACTGATATGATGAAACAATCTATGAGAACCGCCATATAAGTCATCCGATGCAATAATATGATCACCAGGTTCAAAAAGTGTCATGAGCGTCGTGACTGCTGCCATGCCTGTGGAAAAAGCCAGTGCTTTATGACCGGCTTCTAACTGAGCTATGGTGTTTTCTAAATGCTCTCTCGTCGGATTCTGTAATCTTGAGTAGTCAAACCCAGTACTTTCACCAACACTCGGATGGGCAAATGTAGCCGACTGGTATATGGGCACACTGACTGCCCCTGTTGTGTCATATTTCTTCTCGTCACCATGTATGCATTGTGTATTGAATGCTTTTTTATTCAATGTAGCAACTCCTTTACTTGGCTAAATATAATACATATTCGTCTTTTTACTCCGTAACTTTTCAACCTCAATTTTAAGTTCTTCTAAAGTTTTTCTCTTCAAACACTTCTCTATCGCCTCATCTAAAGGTTCATAGACTTGAGTCATGAGTACCACTTCTGTCTCTGGAGCATTGAAGGATGCTGTTTCGCTAATTCCTTCAAAGAGACCTACTTCAGTCGCTTTCATGATTTCAAGTAGGGTTATTTCTTCCGGTGTCTTGGATAAATAATATCCACCATGGGCGCCTTTTATGGCATTAACCAATTTCTGTTTTTTTAACAATGTAAAAACCTGCTCCAGATAGATCTTAGATATATCAAGACGCTCTGATAAGGTCACGAGGGATAGGGTTTGTTGGTCTTTATAATGGATTGCCATCTCAATCATGGCGACAATTGCGTACCGTCCTTTTGCTGAAATCTTCAAAATAACCTCCTATACATATAGACTTAGTATGATTATAATATAGCTCAAACAAAAGCCCTTGTCAAAAACAAAAGTCGAACTATCTTAGTCGTCTCACTTTTTTCGAATATGTAATTTACAAGCGTCACATCCCTTGGCTATGGTATCACCTAACTCAAATTCGAATTGATCATAGGTGCTGATAATACCTCGGTCACCTTCCATGGCTATGTCACAGTATATATCAATATCTTCTTCCGGGATGCCTAATTTTTTCCAGGCTTCTACCAATGGACAGTAATGGAAGGTGACCTCTAAGTGATCCTCTGTCACCTCTGTTTCCATTTCAAATATCTTTTTAACATCGTCTGTTAAGAAAGCATCTGCAAATACCTTCAGTTCATCCGTATCCGGTAATTTGTGATTGCCATGAAATGAGCCACATCTAAATACGGCATTTCTTGCAAACTCAGTATCTAATCCCAGTTTTTTCGCTTCGTCCACCATAAGGGCAAACCAAGTTGCTCTGTGCTCAATCGCAGATCGTAACCCTTCTATGTGCTCACCTTGATCCTTTTTATTGTTATTTATCATGTTTTTCCTCCTATATCGTATGTTTACAGGCTAGAGGCCTGAAAAGATTGAATGACTTCTTGTGATGTATTGTCTAAGACTTCGCCTAGATAAGCTTTTTTGACGCCTTCATGATGACGTAAGTCTTTTGACACTCCACTTAAGGTAATCTCACCGTTTTCAAGTACATAGGTTCGATCTGAAATGCTTAAAGCTAAGTTGGCGTTTTGCTCAATTAGTAATATACTTATCCCCTCCTTATTTATGGTCTGAATCATTTCGAAGATGATTTTGACCAGCTTAGGTGCCAATCCTAGAGAGGGCTCGTCCAGAAGTAATAGCTTGGGCTGACTCATAAGGGCTCTACCAATGGCCAGCATCTGTTGCTCCCCACCTGACAGAGTACCTGCTTGTTGATGCTTTCGTTCTGATAATCTTGGAAATAAGTCGTATATTTTATCCATTGTATTGTTTACCACTTGACGATTGTTTATGATATAGGCACCTATTTTTATGTTCTCTTCAACACTTAATCTTGGAAAGATACCACGTCCTTCCACAACCATGCTGATGCCTTTCTTAACAAGTTGGTGAGGACGGTTCTTGGTGATCTTCTCTCCTTTAAAAAAAATGTCACCTTTTCTTACTGGATGGATGCCTGCTATGGAACCGAGAAGTGTACTTTTTCCTGCACCATTGGCACCAATCAAACTAATAATCTCTCCTTCATTCATGACCAAATCAACACCTCTTAGAGCATGAATATGACCGTAACTGGTATATAGGTCTTTAACTTCTAAAATCATAGATGCACCTCACTATCACCGAGATAAGCCATGGCGACGGCTTCATTACTTTGTATCTCATGTGGTCTGCCTTCTGCAATCTTTTTACCGTAATCCATAACATAGATATAATCTGAGACGTTCATGACCACGCGCATATCATGTTCGATTAGCAAAATAGTATAGCCAAGCTTTTTTAGATTGGATATAAACAATCTCAGATCTTCCGACTCTTGATGGTTCATACCTGCTGCCGGCTCATCCAGTAAAAGTAACTTGGCACCTGTGGCCATCGCCCGTGCGATTTCTAGCTTGCGTTGTTCTCCGTAGGATAGATGATCTGCATAATCTGACAGACGGTCCTCTAAGCCTAAGGAAGTAAGGAGCTTAGCACCTTCTTGCTTCTTTTTGTTCTCTACTTCATAAAAGCGTTTGGTTCTAAAGAGTCCGTCAAAAAAGCTGTAATTCGTATTGATATGGGCTCCGACCAAAACATTTTCAATGACACGCATATCCGAAAATAGCCGGATGTTTTGAAAGGTTCTTGCTATGCCTTTTGAAACGATTTTTCTGGCATGTAAGCCGTCAATGGTTTCCTCATTCATATAGATTCTGCCCTGATCCACCTTGTATATACCGGTTAGAATGTTAAAAAGTGTGGTCTTGCCTGCACCGTTTGGACCGATGATACTCACCACTTGGCCTTCATTTATATAAAAGTTAAAATTGTTGACTGCACTCAGACCACCAAAGCTTAAACTTATATTTTCTGCTCTTAGCAAGTTCATCCTCTATTCCTCCACTTCAACCGTTCGATAGGACTTTTTTACTTCACCTGGTATAGGATATTGTTGCCTAGATCTCCAACCTAAAATACCTTGAGGTCTATAATGCATCATAATTATAAGTACAAAGCCATATACGACAAAACGCCATGACATTAAGGGTCTTGCAATCTCAGGGAAAATTATAAGGAGCGCTGCACCCAAATACATGCCTCTAATGGTTCCCATGCCACCTAAGATCACCATGCATAAGATTAGAATGGATAAATCAAAGCCAAAAGAATTGTGATCGATATAAGAAGATAAGGTTGCATAAAACCCACCTGCCAAACCGGTAATACTTGCTGATAAAACAAATGCCAAGATCTTATACCTGTCAATATGAATGCCCATCATTGTGGTAGCCAGCTCATCTGACTTAATTGCTCTTAATGTTCGACCAATCTTGGAATTGATGATGGTATAACAGCCTAAAGTAACAAGCCCAAGCATGAATAACATCAAATAGTAAATACCATGATTGGCTAAGTTCAGGCTGTAACCCATGATACTCGGTTTTGGTATTTGACTCATACCTAGGGTTCCGTTTGTAACCGAATCCCAGTTCATGATGACCACTTGTGCAATCATCGCAAAACCTAAAGTCACGATGGACAAATAAGTACCGGATAATCGGATGGTTGGAAGTCCTAGGACAAACCCCATGACGCCGGACAATAAGGTTCCGATAATAAGTGCCACAAGGAAGCTAAACGAATGTTGTATCATAAAGTAGGCTGTTCCATAAGCGCCTATGGCAAAAAAACCGGCATGACCAAGAGATACCAAACCTGTATAACCCACCAGAATATTCAGACCAAGGGCTAAAACGGTATAAATGCCCATGAGTATGACGATTCTCATAACATACTGTGAAAAGCCAAGTAGAGGCAACCCCACTAGGAGTATAATTATGAATGTTATTAATATTTTCTCTACTTTAGATTTCTTTGACATGTTTACACCTTATTTAAGCCTTTCTTACCAAATAATCCCATTGGCCTTAGAATCAACACCAAGATTAAGACGATAAATGCTACAGAGTCTCTATACTCCGCCCCAAACCAAGTTGCTGCAAGTGCTTCCGTCAGCCCTATCAATAAGCCACCTACAATCGATCCGTAAAAAACACCAATACCACCTAGAACTGCTGCCGAAAATGCTTTTAACCCAATCATCATACCCATCGTAGGATACACGATCTCATAATGACTGCCAATTAAGACACTGGCGATAGCCGCTGTAAGCCCGCCCAAGAAAAATGTAAATGAAATGATAAAACTCGTGGGTATACCCATTAAAGCAGCATTGGTTTCATGCTGTTCTACAGCGCGCATGGCCAATCCTATTTTTGTATACTTGACTAGGACGGTAAGGGATATAAAAAGTACCACAGATACGACCAGCATCAACACCTGTATGTTGGTGATCTGGGCTTCTCCTATCATGATGCTTCTAGATTCAATAAGCTTTGGAAAGGACTTGCGTCCACTTCCAAAGCCAAGAACCAACAGATTCTGAATAATATATGAAACACCTATGGTGGTTATGAGTGCGGATATATTCGGTGACTTTTTCTTTCTAAGAGGATTAAGGGCAATCTTGTCAATGAGAACACCTAGTAGGCCGGATAAGAGTATACCGAAAACTACTGCCGGTAAAAGTCCAAAGTTCATACCGATGAAGAAAATAACCATATGTGCTCCAAATGCATAAACAGCGCCATGAGAAAAATTCACTAATCTTAGAATACCAAATACCAAGGTGTAACCTACTGCAATTAAAGCGTAGGCCATACCAAGAGCCATGCCGTTAAGCAACTGTTGTAGCATCATCCCTATGACCTCCTTTCAAACCCGTGGTTAATCTTCATAAGGTACAAAGTTACCGTCTCTTACGATAAGTTTTGCATAATTCTTAGTTGCATCACCTTTTTCATCAAACTTAGTTTCTCCCGTTATACCCGGATAAGTAATGTTGTTTAATGTATCTCTAAGAGATGGTCGATCTAGATTACCATTAACTTTGATAGCTTCCAGAAGTATACCTATAGAATCATAGGCTTGTGCCGCTAAAGCTGAAGGTTCACTACCAAAACTGTCCACATAAGCATCTACGAATCTTTTTATTTCCGGATTTTCCGAATCACTGTAAAAACTTACAGGAAATATAATACCTTCTGTTGCTTCCCCACCCAGTTCAATGAGCTGCTGTGCATAGGCATTAGATAATCCAAGTATTTGAATATCCGGATCCACTGCTTTGTATTGTCTCGCTAATGGGGCTAACAAGGCGTACATTCCAACACTGATAACCGCTTCTGCACCGGCATCTTTTAGCTTTGCTATGACAAGGCTATAATCATCGGATCCTTCTACCACTTCTTCATGTCCGACTAACGTCAGGGCTTCATTGTTACCTATCATATCCGCAGCTATTGCACCGGCTGTTGTTCCCCAGTCCGTTTTAATGGCTACAATACCAACTTTTGATAATTTTAAATCTTCTGTGAGCAATGATTCGATAACTTCAAACTCATTGCTGATGACGGCGTTGTTTCTAAATATATAGTCACCAATAGAGGAATAATCCGGATGCGATGCGGTATTGGATATTTCTATAACTTGATTTTCTTCATATATCGGTGCTGCAACCATGCTTACGCCGGATGAGAAATGTCCTAATACGCCTACAATCTCCGGTGTGCTCACTATTTTTTGTGCAATGGTTGCTGCTTCTTCACTGGAGTTCTTGTCATCGTATGAAACCAATTCTATCTCTCTATCTAAGACGCCGCCTTTTGCGTTCCATTCATCAACTTTGATCTGAGCTGCTAAGAGAAAGCTTTGGCCATATTCTGCTTGGTCACCGGTCATAGGAAATGCTACGGCTATTTTGATCGGGCTGTCTTGATCATTATCTGCTTTTGCTGTACAGCTTGATAACAGGGCTAAAACCATGGATGCTACTAGAATGAGACTCAATACACTTCTTAACTTTTTCATAGGATACCTCTATCTTTCATTGATTCTATCTTGGTTGTTTGTGGCTTTTTTTCTTGCTTCATGATTAACAACAATACCAGCAACAACAACCTTTGATTCTTATTCTACTCATATGACATATCTCCTTTTCTTTATTACATACTAAATATATATGTTTTATATGTTTAGTGTTATGGAGAATTATATAGGCATAAGGACTCAATGTCAAGATAAAAAAAAAGAACCAATAAAACGGTTCTTTTTAAGAATTATATTTTAGTTTTCTTTGTATTCTAGTTTGGTTCTTTATACTTCATATTTTTTGTCAAAATCCAGTTCCAGCTCTTCCACTTCCATCGGCTTACTAAAATAGTAACCTTGGATGGCATCGCACTGACCATACTTAAGGCGTTTAACCTGTTTCTGTTCTTCGATGCCTTCTGCAATGACGAGAAGATTCAAACTATGGGCTAAAGAGATTAGGCTGTCCATAACAGAAATGTTATCCAAGTCCAAAAATTCCATGCTCAGAGAGCGGTCCAGCTTAATGGTATCAATCGGTAAGAATGTCAGATAACTTAAGGAGGAATAGCCCGTACCAAAGTCATCGATGGCAATCTTAATCCCATGAGACCGAAGTTCCTTAAGGAAAGTTATTGTCGACTCTTTGTTCTCCAAGAAAATATTCTCTGTTATTTCTATAAGTATATGACTCGGGCTGACGGCATTTTCTCTTAGTAAATTCATTAAATATGCTTTATAACCATAATCGTACATCTGCACGGCTGAGTAGTTAATAGCCACCGGCCTGATGTCGTAACCTTTTTCTTGCCAGCTTCTAATTTGCTCCACTACTAGCTTCGTTACAATACGACCAATAGCTATGATCATACCGTTTTCTTCTGCAACAGGAATAAATTCTCCCGGTGACATCTTATTATTTTTCAGCCTAAGCAGTGCTTCAAATCCGGCTACTCTTCCTGTGGAAAGCTCCACTTGAGGTTGATAGACCATCTTAAAGCCATCTGTATCAATAGCTTCTCTTAGAATTGCTTCTGTTTTAGATTTATTAATCTGATGCTCTGCCATACCAACGCTAAAGAAGGCATAATTGTTTTTACCACTATTTTTAATGGTGTATAAAGCAAGGTCTGCATTCATAATGAGCTGATTAATATCCCCACTGTCAGTTGGAAATAAAGATACACCCATACTAAATTCGATGTTCACTTCATTATTATCTATGTACAGCTTTCTACTGAGCAATTCGTTGAGTTCATGGATGAACTCTAACAATTCATTTTCACCCTCACGCCACATATAGAGTAGTAAAAACTCATCACCACCGAATCTAGAAACAAATATGCGGTCGCTTGCCAAAGACTCCAGTTGTCTGGATATATACATAAGCACCTGATCCCCAAAAAGATGACCTAACGTATCATTGATGCCTTTAAAGTTGTCCAAATCTAATAGCATGACAGCGCCTTTTTCATAGGCTTCTAAAGCCTGTTTCAGCTTTTTGTAGAAACTACGGCGGTTCGGTAACTCTGTTAAGGGATCATGGTCAGCTAAAAAGTGAATATAGGCTTTTTGAGATTCTATTTCCACCACTTGCGCCTTTAATTCCTCTTCTGAAGCTGTTAACATCTCGTTTTTATCACTAATCTCCAGTTGGGATCTTTTGATTTGTTCAATATAGCTATACACTTTCTCTAATAAGGCGTTTATGGATTGACTGATACTCAAAAATGGGTTGTCCTCGGATAAGCTTATAGTGTATCTGGACTTGTCCCCAATATCGATGTTCTTGATTTCCTGATCCATGACATTGATATTGTTTGAAAGCTCTAGGAAATTGGTCTGCATACCGTGAAGGGCTGTCGTAATAGCACCTACCTCATCTTTTTTATTACTGATTGATATGAGGTCTTTGTCTTCTTCAAAATCGTCGAACTTGAAACTTGCCATTCTGTTAATGACCCCAGCAATCTTAAGAATCGGTCTTGTTATATAATTAGATATAAGGTAAATGAATAGCAATATAATGAGCAAGGTCAAAAAGTATATTAGAATAAGTGTATCCGTTAAAGCTTTAGATTGGGACATAACCTCATTTTTATCGATTGTAGCGATATATTTCCACCCGCTATAAGGGGATATATGAACATTAAATACTTTATCCTGGCCTTCCAATTGACCTTCAAAAGAACGTCCATCAAAGACATCCAAGTTGTTAAAGACACCTAGTTCCAGTTCTTCTACTGTAGACAATACCCATGCTTCATGATTCGGGCTGTTGATAAATCTATTACTAGGACTAAGAACTTTAATATTACCTGTCTCACCATATTTTAGATTATTGATTCGAGCTACCAGATTATCTAAACGGATGACCAGACTTAAGACACCAACATCAGTATGACCGGACCTCACATTTTTGGCAATACTTATAACCAATTCGTCGGTTACAGTGGTCCGATATGGTTCTGATACAATCACACCTTCTTTTCCAATAACATTCATATACCAAGGTCTAAGTCTTGGATCATAGGGCGCATTGGGTTTGAATTCCGGATATTCTACATAGCCACCCGACTCAGTAGCAAAAGCAATCAAGCCTAATATATCATGAGATTCTTTCAGGCTTTCAAAGAGTGATGCTATCCTTCTTTCTTCAATGGTGGAACGACGTTTAAAGGTTTCTTCATTATAATCTACATAGTTATTCAGATGTCCGTTGGCAAGTAAAATGCGCTCGTCTTGTGCCATCATATTTACTAGGCTCTCAATATTTATCAAAATGGTCTCGTCTACAAAATCTGCTGTTTGTTGAAGTAATATATTGGTGCTCTCAAGATTTCTATTATAGAGCCATTCTTCTGCTTGACTTTTGATATAAAGGCCACCAAAAAAATAGGGTATCAGGCAACCCAGAAAGATGCTTAGGATGAGTTTGTTTCTTATGGATAGTTTCTTAACCATATGGCCACCTTATTATTCTAGCCCCACTTGTCGTACATTCAGGACATTTCTATGCCTTTATGTTACTATATATTCATTATTTTAGCAATTTTTTTCTTCTATTTCCTTTATTCATCTTAAACCTACACTGATAACATAGTTCCAGTGTTCCTTTTCAATGGAAAACTGCTCTGTTTTCTCAAAATAGTGCTTATTCCCTGTTGCCAATTCATAGTGGCATAGGGCGATGCCCATATCAATCATCTGTATGTCATATCCTAGTTTATCACCATACTTTGGGGTTCTGTGAATGTAAAAATGGGCATTTTTTGCTGAATCTATAAGGACTCGCCAGGGTTGTTGATTAGAAGCACTTGGTGCAACACGAACATATGCCAATTGCTTTTTAAGATTGGTATCTTCTATTACTGTCTTCTCATGGTCATAAAAAAGGAGATCAAAATCTTTTCGACTATCTGAATGGGCCATTTTTCTAAATAGATGATCCGTCATTGCTTTTTTACGAGCACTATAGCCGACTGGAGATATAATTGGTATGATTTCATCTGGTGCAGGTGATTCTACTAAGTTAATCTTGTTCCGGTTAAAAGTACCGCCAAGCCAACACGTAGCAATACCCATAGACTCAAGATAGAGTACAAGTTTTTCAAATACATAGCCACAGTCTAGCATAGCCTCTGAATTGTTTTTGCATATTGTGATTAAATATGCAGGTGCTTTTTTTATAACACCGTATGTTCCGATTTTTTCACTTTTTTGATCAACCACTTTCTGATAGTAAATTGCTATCGTATGACCATTGATCCCGATTCTGTTTTTTTCGTCATCTAAATAAGCTATGAGTTTCTTTTCATGCTCCTCCGATAAAGGGATACCATTATAGGTACGCTCTGATTTTCTATTTAACATTGCTTTTTTCATATTTTCTCCATTCATTTTCATACTTTTTATATTTAATCTAATTGTGGTTGAGATATCATATTTTCATGTTGTAGAGCCTTTACAAAAGCCGTCACAAGATACGGATCAAATTGTGTACCTGCATTTTCTTGCAGTTCTTTAAGCGCTACTTCAATACTTCTAGCCGGTCGGTATGGCCTCTCACTTGTGATGGCATCAAAAGTATCTACTATTGCTATGATTCTGGACTGAAGGGGTATGTTGTCACCTTTGATGCCCGTGGGATAACCTTTTCCGTCCCAGCGTTCATGGTGGTACAACACGTAATTGGATAAACGCAACATCTCATTAGAGGTGTTTAGGATCCTAAATCCAATCTCAGGATGTTGTTTTACCGCTTCATATTCTTCTTCTGTTAATCTGCCTGTTTTGTTTAAAATATTCTCATCCACGCCTATTTTACCAATATCATGGAGTAAACCTACCATCTCAATTTCCTTGATTTTCTCCTCTGACAGGTGTATGGCTTTTCCAAGAATCTTAGATAATTCTGACACACGTCTGGAGTGTAGTTCTTCTCTAGCGTTTTTTTCGTGCAAGGTTTTGATTACCACATCTATGGTTTTTCTTCGCATGCTTGGGCTTTCAAAAACTTTTCTTTCCTGCATATGGTCTTCTGCAAGCTTTAACACTTCATCCAAAGAGTCCTCCGGCTTGTTCATCATGGCATACCCAAGAGATATGGAGAGTTGAATGCCTTTGATGTTCTGTATACGGGCTTGTTTTTTAATCTGCAATATGAGATCACCGACCAGTAGTATCTCTGTCTTGGGACAAATGATAGCAAACTCATCTCCGCTTAATCTAGCGATGATGTCATTTTTTCGACTTGCAAGCTTGAGTATTTTCCCGACTTTTATCAGATACTCATCCCCAACTTCATAGCCAAAGGTGTCATTAATAAGCTTAAGTCCGTTCACATCGGCCATAACAACCATCATTGGCATATTTTCTTGGGTTCTTAGGATATTTAATACCTGGTTAAAGTAGAGTCGATTATAAAGTCCCGTGAGTTGGTCATGGTAACTTAAGTATTTTAGATTATTTACCATTTCATGTTCTTTTGTAATATCACGCACCAAGGCGTGGATGATTTCTTGTTCAATTAGATTGATACGTGTGAACATTATATGTAACATTACTGGTTGGTGATTTCGTTTTAATAGCTTACCTTTTAGGCTAAGAGAATTGTCTTCATTGGAGGTCTCCATAAATTTCTCTAATGCCTGCTTTGCTTCCTCCTCAAAATCTTTAACCAATAGGTCGATGTCTTTTCCCATAAAATCAAAGCCTTGTTCTATTTTGAACATGGTTTCAAATGCTTGATTATAATCTGCCATAATCCTGTCTTCAATAATGAGTATGGCATCCCCTGCTTCTTCGTATAAACTTCTAAACGCTTTTTCACTGATTTGAAGATTCTCGTTGGTAATGCTCAGCTCTAAGGTTCTTTCCATGACTTTTTTCTCAAGGTTGTTATTTACAAGTTCAATCTTTGCTTTTTCCTCTAATTGCTGAATGCTTTGATAAAAGCTTTGTCGCTCGGCTATTTCAGAATAATAAGCCGATAAGCTACCTGTTATAATAATAAAAATATACATGATGGTAGCATCCATATGGAGTTCTGTAGGTACGACATCTGTTAAAGAATAGAACAGATTGTACATGGCTAGAATAATGAGACTTGTTAATAAGACATTTTTAAACCTAAGTGTACTGAACAAATATAAATAAATGAACATAAGCAGTACAGCGTAGCGATAAGAATACACACCATAACCGGCACTAATGTAAAAAATTGCCAATAAGAGTATCGTCGCATATAGAGCATATATCGCGATGATGATTTGGCCTTTTTTATAAAAATCTTCTTTATTGCTTAAATACAAAAAGAAGATGGCTACCGGCATAAAAAGTACAAAACGAATGAATAAGGAGACTATTATGCCATCCGGGAAAAGCAACAAATCTACAAAAGCAAACAATAAAATGGCCACAAGACCAAATATAATCGTGTTTCTTTGATATTTGACCTTGGACCTATTATAGTCCTCTATAAATTTTTCTTCAAGATGCTCATGAACACCTTCAAATCTAAGGGTCCATGGGTTCAAATATATTTCATTAATTTTATTATTCATGGCCCCTCCATTCAAGTATTCATCTTAGTATTTTCATTATACAATTTGATACTTGGATTGTCTATCTTATAAAACCTAGTTCGTAACATTACGTAAGACTTTTGACATCATTATTTAACTTTACAAGTTACATTGCCTTTAGTAAGCTAATTAGAGAAACTACAACATCTAATATAGAGATAATCACGGTGTTAAAGTTATATTAAAAACATTTTAAGGAGAGATTTAATATGAACAATCGTAAAAAGTATTTTAGTCAAATTGTATTTGTTATATTATTAACATTAAGTCTGGGTTTACTCTCTGCATGCACTACCTCAAACTCTACCCCACTTAATCCTGAAAGTTCAAGTGTGACAGAAACACCCACTTTCAACTTAGATACCTACCCTCGTGTGGATGGTTCTACTGTTACCATACCTTTATCTGAGGCTCTGGCTTCCAGACTTATGGGTATAACCCTTGAGGAAGTTCGACCTCATATTCTTCATAATAAAACCCATCAGGCTTATGTGAATCTCATTGAAAAAAATACAGATTTGATTTTTGTTACGAGTCCCTCGAAAGAAGAACTTGACTTGGCTGCTTCAATGGATGTAACGCTAGAAGTCATTCCTATTGTGAGTGAAGCTTTTGTTTTTCTTGCCCATGTAGATAACCCAATTGATTCTCTAACCTATGAAGAAATTCGATCCATCTATGCCGGTGAAATCACAAACTGGTCTGAGGTGGGTGGTCCTGACCTTCCGATTGTTGCCTATCAACGTCCTCTAAATTCTGGTAGCCAGACCGGTTTTCTAGAATTGGTCATGAAGGATAAATTACCTATGGAACCACCTTCCGAACAGATTATTGCAGGTATGAGTGGCCTTATTGATGCCGTTGCTGCCTATGAAAGCGCACCGGATGCCCTCGGATACTCCTATTATTATTTTGTTGTGGATATGTGGGGCAATGATCAAGTCCGTTTACTTAAGGTGGATGGTGTTTATCCAAGTCCTGAGACCATCGCTTCTAAAGAATATCCGGTAGGTACTGCCTATTACGCTGTCATCCGATCTGATGAACCTGAAGATAGCCCGGCTAGGCAGGTTATAGAATGGCTTCTTAGCGATGATGGACAAATACTGGCAAAGGAGACCGGTTATGTTCCGTTACAATAGATTATATACATATGCTATACTGGGTATCCTTCTCATGCTTATTTGGGGCTTAAGCGGTTGCACGGAAAATACAACGCCAAGTACTGAAACTTCACCGGAACCAAATGAAACCCATCCAATCAGTAGCCAAGAAGAAGCATCTATAGAAATACGACGATCACCCCTTGGCCCTGTTATAAATGCCCCTTCGCATGTCTACTCGGTGACAGATAACCCCCTTGAGTTTAATTATATAGAAGAGGAATCACTTGATCTTCAACACAAAAGTTATTTTCAGATCTTAGGACTAAAAGATAAAAATGTTGAAGATAAGATTAATACCGCCATCTATGACATGTACAGGTCTTATTTACCCTACATAGAAGAAGGTTTGATGCCGCCTTTTAGAGGTTATGCTACCAATCCCAGTTCCAAAGGTGAACTTCAGTCTTATTATCTTGAGGTCTCACATCAATATAACAGCAACCATGTGCTTTCTATTCTTCTTAGGCTTTCAGTAGAGTATATGGGAGAACCCGGTACGACACCTGCTTATTACAGCTTATATGATACCTTGAATTTTGATCTGAATACCGGAGATGAACTGCTTCTTGTAGACGTTTTTACCAATGATACGGATGGTCTTGTTATCTTAAACGATGCCGTCATGGAAGAGGTTAAAAAGCAACAACTGCTGGCTGATGCTGATGATTTCTATGGGTCTAGCTTAGAATTGGTTGCGCCATTCAAAGGATTCTTACCTACTCAAAAATTCTATCTGGCTTATGATAGTCTTATTCTAATCCTAGACCATGAGACACCGGCCTTTAATATCGGTTTTAATCCTCACACTTTTTCCATACCCCTAGGTAGTAGCCTTGGTAATATTGCCATTAACGAAAGGTTCTATCATGAGGAAGACCTTTTTGTTGAAGAAGGTGGCGTCAAGCGATTTATAACCAGTTATGATGCCCATCAGGCCAACTACCAAATAAAAGAATATCTAGAAGACGGTATACAGTTCTATATTGAATATACTTATCCTAGAAATGCAACAGATGCAGTTAATTCTTTAATGGATACTGCTTTTGATGAGCATAAGGCTATGGTTCTAAATCGTCACAAAGACCAACCCTTAGAACAGGCTAATTTACATTCTTACCTGCTAAAAGTCGGTCCTTATACCAATATCAGCTATTATGTTTATTTTTATGGACCGGGCATTGATGGTTCTCTCTCCATGTATGATGTTCTGGATGCTTCCGGTAATATTATCACTCTGTCAGATATTTTTGTTGATGGCTATGATTACAAAACCGCCATCAATCAACATCTGGGCATCGCGTTGGACTATGATGACCCAACCTTATCTTTTGGTATTAGTGAGACCTTTCTTCAACTAACTGTAGAGACACGCCACAAGGTAAATAATAGCTATTACTCTGATTACTATGAAGTCCCTTATGAATTGTTTGGGTATGAAGATGGCCTTAAGATTTTTTAATATGATAATTTTAAAAACAGGTTCAATCCTTTTTAAGGATGGACCTGTTTTTATGAGATGTCATCGGTGTAGAAACACGCACTTTTTATTCTTTTGCATAAGTATCAAATTTCTCCGGTTTACGCATGATTCTAAGTAAGGCAACAAGGCTAAAAAGACCTAAAAAGAGAGCTGGAAAACCGCCTAGATAGGACATCATCTTAATACCATCTATGCCAAGCGTAGCAATAAATACCAGAGAAACCGTTCCAACGATGACACCCCAAGCAACTTTTATAAATAGAGGTGCTTCTTGACTACCCTCACGAATACCTGTGGTACATATACTGGCCAT
>JAGXFY010000050.1:0-16288 GCA_024636985.1 Clostridiales bacterium | reverse complement strand
TGTTAATCTTTAATTTGATTAAAATGAATGCATAGGATGGGTGATCAATGTGAAAATGACAAGTAAGTTGTTGGCTTTAACATTACTATTGCTTTCGTTATCTTTTTCAGGTTGCTCTGAAGAAGATGTTGTCGAGGGCCTGAAACAGTCAAGGCGGATCATGTAGTAGAGCTATATGGTAAAGAAGCCAGCGTGTTTACGAAGGATATGCTTGAAGGTACGCTTGTATATTTGGAAAAAGATGTTTCAGATGTGGACCAATATGGTAGAGCTTTACGCTATGTGTTCTTAGAAGATGGCACTCTATTTAATGAATTACTTATAAAAGAAGGGTATGGCAAGGTTGTGACCTATCCGCCCGATGTAAAGTATGCAGAGCGATTAATGGAAGCGCAAGTGCATGCAAGAGAAAATAATAAAGGTTTGTGGGGATATATCATAGGTAATCCTAATTCAATGATTTATCATATGCCAAATGGTAAACACTATAATGAGGTCACAAGGCCTGTGTTTTTTGAGACAGAAGAAGCAGCTATTGCCGAGGGCTATAGAAAAAGTAAAGATTGATATCTTATAGGCGCAAAGACTAAATACAATGCAAAGTATTTAGTCTTTTTTGTGTCTAAAAATATACTTTACCACCTTTTGAGGTCGATACGGGTGATTATGAAAAAATTGCTAATTTTTGCTAAGAGTGCTATGCTGAAAATGTAAAGGAATCATAACTGATAGAAATGAATTAGGAGGTGTTTATATGCCAGAAGTATCAAACATATTTGTATGGTTAATTTTAGGTGGTATATCCGGTTGGGTTGCTAGTATGATAGTAGGAAAGAATGGAAGCATGGGTATCGTGAAGAATATTATCGTCGGTATTATCGGTGCTTTTATTGGTGGTTGGGTCGCAGGATTACTTAATCTAGGGCCAGCAACAGGACTAAATATCTGGAGTTTTATCGTTTCAATTACTGGAGCAGTTTTATTACTTTGGATTATAAGTTTAGTAAGCAAGAATAATTAAAAACCTGAATCCAGTATTTATTTCATTTTTAAATATGTTACGGTAAGGTCAGGACACCAAGATCAATATGGCTTCTTAGACCCAAGATCGTGTAACTAATGGTTCATGATAGTAAGGCTTCAGAAAAGATTACACATCTCATGAAAAGATTATCAGAAATCCCAAAAGAAGCTAAATGGGCAGAGATTAGTAGACGTATAAAACATTAAATAGACGAATAAATTATTAAATATTCATGGAGTGGTCTCCCAGGCTACTCCATATTTTTATTAGATTATTTAGAATAGCAGAATGTTATTAATCGGAATTGTTATACTAAAGGCCAGTGTAGGATAGGATTTATTGATAGATGACTAAAATTTTACTAAGGTTATTAAAAAACTTGATATCAATCCTAGAGAAGGTTAAACTAAACATAGTAATGACACTAAGAATATGATGAATTGAAAGCCATAAAAAATAATTACTAAAGTTAAGGTTTATATGAGTACAGATGGATAGAAAGGGTTAATAATGGAACTTAAAAATAGAAAACTCGTTTTAAAGCAAGATATTATTGAGAGTCTTAAAAATGTTGAGATAGTAAAAGGGGATACGGTCATGGTGCATGCTTCATTAAGCAGTATGGGTTTTGTATGTGGAGGACCTCAAATTGTGATAGAGGCATTGCTAGAAGCAGTAGGACCTGAGGGTACAATTATGATGCCCTCACAGTCGTGGAAAAACCTTGATCCGGCAACAGGTGTTCACTGGGAAGAACCAAAAGCGTGGTGGCAAGCAATACGAGAAAATTGGCCGGCGTATGATAAAAAAATCACCCCAACAAATACGATGGGTGCTATTGTGGAAATGTTTCGTCAATGGCCAGGCGCATCTAGAAGTGATCATCCTGCGCGTTCGGTAGCAGCAGTAGGAAAAAATGCAGAGTACCTTACAGAAAATCATTATTTAAGCAATATCTTTGGTGAAGGTTCACCGATTGACAAATTATACCATTTAGATGGAAAGGTATTGTTGATGGGTGTAGGTTATGATAAAAGTACATCTATTCATTTGGCAGATGCGAGAGCTGTTTACCCTTCAAAGCATACCATAATAGAAAGCAGTGCGATTATGCTTGATGGAAAAAGAGAATGGGTTACATATGAAACACTCTTTGTTGACGGTGAAGATTTTGAAGAGATAGGGATAGCCTTTGAAAAGAGTCATGCGTTTAAACAAGCGTATCTTGGCAATACAATAATAAAGTCTATGAACCAGAAGGATCTTGTTGATTTTGCGGTAGAGTGGATTGAAGCCAATAGAGAATAAGAAGTAATTTATGCTTAAGAGATGAGATGACGGTTAAGAAATGACTGTATTAAATGAGAGGATATAAAACATATGGGTTTAGGAAAATGGAAAGAAAACATACTTAATACCTTTGATCATGGGGCATACTAAGCATAAAATCCATAACCACGAAAAATCTCCCTTTTTCTATAGTATGGATACTGGTGTTATTATGGCTGGATATTTTCACCATGCAGTACGCGGCATTTCAGATAAAAACTGTCATGTACGGCGTTTCTCTTGGAGATCTATATGCCTATACTTATGCGATGGTTGCAGCTATTCTTATATTCTTTCTTGATGGCGCCAATTATATACGCTATACCGTTTATGGTGCTCTTGTCGTTTTTTTAGGTTTTTTGGCTTCCGTAGTGTTTCCTGATATTAGTTTAATTTTCTTTTTGTTTATACTATCCGCTTTGGGCATGGGCCTTTTGGCAGCATCAGCTTACTATAGTTTTATTATGGTACTAAACAATACTGAAAAGTTTTATTCAATAGTTGTTATATTTTGCACTGCCCGTCTGACGCTTTTGATTAAGCCTTATACTGACATAAGTATGCTTAATATGATTATGACAAAAGTTATGCCTACGATCCTTCTTTTTGCCATACTAGTATGCACTGTATTTTTTAAAAAGAATCAAACCCTATCTTCTAAACAATCAGAAAAACCGATAAAACCAAAAATACCTATTGGAGCATACTCGGTTTTATTTATTGTGGTAGCGGTCTTTGTACTAAATGAAGGTGTTGTTCCTGCAATGTTAAAAACAATTAAAGGCATTGCTGTTCAAGATATCGACCGACTATATACAGCCGGCGCTATAACCGGCGTCATCATTCTCCTAATCTTTCAGCCTATTCTAAAACGAAGTATATGGCATATGTGGAATCTTTCTTTCTATATTCTTGCCCTTGGTTTTATGGTTAATATTTTCACATATTGGTATGTAGATTTATTCAGATATTCTGCTGTTCTTTATGGGTGTGCTTATGCAACAGGATACATAAATATTTACTACATGACCGGTATAATGGCTAAAAAATATCAAAGCTTGAAGTTCTTAAGAATAGGTGTTTTGACCGCTGCAGTGTCCGGTATCCTGAGTCATTATGTTTCCTTTATTGTATTATCTGCAGATTCGGCTGTCGTTTCTGGTATATCTGCGTTTATATCCATTGTCGTGATATTGGTGCTCTTTATGTTATCCCCCTTATTTGTAAAAGAGCTGTATAATGCCGAATGGATGGACGATATGTATAGGCTTGATGTAACATGTGGCGATAGACTAACGCCTTAACTAAAGGAGTATGGTGTATCACCTCGTGAATTGGAGGTATGTATTATGCTATTAGAGGGTTATACCATGAGGCAGACCGCTGCTACACTTTCACTGGCTTATCCCACCGTAAATACATACTGTGTTAGCCTATATAAAAAATTAAATATTAACAGCCGTACAGAGCTGATTGTACAACTCGGAGAATATGCAAAACATAGAAAACCCCTTTGAGTTAATAGCAAGAAGTCTTGTATATGAAAAGAAGGAACAAGAGACACCTCATTAGAACAAGTGAGGTGTCTTTTTATTCTCTAGGAAAGTCTATGCTATGTTAATGCGTTGAAGCGTCGCACTAACGATCAGGGAAGTCTTTCCTGCCGGAACAATATCTCTTCGAGATAACGAGGCGTAGCCTCTTTGTTCTATCTCTAGGAAAGACAATGCTATGTTAATGCGTTGAAGCATCGCATTAACTATCAAGGTCCTTTCCTTTCGAACCGTTCAGAAATATGAGCAGAGCTCATAACGAAGCGTAGCTTCTTTTCTTGTATTCGTCGCAAATAATCTGCAAGTCAACCACGATAGAGGTGCTTTATTCATAATTCATGCGAACTAATGAATGGTAATTCTTGTGAAATTCAGTAATATTATAGTCAAGAAGAGTAGGAGGTAATGTCCAATGCGTATATTTGAAAAAATAAATGAAATCATTTCTAGAAAAAAAGAGCAGGATGATTTATCTTCAGATATTAATGAAGATGTTTCTGGTGTTCAGCATAATCATCAAAGCTTTCAATATGTCACAAAAAATGCTAAGCTTCTCAATTTGAGTCATGAGGAAAAGTCAGAACGTATTGACAACCTGTCTGCACGAGAGCGGGAAACCTATTTGCTTTTACTTGAGGGCTTTACTTTGAAAGAGTGTGCAAAACAAATGGGTATCAAATATTCGACGGTCAATACGTATACAACTGCTGTTTATAAAAAACTTAAAGTTAACACAAGGGCAGAACTGATTATCAATTATCATGAGAAAATGAATATAGAATCATGAAATGCCATTTGTGTATATTTAAAAAAGATGTAATGAGAGAAAGGAGTGCTTATTTGCAAAGGGTGTCGGGGTTTTGTAACACTACTAATGATGGTAAACAAACAGCTTATAAAGAGAGGAGAATATTTTATGAAAAAAGTTTTCTTATTAACAACAATATGCCTTTTGGTACTTTTGATGGAGCAACCGAAGAGGCGGGTATCAATTTCATGAGATTGGAATTCTAATAAATAGATGGAGGGTAACTTTGATGAAAAAACAATAAGTTTTAGATTACTAATCGCTATGTCAAGAGATGTCTATAGTGGCTTATAATATAAATGGTAACAATTATTTTAAATTACTTGAACTAGGAAAATCAATTAATTTTGGTATTTCATGGGATGGTGTTACCCAAACGATAGGTATTGATACATCAAGTCATTATGATGAGTAACAGTGTTTAAATAAATAGACTTATAAAAAAGGAAATTCGAACGTTATAGTATGCGGTCGTGTTTCTTTTTTTATTTTATAAATCATATTCGCTGACAATATAGACAAGTGACTATCTTTTGGAGTACAATCTATTCATAAGTATTATTAAGGTAAAATATAGAGAGAAACTTGTTATTAGTATTAAAATGATGATGGGAGATCAAAGTCAAATGAATAATAGTTTTCATAAAAAAGAAGAAGAGAAATCAAAGAAAAATCATGAGAAAACAGATATGGTAGAAGAACTCGCTGAAGCTAATAAAGAAATTGCCAATCAAAAGGATCAAAAAGCAGACATACAAGCAGAGCTGGATATTGCAGATAAAGAAGCAGCCAATCATAAGGATCAAAAAGCAGATATGCAAGAAGAGCTGGATATTGCAGATGAAGAAGTAGCCAATCAAAAGGAACAAAAAGCAGATATAGAAGATGCGTTGGCCACCACTATTAAAAAACTGGCCAATCAAATAAGCCTTCAGAAAAAAGCCTTCGAAAAAATTGAGCAGATTATGTATTATGATCCTATAACAGAATTACCAAATCTCATAAACATAGAAGACAAACTCAGCCATGAAATAACGATGGCGAAGCGACATGAAAAAAAAATCGGAATCTTATTTTTGGATCTGGACGACTTTAAAGCGCATAGAAATAACTTCGAAAATTTTCAAGAGGAAGAATTCATAAAAGCTGTTGCCGTCAGGTTTACAAACCTCGTTCAAGAAAGTGATATTGTGGCTAGGCTAGGAGGGGATAGATTCATCATACTGGTCCATAACCCTGAAAACGCTAAACATGTTCAGATGGTTGCAAATGAAATTATTGAAGCCTTCCGAAAACCCTTTGAAGTGAATCACAAGGAAATATACATGACTGTTAGTATTGGGATATCCATATTCCCAATAGATGGGGAGACACAAGAAGAGCTTATTAAGTATGCGGAATTAGCCATGTACAAAGCTAAGGAGAAGGGTAAAAATCAATCGATCCTATGTACCACAAATATGAAAGAAATCATTAGGGAAAACATGAAACTGAGTAATGGTTTGTATAGATCATTAGAGAGAGGTGAATTGGAAGTTTATTATCAACCTCAAATCAGTCTAGATACCAAGAAGATTGTTGGTCTAGAAGCACTCCTGCGCTGGAATCATCCAAAGTTAGGCTTGTTACCTCCTGGAAAATTCATTCATTTGGCAGAACAAAATGGATTAATTATACCCATCGGTAAGTGGGTATTGCAAACGGTATGTGCGCAAAATAAAGCATGGCAGGAATCGGGCTTACCATCTATAAGAATAGCCGTAAATCTTTCAATCATTCAGTTTCAAAATATTGAAATCATGAGTCAGATTAAGGAGATACTGGAGGCAACAAAGTTATTACCTCAATATCTTGAGTTAGAAATCACAGAGAGTATTCTCATGCGCGATAGGAATCATATTATTAATGTATTGAAAGCTTTCCGTGAAATGGGTATTTATATCTCTATTGATGATTTTGGCACCGAGTTTTCTTCGTTACAATATTTGAAATTATTACCGATTAATAGAATAAAAATCCCTATGCCTTTTATCCAAGGAATTAATGTGGATCAGAGAGATGAGTGGATCATCGAAACCATTATTGTCCTAGCGGAAAAAATGGGCTTAGCGGTTATTGCAGAAGGGGTTGAAACGAGGCAGCAGGATTCATTTTTAGCACAACGAAGGTGCGGAGAAATCCAAGGTTATTATTATTTCAAGCCCATGCCTGCTAAAGATATTGAAGCAATTTTACAAACGAGCAGTTGACTCTATACATCTCATCATTTGCCCTTGTAGAACTTTTGGGGATGGTCTTTTGATTACAAAGTATTGTAAAGGTATATCAGGTCGTCTGATTGCAGTTTTTGAAAACTAGTGATATAATCCATAGTTGATAGGTTCATTCATTCATATAAGGGCATGAATAAAAATTATTAAGTTAGAAAAATACATATCGATCAATGGATGAATGAATTGTTAGTAAAAATACCAGTAAGGTGGGCGAAACAGTGATAAAAGTACTTATTGCCGATGATCAAGAACTCATTCGACACAGTTTAGAAATCATACTGAAGAATATATCGGACATCCAAGTTATAGATTCGGTTGGAGACGGAAAAAGTGTGATTCGTTCCATACGAAAAGAGAAGCCGGACGTGATTCTAATGGATATTCGTATGCCTGAGATGGATGGGGTACAGTGTACAAAAATAATAAAAGAGAGTTATCCTAATATTAAGATTATTATATTAACTTCCTTTGATGATGATGAATATATATTAAGTGCATTAAGAGATGGCGCATCCGGTTATTTGCTAAAAGGTATAACGATAGATGAATTAGTTGATGCAATACATAAAGTGCATTCAGGCAGTGCTATGATCAACCCGAACATTGCACAAAAATTCATTGAACTGTATTCAGAAATGGCTAAGAATAATCAACTGGTGCAAGTAGATAAAAAGGCAATCCATGATGTGACAGAATACGAATGGAATGTGATTAAACATGTTGCAAAAGGTCTATCCAATAAAGAGATTGCATCGAAATTAAAATTATCCGAGGGAACCGTACGTAATTATTTAAGCAATGCATTATATAAACTAAACTTACGTGATCGAACACAACTTGCTTTATGGGCAGTTCAAACAGGTAAGAGTGAAGGATAGAATTGTGAGTTGAAAAATATACATTTTCTAACAAAGTCAAGCAAATAGGCCTCCAAATATTGGGGGCTTTTTTTGTTTCTTTTTTAGAAAAGTCCACTCTATGTGACAAATGTCATGTGACATTGACAAATGTCAGTTGAGCAATATGACACTTGACAATGATATCTATTAAGGATTTTGGATAGAATGTACTTAAAGTGATGGCAATGCAACGGTAGAGATCAATAGGCAGATATGTTATATGTTGTTGGACAATAAGCACAAGGGTGTTGTCGCAGGGCTTAAACAGTTGAATTTTGCGGAGAATCACAGTATGAATAATAGTTGCTTGTAAAGTACAAGCGTAGAAGGAGTGTGATTATGGAACATCCTATAATTCTACAGATGCAAGGTATCACCAAAACTTTCCCGGGCGTTCGGGCCTTAGATGATGTAACACTTGAGGTACATAGAGGTACCATTCTCTCAATTTGTGGTGAGAATGGTGCAGGGAAATCAACCTTAATGAAGGTACTTTCCGGTGTTTATCCTCACGGTACTTATGAAGGAAAAATCATCTATATGGGAGAAGAAGTGACTTTTAAGGACATCAAAGAATCAGAACATGCCGGTATTGCAATTATTCACCAAGAATTGGCAATGGTTCCGGAGTTATCCGTTACTGAAAATATCTTTTTGGGCAACGAGATAATTAAACATGGGTTGATTGACTGGGATGCAGAACGTGACCATACAGTGGAAGTGCTTCATAAGGTAGGACTTTCGGTGGATCCGGACACCTTGATTAAGCATTTGGGCGTTGGTCAGCAACAACTGGTAGAAATTGCAAAAGCACTCTCTAAAAATGTTAAGTTGCTTATTCTCGATGAGCCGACCTCAGCGCTCAACGAAGCCGACTCAGCGAACTTACTTGATCTTATGCGTGGACTAAAGGACTTGGACATTACTTGTATCATGATTTCTCATAAGCTCAATGAGATAGCAGCGATATCCGATGCTGTCACAGTCATACGCGACGGCCGTACTGTCGAAACCTACGCTGTCGAAGCCGGTCAAGTGGATGAAGACCGCATTATCCGTGCCATGGTAGGACGCTCTATTGAGAATCGTTTTCCGGCTCATGTATCAAATCCCGGTGAAGTGATTTTCGAGGTCTCCGATTGGCGTGTAGAAGACCCTAATAATCCGGGTAGATTGGTTTGTAAGGACTCCAATTTTAATGTCAGAGCAGGCGAGATTGTCGGATTTGCCGGTCTTATGGGCGCAGGAAGAACAGAACTGATGCGGTCTATATTTGGTCATAACTATGGTATCTTCCTAGGAGGCTCTATCAAAATCAAGGGCAAGGAGATTCAGGTTAACTCAGTAGACGCTGCAATCCGTCAGGGCATCGCATATGTACCTGAAGATCGGAAGAATTTGGGCCTTAATCTACTTAACAGTATCCGCATAACCACAGTGTCAGCCAATCTAAGAGGGATTTTACGTGGCGGACTTCTTGATTTGGAAAAGGAATATGATGTTGCCGAAGAGTACCGTCAATCATTAAGAGTTAAGACACAAAGCGTTGACCGTGGCGTGGCCACTTTATCAGGAGGAAACCAGCAGAAGGTTGTTCTAGGTAAATGGATGTTTACAGGGCCGGATGTTTTGATTCTTGATGAACCTACTCGAGGGATTGACGTTGGCGCTAAATACGAAATATACCGCTTAATACATGAACTTGCAGATCACGGAAAAGCAGTCATAATAGTTTCATCCGAGTTGCCCGAGCTCATTGGCATAACGGACAGGATTTATACCATTTTTGAAGGTGAAATAACGGGCATGATAGATAGCAAAGAGGCCCAACAAGAAATTCTCATGAAAATGATGACAAGTAGTACTTCAGGGTCGGAATCTAAATAAAGAAATAGGGAGAAATTGTTATGATATACATTAAGAAAATACTAGGTGACAAATTGCAGGATTACACTATGGTGCTTGCCTTAGTAGCACTTGCTATCATATTTAATATTATTTCAGGCGGGAAAATGATTACTTCCTCCAACTTTCAGAACTTAATATCCGGTAACGCCTATGTCATGGTACTGGCGCTTGGAATGATGATGGTTATTGTAATTGGACAGATTGACTTATCCGTCGGTTCGGTAGCCGGCTTCTCGGGAATGGTCATGGCTATTGCCGTACGCGATTTAGGATTGACTTGGTGGGTCGGTGTGCTACTTAGTCTTGCTGTGGGTGCATTAATCGGAGCATGGCAGGGGTTCTGGGTGGCCAAATTGGGTATTCCGGGATTTATTACAACATTGGGTGGCATGATGATTTTTCGTGGTGGGGTTATCTGGATATCAAAGTCGATATCGGTACCGGCACCAAGAGAACTTAAAGTATTCGGTGCTGGACATTTGCCCGAGTGGGGACCAACTTTTACAGGCATGAACAATTCGACGCTAGTACTGGGTATAGTTGCAATCGCCGCATTTGCCTTTACCCAACTACGCAAACACAATCGGTCCAAAAAAGCAAAGGAACTGTGGCCTGTCTTGGTTCGTATTGCCTTGGTAAGTGTTGTTATTGGTTATTTAACTTGGATTTTTGGTACCGGACGCCCAGGCACATCATTCCCAGTTCCGGGTGTGATTCTTGTGGTATTGGTCATTATCTACCATACCATTACCAAAAGGACCACTTTTGGCCGTCATATATACGCTGTCGGGGGTAATAAAAGTGCTGCGGCACTGTCTGGGGTTAATGTTCAAAGAACATACTTCTTGACCATGCTCAATATGTCTTTTCTTGCTGCTTTGGCTGGCATCATGTTTGTAGGACGCTCTAATGCAGCCGGTCCATCAGATGGTGTTGGATGGGAGTTGGATGCTATAGCATCGGTATTTATTGGAGGTGCAGCTGTTTCGGGTGGTGTTGGAACCATTATTGCAACCATGGTCGGAGGTTTGGTGATGACTGTTCTCAACTCCGGTCTGATGCTCATGGGAGTTGGTGCTGACCGTACTCAGGTTATTAAGGGCCTTGTACTACTTGCGGCTGTTGGTATCGATGTATTCAACAAGAAGGAAGGACGCCAATCCATTATAGGAAGGCTATTTCCTAGCAAAAGTAAGTAACTTATGGAACGTAACTCTGTCAACAGTGGATATAAGAAGATTGTTGGCTGGGATTACATAATAAGTCGATGGACTTAAAACAGAAGGGTGGAATATGAAATGAAAAAATTACTATCGTTATTAATCATGGTATCTCTTATCACGGTAATGGTGGCAGGTTGCGGTAAAACATCGGATCGTGCTGAATCAGAAACTACTGAAGCAGAAACAAGTGAAACCACTGAAACACCTGAGGCACCAGCTGCTGAAGAAGCTGGCTTTGCTGCAGACGCAGTCATCGGTGTTGCACTACCTTGGCTCGGTACCCAGAACTGGGCTGAAGCAGATGAGATGTTCACAAGCAAATTAGCGGCTGCAGGTTTTGAGGCAATCGTTCAACATGCGGATAACAAAGTTCCAACACAACAACAACAAATTGAGTCCATGGTTCAAAATGGCGCTAAAGTAATCGTTGTTGGTCCTGTTGATGGTTCTCAACTTGGTGGTGTTCTAGAAGAAGCTGCGGCTGCTGGTATCTTTATTATCGGATATGACCGCCTAATTGAAAATACAACAGCTATTGATGGTGTTGTACAGTTTGACAGCATCAAAACAGGCGTACTTCAAGGTGAAGCTCTACTTGCTGGACTTGCAGCACAAAAAGGCGAAGGTCCTTACAACATTGAGTTATTTGGTGGTGGCCCTGCTGACCCTAACGCTCCAAACTTTTTCAAGGGTGCTATGACAGTGCTTCAACCTAAGATTGACGACGGTACTTTAGTTGTAGTCTCAGGTCAAACAGACTTTACTCAGGCTGCTACTATGGACTGGGATAATTCAAAAGCTCAAGCGCGTATGGATTCACTTCTTTCTGGATTCTACTCAGATAAGGAAATTCACGGTGTCCTTTGCCCTAACGACGGAATAGCGCGTGCGGTTATTACTGCAGCTGGACAAGCAGGACAAGATACACCAGTAACTTCAGGACTTGATGCTGAAAACGAGACGGTTACTTGGATTTGGGAAGACAGACAATATTCAACGATAGCAAAACCAACAGACACATTGGTAAGCAAAACAATTGAGATCATCAAAGCACTACAAGCTGGAAATGGAATGCCTGCACCTGATGAAACTACTGATAATGGTATGAAAGAAGTAGGCATCTATGCGCTACCACCACTTGTTGTAACTAAAGAAAACATTAAAGAAGCATTCGCAAATGATCCAGGTCGCTTGGAGTTACTAAAATAGGAAGTCCCAAGAACCTACATAAATAAACTGATCACTGTCATGTCGACGGTGGAATAATTTAAGCTTTCTTTCAAAAGTGCCAATTTCATTATTGGCACTTTTGTTAAATCAGTATATTTGATACCTTTAAATTTAAGGAGGCAAACAGTGCTAACTAATAAAAAAAGCAAAAATAGAGGTCAGTTGCTTTCGATTAAAGCAAAGTTAATTTTGTCACACATCTTGATTGCTGTATTGCCAATTATTATCATTGTTATTATTCTAACCAATCAGGCTAGTTCTTCATTAATGGATAAAGTTAACAGTTCAAATACAGCCTATGTAAATAAGGTGACAAATATTTTTGACAATAAGCTACTCAGTATTGAGGATAATTCAAAAATGATTCTTGTGGACCTGGATATGAATAGAGTACTTGGAAAAGGTCCAAGCGATTATGATAATGAATTCTATATGATGAATGACCGACAGCAAAACATATCAAAAAAGGTTGAATCTATGTTATTCACAAATGCTTTAATCGTAAATATATTTTTTATTAAAGAGGATGAAATAATCGGAAGTGTGACAGGAGATCAAAAGGATTTGTACAAAACGTTTGCTGATTCTGAAGAAAAGAAAATAATATCTGAAGCCGGTGATAACCCCGTATGGTTTCATGATCTATATGGCACAAATGATTTGTTTCTGATGCGCAACATTAAAAAAATAAATTCAGATGAATCAATAGGCACAATGGTTATAGAAGTGAGGAAGGATTTATTGTTAAGTGACTTAAGAATTAGTGACTTTAACAATTTGGATGAGTCGTCTCTATTAGATCTATCAGGACAAGTGATCATGGTCGCTAAAGATGATGGGGACATGAAAAACACAGATTTTAATAATGAATTAATTCAAAAAATCAAAGCAGATCCGAATGAAACTATTGGCTCTTATACAACGACTACCGGTATTGAAAATGAATCAATGATTCTGTTTAGTATGCTTAGCAATGGCTGGGTATATGTACTAAAAATTCCAACAAGTGCTATATTGGGTGATATTACACGCCTTAAGGACGTGGCTCTGATTTTAACACTATTTTTTATGGTTGTTGCAGTATTTATTGGAATATTCATTGCAATTTCGATATCAAAACCCATTGATTACATACGTAAAAAAATGAAATTAGTTGAACAAGGGGACTTAACTGTTCAATCCAAATATACAGGTAAACATGAGATTGGCCAGCTTTCTCAAAGCTTCAACCATATGATGGCTAATATGAGGAGCTTGATTGAAGAAGTAGGGACTGTTGTTGAGCAAGTATCAATAAACTCAAGTGAACTCAGTACCATTTCAGAAGTTTCTGCGTTATCGTCTAAAGAAGTGATGCAAGCCGTTGAATCGGTGGCTGATGGTGCTAGTGAACAAGCAAAAGATGCGGAAAATGCTGCACTTGTCGTTCGGGACTTGGTGAATCAATTTAATGCAACAGAAGAACACTTCACATATGTAGTAAAAGCTACAAATAGTACAAAAGATGCTAGTGAAAATGCTAAAAGTACTTTAGATACGCTAAATCTGAGCACAAAAGATACAATGGAATTATCAAGGAAAATTGAGATTGATATGTCCAAGTTAGTGGGAAGGTTTGAGGAGATATCCGGTATAATTGGTATGATTGATGGTATTAGTGAGCAAACCAATTTACTTTCTTTAAATGCAGCTATTGAAGCGGCACGTGCTGGCGAATCCGGAAAAGGATTTGCAGTCGTTGCAGATGAGGTTAGAAAATTAGCCGTTCAATCGAAAGAAGCTGCTAAAAGTATTTCGCATATTATCAGTGACATCAATGAAGCAATAACAATGACACAGAAGATGATTCAAGAAGGCAGTACAATTTATACAAAACAAGAAAAAGCGGTAACGAATACTGGTGTAATATTCAAGGAAATTATTACGAATATGGATACCATAATGCATGAAGTTAATCTTGTGTATGATTTATTAAATGGACTGGATCATGTTCAAATTAATGCTACAAATTCCATTACAAGTATAGCAGCCATAGCTGAAGAGTCTGCGGCTTCTATTGAACAAGTACTTGCAAATGGTCAAGAACAATTGGTAACAGTAGAGCAGCTTGTTAATGTGTCCTCTCAGCTCAACAATGTAATTACAATTTTAAGGCAACAAATGGAACAGTTTAATATTCAAAACAAATAAGGCATACTCAATGTTCCAAAATATGAAAATATATTTATTCTTCTATATCAGCACAGTTTTTAAAGGTATAAACCTTAGCTGATATGCTATAATGAGATATCTGATTATCAAGTGGTAATATAAAAGAATTTGTCGACAATAACATTGTCTAAGTAGAGATAATCAGATATTTTATTATAGGAAACCTATTAGTTGGGGGTGAATAAGATGCTTGAGACAACACCAATTTCAATAATACGTAAATTAAACTATTTAGTTAATGTCGTTGTGATTCTTTTTTTCTCATTTATCATTTCATCAACAACAACAAAGATTTTTGATGGTTTTTTAGCAAGAGAATTCCTTGAACGGGTACAGTATTTACCTATTATTCCACAAAATATTGCAGTTCTTGCAATGGTATATATGCTGGCACTTGGTGCTTCAAACATATTAAAAAGTTATTTACTTAAGAGGAAGTTTTTTGGTGTAAAACTTCTTCTATTGGTTGATTTTTGGCTATGCTTTATGATTGTTTATTATATGAATTTCAGTTACCGTGGCATATTTCTTCTATTGATGATGAATATAATCACTTATGCAAAGGAACCCCATTCAAGGGTGTGGATGCTAATCTTTGCTCTCATCTCATTTATATTGTTAGACTATGATATTTGGTCTAACCGGCTTGCGATGTTGTCACTTACTGAGTATGTGGATTATAATTCGGAAGAAGTAAAAATCTTTATGTTGGTAGGTAAGAATCTGTTAACATCCATGAATGAAATTGGGTTCATAGGCTTCCTCTATCTTTTACTTCAAAACAAGATTAATGAAAATGCAGCCATTAGTTCACTGAATACAAAGTTAAGAGAAACGGCATCTGAGCTTAAAATGGCGAATATGCAACTTGAAGTTTTTGCTCAAACCATGGAAGAAAATGCGAAAATGAAGGAACGAAATCGACTGGCGAGAGAAATACACGATATATTGGGACATTCCTTGACAAGTATTACAACCGGTTTAGAAGCTTGTGTTTCAATTATCGGGTTTGAGCCGGAAGTTGCAAAAACACAATTAGGTAAAATATTGGAGCTCTCTAGAAAGGGCTTGGATGAGGTTCGACGTTCTGTTCGAGAATTAAAAGTGGATACGATTTCAAAGTCTGAACTTATTCCGGCTATTACAATTATGGTGAATGATATCAACGAATGTACACCTGTTAAGATTGATATGGAGATTAGCGGGCAAATCCTAAAACTTAAAGAAGATGAAGAACAAACAGTTTACCGGATTATTCAAGAGTCTATTACAAATGCAATTCGACATGGAAAGGCAAGTCGTATTGATTTACATATTGATTTTTATCAACATGTTGTGAAAGTGATGGTTACAGATAATGGGAAGGGCAGTGCAAATGTTGAAGAAGGGTTTGGATTAACACACATTAGAGAAAGAATTGCAATGTTAAATGGAACGATGATATATGAAACAAATCCAGGAGAGGGATTTACAATAAATGTTGGAATTCCCATAAGATGGGGGTCTGCGTATGATTAACTCGAATAAATCAGGAGCTACTATAAAAAAAAGTGTAATAGCTTTAGTTGTGATCGTCTTTATTATATTGAGTATATTTTTTGTTCAGGGATTGAAATCCGATAAGAAAACGATTGTTCAAATAGGTATTTATTCCGGAAACGAATGGGGTGTTCCTCAAATTGATTTATATCGTATTTATGATGAAGCAATAAAGCTTTTTGAAAAAGAAAATCCGGGGGTGATTGTTGAATACAGAAGTGGCACCTTAATGGATGATTATTCAGAGTGGTTGGCACAAAAGATACTAAATGGCGATGAACCGGATGTGTT
>JAGXFY010000049.1:0-65636 GCA_024636985.1 Clostridiales bacterium | reverse complement strand
GCCTAAAATCACTCACAAATAGCGGAAAGACTAAAGCTATCACCATAATCACTGAAAACCACTATATTAATCGTGGCATCAATGAACTCTTAAAGACATGGCAAAGAAACAACTGGGAAAATGCAAAAGGTCAAGAAATCAAAAACAAAGAGCTATGGCAAGAGATCTGGAACTACATAAAAATCAATCCAATGATAAAAGCGGAAATAGGAACCATGGAGGGTAAGAATGAAAATTGAAATTGAACATATATGGACAGAAACAGAAATCAGTGAAGTCATTATGCTCTACAACGGCAATGCAAGCCTTGTTGAACTAACAGAAGAATTAGAAAGACCGGTAATAGACATCCTGATTCTAATCGAACATCTGATCATAGCTGAAAAAATCGAATGCAACAGATTATTAGTACTGAACCCAAAGGCAAAAAATGATGAAGTACGTCATAAAGTATTTGCTTGCTGGAAATGCAATAGTTATGCAAGAAGCTTCATTGATGGAATGTGTCAAGAGTGCTATGAAAAAACTATGATATTAAAACAAAGACGCAGGAGGTAAACCATGAAGAATACTCTAGGAGACTTAAACAATCACTTATTCGCACAGCTAGAAAGACTAGGCGATGAAGACCTAAAAGGTGAAGAGCTTCAAAGTGAAATACTAAGGAGCAAAGCAATAACAAGCGTAGCCAGTCAGATAATAAACAACGGATCACTCGTACTTGAAGCCAAGAAAATGGTTGATAACAGACTGGATGCAGATAATAAGCTTCCCAAGATGTTGGAGGCGTAGATGCATAGGTATACTAGGGAGCAAAAAGAATTCATAAAAGAAAATGCAGTAGGATTAGGAACACTACCACTAACAGTATTAATCAATACAAAATTCGGAATCAACCTAGAACCTAGTCAGATAAGATCCTTCAAAAAAAATAACAAAATATCAAGTGGATTAAATGGCCAGTATAAAAAGGGGCATACGCCTTACACTAAAGGGAAGCCGGCAACAAAAGGATGGAAAGCAAATCAATTTAAAAAAGGTCAAAAGCCCCACAACTATCTTCCGGTAGGAACAGAAAGAGTCAATGGTGATAACTATGTAGATATCAAGATTGCAGATCCCGATGTATGGAAGGGCAAGCACATATTAACATGGGAAAAGCATAACGGACCGGTACCGGAAGGCAAAGTAATCATATTTGGAGATAAAAACAACAGGAACTTCGACATCAATAACCTTTTGTTAGTCACCAGGGGAGAACTGGCCACACTCAACAGATACAGCCTCATAAAAAACGATTCGGAGATCACAAAGGCAGGAATCAATATTGTCAAAGTAAAACAAGCAATAAGCAGGAGGTCATCAAATGAAAATGAGAGATTATGCAGAAGGACTAAAAAAACTTGTTAAAGCAATAGGGCCAATGGAAGATGAAGACAGAATAATAGGCGTAGATTTCACAGAAGGTAAAGACTTAACGGTTATAACATGCAATATGAGTATTGATGAATTCAAAAAGCTCAACAAACTAGCAGAAATAGGAAAAGCAACAGAACTAGCATTAGAAACATTAGGGTACCTTGAATCAGAATATTTTAAGGAAAAAGAATACGTAGTACAACCAATCTCTTTTGAAAGCACCGATGAGCTAATATTATGGGCCAAAGCGAATGAAGTCGTAAAACTACTAAGAGAGATAAAGGGGGAAAAGAAATAGTGTTTAAAATTATATGCTATTACCTGCTAATGACAACAATCCTCTGGATGTGCTACATAGCAAATGTAGGCATCAAGGTAAAAGATAGAAACCACAAACTACAAGCGATAAAAATTGGATTAGCACTAGTGATCATTGCAGCAATAACCATGACTATGTTACAGCACTAAAAATCTAGGAAGAGAGAGAACAATGAATGCTCAAGATGAAATCAATGTGATCGCGAAGAAGAACTGCTTGAAAAAGAGAGGAGAAAAAATTGAAAAGAATTGACTTGATAATAAGCATGATAGAAACAGAAAGACCAATACCGGAAGATGACCTAATTAAAGGATGCCCAGGATTCTACGATGAATCATTACCCAGTGCAAGATCAGGTAAATGTAAACTCCAAGAATTGGGAGCACATCCAGATGAAGCATATGAAATATGCAAGGGATGTTGGCATGAGGAGGTAGGCGATGACAGAAGTTGAAAAGCAGTTAAGGGACTATAACTGGATCAAAAGAAATATCGAAGAAGCCAGAAAGCAAGTAGAAGTTATAAAAGACACGATAGAAGCCATTAGAGGTTTAAGTGCTGTTTCTTACAATGACATGCCTAAAGCTAAGGTTATATCCTCAGTAGTTGAATCAGCTATAGACAGAATTGAACAAGAATATATCAACCTAAGATCATGGAATGATAAATTAAAAGGTTATTGTGATCAAGAGATGCAGATAATGGCGTGGCTAGATTGCTTACCGGATAATCAAAGACAAGTAGTCGAGTACAGAGCAATAAAAAACATGAGTTGGCACATGGTTAAGAGATTAGCCAATTACAGCGAATGTCATGCTAAACGTCTTTACTACGAGGCGCTAAACTTCCTAGATGATAAATAAAAGCCAAAGAGAAGCGGACCTAAAGTATAAATGGTGTAACTGTCCTAAATGTGGAACGTATGGTAAGCATTACTGGCACCATGTATTTAACGGAGCATTAAAAAAGAAATCTGAAAAATATAAGGCTGTAATATATTGGTGCTGGGCTTGCCATGAGACCAATGATGACTCAATACATAACGACGCCGAGCTAAGACTAAGACTCAAAAAAGAGCACCAAATCAGAATCATGGAAGAAGAAAACATGACTGAAGATGAATTTAGAGTCCTATTCTACAAAAGCTATCTATAAGAATAAAAAGATGATTGAGAGGTAAAGAAAATGATTGCATATAAATTAAAAGGCCCATTAGAAGTAATAAAAGACGAACACTCTACTAAACATATGTATGCTGAATTAGGAAAAGGATTATTTGAATCTATACCAAAAGAAACTCCGGTAGTAATTGAAATTAAAGAGGAATATTTCAACGATAGAGATACTCCTTATATGGTTAGAGAAATGAGATGCAAAATCACATCAGTGCAAAACGAGTATGTAAGTGTTCCGCATTTTAATGAATTTTCACCAGTGGTAGATGAACAAAAATCAAGATGGGTGAGATTTAAACAGTTAATTAAAGGACAATAGTCACAGACAACGATTGAAAGAGATTTAGAGGTGAAAATATGACAGTAGAAGTATTAGCGGAAAGTTTAGAGCAAGCTGTTATTGATTTAAAATTAAAAGCGGTTAAGACATTTGATAGTAAAGAATATCAAGTATGGGAAATTGAAGAAGATGACTTTGAACGTATTTGTAACATAAAAGAAAATGAATGGAAAAAAGAATGGGGTATGTGGAGATATGCACTAGGAAGTAATATGGCTTGCACTATACCTAAAAGATATAATATAAACAGAAAACACATAAAGGCGTTCGACGGCATGAATAGAAGCGATAGTGACAGTGGTTTTGATGATGGTTATCATCCAAGAAGATACTCTGATTTATTAGAATATTTATCCAAAGAAATTGGGGCTAGTCAGCCTAGAAACGTATGTGCAATATGTGTAGATTTAGCAAAAATAAATGGTATAAAAATGTCTGAACTATTTAAAAAATATTACGAAACAACAACACAATAGTCACAGATTGAGCGAAATAGATTGAGAGGTAAAGAAAAATGGAATGGAGCTCACAAGAAGAATGGAAAGAAGTTCAAGAAAGATTAGAAAAAGGACTTACACAATTATGTGATCTAGCTGAGATTATAAAAAAAGTATTTGAAAATCTAGTATATGCAATTGCCAAAGAATTCAGTGAAGCCTTTAAAGTTATTAAGAAAATAGCAAATGAAATATTCCAATATCAGGAAGAGGTTAGACAAGAAACCAAATTGAAGCGGCACAAAGCACCACCAAGAACAAACATGAAGAACTTTATAATAATCAGAAAGCCCGATATACGGATAAGAAACACATGTTAATCAAGTCTAATAAAAATTAATATGAAGCGGCTAATAAAATAACGAAGGAGATAAAATGATGAACAAAGTAATATTGATGGGAAGACTAACACGTGATCCAGAAGTAAGATACACACAGGCAGCAGAACCATTGGCTATAGCAAGGTATTCTCTAGCAGTTAACAAACGATTTAAGAAAGAAGGGCAACCGGACGCGGACTTTATTAACATCGTGGCCTTTGGTCGTGAAGGAGAGTTTGCTGAAAAGTACTTCAAGAAAGGTCAGATGGTATCAATAGTTGGAAGACTACAGACAGGATCCTTTACAGACAAAGAAGGTGTCAAAAGATACACAACAGATGTTGTCATAGAAGAGCAGCACTTTGCAGAAAGTAAAAGGAATCATGAAGCAACCGGAAACAATTCGGAACCACAAGAAAGTAGAGATGAAGAAGGATTTGTAGCAGTACAGAACTTTGATGATGATGATCTACCATTTTAAACATGATACGAAATGATACGTTTTTTGTGTTAGACTTACATTAGTTAAAGTATAACCAAATCCCAAGAAGCATGTATGCAAGTAATTTGCATATGTGCTTTTTTAATAAAACAAAACGATTTAGAGATAGAGGGTAAAAGGGAATGAATGCGTCAAAGCTACAGAGTAGTGAGTCAGGGGTGGGAGACGGACGCACAAAGGTAGAGAGATGGCCAAAGCATATGCAAAGAAATTTTACAACAGCAAAGAGTGGATAAAGGCTAGGAAGTCCTTTATATCATTGAGAGTATCAATAGACGGTGGGATATGCCAAGAGTGTAAGAAAGACTTAGGATATATTGTTGACCATGTCGAAGAGATAAAACCGATCAACATAGATGACCCAAACATAACACTTAATCAAGAGAACTTTAGATACCTTTGTTTAATCTGTCATAACAGGAAGACATTTGGTGAAGCAAGAGTGACAGGTACTGACGTAATGTTTAATGAGATGGGTGAGTTGATTGTGAGAGATTAGCCTAGTCCCCCCTATAAAAACAAGGAATACCCAAAGGACTAAGACCGAGAGATAACCTTAGTTTGATGCGCAGGAAATTTTCACATAACCCCCCTCCCCAAAAAATGAGGTGATTTATATGAGTTTAGAAAAAGATAAGGTAATCAAAAAAGAGATATCTAGACTTAATCGGATATTGAAAGAAGTAGACATAAATAAAAAGAAATCCGTCGAAGGCCTCATACATGAAGCGGCTTTTATGCGAGCCACGTTGCAAGAACTCAAGATATCAATAGATGAAAACGGACCGATTGACGAAATGCAACAAGGCGACTACACAATCTTGCGAGAGCATCCGGCACTTAGAAGCTACAACACAATGATCCAAAGATATAATGCGGTTTGCAAAGAAATCCTTGGCCTGCTACCAAAAGCAGAAGCAAAGAAGGTGGAAGCAGATGAGTTCGAAGACTTCGTTAATTCTAGAACCGACTAAATATCCAAGGACGGACCCGGATGTAATATTTGGTAAAGTAAAGCCTAATATCCTAAAAGGAAAAAAGAAATATCCGGAAGATTACAATCCAATAAAAGAATACTGGGAGCAAATACAAAACGGTACCACCTTAGTATCAAAAAAAGTGTATGAACAGTATGAGCAAATCGCATCATGGATAGATAACGATTATGGAGAATGGTTTTACTCGAACAAACGCGCAAACCATGTCATTGAATTTGCGGAAAATTATTGCTGCCACTCAAAAGGTAAAATGGCCGGCAAGAAAATAGAGCTTGAGTTATGGGAAAAAGCTTACCTTGCATCAGTATATGGCTTTATAGATATCGAAGGATTTAGAAAACATCAAAGAGTCGTACTGATCGTAGGAAAAAAGAATGGTAAGTCATTACTAGATTCAATCATGGCCCTATATGGTCTGGTTGGAGATAGTGAGGGTGGACCAGAGTGTTACGCGGTAGCCACCAAGAAAGACCAGGCTAAAATAGTATGGCTTGAAGCAAAGAGGATGGTCAGAAAGTCGCCAACGTTAAGGAAAAGAATAAAAACATTAGTCGGTGAAATATCCAGTGAGTTTAACGATGGAATATTCAAAGCACTGGCAAGCGACAGCGATAGCTTAGATGGCCTCAACGTTCATGTCGTTGTTATGGATGAATGGCATCAATGGAAAAGTGGTAGAGCTCTGTATAACATCATGGCTGACGGTACAAGTGCCAGAGATCAACCACTTATTATAATGACATCAACAGCCGGAACCATCAGAGAAGACATCTTCGATGAAATCTATGAAGAGGCCGAGATACAACTTAATAATTATAAGTTAAAAAACGAAGTGGACGACAGGACGCTTTTTTATATATATGAACTTGATAAAAAAGACGAATGGAGAGATGCAAACAACTGGATAAAAGCCAATCCAGGCATTGGAACCATTAAGAAACTCGTTGCCCTGCAAGACAAAGCAAAAAGAGTGGATAACAATCCAAAACTTGAAAAGAACTTTGTATGTAAAGAATTTAATATAAGAGAAACGAGCGCAGAATCATGGCTTGATTTTGCAACACTCAACAACACAGCCACATACGACATTAAGGCATTGAAACCACGGTACGGTATGGGCGGCATAGACCTTGGAGCCACAACAGACTTAACATGTGCAACAATAATCTTTAACGTGATTGATGATCCTATCCTATACGTCAAACAAATGTATTGGTTACCAACAGACTTATTTGACCAAAGAGTCAAAGAAGATAAAATACCTTATGACATATGGCTAGATCATGGGCACATAAGGCTAAGCGGTGAAAACAAAGTTGACTACAAGGACGTAACGAAATGGTTTTTGGAAGTGCAGCAAGAAAATGACATCTACATAACAAAAATAGGATATGACAGCTGGTCATCGACATACCTGGTTGATGAGCTGAAACAAAACTTTGGGAAAGCAACAACGGAAGCAGTAATACAAGGTCCAAAGACATTTTCAAGCCCACTAAAAAGAGTTGAGTCTGACTTGGCGGCCAAGAAGATAAATTATAACAACAATCCTATTTTCAAATGGTGTTTATCGAACTCAGCAATAAAAAGAGACACAAATGACAATATAGCATTAATCAAAACAAGCAATCAAAGAAGAAGAATAGACGGAACGGCATCCTTTATGGATGCTTTTATTGTATATGAAAACAATTTTGATGAATACATGTCTTTAATCTGAGAGGAGGTGAAAAATTGGGAATATTCGACAAATTTAAAAGCAATCTAATTACAGCAACGACATACAAAATGGTCGTTGACCAAGGAAGCGGCTACTATGGGTGGAATGGCAACATATATCAGAGTGACATCATAAGATCCGCCATAAGGCCCAAAGCAAGAGCAATTGGTAAGGCAGTAGGAAAACATATCCGGACCACGATTAAAGAAAATGCAACCGAAACAAAAGTAAATCCAGATGCTTACATTAGATTTTTGCTTGAAGAACCTAACCCTTACATGAGCGGACAGTTACTACAGGAAAAATTAGCAACACAGTTAGAACTTAACAACAATGCCTTTGCTCTAGTTGTCAGAGATGAAAATGGATATCCAACAGAGATCTATCCAATCAACGCCACATCAGCAGAAGCACTACAAGACAAAAATGGTGCTTTATTTCTTAGGTTTTCACTAAGAAGTGGAAAGGTTTCGACGTTTAAATACACAGATATCATTCATTTACGTAAAGACTTCAATGAAAATGAAATCTTTGGAGACTCACCGGCAAAAGCATTAGTACCACTCATGGAAATAGTAACAACAACAGATCAAGGGATAGTTAAAGCTATAAAAAATTCAAACTTAGTTAAATGGTTGCTGAAATTCCAACAATCCCTAAGACCGGAAGACATAAAGAAACAGACTAAGGAGTTCGTTGACAGTTTTTTAAACACAGAAACATCAGAATCAGTAGGAGCTGCGGCGACAGATTCAAAATTTGACGCACAACAAGTAGATCCAAAGGACTACGTGCCAAATGCAACGCAAATGGATAAAACAACCCAAAGAATCTATTCGTTTTTCAACACAAACGAAAAGATTATACAAGGAAAATATTCGGAAAATGAGTGGATAGCTTATTATGAATCAACAATAGAACCGGACATTATCCAAATAAGCAACGAATATACAAGATTGATTTTTAGACGAAGGGAAAGAGGATTTGGAAACAAAATAATCTTTGAGTCGGCAAATCTGACATTCGCGTCCATGCAAACCAAATTGAGCCTAGTTCAATTTGTTGATAGAGGCATCATGAATCCAAACGAAGTAAGAGCAGTACTCAATATGGCACCAAGAGAGGGCGGAGATGAATACATCAGACGACTTGACACGAGGCCGACAAATGAATAGAGGTGATTAAGTGAAGAAGGTAAGCATAAGGGGTCCAATCGTCTCAAGCAACGAACAAAGGATATATGAATGGTTTGGGATAGAAGCTACAAGTCCTAAGTCGGTCATGAATGTCATTAATTCGGCGGAAGGTGACGACTTAGAGGTAGAAATCAATAGTGGCGGTGGTTCGGTATTTGCTGGATCAGAAATCTACACAGCCCTAAAATCCTACACAGGAAATGTAACAGTCAAAATAATGGGAATAGCCGCAAGTGCAGCCAGTGTAATCGCCATGGCGGGAAAGAAAATCATCATGTCGCCAACCTCTCAAATGATGGTGCACAATGTATCAGCCATGGCAAGCGGAGACCACAGAGACATGAGTCATATGTCAGATGTATTGAAGGGGGCAAATGAAACAATCGCAAACGCCTACATGATCAAAAGTGGTAAAACGCAAGAGGAACTACTTGAGTTAATGGACAATGAAACATGGCTAACACCCTCGAAGGCGGTTGAAATGGGATTAGCAGATGAAATCATGTTTGAAGAACTTAACCTGGTAGCAGATATTGGTGGCATGTTACCTCAAGCAGTAATTGAAAAAGTAAGAAACTTAATAACCGAAGATAAGGCGCTAGAAAATAGGGCCTTTTTTGATGCAAAAATAAAACTATTAAAACTAAAAGGAGATCAAAGAGATGAATAAAGAAAAGTATTTGAAAATGAGAAACGAGTTAATGGCAGAAGCTGAGGGGTTTTTAGCAGAAGGAAAAACAGATGAAGCCAATGCAAAAATGAAAGAAATCGAGCAGCTAGACAATGAATTTGAAGCGGCAAAGTTAACCAACGCAAACCTAAATGCGTTAAAAGAAAAAACAAACGTTACCAACATCGTGAATTTATCAGAAGCAGTAGTAAATTTAACACCAGTTGCAAAGATTGATGAGACACAAGTAAACACGAATGACGACATCTACTTAAATGCCTGGGCAAAAACATTGCAAGGTAAAGCCCTTGATGCAAAAGAAACAGAAGTGTTCAACACAGTTAACACAGAATTTCAAAACGCTTATACCCATGACACCGGTGACATTGCTACTTTAATACCTCAAGCCGTAATTGCAGGAATTTGGAAAAGGGCAGAAGAATCATATCCATTACTTGCTGACGTCAAAAAATACAACGTTAAAGGAACCCTAGTCATCAACAAGCATGAATCCATCGAAGAAGGCGACGCAGCGTTTTACGATGAAGAAACCGCTACAGCCGATGAGAAGAATGTATTTGGTCAACTTACCTTATCTGGATGTGAATTATCAAAAGCAATCACAGTCACTTGGAAATTAAGATCTATGGCAACAGAAGACTTTATTCCTTATATCAAAAACGAATTAGGCGACAGAGTTGGTGCAGCTGCAGGTACAGCAGTAGCAAGAGGTAAAGGCAAGCCAGGAGAACTTGACACATTTAAAGCAGAGCCACTTGGAGTAGAAACGGCATTACTTGCCGAAACGTTAAAACCTCAAGTAGTTGGCTATGATCCGGTTACTGGAATCACCTATGCAAACATAACCACAACAATATCTAAGATTCATTCATCTTATATTGCAGGAGCGGCCATCTATGCAAGCAACGCAACCATCTGGGCAAAACTTGCAAACATTGTAGATGAAACAGGTAGACCAATCTTTATCCCTGATGCAACAAGTGGTGGTGTAGGACGTATGTTTGGCATGACAGTTAAACCGGATGCCGGCGTGACACCTGGTTCTGTAGTTATTGGAAATGCGCTCAAAGGTTACGTTATGAACACCAACGAGCCTATGAGCATAGCGACAGAAGAGCATGTTAAAGCTAGAAAAGTTGACTATGCAGCATACACAATCATTGATGGCGGACCACTTGACACGAAAGCATTTGCGTTGTTAGAAGAAAACGCTGGTTAGGAGTAATACATGAAAGTGCTTAAGAATTTTAGATGCAAAAACACCGGCAAGATAATGATAGCCGGTGAAGAATTTGAAAGCGCAGACATTAGAAGGATTGAAACTTTAGTTGAAAAAGGCTTTGTGGACGCGGATAAACCTATCCCGTCTACAGAGTTAACTAAAAAAGAAATCATGGCGCTTTTAGACGAACAAGGAATCGAATATAGCCCAAAAGCCAAAAAGGATGAACTAATCAAATTGCTTGGTGGTGATAATGATGTTAGAGGCAGTTAAACTAGCCTTAAGAATTAAAAGCAATGCATATAATCAAGAAGTATTAGAACTCATTGGAGCGGCCAAGGCGGACATGTCAATGAGAGGCGTAGAAGTTATTAATGAGTCAGACAATTTAATTGGCGAAGCCATAAAAATGTATTCAAAAGCTAATTTTGGAAATGACAATCCAAACGCTGAAAAATGGAGAAAAGCATACGAAGACCTTAGAGACAGCCTAGCATTGTCCGGAAAATATAAGGCGGAGGCGATTGAATGAATGACGTAATATCATTAATAACAATAGAGCCTGAAATTGATGGAATAGGTCAAGAAATTGGATCTATAGAAACGCTAAAAGAAGTATTTGCAAAAGAAAAGGGTATCGCCAGAAGTGAATATTTCGAAGCAAGACAAGCGGGTATAGAAAAGATCAAATGCTTTGAAGTAAGAGAAGCGGATTACTCGGATGAGCTGTACTTCAAACACTCTGAAAAAAGGTACCACATCTATCGTGTATACCCGGTAAGAAATGAGATGATCGAATTATATGGCGAATATAAGAATTGACGACCTTGAAAAAGAAGTCAATAAGCAATTAAAAGCGTATACGGATGACATCAACGACGGACTCGAAAAAGAAGCAAAAAAAACCGCAGCAGAAGGCGTAAAAAAACTTAAGCAAAATAGCCCTAAGGATACAGGAGACTATGCAAAAAGTTGGGGATATGTAACGCATAAAAACTGGGGAAGTCCAAATACTTACACAGTACGCAACAAAGATCATTATCAATTAACACATCTACTAGAAAGAGGACATGCAAAAGTAAACGGTGGTCGCGTACCTGGTCAACCACATATTGGTATTGTCGAAAATGAAGTTATAAAGAACTTTACAAGCAATATTGAAAGAATCATAAGAGGTGGGTCATGACATTAGAAGAATTATACATTGTATTAGCAGGCATCGGAATACCTGTCAGATACAGCCACTTTAATAACCCAGTCTCACCACCATATCTAGTGTACATAAACGAAGGAAAAGAAACTTTCAAAGCAGATGATTCAATTTATCTAAAAGAAAAATCCATACGTATTGAATTATATACGAAAATCAAGGACGAATCACTTGAAGAAACCATAGAAAATACGCTTGAAAACAGTGGGTTAATTTGGGAATTTGATGAAACCTACGATGATAACCAAAAACTATTCATAATCTATTATTATTTTAACATTTAGGAGGAATAAAAATGCCAGAAAATAAAGTAAAGTTTGGATTAAAGAACGTGCACTATGCAGTGACTACAGAAACAGAAGGGGTAATCACTTACGCTGCACCTGTAAAAATACCAGGAGCAGTATCCATTAGTTTGAGCGCAGAAGGTGAAGAATCAAGTTTTTATGCGGATGACATAAAATACTTCAATCAATTTGCTAATAATGGCTATGCCGGAGATTTAGAGATGGCATTAATACCCGACGATTTCAGAGTAGCAGTACTGGGAGACGTAGTTGATGACAATGGCGTTCTATTTGAAAACACAAGTGGAAAAACAAATAATTTCGCTTTGTTATTTGAGTTTAATGGAGACAAAAACGCAACAAGACATATACTTTACAACACAAGCGCCAGTCGCCCAAGCATCACATCAAAAACAAAAGGCGAAAACCTAGAAGTACAAACAGAGTCCTTAACGATGAGTGCTTCTGCCGCGATCGACACCGGAGATGTTAAAGCAAAAGCAAAAGTAGAAGATGCACCATATGAAACTTGGTATACATCAGTTTACAAAAAAACAATAGCAGGGGTGTAATAGATGGAAAAAATAATCACTATTGATGGTAGAGACATCAAATTTAAGTCAACAGGTGCAACGCTCCTAAGGTATAAAGCACAGTTCAGACGCGATGCCTTACAAGACATCTTTAAAATTGAAAAAGCCTTTAATAAAGAAACAAACGAAATTGAAATTGACAAGTTTGACTTAGAGGTCTTTTACAACCTGATTTGGACACTTGCCAAGACGGCAAACAACGAAATCAGTGATCCGATTACTTGGCTTGACACCTTCAGCGAGTTTCCCTTAATGGACATCATACCTGAAACCATGGATTTATTAATGGCGACAATCAAACCAACAATTAACTCTAAAAAAAAATAGAAATTGAAGAAGATGCCCCTTTTAAAATGACGACGGAGAACCTAATCTATCACTCATTAAAAAGGGGTATTTCATTAAGCGACTACGAAATACTAACAACAGGCATGATCATTGGGTTGATAACAGAGCATAACAACATCGAGCTTAATGATGAAGAAGAAAAAACCATTCGCACAGCAAGTCAAGATGACTATGATAACTTTTAGCGAGGTGAGAAGATGGCAGGCAAAATCAAAGGTATAACAATTGAAGTTGGAGGCAACACCACCAAGCTTCAACAAGCCTTAAAAGACACAAATAAAAACATAAAAGAAACCCAAACAGAACTAAGGCAAGTTGAAAGACTGCTAAAATTAGATCCTAAAAATACTGAACTTCTCGCTCAAAAACAAAAGTTATTAGGCGATGCGGTCGGCGACACAAAAAACAAGCTAGATACCTTAAAAGAAGCTGAAAGGCAAGTACAACAGCAATTTGAAAGAGGAGAAGTCGGTGAAGAACAATACCGGGCCATTCAAAGAGAAGTAGTTCAGACAGAACAAGACTTGAAAAAGCTTGAAAGTCAAGTAGAGGATGTCAATTCGAAATGGCAGAATGCATCAGACAAGATGAAAGATTTTGGTTCGAAAGCAGAAACGGCTGGAAAAAAGATGTTGCCAATTACAGGCGCCATAGTAGGAGCCGGAGGAGCCGCAACATTAATGAGTGGTAAAGTGGATGATGCTATAGCTAAGGTATCCACAATAGCAGATACAACTCAAGTACCGCTGGAAGATTTAAGAGATGCCATTATGAATCTTTCTAATGATAGTGGCATAGCAGCTGATGAAATTGCAAACAACGTTTATGACGCGATATCAGCAGGACAAAGCACAGGAGATGCAATAGCATACCTTGAAAAATCCAACAAACTTGCAAAAGCAGGATTCGCAGAGTCCGGAGAATCATTGGACCTTCTAACAACAATCATGAACGCATACAAATTAGAATCAGAAGATGTTAGTAGAGTTTCTGATGTTTTAATTCAAACACAAAACGAAGGCAAAACCACAGTTGGAGAACTTTCTGCAGCCATGGGTAAAATAATCCCTACAGCAAAAGCCAATAGTGTGGAGCTTGAACAAGTGGCCGCAGGATATGCAATATTGACTTCAAACGGTATCAAATCAGCCGAAGCCACAACCTATATGAATTCCATGTTTAATGAACTTGGAAAAACAGGAAGTAAAACGGATGATACTTTAAAAGAATTAACAGGAAAAGGATTCAAAGGACTTGTTGAAGAAGGTAGGTCAGTAGGAGACATCCTAGCGCTGCTAGATGAAGACGCAAAGAAAAACAACATGTCTCTTGGAGATATGTTTGGAAGCGCGGAAGCGGCCAAAGCTGCATTAACACTACTTGGAGATGGAGCAGATGAGTTTAATGACAAAGTTGTTAAAATGCAGAATTCTACAGGAGCAACAGAAGAGGCTTTCGAAAAGCTACAAACGCCAACAGAAGAAGCAAGAATTGCATTTAACAAATTAAAAAACGTAGCCATAGAACTTGGCAACGTATTACTCCCTATTGTTGAAATGATTGCAGAAAAAATAAGTGACTTATCAGAATATCTATTATCTTTAGATGAAAACACATTGCAAATGATTGTAATGATAGCCGGTATAGTGGCAGCCATAGGACCAGCACTAATTGTCATAGGGAAAATGGCCACAGGACTTGGAGCAATAACAAACCTAATTGGGCCATTAGTAAGTGGTATGGGAGCGGCGATGGGAGCAACGGGTGGCCTTAGTGCTGTAATAGGTGCATTAACAGGACCTATCGGATTAGTAGTAGCAGCCGTCGCAGGACTTATAGCAATAGTGGTCACTATGTGGAACACTAATGAAGAATTTAGAGACAATGTAAAAGAATTATGGGAACAGATTAAAGAGATATTCAGTCTGGCCCTCACGTTCATAACAGGCTTCATAGAAAAAGAGCTTGAAAGGATAAGAGAGTTTTGGAATGAGAACAGTGAACAGTTAAAAGCAATAGCCCAAGCAACATGGGATCTCATAACTGGACTCATTGAAGCGGCCTTATCAATCATAAGTGGAATACTTGATGTATTTATAGGACTCCTTACTGGTGATTGGGAACGCATGGGTGAGGGTCTAAGTAAGATATGGGAAGGTATTTGGTCAGGAATAGGGGCAATATTAGTGGGTGCTAGAGATATAATACTCAATCTATTAACCATATTAGTAACTACATTTAGTGGAGCGTGGACAACATTTACAGAGACAATAAAAACAATGTGGTCTGATATGTGGATTGGGTTAGGCTCGCTCGTTAGTAATGCCTGGACAAATTTAACAGAATCCTTTGATGAACTAAAAAAGAACATTAGTGGTTGGTTTGCAGACTTAGCCAAAAGTGCGATAGATTGGGGTAAAGATCTAATAGCCGGGTTTATCGAAGGAATCAAAGCGTCCATAGGCGGTATTGGAGAAGCTGTAAAAGACATAGGGAATACGGTATCCAAAACCTTCAGTGGTGGAAATACAAGTTTTATGGAAGCGAATGCAGCTCTTTACTCGGGCAACAAATCAGCCATTGATAAGATATCACAAGAAAAAGGCGTAACAACAAGTGTAGCAACAGAAATGTACAAGACACAGATTAATCAAAAAATAACCATCAACAGCCCTAAAGCTCTGAGCCCATCTGAAACAGCTAGAGAAAATCAAAAAGCAAGTCAAAAACTAGCACTATCATTCTAAAAGAGGTGAAAAAATGGAAGGAAGACATGAAAAATTAATTTACGAAAATGACAAAGGCCAAAGCGTAGAGATGACACAATCATTTCCATTTTTTCTTCAAAAATTTGAAGGTGCAGATGGATTAAGCGCAAATGTCAACAAAACAAAAGGGGTGGGTCAAGACGGTACCACAATATCAAGCGTGACTCTTAAAGATAGACCGCTAGCAATATTTGGATCCATAAAAGGTGATACCAAAGAGGAGATGGCAGCACAACGTGCCATACTCCTTAAAGTGTTCACGCAAAAAGTAAGAGGTTGGATTCAATATGAATACGGTGATGTTGTTGGGCAAATAAGGTGCCAAGTAGAAGAAGCTCCGATATTCAGCAAAAAAACAAGAAGCTTTAAGTACCAAGACTTCATAATCAACCTCATTGCACCTAATCCGCTTTGGATAAGCCCAACAAGTAACAGCGCTGAAATGGCAGCATGGGTTGGTGGATTAAGCTTTCCGTTATCATTTCCCATGAGCTTTGCAATGCAAGGCAAAACAATAGCAGTAACTAATAATGGAGACGTTGACGCACCAGTGCATATTGATTTTTATGGTCCATCCACAAATCCCAAAATAAAAAATGTGACCACAGATGAATTTATACGAGTAAAACGTGATTTGCTAGAAGGTCAGAGACTAAGTATTAATACCGAATATGGGAAAAAATCAGTACAGCTTATAGATGGTGATGGAATAACCACAAACGCTATGAACTATATAGATTTAGATAGTAAGTTTTGGAGCTTGGAACCAGGTCAAAATACAATATCATATGAAGCGGATGCCGGTGAAAATCAGGCCAAAGTTAATATCACATGGAAGAATAGATTCTCAGGAATGTAGGAGGTGCCTTATGGCAGAAAAATCAAGGTTTTTTAATGCAGTGCTTACACCGCAGGGAACACCAGATTTAGAATACGATGTAGAACAATACGACGATTATTTTGATACGCTCGTTACAACAGGTGTATTTGCTGAACAACTAAACTCTTTAGAAGTTACCGGACACGGATCCCAAATGAAAACAATCTTATCTACAGGAAAAGCTTTCATAAAAGGGAAGTATTATGAAAACGATGAAGCCTTAGAATTAAGTCATGAGCTTCCGGATCCATCTCAAAACCGAATCGATTTAGTTGTCTTAAGAATGGATAGAAATGTAGAAAATAGATACATTAAAGCATTTGTGCTTACTGGAACACCAGGTGGAACGGCACCGACTTTAACACAAAACATAGATGTTTATGAGATAGAACTAGCAGAAGTTTTAATAATAGCGGGTAAAAGCTTCATTGAAACATCAGAAATCACGGACTTAAGAGAATATGCCAGATATCAAACTAAACCAGCATGGTATCCAGAAGGACAAGTACCTATGGACGCTTGGATGTATGTTCACTTTAAAGACCAACTTACAGTAGGAGAAATATCGGCAATTGAGGCAGATGCTGGATTAATGGCGATTGTTAATTCATCGGGTCTTAAAAACTTGAGGGAAGAATTACACGAGAACATGCCAGGGTTAAAAGGTCTATGGGGCTTGCCGGGGTGGTGGTGTTATAGGACTGGTAATGGTACTGTGATGGCTGGAGTCACAAACTGGACTCCAATATATATATCCAAAGAAACCTCTTTTGATGCTTATGGCTTAAAAGTACCTGTTAGTGCAGCGGGATCAAATCTACGAGGAGCTATATATAAGAGCGAAAACATGCTACCCACAGTGAAGATTGTGGATTTACCTGTATTGGACACTGGTACGACGGGTGATAAGATAGGGTTAGCAAACTTTACCCTAGAGTCAGGTTGGTATTTTATAGCTGCTACAAACACCTCAGGTGTCAATGTCGTATTCACCGCTATAGATGCTGATAGTAGTTTGGGTTTTACTGCTCCTATATCAGTTACAAGGGACGACGTGCAGACTACTTATGCTTATCTAGCCTATCAGTCCGCAGGTGCCCCCACTGACCCAGCCCCAGCAGTATCCTTTGAGTCTACTATATCCAGAGTAGGCCCTATAGAACTAAGGAAGGTGGTTTCTTAATGGATAAAAACGAAATATTCAAAGATGGAAAACTTTTAGAATACACAACGAAAGAAATTATTGACAACATAGTTTACTTTAAACATTATGATGGAGAGAGTAACTTATTAGATGAATGGACAGAAGATGCACCAATACCAAGTCCACCAACTGAAAAAGAACTTATGCAAGAAAAACTAGATGCTCAAGATGAGGCAATCATGGAACTTGCTGAACTATTAAGTGGGGTGATGATGAATGGTTAATTTCTATGTACGTAAAATTAAAAACGGGGATATAACTATCGATGATGTTCCGTCATATTGGCGAGATGCTGTTATAGCGGCGTTAGAAGGTGAGTAATCATGAGTATATTTAATACACATTCTCTAGAGCTCGACGGCATTGATGGTTATGTTAACTTTGGTAATCCGGCGCCTGTTAACAACATCGGTACAGGTGATTTCTCGATTGTTGCTAGAATCAAATGTAGAAACACGGTTGTATCTTCTAATAATCACCAGCCTATTCTTATAAAGTCAACATTTGCAACCGGTGACTGGGGCTTTATGCTTAATGGTTATTACGATGATCATAGACTGTCATTCCATTATGATGGCACGACGCTTATGTCCAGTTCGGGAATAATTATGAACGGCAGTGTTTGGAAATATGTAATAGTTACAAGATCTGGTACAACCGTTAAATTTTTAATAGGTGGCGTTATTACAGATACTTTCTCAGCATCGAACTTTAGCCTTGCAAATGCGAAAGACTTAATAGCAGGTGCAAGAATACCGTTTTCCAGTGATAGAAGAGTCAATGGTTTTCTAGATGAAATGAGCATATGGAGTAAGGTAATATCTGAGGCAGAAGCTCTGGATATGGAAAACAGGTCACTTAGTGTAACAGAGCTTGCTGATCCACACCTAGTTGCTTACTGGCCATTCAACAATGATGCCCTAGACTATTCAGGTAACGACATGCACGGCACGCTAAATGGTGGAGTAACTTATTCAACAGATATTCCATTTGAGGATTCGGCAGTTGATACAACAATTGATATAGCATCGATACCAGGAATAACAGCACCGGTAAAAAATGAAACGCCGGTAACAACCATAACTGAAACAGATCAATATACAGGTACTGTCTCGTGGATTCCAGAAATGGCCATGTTTGACGCAGACACAGTATATACAGCAATAATCAATTTAACACCTAAAGAAGGATTCACCTTAACTGGAGTAACAGCAGACTTCTTTACTGTTTCAGGGGCAACCGCAACAAATGAAACTGATTCAGGAATTATAACGGCTGTTTTTCCTAGTACTGAACCCGAACCAGAGCCAGAACCAGAGCCAGAACCAGAACCAGAACCAGAACCAGACACAGGATTAAATCTTGAAAAAGAAACAGAAGTGACCCCTTTTAAGCCCATCAGAATTCTAAGTCCGGGGCTTGAACTACTAGATGAAATTGATGATTACGAGTCATTTTATCCGACATACAGATATCATGCACCGGGAGAATTTGAACTAATCATCAATCTAAACAAAAAGGGCACAGAGTTACTTCAGAAAAATAACTTATTATTAGTTGGTTCTGATCTTAAAAATGTACACATCATAAAGCACCGTCACTTTCTTGAAGGAGAGGATGAAGTCCTAACGATAAAAGGGTATACACTATCAGGCATCACAAAACAACGTCAGACCATTCCACCTACTGGACAAGCATATGACAGATTAACATCAAATGCAGAGACAATCATGAAAACCTATATTGATCATAATTGTATCAACCCATCAAACCCTAATAGGGTTTTTTCTATGTTAATCAATAAAGAAGACTTAGGAAGAGGCCCATCATTACCTTGGCAGACTAGACTTAAAAAACTAGATGAAGAACTTGAATCAATTTCAAGAACAACCGGTATTGGATGGCAAATAAGCATAGACATTGAACTTGAAAAGTGGGTATTTGATGTATATGAAGGAAAAGACCTAACTTCAGGACAAGAGATTAATCCACCGGTTATATTCTCGGTTGAGTTTGATAATGTAGAAAGTCAGGAGTACACCGATTCTTTAATAGGTCACGTCAATGTTGCTTATGTAGCAGGACAAGGTGAAGGAACGGACCGTGTGATAGTAGAAGTGGGAAGCGAAAGCGGTCTAAATCGTTATGAAGAGTTTGTAGACGCAAGAGACGTAGGTGCCGGAGAAGAAGAACCGCCACCGTCACCAGAAGAAATTGAAGCACGGTTAATTGCTAGAGGAGAACAAAAGCTAGCAGAATTAATAGCAGCTGAAGCATTTGAATGTGAGATATCAAACACCGGAACATTTAAATACGGTATAGATTGGTCTCTGGGTGATATAGTAACCATTCAAAACAAAAAATGGGGCTTGTCCATGGATGCAAGAATAACAGAAGTCATTGAGATTTATGAACCGGATGGATTTAAGTTAAGGGCTGTATTTGGAAACAAACTTCCAACACTAACAGAAAAACTAAAATCAAAGCTTGAAAATGCAAATGCAGAAACAACAAGATAACAGGAGGAGGTTATGATGATAAAAGAAAATAAGGCTGAATTTGACCAAGCACGAATATCAAAATATCAAGATCTACCCATAAAGAAAGACCCTGGCATGTATGTAATCCTAGATAGTAATGGTAAGCCCAGGCCTCATGACAACGTAGATATAGTCCTGGATAACTTCCGCTTAGATGGTAAGAGTGGTCATAACACAAATGTATGTGCTGTAGCTAGACAAGTAATACCTAACGCCAGAATAGTAAGCTTTAATTTTTTTAGCTCAGAGAAAAAAGAAATAGTAGACTGGATTATAGAAAACAAAAAAGATATAGCCGTTGTGAATTGTAGTTTTAGTGGTCCGACAGACAGTGAAATTGAGCGCCTTGAAGAACATGATATCATCGTAATAGCATCGTCTGGCAACAAGGGAAATGAAAATATTATAAGCTACCCATCACAATTACCTTGGATAATATCAATTGGAGCATTTGAAGATAATCGTAATCAGGTAGCAGACTACTCAAACGGTGGTGAAGGACTTGATGCAGTTGCCTTCACAGACATATGGTTCCCAGTAACTGCTGATTACTCCAAATTACATTGGTTTAATGGTACATCAACATCAGGACCAGTAGCTGCAGGCATGCTTTGGCTATACATGAGCCGTAAAGGCAAAAAATTAACCAGGCAGCAAGCAAGAGATTTAATACACATAAACTGTATAGACTTGCTAGAACCGGAATTTGACAATAAGAGTGGGCATGGATTATTTACCTTGCCAGAAAGGATGTATATGGAAATAAAAGGTGTAATAGGTGATAAACATCTTAAGGTAGACGGAAAGAAAGTAATCATGGACACGGCAGCCATCATTGACTCGAACAAAAGAACTCTGGTACCACTTAGGGCAATAGGAGAAGCATTTGGTGGAGAAGTGAAGTGGGATGCAGCAAAGAAAGAGTTTACTATTAAGCTATGACTCCGGGAGGTGAAGTATGGACCACGACAATATGGTACACGAGCACATAAGATTAATAGCAGACAACGAGTCACGATCTAAATCAAATAAGCTTAGGCTAGATAACATGGAAAAGTTAGTTGAGTCTGTACACAATCTATCTATGGCATTTACCAGTCAAGCTAAAGATTTAAGTATTATGGTTGAGACTCAAAAACAACACGAGGAAAAAATAGATCATATACAGGCAAAAATGGAGACTAAAGACACTGTCTTAAGACTACATGAGAGGATTGATGACTTGGAAAAAAAGGATGGAAAAAGAGCAGAGCAACTTATCAATCAAGTACGTAATATATTAATTGGTCTCATTACTGTTGGTATTGCAGGGGTAGTGTGGGCGTTGATTGCAAATTAGGAGGATAAAAAATGGATTGGAAAGTAGTATTAGATTTTATAAGACCGGAGTTATTAATCTTGATTGTATTTATATGGGCCCTTGGCCTGTTTCTCAAAAAAGCACCTTGGTTCACTGGGGAGTGGAAGATACCATTCATTCTTTTGTTTACTAGCATTATCATTACCGTGTTATACCTGGCCATCATCTTAGCTGAAGGATTTATAGCTACAGTAATAGTCTCGGCAATCATACAGGGAACAATCATAGCAGCTTTAGCCGTGTTTGGTCATGAGAGCATACAGCAAATAACAGTGAAGCGGCCTATAGATCAAGCAAAATAAAAGGAGCGTGTAACAATGCTTAATGCAAAAATATCGGACGGAAGAATAACAGAAAACTTTTGGCTATTTGAAATAAAAAGTAAAGGTAACGGAGAAATACTCATAAATCCGGATGTAATAGAACACGCTCAACGTTTACAAGAGTTTAGAAACTGGTACAAGAGAGCCATGCCAGTCAATAGTTGGTACCGTGACGTAATACACAACAAAAATGAAGGCGGCGCATCAAACAGCCAACACCTGATAGGTGTAGCAACAGACATAGCCTTACCTTCGATATTCTTCACTATGCCAAAAGAACGCCAAAACGAATATCTATTTAATTGCTATAGAAAATGGATATTACTAGGCGGTAGAGGGTTTGGAATGTACGATACTTTTATGCACATGGATAGTCGAAAAAGAGGAACATGGTTTGAAGATAAAAGAACCAAGTAGATAAAACTATAAGGGGTCTGTCTAAAATTGAGGATACCCCTTTTTAGTTACTTGAAAGATGAAAAAAATAGTTGAAAAATGCGATAAAAAACATTATACTAATAAAAGTCATATAATCCCCGATTATATCTGACTCTCCACTTAAGGTCCTTGATTAATTTCAAGGACCTTATTTTTATAATGAAATCAAGTTAAAAATCTATCCTTGAGATTTATGACAGTTAAAAGGTCCTAAACGTATATTGTGATTGATGAAAAAATACTATAAAATTAATAGGTAACTATATATAAAAATGGGAGAGGAGTATTGAATAATGGACAAGAAATTAAGAAAATGCAAGTCATGTGATCATGAAATATCTGCTAAGGGGAAGATAACATGTCCAAGTTGTGGAGCAGTTAACAAACAGCCAATCTACAAAAGAACGTGGTTTATGGTTTTAATGGTTTTTATTGTACTAGGTATGTTAGGAAATTTAGGTGAAAAAGGTGATACCAGTACAGATACTTTAGCCAATGAAGAAGCAAACGGTGAAACGATTAGTATTGAAAAAGCAGATCCGGTGCAAACAGAACCTGCTGAAGAAGATTTACCTGAACAAACTGAAACGGAAGCAATTGATACAGAAGTAATTGTAGTAGAAACAGTAAGCGAGCCTGTATCTGAACAACCAGTAGAAGCACCGCAAGTTACTAGCATAGAAACTTCTAGTGAGACAGTAGCTCAAAAAAATGCTTTGCGTAGCGCTATAAGCTATTTGAATTATACTTCTTTCTCACGAAGCGGTTTAATAGAGCAATTAAAGTACGAAGGTTTCGATGAAGAAGATGCCATATATGGTGTTGATAATTCCGGAGCTGATTGGATGGAACAAGCAGAAAAAAGCGCACAAGACTATTTGGATTATACTTCTTTTTCTAGAAGCGGACTAATTGATCAATTAATATATGAAGGATTCACAGTGGAACAAGCAACATATGGAACTGATTCAACAGGATTATAATATAAGATTTAGGTCAAAAAACGATAAAAAAAGAAAAACAACAAAGAAATGAAAACAACAAAAAGCTGTAAACCATTATAGAAAAAAGGTTTTACAGCTTTTTTTCTTTTGCACACGCAGTATGATTTGAAACCACAACATTCTGATCAGAAGCCAGACGCTCTATAAATTTTATATTTAAAAATAATGACACGAACATATGTTCGTGCTATAATTAAAAACAAGAAATCGACATAGAAATGGATGAAGGGAGACAGCAAGATGAGAATTAGATTGTTAAAAGAGATAATGGAAAGACTAAATGATAACTTAACAATCTCGGAGCTTACAAAGATTAATAGTTTTATTAAGGGGTTAATAAAAGCATCAAGAGGACAGGGATAAGAACAACCAACCCTCACCTCCATAAGTAAAAGGCCTTGCTCAAAGAGCAAGGCTTTTTGCTTATAGAGATAAGGTTAGAATCAATCCACCACATTAAGATAACTTAATGTGATGGATTTTTTTATAGATTAGGGGTAGAATAAATAATAGTAAATAAAACTATTATTTATATTACTGGTTCAAATATTATAGGGCGCTTTATAATAAACACAAAGGAGAACAAAATGAAGAAAGTAATAAAGAGAATACCTAAGCATATTGGTATTATACCTGACGGAAATCGACGTTGGGCAGATTCTAAAAAACTAGAAAAGCATCAAGGATATATGTATGGCATTGATCCGGGCTTTAGAATTTATGAACTCATGCTAGAGTACGGTATTAAAGAAGCTACTTTTTATGGTTTTACCCATGACAATACAAAAAGACCAAAAGAACAGCAAATGGCTTTTATAGACGCATGTGTGAAAGCTGTAGAACTATTAGCGGGTAGAGATGCTAATTTATTAGTAATAGGTAAAGCAGATTCGGCAGTTTTTCCAAAAGAGCTATTACCTTATGCCAACAAGCGTGTTCAGTTTGGTAAGGGACTTATTAATATTAATTTTCTAGTCAATTATGATTGGGAATGGGATTTGAATTGCGCAGTTAAAGCGGGAAATTCGGAGAATACCAGTAATAAAATTCACCAAGCCATCGCTTCAAAAGATATATCTAGGATGGACATGATTATAAGATGGGGTGGAAATAGGCGATTAAGTGGTTTCTTACCTGTACAATCCGTTTACTCTGACTTTTATGTTATTGATGACTACTGGCCTGACTTTAGTGATAAACATTTTATTGAAGCACTTGAGTGGTATCAATCTACAGATGTAACTTTAGGGGGTTAATCGCTATTATAAAAACGTATTTATAAACTTAGGTTAGAGTTAATCTAGGCGTATATTGTTTATGGGGGAAGCTATGGTATTTAGAGAAAAACTTTTTAGATATAGAAAAATCTATGACTTAATCTGTAGTGAAGATTTATTTTTGGCTGCAATGAGAGAATCTGTTGAACATCATGGGTCCCATTGTGCGTTTTACAAAGATCTGATTAGGGCTAAGGGATATACGGCAGATCAATTAATAAGGATAGAGGATATTGCATCTATTCCGGCAATACCCGTTGACTTTTTTAAGACCCATGAAGTTAGAAGTATAGAAAAAGAAGAAATAGAAATTTTTGCCACATCCTCAGGAACACTGGGGCAAAAGAGTCAGGTATTTATTGATCGAAGCACTCTAAAGCTGGGTACAAGAATGATCATAAAAGCCATGTTTTATCATAAGTTTATCTCAATCATACCAACCAATTACCTTATACTTGGCTACGAAACTAAAGCAGGGAATGAGATGGGGAATGTAAAAGTTCTTACGGGTATGACCAGGTTAGCACCTGCAAAGGAAAAGACTTTTGCTATTCGGTCCATAGGAGACGCATATCATATCGATTATTTTGGTGTCATGAGTGCTTTGAAGCGTTATGCCAGCCAAAAGCTACCAGTTCGTATCATGGGGTTTCCTTCTTATCTATATATGATGTTAACGGCTATGAAAGAAATGAATATGCCGCCACTTAAATTGAACAAAAAGTCCATAGTTTTTACAGGTGGTGGTTGGAAGAAGTATAATGACATGGCCATACAAAAAGAAGCACTTTATGCTCTGGTTGAAGAAATGCTTGGCATACCGTCTGAAAATTGTCGAGATTTCTATAGTGCAGTGGAACATAGTGTTGCTTACCCGGAGTGTCGTCATCATCACATGCACGTACCAATCTGGAGTAGGGTGCTTATTCGTGATGTGAACACCCTCGAGCCATTGGGCTTCAACCAAGCCGGTTTTCTTAATTTTATTAGCCCTCTGGTATCCTCCATGCCCTTATCCTCAGTCCTCATGGGAGATATGGCAGTACTAAGAGATGGCAGTCAATGTGGGTGTGGTATCACAACACCCTATTTTGAAATATTGGGGAGAGCTGGTACCCGTGTATCGAAAACTTGTGCAACCTCGGCGAGCGAGTTGTTGGGAGGTCCAAATGGAACATATATTTAGGGGACGTGTGATTAGAGAAAATGAATTGGATCATTATTTATTGCAGCTAGATGATACAATTAATGAGGACTTGTTGTTATCGCCACTGGATATAGAAATGGTTATCAGGGCCATCTGGACATTGGTGGAACAAACGGATTTTGCAGATTTTAAACAGCAGTTTATTGAAAATGGACAAGCGGATTGGAAAGCTGAAAGCTTTATCCAATCCATTAAGAAAAGTTTGACCCCTACAGCCTTGCACCAAAAAATAGTTCGTGAATTGGGTGAAGATTTTTATAAATGGGTGGATGTTGAACCAGGTATACAAGAACAACAACGACCTTTGGGTGTTCTATTACATATTGGTGCAGGTAATGTCGTTGCACTGTCGGTGCTGAGTGTCCTAGAAGGGCTGTTGGCTGGCAACATCAATATTCTAAAATTACCATCTTATGAAGGTGGCATTTCATTAACGCTACTTAAGAGGTTAGTATTGATTGAACCAAGACTAGCGCCCTATATCTATGTCTTTGATATTTCTTCAGAAGATATAAAGACATTAGAAACACTTGGAAATGTTGCGGATGCTATTGTTGTATGGGGCTCAGATAAGGCGATTTATGGAATTAGACAATTGGCACCTGCTCATTTGCCTATTATACAGTGGGGGCATCGTATGAGCTTTGCGTATTTAACGCCGGGTCAACATTTAACCTCTTCATTAGAACAATTGGCAGAAGAAATATGTTTAAGTGACCAACAATTTTGCAATTCACCTCAATGCTTATTTGTTGAAACAGATAACTTGGAACTCATAGATGTATGTGCAAAGAAACTTAAAGAGGCAATGACAGAACAAGCAAAAAAATATCCTGCAGCAGCGATTCAAATCAATGACCAGGCAGAAGTTACTTGGACAAAAGAATTGGTTAAAATGGCGTCATTACTTGGACAACAACAACTGGTTGAAAGCGACCATAAAGATTTTAGTATTATGATTGACAAGCAACCATCACTGAAAGCATCACCACTGTATAGAAATATATGGCTCATGCCGATGAAGCGATCAGAACTTTTACCAATACTACGTAAGCATAAAGGTTACCTTCAAACAGCCGGGTTAGCATGTCATATAGTGGAAAACGAAGACTTAACCAATTTGTTCTATAGAGCAGGCGTAACCCGAGTAACAACATTTGGAAATATGTCACAAACTTATATTGGAGAACCTCATGACGGAAAACCTACACTTTTGCAGTATACGAGAACCATCAGTAGAAATAAAAATTAATTTTGATAGGAGTAAAAATTTGGTGAATTCTGACAGGCATGTTTTATTCCGAATAAACTTGTAATGGTTATTTTTTACATACATAGAGTTAGACTTTAAAACCCAATGGTACTATAGTATACTAGATAAAAGATTAAATGACATACGGAGGCATTATGTTAATTGAGGTACAAGGACAAACCATTCATTACACAAGTGTGGGTAAAGGACTTCCCCTTATTATACTTCATGGACTATATTTGGACACCATCACTATGGAGCATGCTATTGAGGACACCACTATAAAACTAGATGGGTTTAAAAGAATCTATATTGATTTACCGGGTATGGGCCAATCACCAGCCCATAATCTTGAGAACACAACAGATACCATGATAAGGCTACTATCTGAAGTCATAGAAGTGCTCATAGGTGAACTTCCTTTTATTATTATGGGCTACTCTTATGGTGGGTATTTGGCACAGGGGATTGCTAAGTTATTAAATGAACAAGTCATTGGTGAGGTACTCATATGTCCGGTTGTCATACCGGAATCTAACTTGAGAAAAAAAGCACCCATCATCAATCAAGAGATTGACCATTCATATTTTGTGACATTAAGTGAAGAAAAGCAAAAAAGCTATTTGAGTGAGATGGTGGTCATTAACAAGAGGACCTGTCAACGTACAGAAGCGGATTTCTCAAGAGCAATCGCTCTGGCAGACAGATCCTTTCTAAAAGCCTTGTATGACAATGAATATCTAAGTACCATTATCGAGAACAGTCACATGATTCATCGCCATAAAACACTCATTTTTCTAGGTTATCAGGATAATGTGGTGGGGTACAGAGACATGTTAAACCGGCTCAATAAGTATCCAAAAGCGACCGTCAGTTTGTTAACCAATGCAAGCCATTCCTTCTTCTTAGAACAACCGGATCAATTTGAGAATCTCTTGGATGCTTGGCTTAGGAAGTATAAATAGTTAAAGAAGAACCAATACTTGGAAGTAATAAAAGAGCTACTCAATTGAGTGGTTTTTTTTGTTCTCAAGGAAAGCCATACTTTAGTATTCAGCCTTGAAGCGTGGCAGAATACGTCAAAGACCTTTCCTGTCGAACCGTTCAGAAATATGAGCAGAGCTCATAACGAAGCAAGCTTCTTTTCTTGTCCTCAAGGAAAGCCATACTTTAGTATTCAGCCTTGAAGCGTGGAAGAATACGTCAATGACCTTTCCTGCCGGAACAATTTGCTTTGCAAAGCGAGTCGTAGCCTCTTTGTTTATTTGCAGATTATAAAGAAGAAGAAAAACTAAACATGAGCTAAGTACAAGGTTATTAGAGGTTTCTAATCTTTTTTTAATTAAAAGGATGTGGTTGATTTTATTCTGGTAGGTTATAATTATAAGCGTGTAGTATATTAATGGGGTGACTAGATTATTGAATTTATTAGACAGGGAGGGATTATTATCCATATAGAAAATGTAGTGCTACGAAATGAAAGGCCTTCAGATTATAGAACAGTTGAAGAAATAACAAGAGAAGCTTTTTGGAATCACTATTGTCCTGGGTGTGATGAACATTATTTGTTGCATATTATGCGTGAGGCAGATTCATTTATTCATGAACTGGATATTGTTGCGGAAGTTGATGGAGAAATTGTCGGTAACATTGCTTACACTAAAGCTAAAATTGTTGATGATGAAGGGGTTGACCATAATGTGATAACATTTGGACCCTTATCTGTTTTGCCTACATTCCAGGGTAAGGGAATTGGCAGTCAGTTAATTGAATATACAAAGAAGAAGGCAACAGAGCTTGGTTATAAAGCCATACTTATTTACGGTGACCCGGACTATTATTCTAGGCTAGGATTCACCTCGGCAGAAAATTATAAGATTGGTACAGCGGATAATATGTATGCGGTTGCATTACAGGCAATAGAATTATATCCTGGAGCATTGTCTCATATTAAGGGTCGATTTATAGAAGATAATATCTATGATATAGATGAAAAAGCAGCCAGAGAATTTGATCAAGGATTTCCTCCAAAAGAGAAACTGAGTAATCGACCATCCCAGAAAAAGTTTCAAGAAATTATAAAAATGAGGATTCCAAGATAAGGCGCAAAGGAGATTTATTTTGAATGGTTTCATACTCATATTACCAATAATTATTATACGTTATGGGATAGTCAGTATATTTGGAAAACAAGCGTCTAAACGCACAACTTTTTTTCCACCAAGAGAAGGTAGAGAGAATTTGGCTTACTGGGTTTATGAAATATCAGTATTGCTCATGATGATCATATTATTTTATAATGAAGCGGTATTAATTAGCTTGATCAATTTCATAGGACTTGGAATAGGCATAATAGGTATGGTATTATATGCAATCTCTATTGTGCATTTTTCTAAACCGAATTCAAGTGGATTAAATACAAAGGGTTTATATAGAATATCTCGTAATCCTATGTATATAGCTTTCTTTTTATATTTTTTAGGTTGTACGATGATAACCAACTCATGGTTATTACTATTTATACTTATTATATTTCAAATCTCAGTACATGGTCTTATTCTATCGGAAGAAAGATGGTGCATTGAACAATTTGGAGAAGTGTATAGAAATTATATGAAAGAAGTTAGGCGATATATTTAAGTAGTAGGACTATTGGAAGGATATTATGACAGGATCAAAGGAAGGTGATTATTTTGGTACATTTAGTTTATTGTGATGACAAGGAAAAGGTATTGGACAAAATCTTAGAGGGATCTAAGACGATGATTATTCGTGCAGCGGCAGGTAGGAAAATCCCTCATAGTCGTGTTTTTGAAGATGAAACCCTATATTTTATGGAAAAAGGCACACATAAAATAACCGCTTTAGCAAGAGTTAAAAGTGTGCAAAACTACGTGAAATTAACGGAAGAGGAAATAGATCAAATCTTAGAGGAAAACCAAAACAAGCTTAATCTATCTAAGAAACAACAAGCCCGTTGGCATAAAAAGTGTATGTGTCTTGTTGAGTTTCAGGATGTAAAGGAAATAGAACCACTTGATTTTGATCATCAGGGGAATATGGATGACTGGCTCATCATTGAAAAAATTGAAGATGTGGTTGTAGGTACGAGTATACCTTACAACTATGAAAAGTCAAAATTCTAGTTCGAATTAAGTAAAGTATTATATACAGAGTAAAAGAAAGATACGGGGAAAATAAAATGAATTATTTAGGGTTAGCACTGGTATTTTTTGGATTATTCTTTTTGGCTTATTCTGAAATGACTAAGAACAAGGTGAATATGTACAACAAAAAAATAATTCAGCGTTCTTTGATTAAGGAAGAACAATTTTTAAAGTTTCAGAGAGTCTTGATGATTGTAAATTCTATAGGCATGATTATATTTGGATTTATAGTCTTATTTTATAATCTGCGAGACTTATATGTTGTCGCATATCCATTTCTATTTCATATGATTAATTATTCAATCATACCTATTAGTAGACGTAAACAAGCATAAAAAGTATAGCAAATAAAAATTTGTGTGATACTTTAGAAAGGAAGAGATAATGGAAAAAGAAAAGATGAAAAGAATTGAAAATCTATTCAGGCATCAAGTGCGAAAGGATTCTAAAGTGAAGAATGCATATTTGTTGGTTCATTCTCAGAAATTAGATATCCATATGAATATAGCAGAAGGTTCAACAGGTAATATGCCGGCTAATCCTGGACAGCCAAACTATATGGCAAGTGTGGGCAAATTATTCACTGCAACAATCATAAGCATCTTATATGAAAAGGGTGAATTGTCTTTTGATGATACAATTACCGACTATTTAGATGAAGCTTTATTAAAAGATCTTCATGTATATAAGGGTATAGATTATACCCATAGTATTAAAATCAAACATCTGTTAAAACAAACCTCCGGCTTATATGATCATTTTTGGCCGCTGCTAAAAAAGCTTCTTAAGGAGAAAGAATTCCAAATGAGCCCACGGGAAGCTGTTATATGGGGTAAAAATAATCTAAAGCCATATGCGCCACCAGGAAAAAAGACAAAATATTCAGATACTAATTATCATCTTTTGGGATTAATTATTGAGAATATTACAGGGAAGCCCTTTCATGAAGTGTTGAAGGAGTATATTTTTGTGCCTCTTGGAATGGAAAATGCGTCAATGTATCAATATTCGGATCCCATAAAAGAATATGATTATCCGATTGCCCATTTTAGCATTAATGAGTTCATAGGAAATGATCTTATTAACTATGCCGGACTTGATTATACCGGTGGTGGGGTTGTAGCTACGAATGAAGATTTACTCTTATTTATGAAGGCTTTAGTGACAGGCCAAATAGTCTCAAAAGATACTTTAGAAAAAATGAAAAATGATTCAACGGGGTTATATATGGGTATAGATTATGGTTATAGCATTTGGCAATTTAGAACCATTCCTGTGTTGATGCCTGAAAAATACAGTTGTTGGGGATGCGTTGGGGTAACTGGGGCATTTATGTTCTATCATCCGAAATCAGATGCTTATTTGATTGGTAATTTTAATGATGTTTCATATAAAAGCAAGGGTCTTAGATTTATGTTGAAAGTCATTAAGGAGTTAAACAGATGAAATACATATCAATAAGTCTAATTATTCTATTTTATGTTTTCTTTTTTCTAAGAGCGATTCTCTTGTCTGGAAAAATAGGAAAAAGCATTAAATCCAAAGATTTTGTGTTAAACATCGCCATACTTTCAGCCGGAATATCAAGTATTATTTTCATATTACAGCAGACAGTACCAAGCTTTGAAAAATATGCTTTACCAATCTCAAATTCGATAGCTTTAGAAATAGTTGGTACATTTTTAATTGGCATTGGACTGATATTGAGTACAGTCGCATCACTGAATCTAGGACGGTCATGGAGAGTCGGTGTCAATACAAGCGAAAAGACAGAACTGGTTACACGTGGTATCTATAAGTTTTCAAGAAACCCGTATTTTCTTTTTTATGACATGGTTTTAATGGGGTTATCTTTATCATCACAATCTATGCTTGTGATAGTTTTTTCAGTAATAACCATTATAATGTTTCATGTTTTAATAATAAAAGAAGAAAAGTATCTAGAAAATATGCATGACGTAGATTATAGAAATTATAAAAAACAAACGAGACGATACATCTAGATAATAAGTACATTCTGTTAAAGTAAAGGAGACCAGCTATGAACAAACCCAAAAGTGTTTTGAGTTTGTTGAAGCATTAATTAGAATGAGATAAGATGAAACGTGTAATACAAGTAGACTTAAAATACTCTATTGAGCCTGAGAAAGGAACAGAATGTTATATAAATATATACTATTTGATTTGGATGGTACATTAACGAACCCTAAAACAGGTATAACAAAATCTGTAGCTTATGCATTAAAAAAAATAAAAAACATAGATGCTAATTTAGATGACCTGACAAAGTTTATAGGACCGCCATTAAAAGAATCATTTATGGACTTTTATGATTTTACAGAAGAAGAGGCAAAACAAGCTATTTTATATTATAGAGAGTATTTTGTGGATCAAGGTATATATGAGAATGAAATATATGAAGGCATTAAAGAATTATTAGAAGATTTGCAAAAAACCAATGCTAATGTGCTGGCTGTAGCGACTTCAAAACCAACAAAATTTGCTGAGCTCATTATCAAGCATTTTGGGTTAGATGGGTATTTTACCAGTATTGTTGGTAGTAATCTTGATGGAACGAGAACTAAAAAATCAGAGGTGATAGAAGAAGTTCTGTTAAAACTCCCAATAAAAGACATGCGTGAAGTCGTCATGATTGGCGATAGACAACATGATATACTGGGAGCAAAAGAAATGGATATTGATTCAATAGGTGTAGCGTATGGGTACGGTACATACGATGAACTGAAAAGAGCAGGTGCTAGTTATATTGTAAATAACATTCAAGGTTTAAGAGATCTATTATTAAGTTGAGATTATTCCTTGAGCTGAATGTTTAAGTCCTAAGTAATAAATCACAATAAAGGAGATAGTCTATGAAAGTATTAGTTCTTGGCGCAAGCGGTGCTACGGGTAAATTGGTTGTCGGACAATTGATCAAAAGAAAAATATCAACACGGATTCTTATCAGAGAAAGTTCGGTTGTTCCTAAAGAAATACTTGAGAATCCTTTGGTCGAAACCATAAGAGGCAATATCAATGAATTGAAGCCGACTAAGATGAAGAATCTTATTCTAGACTGTGATACGATTGTTTCATGTCTTGGTCATAACATGTCCCTTAAGGGTATGTTTGGACAACCGCGCTTTTTAGTTTTTGATGCTTTGAAAAATATTCATGAAACAGTTAAAAATAGCACAAACAAGAAAATGAAAATTATACTTATGAGTACAACGGGTTATACGAATGCTGTTTCTGGAGAGAAAAACTCTGTAGTAGAGAGAATTATTTTAGCCATGCTTAAGTTATTGTTACCACCACATCGTGACAACATGAAAGCAGTCAACTTCTTAATGAACGATATCGGTACACAGGATGAACAAATAGAGTGGGTTGCCGTACGTCCGGATACATTAATTAATAATGATCTCGTAAGTCCATATGAAATATGTACGTCTCCGACAAGAAGCCCTATATTTAACGCAGGTAAAACAAGTAGGATGAATGTAAGTCATTTTATGGCCGAACTGATTACGGATGAAACTTTGTGGAAAAAATGGTTATATAAAACACCGGTTATATATAATAATGATGTAGGTGCAGATGCAGAACAAGAGATTGAATACATGGAGAACGCTACATTACGATAAAAATGGAACGTTCTATATGGAATGCTCTTGAGCATTTGATCGTATATCCTAGGAGGAGAAATAATGGAAATAATCATGTTAGTAGCCGGCATAATAGTAGGATTATCGTTAGGTTGGCTCATAGCTAAATCGAAAATAACATCAAAACATCAATCGGATAAGGAAAACAGTCAGAAAAAATATAATGAACTTGAAGTGGAAGCGGCAACCTATAGAGCAACTATGCAAGCCCAGTTAGAAGCGGCAAAGGAAAAAATAGTCGAACTTGAAAATGAACGACTTACTGCAGAGGATCATCTAACCTCTGTACGTCTTGAATTAAAGGACAATCATCAGGATTTGACGAAGGTCAAAGCTAACCAGGATGCAACCCTTATGATGCTAGATGAGAAGCAAAAAGAGGTAACTTCTCTAAAAGAAGAGATGCAAAGCTTGAAGATGGACTTGAATCAGACGCATCAGCTACTTGCAACCGAAAAAGCCAATAACGAAGCTCTTGTTGAAAAATTGAAAAACCAAATGGATGCCATGGAAGAAATGGGTAAGAAATTCAATCTGGAATTTGAGAATATTGCCAACAAAATATTCGACACAAAAACGGAAAGATTCACAGAACTCAATAAAACAAACTTAAGGAATATACTGGAGCCTCTTGGAAAAAATATTGAGGATTTTAGAAAACAAGTGGATGATGTCTATAATATGGAATCAAAAGAAAGGTTTTCGCTGGGTGAGAGGGTCAAGGAGCTAGCGGTTCTGAATCAGGAGATTAGCCAAGAAGCTAAAAATCTAACCAAAGCATTAAAAGGAGAAGCAAAGACCCAAGGTCGTTGGGGAGAAATGATTCTGGAAAGTATTCTGGAAAAATCAGGCCTTAGAAAAAACGAACAGTATTTTATTGAACATGAATTGTTAGATGACAATGGTAAAGCGATACGTTCTGATATAGAAGGTAAGAAAATGCGACCGGATGCCGTGATCAAATACCCGGACAATAGGAATGTTATTATTGACTCCAAAGTATCACTAAACGCCTTTACCAGATTAATTGCAGCTGATGATGTGGATGAACAGAAGAAAGAATTAGATGCACACCTTTCAGCCATAAAAAATCATATTATAGCTCTAAGTGCAAAAGGTTATGATGATTATGATAAGGCTCTAGATTTTGTTATGATGTTCATTCCTAGTGAACCTGCTTATATTACCGCACTTCAGGGAGATTCGGACTTGTGGAATTTTGCCTATGATAAGAGAATATTACTCCTTAGCCCGACAAATCTCATCACTTCCTTGAAAATGATTGTAGACTTATGGAAGCGAGAATATCAGAATAGAAATTCGCTTGAGATTGCAGAAAGAGGAGCAAAGTTATATGACAAGTTCGTAGGTTTTGTTGAGAATATGGATGCAGTGGGGCAGTCGATTGATAAAGCTGGGGAAAAGTATAGAAGTGCTTATAAGCAATTAAGCACAGGTAATGATAACTTAGTTGCACAAGCCACTAAGTTAAAAAATCTAGGCCTTAAGACAAAAAAAGAGCTGTCCAACGAATTGGTGCGTGATGTGGACCTCATTGAGTAACAAACAAATCTGACAGGTTATATCCATCTGAATATATGTTATAATAGTATAAAAGGGTTAGGAGATAAAATATGAATAAACGTTTATATTATACGACATTTTTTTATATAACGTCATTCTATTTTATTTTAACAATATTAATTGTTGGTAGCCGCCAAATATTTGGCCTTGAAATTAGTTTGTGGGCTATAGGGATTGGACTTATTAGTTCCTATATTTTGATTTTATTAATATTGACCATATTCTTTCGAATCTATTTTAAGATGTTTGAAAAGGCAAAAAAAGAATCAAATTTAAATAGGATTTTATTTGAACTGATCCAAAAATCGGTTTTGGCAACCAATAGTGATGCTTTGTATCAGACGATACTAGATAGTGCTATAGATTCTATACCATCAGCACAAAAAGGGTGTATCATGTTACTTAACCCCAAAACGGATACACTACAGTTTGTTGCAGCCAAAGGTTATGATTTTGAGGTGCTTAAGAATACTTATTTAAGATTGGATCAGACGTATCTTTTCCGTGAATCAAAAGGCGAGATTAAAGAAACGGTTGTAATTGATGACCCCTTCGACTATGATCGTTTGAATCTACATGACGATAACATTGACACAATCTTAGAAGCGGGTTCGGATGCGGTTTATACCACTCTTAGTACGCCGGTCATGTTAGGAGATACACTCTACGGCATGATTAACATTGACAGCAAAATCAGAGGTGCTTATGACAAGGATGACAGGCATATTATTGAGCTGTTTGCATATGAAGTTATTAACGTGATTAAGCTCTATCAATCGATGGAGAAGGTTAATTATTTCATGCATCATGATATATTGACACAATCCTTTAATCGCCATTATTTCAACACGTTTTTAGAAAAAAAGTTGGTAGAAGCGGAATATAAAAAAACAAAATTGACGCTGGTAACGATGGATCTGAACAATCTTAAAATTACCAATGATACATATGGCCATGAATGTGGAGATAAGCTGCTTACGTCATTTGCCACCGGAGTTGAAAAAGGGATACGATCGACAGATTGCTTTGCGCGCTACGGAGGCGATGAATTTCAACTTTTACTCGTAGATCTAAGTAACCAAGAGGTTGAAGCATTGATTCATAGAATAAAGGATTATTTTGATAGTCATCCTTTGAAATACAATGAGCACCTTATACAGATTAGTTTTTGTTTTGGCATTGCCCATTTTCCAGAAGATGATATTTCCTTTGATGGACTAATATCAATAGCAGATTATAATATGTATGTTCAAAAGAAGCAGTTTCATTTAAAACAATCCATACAATAAACTGACCATTCAAATACTAATTATGTAAGTGAAAATTCAATGGCTACCCTTACCACTCATAACAAAATTTATAAGGAGGATTCATAATGAAGCGATGTAAAGAATGTTTGGAAAAATGTTTGTCCGTTACAGATACCTATATGAAGGAATCAACATGGAAAGATCTAGCGCTTATTAAGTTGTGCGTATTCACTGTAGGTGTTTTGATGGGACTTTGTGTACCTAAAAAGCACAGAGCGGTCTATAGTATCTTAGGTGCATTAATAATAGGTGTGACACTGACGCCGATTATGATGAAATTTGTACCGATGTTGATGGATGAATTTGAAGATTTTTAACAACAATGAATAGATTATAGAGCTAAAACCAGTAATGGTTTTAGCTTTTTTTATTTTTAAAAAGAGTTTAATCATAGGTAAGATTGCTTAGAGGGACTTAATGGAAAATTAATATGAAAATGATATAATTAAAAGAAATTTTAGGTATCTAATAGTAGAATGTGAATATGCAAATAAACAACAGTAAAACCATAGGAGAACATCATGAAGCATAATTCAAATATAGAGCCATATGTATTAAACGCTTTAAAAATTATTGTAAAATCCATGGTAAACAGAGAAGAGGTTTCCAGTATGGAGTTCTTACGCACTGCATTTGAAGCAACTTTTCAGTTAATCCCGGAAGCTGAAAAGGGATCGTTGTACATACTTGAAGAAGACACTTATTTTCCTATGTGCTCAAAAGGATATGACATAGAGCTTTTAAAGAAGTTGTCTTTTACAAAAGATAGTATATTTATTGGATTTGAAGAAGCAGATGCAGATAAGATTATCGCCTATGAGACGTTTATTGAGCAACGTGAGGTTAACAAGTTCACAGAAGAAACGATTGAGACATTTAAAGCACTTGGAACGTATTCTAATTTTGTTACGCTTTATGCTCCAATTGTTTATAAATCCCAACCTGTAGGCTTAATTAGCTTAGAAAAGTTTACAGAGCATGCATTCCCAGAGCATTCAAAAGAGATTATGAAGATATACGCTCAAATGATTTCAAACTATTATTCTATCTCGAAGCAGAAGGAATTTGAACAACAGCTGTTTAATGAAACAGTGGAAGCCCTTGTCTCAGCTATAGAAATCAAAGATACTTATACAGAAGGCCATGGTAAACGGGTTAGGGATTTGACGGCAGCAATATGTAAATCGTTAAGCTTACCAATGGAAGATCAAAAGAAGATCTGTCTGGCTGCCTTATTACATGATATTGGGAAAATAGGTATTCCTACAGAAATCCTTAATAAACCGGATCGTCTAACAGGTGAAGAGTATGAGATTGTAAAAGCCCATCCGGAAAAAGCCACCCATGTCTTAGGCAAGATAGGTAGTTTTACGGAAATATTAGATATTGTCAAGCATCATCATGAATATCATAATGGACGAGGCTATCCCAGTGGCTTGAGCGGTTCTAATATCCCATTAGGCTCTCGTATTATTCTAATTGCAGATGCTTATGATGCGATGACCTCCAAAAGAGCTTATAGAGAATCCATGTCAATAGACGAAGCAAAAGCAGAGTTAAGCCGTAATGCGGGAAGTCAGTTTAATCCGGAATTGGTAAATCAGGTCCTTAGAGTTTTAGCATAATGAATTTTACAAATGATAATGAGATTCATAAATATTATACTACATACAAAACTGGTTATGGTATAATAGTAATATGAATCTTAATAAAACCTTTATTATTCTAGAAGGAGTGATATCATGCCCTATTGTCCTAAATGTAAACGTGACTATGAAGAAGGCAAGACAACATGTACTTATTGTGAAGTGGCACTCGTGGAAGAGGAAATAGATGAAGTCGTAAATGACCAATTAGAGGAGATTAAAAAACTCTGTAGTGTCTATACCTTACAGGAGGCAGACATCATCATTGCTTTAATGAATAGCTATGAGATACCGGCCATAAAGAAAAGTGAACAGATTGGTGATTACTTAACAGTGGCTATGGGAAGTAGTATGTACGGTTACGATATATACGTACCGGTAAGGTTGTTTGACCAAGCGGAGCTGTTATTGAACGCTCAAAATATAGAAGAGGAAGACGAGAGGTCTTCAATGACATAGCGTTCTTAGTTTATTTAAGTTAGAAACCAGTCATACACGAGAAAATGAGAATATATTATGAAAGATCTAGGAAAAAAAATAAAAAAAGATGCAGGGAATCTAAAAGATAAAATTGAAGGCAACGTAAAAGAAAAAGTAGGTAAGGCTACAGGGAATCAAGAAATGGAATTTGAAGGCAAATTGAAGAATAAAGTCACAAAAGCAAAAGAGGATGCCGCGGATTTGAAAGAGGATATTCTTGAAAAAGTTAATGACAAAATGGATAAAAAAGACAGTAAGAAGAAATAGAAGTTAAAGAATCAAATAATCAAAGGTGCCTTTCAAAAAAAGACTGATTACCATTACAGTCTTTTTTTGTTCTCAAGGAAAGTCATACTCTAGTATTCAGCCTTGAAGTGTTTCAGAATACGTCAAAGACCTTTCCCTTCGAACCGTTCAGAAATATGAGCAGAGCTCATAACGAAGCGTAGCTTCTTTTCTTGTTCTCTAGGAAAGACAATGCTATGTTAATGCGTTGAAGCATCGCTTTAATTATCAAGGTCCTTTCCTTTCGAACCGTTCAGAAATATGAGCAGAGCTCATAACGAAGCGTAGCTTCTTTTCTTGCATAAATAACAATAGGATGTTGTAAAAAAAGGAAATAAGGCATACAATAAAAATCAGAGTTATTAAAAGCAAAATAGGATGCATTCAAGGAGTTAGACATGAATAAAAAAGTATATATCATCTATACCGGTGGTACGATTGGAATGATTAGAACACAGAAGGGTTATGCCCCTCAAAAAGGTTATATGCAAAAAGAACTGGATAATATATCTGAGCTAAAAGCAGATATCATGCCGGATTATACCATAAAAGAGTATGAACCCTTGTTGGACTCGTCGAATATGACCCAACAGGAATGGATTAAGATTGCTAAGGATATAGAAACGAACTATGACGACTATGATGGGTTTGTGATCTTACATGGGACGGACACCATGGCTTATACAGCATCGGCTCTTTCTTTTATGCTCGAAAACCTAGGTAAGCCGGTCATACTTACTGGTTCACAGATTCCCTTATGTGAGATTAGAAACGATGCCAGAGAAAACATTATAGCAGCGGTACAAATTGCAGCAGAGTGCGATGTTCCGGAGGTCTGTCTCTATTTTGGAGGTAAGCTTTTAAGAGGTTGCAGAGCGGTAAAAACCAGTTCGGATGCCCTTGATGCTTTTGAATCTCCTAATTATCCACCACTTGCAATAGCAGGTGTGCGTATTGAAGTGAATGAATCTCTAATCAACAAAAAAAGTGGTGGGCAAATGGTAGCTTTTGAATATGGGAACTATCCAATTACCGATATGAAGATTTTTCCGAGTATATCAACAGAAGTCATGGAAAATATATTGAAGCCACCCCTTCGAGGCATCATTATTGAAGCTCTTGGAGCCGGAAATATTCCAAGTAGGGACGCGCGACTCGGTGTGGTATTGAAAGAAGCGGCAGATAGAGGGGTCATCATAGTGGTTTGTACACAGTGCTTAAAAGGCTTTGCCCATATTGGTGAGTATGAAACAAGCGCCTTTTTAGTAGAAGCCGGTGCTGTCAGCGGGTATGATATGACACCGGAAGCTGCGGCGACTAAGCTCTATTATTTAATGAGTAAAGGTTATGATCAAGAGAAGATTAAACAGTTGATGACCGAAAACTTAAGAGGCGAATTGTCAAAAATATAATAAAAGCAATAAAAATATATTAAGATCACAAGGAAAAGCAAGGCTTCTATAAAAAGCCTTGCTTTAAAATGTCGATTTTTAATAATTACCAAGAAATTAGATGCATACCTTATTCGGAGTTATCATGACTGGCAAGTTCTTTGATTTCAAAGGCAATTTCTTCGGCGGTTTTCTTAATCCATGATGGCGAAGGTTCTTCCGGTTGGATTGGAGGGAGCTTTTTGTTCATAAAGCTTTTTGGAAAAACTTTGCTTTGCTTTTTCATCATAACAGCAAGGTAACCACCTTGAAAGCGTGTCGGTTCATAAACAATAACGAAAGCTGTTGGCTCATAATGATCGATGATGCCCATAAGCTCTATTTCACGTGTTCGTTTTGTTAGAATATCCATACGATATCTGGTACTGTCCTTGCCTTCACCTTGAAAAACGGTGACACCAAAGCCTTGAAGTCTTAGATGGGCAATCAGTTCATCATTTTTATGACTGATGTTTACGACAACGGTGTTGTAGCCTATAGCAATTTTTTTCTCGATATGTATACCTACTACAAGCCCTAATCCAAAACCTAGTGCATAAACAAGCATTTGAAGTATGCTTTGTTCGCCTGAGATGACGATAGCAAGACCAAATACGTAGATTAGACTTTCAAGAAAGCCGAAAAGGGCGGTTAAAAGGGTGAGCTTTTTCACCATACTGATGGTTCTAAGTGCTAACATTGGAACATAGCACAATTGAAGTATTAGAATTAGGATGATTTCTTTCATATGGCCTCCTAAGATGCAGGGATGATTGTGTGTCTATAGAATTCAGGTAATAGGTGAGACACTTGCCATTTTACACCATTCAATATGGAATTGCCAGTGGTATGGCAAGTTTCTTCAAATGCGGGTTATTATGATGGGTATATTGACCTATTTTAATGTAAAATCAATGTTATCATAGTCTGAAGGTACTAGAAAAAAGTTGATTCTGATACCCGATGGTGGTAGAATAGAATGATTATTACTTATCGTCTTAAAGAATCATAAGGATGTATCCTATGAGGGGATTGCAATAAATAAGGGATTTTTTGCAACCAAGCTTAGAATAGACTGAACAGACTTAGGAGCAACCAGATGAAAACCTTTATAAAAAATTTCTATAGTATTGGTATTATAATTGCTGTTGTCATCGGTCTAACCATGTGGATCCAGTATAATTATTATAAAGCATCCATAGAGGCAGAAGTGGAAAATACAATAGACAGCAGATTGGACTATATGGCCAGTGAGATTAATGGACATATAAAGAGGAATCAGAGAGCATTAGAAGCAGTAGAGAGCTTTATTCTCTTAGAAGAGGATGAAGATAAAATATTGAGTTTCATGCAAGCTTTGATGAGCGCTAATCCGACCTTACAATCCATCTACTATGGCACGCCGGATAATCAAATGATTAATGGCAGTGGTTTTATACCTCCGTCTTCTTTTGATCTACGAACAAGGCCTTGGTATATTGCGGCCTTAAATGAGAATAAACATATTATTACCCGACCCTATTTAAATGCTACAAAAGATAATTGGATTGTAACCCTTGCAAAACCGGTTTACGATAAACAAAACCGTTTTATTGGCGTGGTAGCAGGCGACAGCCTACTTGAAAGCACCCTTGATTTACTTGAAGAACAGAAGATATCAGATGAAGGTTATGTCTTCTTATTGGACCGTGATAAGAATGTATTGTTGCATCCGGAATATGAGAATAGGACTGGTTTGGTCTTGTCTTTAAGTGATTTATCAGTGGAACTCACAACAGAATTATTAAAAAATAGGAACGGCACAATATTGACTTCTTTGGGTGGTATCAATGGGTATGTGGGATGGCGTACCTTTGAAGACTCAGGTTGGGTTATAGGAAGCTTTGCGCCTATGAGTGACTTTGTGAATCAACGTCTTCAAAACATGACGATCCTCTTAATAACAATTTTATCCACCATGCTCATTCTTTTTATTGTTTTTATATTGCAAAAGAAATATGTGATTAACCCAATTAAAGCGTTGGATGAAGACATACAACTAATATCAGCGGATAAGAACATCAGATACCGTTTACCGGTTAGATCAAATGATCCTTTTTTGGATCTTCGTATTACAACGAATAAGGTACTTGAGAAAACTGAAGATTATTTTAAAGAGATGAAAATAAACCAGAAATCTCTAAAAAGTGCCAATAAAGATCTTTATAATGCAATTAAACAATTAACGGCGGTTGAAGAAGAACTAAGGAGTCAGAATGAGGAGCTTATAGAGAATAAGCAAGCATTAGAATTAAGTGAAAAAAAGAACAGAGCGATTGTTGAAGTTCTACCGGATATAATATTTATATTTAGCGAAGAAGGTATTTTCTTAGACTGTTTGGTGAATCATGATGGCCTATTGTATGTTAATAAAGAACACTTTATTAATAAAGCCCTCAGTGAAGTTATGCCTGAGAAAATAGCAGCAATAGGTATGCGCGCTATTGATCAAGCCATAACAACAGGAGAACTTCAAACATTCGAATACGAGCTTGAGGTAGAAGGTAAGCTGGGTTACTATGAAATGCGTATGATTAAGTTTATGGATCAAGGTGTTTTATCTATTGTAAGAGACATTACTGAACAAAAGCTGAACCAAATACGTATAGAAAAACTCAGTTATTATGACCAACTAACAGGTATCTATAATCGTCGTTTTTATGAAGAAGAACAGAGACGTTTGGATGTACCGCGTAATCTACCTCTATCAGTTATGATGTTGGATGTAAACGGACTTAAATTAACCAATGATGCCTTTGGACATATGGCAGGTGATCAGTTGCTGTTGAATGTCACTAGGGTCATTAAAGAACATTGCCGTTTAGATGATATCATAGCCAGAATCGGAGGGGATGAATTTATAGTTCTCTTACCAAAAACGGATATAACAGAGGCAATTAGGATCGCAAATCGTATCCGTAAAGGTGCACTTGAAGAAAAAATGGATAATGTCGTTATATCTGTATCCATAGGATGTGCTACAAAAACTGGTGTAGATCAGTCTATATCGGATATTTTTATAAAAGCAGAGGATCAGATGTACAGGGAAAAACTTACAGAGAGTCAAAGTATGCGAAACAAGACCATACAAGTCATTATTAAAACTTTAAATGAAAAAAGCACCAGAGAAAAAGTACACTCTGATCAAGTTGCTAAGTTATGCCAAAAAATGGGTAAGGCCATGGATATGGATGCTCAGACATTAAACGAATTGGTCACAGCCGGTCATTTACATGATATAGGAAAGATTGCCATAAGAGATGAAATATTGAACAAATCTGGTGTGTTGACAGAACAAGAATATGAAGAGGTTAAAAAGCATTCTGAAAGTGGCTACCTAATATTGAAATCCGTGGATGCTTATTCTTCCCTGGCAGAGGACATCCTGTCTCACCATGAAAGATGGGATGGACAAGGCTATCCTAGAGGCTTAAAAGGAACCGAGATTCCACTGATAGCAAGAATTATAAGTGTAACAGATGCTTACGAAGCTATGGTATCTCAACGTCTTTATAAGGCAACTTTTAGCCACAAAGAAGCTAGAGCGGAACTAAGTAAATACGCAGGAACTCAGTTTGATCCTGGGATTGTCACAGTTTTCTTAGATAATAATATCGAACTTTAAGACATAGAGAGACAAGAATGAATAAGACCCCTAGGGGTCTTATTTTTGTGAAAATATACCAAAAATCATAAATTTACATGTTACGTATTGATTCCGATTTAGGTAGATGCTATACTAGGTTAGTGAACACTAACGGGGTGAAATATGATAAAGAGAAAAGACAAGATTTTAATCAGTGCCATTGATCTATTATATAGTGAAGGTGTCAGCGGTGTAACAACAAAGAATCTGGCAAGACTTGAGAAAGTAACAGAACCGGCTTTATATCGACAGTACAAAAACAAGCAAGAGATACTCAACCATATTGTCGAAGCCTATGCTCAGTATGATGAAAAAATCATCAACACCATTTTGGAAAGTCGATTATCAGGTTATGAAGTCATTCGGTATTATATTAAACGATTTATTGAATTCTATGAGAACTATGTGGAACTGACGACGGTCATGTTTTCGATGGATCTTTATTATTATCATGAAACAACCAAGGCTAGAATGGAAGAAATCGTCAACAAACGCATAAGTTTTTTAGAAAACCTTATAACACTGAATAAAGATATACTTTTAAAGAACACCGGATACAATAGTGAAGAGATGGCAAGTATGATACATGGTACTTTGTTTGCCCAGATTTATGAGTGGCGTATGACCGGTATGCATTACGCTTTGAAAGAACGTGCACTGGATTATATTATGAAATTATTAAAAAGTACCAATGAATATGAACATATAAATGAGATAGACAAATAAAGAGGAGATATAATATGAAAATTCTTATTGCAGAGGACGATTTAACCAGCCGTTTATTTATGAAGAAATACCTATCCAAATATGGTAGCTGTGACGTGGCCATGAATGGACTTGAAGCCATAGATTTGGCCATGAACGCTATAGAGATGGAGAACCCTTATGACCTAATCTGCTTAGATATTATGATGCCAAAGGTAGATGGAATCAAAGCGTTAAAGGCCATAAGAGAAATTGAAAGTACATCTTTGCAAGAGGGCACAGCACCTTCTAAGATTATTATGACCACAGCTCTTAATGATAAAGAAACCGTTGAAGAAGCCTATAAATATGGTTGTGAAGCCTATGCTTGGAAACCGATTGATGTTGAAAAATTCGATGAAGTACTAAAAAAAATTAATTTAATCTAAAGATATTAGGTTTATGAGGGGGTACAAATTTGACCTATTGGAAATATAGAGAAAGTTCATTAAGACTCATTAACATTGCTTATATAGTTGTATATTTTGTTTTGGTCGGCTTATATAAGACCACGAATGGTCATCACTTTTTTTTCAATATTTATGTGAATGTGATCATTCTAGTCCTATTGGTAGTTGTACTTGCATCTAGTTTTGTAAAAGCATGGACAGAGAAATACCAATTAAGGTTAAATTATTTACTATGGGCCATAACGATGATCAGTACAATGATAGCCTATTATACAAGAAGCGATGTCTACATCACCAGTCATTTACTACTGCTATTGATTTCAATCTATTCCTTGTATAGCAGAAGTAGGATGAGAAATTATATCTTCATTTACTTGATTGCAGTATTACCGTTTGCATTTTTTTCCGAGATTGATTTTGAAAAAAAACTAATTTCCATTATTGCAACGGTTGTTGTTTTGACCATGGCCTACGTAAGAAGCATCTACGATGAGCATATTTACAATGCATATGCTGATACCAATCAATCCCAAAACATGTTGCTGATGAATGCGCAAGAGGCCTTTGCACTTCACCGGATGGTTCTAGATGACTTAGGTAACCCGGTAGATTATATCTACTTGGCGGTCAACGCAGCTTTCGAGAAAATCACAGGTCTTAAGGAAGCAGATATTATCGGCAAGACAGTTCTAGAGGTGCTTCCGGATACTGAAAGTTACTGGATTGACATCTATGGAGAAGTGGCACTTGAGAGAACATCAAGGAGTGTGGTCAACTATTCAAAAGCATTTGATAAATATTATGAAGTAAGGGCCTATCCTACAGAGCAGCATGAGTTTGCTGTATTGTTTATGGATGTAACAGAACGACTTCATAATGAAAATAAGCTGAAACATGCCATGAAACAGTCCGATAACGCTAATCAGTTAAAAACCCAGTTCTTAAAAGATATTAACCATCGTTTGAGAACACCTCTTAACGGTATGATGGGGATGATGCAGCTCATTGATATAAGTGAAGTAGGACAGAATAATAGAGAGCTTTTTGAAGCCATGGTCCTTGAGATGAAACATACCAGAAATATCATCAATCAGATATCAAAATACATTGATATACAAGGGATGGATTTTGAATATACCCACAATAATGTCTATAACTTAGTCGTAGATGAAGTGAAGAAGTTTGATTTAGAAGGATTGGATATAAAAGTTGAACAGTCAGAGGATAAAGATTTAGAGATTTTTATTGAAAGAAAGGTACTTGTTTCAGTACTTAGAGAACTGGTGGTTAATGCAAAAAATCATACTAAAAACAACAAAGTATTAATTAAACTACAAAGCCAACATAACCGAGAAAATCAGATAAGTAATATGAGAATAACCGTAACAGATTATGGTAAGGGCATTGAGAAAGACCGATTGAAATATATATTTAATGAATTTTATCACCATGATTTCATTCATATATATAAGGAAAGTGACAGTATCAGCATACCCATGTGTAAGCAAATGTTATTATGCTGTGGTGGAGATTTGATTGTAGAGAGTGTTATGAACTATGGTACATCTTTTACAATGATTCTACCAGTTTATACCATTAGATAAAAGGTAGATGGAACTGATAATAAAATAACATAGAAATCAAAGATTCTTATTAGAAAAACGGAGGGGAAAAAATGAGATTAATGATAGTAGATGATGCGTCGTTTATGAGGGTAGCCATTCGAAGGATGATTGAAAAAAAAGAATATGAGGTTGTGTGTGAGGCAGAAGATGGTCAACAGGCTGTAGAAAAATTCCAAAAGTATAGACCTGATATTATTACCATGGATATTACCATGCCAAACTTATCCGGGATAGAAGCTTTAAAAGAGATCAAGAAGCTCAGCTCTACAGTTAAAGTAATCATGGTCTCAGCGATGGGTCAGGAGGCACTTATTAGAGAAGCTGTCATGTATGGTGCCAATTCATTTATTGTTAAGCCATTTAAAGAAGATAAGCTTATTGAAGTATTGGAGAGCTTAAAATCATAATCAGGGGGAAGAACAGTTGAACAATTCATATATTGATGAACCGATGCTGGAAGCTTATGTTTATGAGACTTCACAGATTATAGAAACCCTAGAACAACTGATGATTCAAAGTGAAAAAATAGGGACTTTTTCTATGGATGCGATTAATGAGATTTTTCGCTTTATGCATACCATTAAAGGGTCATCAGCTATGATGATGTTTAATGAAATCAGTACTTTGGCCCATAAGATTGAAGATATATTTTACGTTATACGTGAAAATCAGGCTATAAGATACGATTTCTCCACACTGGTCGACTGCATTCTCGAGAGTGTGGACTATTACAAAATTGAACTGATCAAAATCAGAAATGGAGAAACACCGGACGGCGACACCGCCAGTTTGACAGAAAAAGTCAATGATTACCTTGAGGTACTTAAAGACGAAAACGGACTTGAGAAGATAAAGAAAGAAGTCGGGACAAAAACAGAAGCTGATCAAAAATATTACATCAGACCCAGTAATAAAGAAGATCAAGCAAAGTATTATAAAGCAAAGATTAGGTTCAAAAAAGACTGTGAGATGGAGAACATCAGAGCCTATACTGTTATACATAATATTGTGGATTTGGTTGAGGAAGTGCTCTATAAACCGAGTGATATCATCGATAATGACCAGACTATTGAAGACATAAGAAGCAATGGGTTTTTAATGGCCATAAGGTCAACCTCCAGCGAAGAAGACATTAAGAAATATCTTGAAAAAACAGTCTTTTTGGAAAGTCTAGATTTTGAAAAAGCAGAACTAGATTGGTTCAAAGAATTTGAAGTCATTTATCAAGATCAAGAGATGTCTGAAGAAATCAAGATACCGGAGACCTCAAAAAAGTACATAGAAAGTCAGAAAATAAAAAAAGAAAAAGAAGATACCAAGTATGAAGTCACTGCGATAACAACCCAAAGCATTATTAGTGTAAACGTAGATAAACTGGACATGCTTATGGACATGGTGGGTGAACTTGTTATTGCAGAAGCGATGGTATCTCAGAATCCGGAAGTTGTGCGATTGGAGATTGAGAGCTTTGAAAAAGCGTCAAGACAGCTACATAAGATATCCAGTGAGCTTCAAGATATGGTTATGGCCATTCGAATGGTGGCATTGTCTACAACCTTTATGAAAATGCATCGTATCGTACGGGATATGACAAGAAAGCTGTCCAAAGATGTGGTTCTAGACGTATACGGTGAAGAAACAGAAGTAGACAAGAACATCATAGAAAAAATTGCAGATCCTTTGATGCATATTATTCGAAATGCCATTGATCATGGTATAGAAGACGCCGAAGAACGTTTAACAAAAGGAAAGCCAAAGGAAGGCAGCATCATCCTTGAGGCAAAAAACTCTGGCAGTGATGTTCTGATCATTATAAAAGATGACGGCAAAGGGCTAAACAAACAAAAAATATATGAGAAAGCTTATAATCTAGGCTTAATCTATCAATCTATAGAGGACATGAACGATAAAGATATTTATCGTCTGATATTACACCCAGGCTTCTCCATGAAGGAACAAGTGACAGAGTTTTCTGGTAGAGGTGTCGGCATGGATGTGGTGGCAAAAAATATTGAAAGCATCGGTGGCTCTGTCATCGTAGATAGTGTTTTTGGTAAAGGCACAACCATTATTCTAAAAATACCATTAACCTTAGCCATTATTGAGGGTATGAATATAAAAGTAGGAGAATCTAGGTTTACCATTCCTATTGTTTCTGTTAAGGAATCTTTTAGACCTGGGAATAAGGAAATCATAAAAGATCCTGATGGTAACGAGATGATTATGGTTAGAGGTTTATGTTATCCGATTGTGAAGCTCTATGAGCACTACGGTCTAAAAACAGATGTCGATGACTATGAGAAAGGTATCTTGATTATGGTTGAAGAAGACGATCGTAGCTGTTGCCTATTTGCAGATGAATTACTAGGACAACAGCAGGTTGTGGTTAAGTCACTGCCAAACTATATCAAACGCTATAAGCAGGTTAAAGGCTTGGGTGGATGTACATTGCTTGGTGATGGTAGCATTAGTCTGATACTGGATGTCGGCGAATTTGAACTATCCAATGTGCATGACAAATAAGGGGATGAAGGTGATAAGATGAATGAAGACATGAATGGTTTATTAGAAGACCAAGAAGAAGATACACAGAAAGGCAAATTCCTAACTTTCTCTCTTGGAGAAGAGAACTATGGGATTGACATCATGTATGTGACGGAAATCATCGGTATTCAACCCATTACGGTTGTGCCGGAATTGCCGAATTTTGTCAAAGGTATAATCAATTTAAGAGGTAAAATCATAGCGGTTATGGATGCCAGATTGAAGTTTAACAAGACGCCAAAAGAATATAATGACAGAACCTGTATCATTGTCATTGATATAGCACAATTATCCATTGGTATTATTGTTGACGCCGTTGCAGAAGTGATTAATATTGGCGATGACAATATCGTGCCACCGCCCAATCTAAATTCGAGTGGGAGAAAATATATAAAGAGTGTAGGTAAAAGTGATGACAATGTCATATTGATACTGGATTGTGAAAAACTATTGGATGAGCAAGAAATAGACGAGCTTAAAAGCTCGAATGACTAGGAGGATTTAAAATATGAAGTGGTATTATAACCTAAAAATAGGCGTCAAATTGATTATTGGTTTTGTTTTAGTAGCTGTTATAGCTGGCGCAATAGGGGTGGTTGGCTATGTCGGTCTTAATGAAGTTGGAGTAGTAAGACTTCCTAGTGTCCAGTATCTATTAGAAATCGAAAAAAACTATATTGAAATTCAAGCACATGAAAACAATTTGTTGAATCCTAAATTAACCTATGAAGAAAAACAAAATAATTACCAGGAAATTGAGACAAGTAAAGCTAACTTTAATAAGTACTGGGATTTGTTTTTAGAGTTACCGATGACAGAAGAAGAGGAAGCTAAATGGGCGCATATTGAGACTGGGTATGCTACATGGCTAGAAGGTCATGAACGATTTCTGACATTGTCCAATCAATTAGATACGCTTGGTATTGATAATCCCCAAGAAGTTAGCAAGGAAATAGCATTAAGACAAAGAGACCATATGAACTGGATATGGATGCTCTCTGAGTCCATAGAAAAATCAGTTGGATTTGAAGGTGGACTTGAAGCAGATGAATGTGCTTTAGGACACTGGCTTGGGTCATACGATACAAGAAGTGGAGAATTATCAAGTTTGATGGAAGAGATACAAATTCCTCATCAAAAAGTGCATGAAAGTGGCAAAACAATAAATGCAATAAATCTAGGAGCAGCCGAAGATAAACAGGCCCAAGCTAGGAACATATACGATACTGTAACTGTGGTCAATATGGAAGCCACGCTAGATGTATTAGCTAGAATGGCAGAACTGGTTGGAACTTCGGACCAATTGTTTGATGAAATGTTAGTATTGGCTATGGGTGAAAATGAGACAAATGCTGGTAATCTAATGGTTGATTTGGAAGAAATGGTTGCATTGAATGTAACGATTGCTCATGATGCAGTGGTCAAATCGAATATGATGATTATTGTGTTTACATTCATAGGCGTTGCTATTTCTATATTACTTGGATGGTTTATATCTAATATTATCAAAAAGCCAATTAACAAAATGGTAATTGCAGCCAAAAGAATTGCAGATGGAGATCTGGATGTGGATATCCAAGTAGAGTCCAAAGATGAGATTGGCATACTAGCAGGCGCATTCCTTAGAATGACAAATAACATTAATGAGGTTATGACCAACATTAATTCTGCTTCTGAACAAGTGGCATCCGGATCTAGACAGGTATCAGATTCCAGCATGTCCTTGTCACAAGGCGCAACAGAACAAGCAAGTTCGGTAGAAGAATTAACAGCTTCCATTGAAGAGATTGCTGCTCAGACCAGACAAAATGCCGCCAATGCAGAAAAAGCTAAAGAAATATCCTCGTCTGCTCAAAAATATGCAGAAAAAGGGAACGCACAGATGGCAGGTATGGTCAAAGCCATGGAGGGCATCAATGATTCGTCTAATAATATATCTAAGATCATTAAAGTTATAGATGACATAGCTTTCCAAACCAACATATTAGCTCTAAATGCTGCAGTTGAAGCGGCAAGAGCCGGTCAACACGGAAAAGGATTTGCCGTGGTGGCAGAAGAAGTCAGGAATCTAGCTGCCCGTTCAGCCAATGCAGCCAAAGAAACCACAGCAATGATAGAAGGTTCCATCAAAGAGGTAGAGGGTGGTACTAAGCTTGCCAATGAAACAGCAGAGGCATTGAACATGATTGTTGAAGGTGTATCAAAATCAGCAGAACTGGTTGGAGAGATTGCTGTGGCATCGAATGAGCAAGCCCTTGGTGTTGAACAGATTAACCAAGGCATCATGCAAATATCCGATGTGGTTCAAACAACAAGTGCGACAGCTGAAGAGACAGCTGCAGCCAGTGAAGAATTATCCGGTCAAGCCGATATGCTTAAGTCACAAGTAGCTAACTTTAAGCTAAAGCACACTAAAGCCAAGTATAATCAAGATCATGAAGAAGTGCATCCGGATGTGCTAAAGATGCTGGAAGATATGAAGCATAATGAAGGTAGTGGACCCAAGAGGCAGAACAAGAAAATATCTCTAAGTGATACAGATTTTGATAAATACTAATCATGGTTATAGGGTCAAAACTAAGTTTCACTAAGTTCACATGCAATATATAGATTACGTTGATACATTCATAACTATATATTGTATGCGAAAGTTCAACTATATAGTTTTGACATCTTAACCAATCATTATAGTTTATGGAGGGAGACGTGTCTCCCTTCTATAAGTGGGTGTTGAGATGATACAGATTACAGAAGATGAGTTTAGGCTCATTACAGACTTTATTAAGGAGCATAGCGGTATTCATCTGAGAGATGAGAAAAAGGCAATGCTTGTTGGGCGACTGGGTAGTATTGTTAGAGACCATAATTTAAACAGCTTTATGGCCTACTATCAGTTACTTAGGCATGACTCAGAAGGTAAAGAACTAAGTCGTTTGATTGATAAGATTACAACCAACCATACCTACTTTATGCGTGAACCGGAACATTTTAATTTTCTCACCCAAGAAGTATTACCATATATGAATAGGATTATTAATAATAATGATCTACGGGTGTGGTGTGCCGCCGCATCATCAGGAGAAGAACCCTATACCTTGGCGATACTCCTAGCAGATTATTTTAAGAATCTTGCCGTATCATGGGATAAAAAACTACTGGCAACAGATCTCTCCTTAAGTGTACTAGAAGAAGCCAAAAAAGGGATTTATACAAAAGAAAAACTAAGTGCCTTACCAAAAATCTGGGTACTTAATTATTTCGATAAAATCAATGACCATCAGTATCAAGTTAAGGAAAGTCTAAAAAATGAAGTCATCTATCGAAGGTTCAACCTTCTTGAGCCTCAATTCCCTTTTAAGAAAAAGTTTCATATAATATTCTGCCGCAACGTTATGATTTACTTTGATCATAAGACAAAAGCGGAACTCATAAACAAATTATACGATGCCCTAGAACCTGGTGGCTATTTATTTATCGGACATTCTGAATCTATAAGTAGGGAGACCACTAAGTTCAAGTATATTAAGCCGGCAGTCTATAGAAAAGTATAAGGGGGTAAGTAGGGATGGCTATTAAAGTATTGATTGTTGACGACAGTCGCGTTTTTAGGGAAATACTATCAAGAGGTATCAGGGTGGACCCAACGATAACAGTTGTTGCAACTGCTGTAGATCCTTATGATGCAGTCGATAAGATTCTTGAGTTTGAACCGGACGTGGTTACATGTGATATTGAGATGCCAAAGATGAACGGTATAGAATTTGTCAGGCGCTTGATGCCCCAGTATCCTGTTCCGGTTATTGTTGTAAGTGCTGTAAGCAATAAAGTCTTTGATGCTATGAATGCAGGTGCTGTTGAATTTGTTTCCAAGCCAAGCGCTCAGTCACCGGAAAGTGTTCAAGACTTTATATTGGAATTGATTAATAAGATTAAAGCAGCATCTAACGCTACGGTTATAATTGACGAAAAGCCGATTAACGTAGAAAAGAACCACCACCAAGTTATTAAACAGTTTGACTTAATCGGGATTGGTGCTTCTACCGGTGGTACGGAAGCCATATTCAAGTTACTTAAACAATTACCTGAGGAATTACCGGGCATCGTAGTCGTACAGCATATACCTCCTGTTTTTTCGGCAATGTTTGCTGAACGCTTGAATCAACAAACCCACTTTACGGTAAAAGAAGCAGCAAACCATGATATCATTAAAAGAAACCATGTATATGTAGCGCCGGGGGATCAACATGTACAAGTTAGAAAAGTGGATGGTACCTACGTTCTTAAGGTGTTTGCCGGTAATAAGGTTAGTGGGCATTGTCCCTCGGTGGATGTATTGTTTTCATCTATGGCCGAGGAAGCTAAGGAAAGAGCGATGGGTGTTCTGTTAACCGGCATGGGTTATGATGGTGCAAAAGGTATAACAACCATGAAAAGGAAAGGTGCCATCACCATTGGTCAAGATGAAGCTTCAAGTGTGGTATATGGTATGCCCAAAGTGGCATATGAATTAAACGGCTTAACAAAGCAGACGTCTTTAGATTTAATGGGTCATTATATGATGAAATACTTGAGGTGACATATGTTAAATGTGGGTATTGGTGAATATAGAGTATCTAATAATCAGAGTGAGATTATGGTAACACATGCGCTTGGTTCCTGTGTTGCACTTATTATCCATTGCAATCATACAAATCATACAGCGATGGCCCATATAGTCTTACCGGAAAATTCAAGTATTAGAAGTAGGGCACTATACAAGATGAAGCCGGGTTATTTTGCGTCAGATATTGTACCGGTAATGGTGAATTATTTTCTATATGAATTAGGTTGTAAAAAAAGTCAATTAGATGTGCATCTTATTGGCGGAGCAGTATCCGGTCTGCCGACAGATCAATTTTTAGTCGGACAAAAAAACAAAGCAATGGTTAGACATTTGGTCAGTACTTATGGCTTAAAGATTGATGATTCAGAAACAGGCAAGCGTTATAGCCGAACGGTTACAGTTAAGGTCTCAAACGGCCATATTCATGTCAAAAGGCAAAATATGATATTATAGGTGATAAAATGAAAAAAAATCTGGATTATTATAACATTTTGGAGGCCCTAGGAGACGGTGTCATTACGGTTAATGAACACAATGAGATTGAATACATTAATAAAAAGGCTATTGAGGTCATTGGCAGTCAACCGGAACCTTTGGATGACATAGCTCGATTCTTTCGTGTAAAAACAGATGAAAAAGGTGAAATCATCAAGAACATCATTGATGAAGTCAAAGCATCTGGTATTACAAGAGGGCTAGAAAGAGGCGCCTTTATTATGGTGCCCAATATAGGTAAGCGGTATATGTCGGCGAGTATTACACGTATACAGGTTCAGAATCTTTATCAGGTAGTACTTAGTATTCGAGACGTTACCAATTTAATCCAGTTGGAAAACGAGCATATCGAACAAAAGAATAATTTGGAAATCATCAATGACGCCTTACCTTTAGGCTTAGTTGTGGTGGATCAGGATAGAAAAGTGGTCAAGATTAACCGCTATATTTCTCATAACTTTGATGTGAAACAAGCACAAGCTGGTGAAGCATTACTAGGGAACTTATTGAGATGTTCAAATGCCAAGGACAAATTATGTGGATTAAGTGAAAGATGTGCAGACTGTAAAATGAGACAAAGTGTTCATGCATTATATGAAGACAGTCAAGATTATCTTTCTAACAGGTTACAGTTTAAGCATACTATTTTTGATAAAAACATCTATAGAGATTATCAACTGGGATTTGTGAAAATCATGAGTCATGATGAAATACAGAGCTTGATTATTATTCAAGATATAACAGAGCAAGTCAACTATGAAAAAAGGATAAAAAAAGCTAAAGATGATGCAATTGAAGCCAATCGACTAAAAAGCGAATTCTTGTCGAATATGAGTCATGAAATTCGGACGCCATTAAACGGTATCATAGGAATGGTGGACCTTACAAGACGTTACCTAACAGATCCGTCATTAATTGAGAACCTTGATATTGCCAAATCTTCTAGTATGAACCTGTTAAATATTATCAACAGTATCTTAGATATTTCTAAAATTGAAGCAGGTAAATTGACACTATTTAAAAAACCTTTTTATATAGATCAACTTTTTGAAGAAGTCTATAAGGAAAATCTTTTTAAAGCTCAGGATAAGAACATTGAATTTAATCTACAAATATGTCCCGCTGCCATGGGAAGGGTTATTGGAGACAGAATTAGACTTAAGCAAGTACTAACGAATCTCGTGGATAATGCCATCAAATTTACGGATGTAGGTGAGGTCATGATGCATTATTGTTTTTCTATGATTGGGAGCAACAAACTGGAATTACGCGTGTATGTAAAAGATACCGGTATTGGCATTAGTGAAGACTTCAAGGCGAATTTATTTGAGAGCTTCACGCAAGCAGATGGTTCTTACACACGGAAAAAAGGTGGTACTGGTCTTGGTTTAACCATTTCTAAGAAAATAATTAGACTTTTTGGCGGCAATTTAACGGTTAAATCAGAAGAAGGCATGGGCTCAGAATTCTACTTTAGTATTCCCCTAGACGTTGAGACAGATTCGGGACAGGAAATAGAAGCTTATTATAGAAGATTAGATACCCTGTATGAACCATTTCATAAGCAGGAACTATCCGAGACTCGACATAAAAAGGGAAGGATTTTGGTCATTGAAGATGATGAGATTAATCGTAGAATTATATCTAAACAGTTGGTATTAGATGGACATACCGTTGATGTAGCGGAAAATGGGAAAATAGGCGTGAATGAAGTAGAAAAAAATCTTGCTTATGATGTGATTTTTATGGATATTCAGATGCCAGTGATGAGTGGGCTTGAGGCTGTTGATATTATTCGGAGAAGCGATAAAGGCAGAAAAACAACCATTATTGCTTTGACAGCACTAGCATTAAAAGAAGATCGGGATGTGATTATGAAGCATAACTTTGACTTATATATTACGAAACCCATACAGTTACAGAAAATATCTGAAATGGTTCATGCACTCATGGATGGTGATAAAAGAATACTTCATGACGTGCGGTACAATGAAGCATTAGTTATCATGCATGATGATGTCAAGACAGAACGCGTCAGTACGGTAGAAGCAATTCTAGAAAAGATTAGATATCTCTATATGGAGAAAGATAGTAATGAAATAACCGTTCAAGCACAGAAACTGGTTGATTATTTTGAAAGAAGTGGACAAGATGAATTAAGAATATTGGCTTTTAAGTTAGTGATGGCAACACGCAAAGAAAAATGGGATAATATTTTAGATTTTGTAGAAAAAATAGCTTTAGATTTGACGTAAACTGTAGTAAAGTGTAGATAGATTAGATAAAAAATGAATGACTGGGGAGTGACTGAGTTGAGAATACTTATAGCAGAAGACGATGTGGTGAGCAGAAAACTTATGTGGAAGATCCTGTCTGATTATGGGGACTGTGATTTGGTTATTAACGGTCTTGAGGCTATCGATGCTTTTCTATTGGCCTTAAAAGACAAAGAGCCCTATGATATGATTTTCTTGGATATCATGATGCCCAAGGTAGATGGTGTAAAAGTATTAAAAACCATTCGAGATTTGGAGATGCAAAATCAAATCAACAATCCTGTTAAAATTATTATGACAACAGCCCTTGGTGAGACAGAAGTCGTGGATGATGCATTTACTAAAGGGGCAAATGCCTATGCAACCAAACCATTGGATATTGAGAAACTCATTGAAGTCATTAAGAACCTGCAATTAATCCGTTAAGCTAAGGTATACTATCAAACATAAAAAAGGAGTATAAGAATGGACGTATATGTAGCTTATTATGAGTCGCCCATTGGTTTGATCATGATAGAAGCAAAAGATGAAAATATCATAAGGGTGTCATTTGAAGAAGTTGCAACACTATCCGAGAAGGGTAGTACTATGCTTGAAAAAGCAAAAAAACAAATGGCTGAATATTTTGAAGGCAAAAGAAAAATATTTGATTTACCGATGGCTTTTGAGGGCACAGAATTTGAAAAAAAAGTTTTTAAGGCACTAACAGAGGTTGACTATGGCAAAGTGGCCTCGTATAAAGACATAGCCATTAAGGTAGGTCATAACAAGGCGTACCGTGCCATAGGAGGCACCAATCATAAGAACAAACTGGCAATCATCGTGCCTTGTCACCGTATTATTGGCAGTAATGGTAAGATGACGGGTTATGCAAGCGGTATTTGGCGCAAAACTTGGCTCCTTGACCATGAACAGAAAAATAGTACTGATTAGTCAATTTAAAATATCCATGCTTATTCAAGCTGATGGATATTTTTTTTGTATATGAAAAAGCAAGGGAGGTTACCTTGATGAAGCTTGATTCGTTGAAAAATCATCCATCTGGGACCTATGAACTTATAATAATTTATGCTATAATTAATTAAATCTATAGTGCTTTAGACGCATTTTTTAGTCTTAAGTACCATAGATGGATAACCAGTGAACCAGTTTGAGGGAGGGTTATATGTTGGAAAAGTTATTACGGTCATTTATTGGGATACTACTACTGTTGGTTATGACAACAACGATTGCTTTTGGGAATGAAGCGCTACCAAGCAATTGGGCTAAAGATGAGGTTGATGAGGCGATGACCCATGGACTGATTCATGAGAGTTTAAGGGAAGGCTATAAAGAGCCCATCAGACGTTATGAATATGTCTTATTAGCATTATCTATTGTTGAAAAAACAGGTAGAGATATTGAACTAGAAGCAGAGTATGCTTTTTCGGACATCTTAGGCCATCCCTACGAGCAAGAGATACTTAAAGCCTACAGTTTTAAGATTATTGACGGTTATGGTAACGGACTATTTAAGCCGGATGCCTATATTACACGGCAAGAGGTTGCAAGTCTAGTATACAAACTTATGAATGCGTTGGGCCTTGACGATGACGCCCTCATCCAATTAGGTACCCAATATTCTGATGGCAATCATATCAGTGGTTGGGCGAAAAATGCCGTCGATTATTGTTATCAGAACAACATCATGAAAGGTGTCGGTAAGGATTACACTGGACTTGATATTATACGACCTTTAGGCACAACAACACTAGAAGAGGCCATCTTACTTATGTACCGACTGGCTAATCAGAAAGAAATAGTCAACGCACCTTCTATTGGTCAAGTCACTATAGATGAAAACAACACGAATAGTACGGTTGATAAAGAAGTCGGAGAGACCTTTGATCTTACTTATTTTTCAAGATATTTCTCTTTAGAAGCAGCAACACTACTATTAGAGCTAGAAGATTCGGAGAATATTCGTATTATTGATGTATCAGATAAATCAGCATTACTTAGTATAGGGGAAAATAATACAATTTACTTGGTTAAAGACTCTAGAGGTATTATATTAGAACTTAACAGTTATACGAACATAGATACATCTGTGGAGACTTTGTTCAAACAATTACTTAACGTAATCAATGGTAATGACTTCGTTGTAGACAGAATAGAAGAAGGTCTAAAAGGACTTAAAAATGATGGAACACGATTCGATGAACGTATTGGTAGTTCCTATCAAATCATGGGATATGTGGATGATACAGTAGATGAAGTGTATATCGTCAAGTTTCATGATGTGGCGCGATGAGAAGAAGGAGGTCTATAATGACAAAAATAAATGTTAAGTCAAGGATAAGTATGCTTTTGATAATGGTAATGGTCATCAGTATGGGTGTATCGGTGCAGGCAGATACCGTTGATTACGAAGCGCCGATTTTTATGAACAAAATGATTGTCGACAATAAGACACAAGTATTGGTCAATGATACTTTTCAAGTCAGCTATAGGTTTCAACCTCAAGATATTCCTGTAGATACCCTTTTGCCGGAAGATTATAATACACCTAAAGATATAATTCTGATTATTGATACTTCAGGAAGTATGGCTTGGGATGTAAAAGGCAATTCAATCAGTCAGTCGGGTTATTGGAGTGATTATGAAGTTATAACAGAATCAGAATACAGAGAAAATAATAATGCTTACAATAAAGTTGCCAATGAAGTTGGTCAAAATGACCCTTGGGATGAAAGAGTATCACAATGGTATTGGGTTAGAGATGGATGGAGTTGGACAAGAGTCTGGACATACACCTATTATCAATATACCTATTATCAGCGATATTGGATAAACACAGCAGCAACTTCTAGAATGGATTTGGCTAAGAATTCAGCAAAAAACTTTCTAAAACAATTAAAAGATGCACCTAATACCAATGTTGGTATTATTGAATACAATTCAGATACTTCAGTTAAGTACAGAAATAATAGCATGTTGCTACCCATAGACAATTCAACGAATTATAACTTCTTGGTTTCGGCGGTAAACGATCTAAGTGCTGGTGGTGGAACTAATATTGGTTTGGGTATGTACGAAGGATTCAAGTCTTTGAATACAAATACAGATTCAGAGAAATATTTTATATTTTTAACGGACGGTGTGCCAACCTATTATTCATACTATGATCAAGATAATGATGGAAAAAAAGACAATAACGAATCCTACTATAATTATGAAAATGGATCACGATTAAAAAGAGGTGGAACCGGTAGCAGTGATAATGATGGTCTAGCCCTTAATTACGGTAAAAATATCGGAAGACTTATAAAGGGTAGTAGCCGTGCTATTCAAAGCTATTTTATAGCTTTTGCCGATGATGATGCCGGCAATACCCTAAAAGCGATATCGGATGAAGCAAATGGCACCTATAAAAAAGCCTTATCAGGTAATGCATTGGAAGATATTTATTCTGAATTAGGTGAGCAAATTAGCAGTGATTTTTCATTAAAAAATGTCTACTTTGAAGAAACCTTTAATGACGCCTTTGAGATTGTAAGTTATCCTTCTTCCATGGAAAAAGTGAGTCAGACAGTAAGAGGCGAGTTTGGTAGTATCAATTATAATCTTAATGCGGCTGGGACACATTTCGTAGCCAGTCCTATGGAATTCACCATAACACTTAAGGCAAAGACAGCAGGTGCTTATGTTATTGGTGAAGGACAGCAATCCTTTATTCGTTATAAGGATCTAGATGATGTCGTTAAGATTAAAGAGTTTGCAGATATTGATATGATTGTAACTGAAACTCAAGCACCTGTTATGAATGTGAACTTGTCCAATACGAAGGAGAATCAATCCAACTACATATTAACCATAAATATTAATGAAGATGCGAGGCTCCAAGTATATGATGTAAATGATACGGTCTTATTCTCATTTGCAGGGTTACAAGGTGATAATAAGTTAGATATGACAAAAGACCAGTTAATAGGAAACTATCTCAAGGTGCGAGCGACGGATGTATATGGCAACATGACCAACGAAACGGTACCTATCATTACAGTTACATCAATCCAGAGTCAAGTGCACTCAGAGTTGGTATTACAAACTCAAATCAACAGTACCGTTACTAAAATCGATTTAAACGAGGCGACAGTTACAACCAATAAGTTTACGGATGCACTTGGTCAGTATAGGCAGAACCTTACTTTAGCAGAAGGTGGCAATCTTATTGAAATCGGTGTCGAGAATGCTTTCGGAAACACAGGTAATCTATATCATGATAAGAGCATTGAAGCGGATAATGCTCCACCGATCATAAAATACGATCATATGAAAGGTTTTATATTAAATGGTGCTGCTATGCCGGTTTATGTTGAGACCAATGGAACAGGTTCTAGGATTGTAGAGACACATTATATGAAACTGACAAGTGGTGCTACCAGTGCGACGATAGCTGACTTTAGTCATTTGATCGGAACAAGTCAAGGATCAATGATTGGTATGACAGAGGATGAGATTGATGCTATTGCAGTGTTTGCACCAAATAAGAATGATGATGAATACCTTCATGAAAGGTTCAATGTAATAGAAAACGGCTATTATGCGGTATATGCAAGAGATGAAGGTGGCAATGAGGCAGTTATCGTTATAAGAATCAATAACAGGATGGATGAATTGCCAAATCTATTGTAAATGTATTGTTATACAAATCAATAAGTTTCGTAGTATAATTAAAAGAGTAGCAATGATGTGAAATCTTGCTACTCTTTTATGTCGAACATACATAACTTCTCCTTGAAGTCGATTCATGATATAATAAAAAAAGAGATAAAATAATAAACGATTAAGTTGTCAAAACTATATATTTTTGACAACTTAACCCTAAATATAATTAAAGGTGTGACGCTATGAGTGATTCCATTCGACTTAATAAATATATAAGTGAATCCGGCACATGTTCGAGAAGAGAAGCAGACAAGTTGATTCAAAGAGGTCTTGTAACGATAAATGGACATCTTGCCCAAGTGGGATCAAAAGTGGAATTTGAGGATATCGTTGCCGTGGAAGGTAAAGTGGTAAAGCCAAAAGTACAAAGAATTTATATGGCTTTTAACAAGCCGGTGGGTGTGACATGTACCACAGATCTTAAAGATCCTACAAATATAGTTGATTATATTGGGTATAAAGAGCGGATTTTTCCCATTGGCCGTTTAGATAAAATGTCTGAAGGATTAATTTTTATGACCAATGATGGTGATATTGTCAATAAAATATTGAGATCAGGTAACCGCCACGAGAAAGAATATGTTGTAACCGTTGATAAGCCCATTACAGATGAATTTATCAGAAAAATGGAACGTGGCGTACCTATTCTTAAAACAAAGACCAAACCGTGTAAAATAGAACGTATCGGAAAAAATAGGTTTAAAATCATTTTAGTTCAAGGATTAAATCGACAAATCAGGCGTATGTGTGAGGTTTTCGGCTATACGGTGATTAAGCTTAAACGTATAAGAATCATGAATATAGAGCTTAGAGGCATTGAGCCGGGACAGTGGCGTTATCTAAATAAAGCAGAGATTAGAGAAATCGATCGACTCATAAGCCATTCCAGTAAGACGGAAGAAGCTTCATTTACGAAATAAGTAGGACAACAGCAAAGTTTCTTAGAAACAATTGGGGAGAAGCTTATGAATGAAAAGATGCTAAAGTCAATATACCGTTATGATAAAAAGGAAAAAACCTATCATATAGATGTTCATCTTGATAATTATCGGGATGTATACAGTGAATGGGACTATTCACCTTTTGTGAATAGAGATATGGATGAAGACTTGCTAGAATATCTTATGTCTTGTTCTTATGAAATACCGATGAAAAAGAATTTGGATATCAACTTTTTCTTGTTAAAAACATTACATGATACCAGTCGTGAAAAGAGAAGTATTGAAGGTATACATAATTATTTTGGGTATCGGATTCGTCAAGTGAAAACACAACGGTTTCGGCAGATGAGGAACACCCTTACATTCTTTGTAATAGGTGTGATACTATTGATATTTGCTGTTTTTTCGACCAGCCTCATTAAGAATCCGATTTTAGAACAATTGCTATCAGAAGGCTTATATATTGGTGCGTGGGTGGCTATGTGGGAGATGTTTTCCATCTGGTTTTTTCACATCAATGGGTTGAATTATAAGATCAAACATTACTTGCGGCTTAAGTCCAGTAACATCTATTATCAGTATGTAGACAAATAATGTTTGTTGATAAAAGGGAGGTAAGCTTGTGGAAGGTAGTAAAAGAGATGAGATTCAAATCGGTATGACAGTAATGATTGTGCAGAAACAGGATCAACGCAGTGGTCAGTTGACAGAAGGTGTGGTAAAGAAAATATTGACCAACTCTAAAAATCATCCTCATGGGATTAAAGTCATGTTAGAGGATGGTATCGTCGGTAGGGTTAAGACAATTGTTCATTAGAAATCATTTGTGATAATTGAGGGATGAATTACAAAAAGAACAAAAAGAACTAAAGTGAACGTAATATTGACAAATAAATGTCAAACTTGTATATTTAGTGAAGTGATTAAATTGGATAGGAGCGAAAAAAATGGGAAATGAAAAACACATAGTGGTTTTAGGTGCAGGCTATGGTGGTATACTTACTGCAAAAAAGCTTGCAAGGAAATTCAAGAAAAAAGAAGATATAAAAATCACCTTAATTGACAAAAATACATACCATACGATGCTAACAGAGTTGCATGAGGTTGCTGCCGGTCGGGTACCGGAAGAATCCATACGTATTGACCTAGATAAGATTTTTGAAGGTCGTAATGTCGATGTGGTATTGGATGAAATTAAAAATATCGATTTTGAAAAGAAAGAATTAACGGGTGATTTAAACACATACGCCTATGACTACTTAGTACTGGGTACAGGTTCAAAACCTACTTTCTATGGCTGTAAAGGGGCAGAGGAAAATGCTTTGACTTTATGGTCTTATGAAGATGCGCTAAAGATTAAGTATCATATCTTAGAAGCTTTTGGTAAAGCAAGCGTAGAGAAGACGCCTGACAAAAGAGCCCATCTTCTTACTTTTGTTGTGGTAGGTTGTGGTTTTACAGGTATAGAGATGATTGGTGAATTAGCTGAATGGACAGATAAATTATGTTTTAACTTCAATATTCCTAGGGAAGAAGTTAAACTCATGGTTGTTGACTTGTTACCTAGAGTATTACCTATGTTTAAAGATAAATTAATCCATAAGACTGAGAAACGTTTGGAAAAACTTGGGGTAGAAGTCTTAACCCGTTCCAATATCATCGAAGTTAATAGAAACAGTATTAGTATAGAAGGCAAAGAGCCTATTCCAACTTATACCACCATTTGGGCTGCAGGTGTTGAAGGCAGTGATTTGATGGGAACCTTGAAAAAAGAACACTTTAGTAAAGGACCAAGAAATCGCGTTCAGACCGATCAATACCTAAGATCTGAAAGTCATGATGATGTTTTTGTAGTTGGTGACAACATCTTCTTTATTCCGGAAGGGGAAGAACAACCTGTTCCACAGATGGTTGAAAATGCAGAGCATTCATCTGCTTTGGTTGCCGGGAATATTATTGCTACTATCAAAAAAGAGCCTCTGAAACCTTACAAACCCAAGTTTCATGGTGCTATGGTAAGTATCGGTGGCAAATATGGTGTGGCTCAAGTAGGTACACCTAAGAATCAAATGGTTTATTCAGGATTCCTTGCGATGTTGATTAAGCATATGATTAATATGGTATATTTTTTACAAGTATCTGGGTTTAACAAAGCATGGACTTATATGATGCATGAATTCTTCCATGTTGAAGATCGACGTAGCTTTTTGGGTGGACATTTTTCTAAAAGATCACCTAACTTCTTCTTGGTACCACTTAGATTATTTCTCGGATTAAAATGGTTGTTAGAAGGTCTTGCAAAGCTACCTAGAATCATGGAGAATCCGAATGATATTTTCTTAATACCAGCGAAATTACCGACTTCAGGAGCGTCCGAAGAATGGGTTGAAGAAGTAGCAGAAGTAATCGTGTGGACAACATCGTTACCTTTACCACAATTTGTTGAAGATATCGTGAGTTGGATGTTGAACTTAAGTCATGGTGCAGCCCTTCCGGTTCCGGAATTTGTAACGAACATGGTCGATGCTTCGATGGATATGGTATTCTATACTTCCACCGGTGACTTTACAGCAATGGCTTCGATTTTCCAAACAGGTATGGTCCTAGGAGAAATCGCAGTTGGTGGTGCCCTGATTATTGGTTTATTTACAGCATTGGCATCCATCGGTTCCATTATTATGGGCATTATGATTTGGTCTTCTAACATGGCACCTGTTGAGATGTTATGGTATCTAGCAGCAGGATTTGCATTAATTGGTGGTAGTGGTAGTACATTTGGTCTTGACTATTATGTTTTACCATTCTTAAAGAAACAATGGATGAAATTAAAAGTTGTCAAAAAATGGTATTTATTCACATAGACAGTGCTTATAGCGTCAAAACTATATAGTTGAACTTTTACCTAAGACACATAAGTTACGAACGCATCAACGTAATTTATGT
>JAGXFY010000048.1:0-6469 GCA_024636985.1 Clostridiales bacterium | reverse complement strand
TCTAAAAATAGGAGAAGCCCCCTTTATTACAAAAGGTTATATCGCTGTGAACTTTGACATAAAAGGCTACCATAACATTAAGAGCTTAAGAGACCTAGAGACCCTAGAGGCCTATAATACCTATAAAACAGCAGACCTAGGCAACGCATGGGCAAAAGAAGGTTATAAAACAAAGGGTGCTGGTATCAGTCTAATGGAAGGGGATGTGGTCTTTTATCATGTAGATCGTAGGGCCAGTGGCCATTATCGGTAGCAACCAAAGGGACAGTTCTTCTAACCACAAGAACCGTCTCAGATTGCACTCAGGTCACCAAATATTTTATTCTCAAAAGCTACTCTACGTTCAATTTCATCCATGAGTTCTGAAAAGTCGCTTAAGTCGAGTGACTGTGCCCCGTCTGACAAAGCTTCTGCTGGGTTATTATGGGTTTCAATGAGAATCCCATCGGCGCCAATTGCAATGGCCGCCTTTGTTAAAGGTGCTACAAGAGAACGCATACCACCTGCATGGCTAGGATCAACAATGACTGGAAGATGACTTAATTTTTTTAACAAGGGTACCGCGGATATATCTAATGTATTTCGCGTCATGGTTTCAATGGTTCTAATGCCACGCTCACATAATATAATATTAGAATTACCGCCGGTCATAATGTATTCAGCACTCATTAAAAATTCTTCTATGGTTGATGCCAAACCACGTTTTAAAAGAATTGGTTTTTTGCAGAGCCCTAATTCTCTAAGCATATCAAAATTCTGCATATTTCGTGCACCCACTTGAATCACATCCACATCTTCAAATAGGTCAAACTGGCTAAGACTGGTCAACTCAGACACAATGGGTAGGCCTGTTTCTTTTTTTGCTTGAAGGAGTAACTTAATGCCTTCAGCATGAAGTCCCTGAAAAGCATATGGGGAAGATCTCGGTTTGAAAGCCCCTCCTCTTAGCAAAGTTGCTCCACTTAGTTTGACGCCATGGGCTATTTCCATGATTTGATCTTCGCTCTCAACAGAGCAGGGTCCAGCGATAACTTGAAAGAGACCTTCTCCAAAAGTTGTTGGCCCTACTTTAACATAAGTATTCTCTGGTTGGAACTTACGATTTACCATTTTAAAAGGTTCTGTAATACGTTTACCATACTCAACGATCACATTATTTTCTGTGATCTGGTCAACATCAAGTATACTTGTATTCCCAACTAAACCCACCACTTGATAGTCTGTTCCAAAGCTATAAAGCGTCTGAAACCCTTTGTCCTCAAAGATTTTTCTGAATGCATCTACTTTACTTTTTTCGACATTTTGCTTCATTACAAATATCATAGTCTTTCTCCTCTTCTAACTAGGTTCTTCTCTGGTTTTTAGTAAAAAGCAAAGAGGCTACGCCTCGCTTTGCAAAGTAAATTGTTCCTGGAGAATAAAAAAGAAGGCAGCCTTTTGTTTCCAAAAGTCACCTTCTAATACTCAATATAATCTAATACAACTTTATATAGATTAACCAGTGAGAATATAAGTTGATTTTGGACAATAAAAACGGACGCTTTCTTGCCAGAAGCGCCAAACAAAATTAGTATATAATTCTGTTGTCATTTTATTGAACTTAATCATCTTATAACCTCTTTACTTTTCACTATATTATGTGTAAGCTTAAAGCAGATTACTATTTTTGTCAAGAGCAAAGCAACTAGGGACGGTTTTTCTGCTTCACATTTGACTATCTTCTAACTTCTGATAAAATTATAATAACATAACCTGTAATTAATGTTTAGGAGGTTTTATTATGAGTTCATATAAAAAAAATAGTATCACATTAGTGGGTTCAGTTGCATTAGGTACTGGAGTCATGATTGGAGCAGGTATTTTTGCACTTGTAGGACAAGTCACTCAATTATCAGGGCAATATGTCATTATTGCCTTTATGCTCGGTGCGACGGTTTCCGGTTTTAGCGCATATAGCTATGTGTGCCTTTCAAATGCTTTTCCATCTGCAGGCGGTATTGCTATGTATTTAAAGAAAGCTTACGGAAAATCCACAATAACTGCAAGCGCTGCACTTCTTATGGTTCTAAGTATGGTTATTAATGAAAGTTTAGTTGCCAGGACATTTGGTAGCTATATTCATAGATTATTTAATGATTTTTTACCTCAAGAAAGTATCGTTTTCTTAGGCGTATTTTTAGTTATTTTTGCATTCGTAATTAATAATGTCAGCAACAAAAGTATTCAAAAAGTTGCTTCTTTAACATCAGCCATTAAAATCTTAGGGATTGTAATCTTTAGTGTGATTGCTCTAATGGCTAGCACCTTCGAATTTGACAAACTTTTGCCTCAAGCGAGTAGCGCCAACCCAGCTAGTCTCCTAGGTTTTGTAGCATCAATATCTCTATGTATTTTAGCCTATAAAGGATTTACAACAATTACAAATAGTGGTGCTGAAATTAAACATCCGCATAAAAACGTCGGACGATCGATTATGATTTCTATTATGATATGCACCCTATTATATGCACTTGTTATTTTAGCGGTAACCAATAGTTTGACAATAGACCAACTGATTAAAGCCAAAGATTATGCACTAGCAGAAGCCGCAGAACCGGCCCTTGGACAAATAGGTGTCATTTTTACAGTAATAATTGCTATTGTCGCAACCGTTTCTGGAATTATCGGAAGTGTATTCGCCGTTTCAAGGATGTCTGCCATGCTCGTCGATATGGATATGATTCCGTTTTATAGTTTGCGAAAAAATCAGCGGACACAAAAAAACACACTGATTTATATCTCGGGTATATCTTTATTTTTAACATTATTTTTTGATTTGAGTCGAATTGCTTCCTTAGGAGCCATTGTATATATTCTTATGGATATTATTATTCATGTAGGCTTGATTCAAAGGCTAAAAGATCAAGTTTCGTTTAAACCTTTGATTGTCTATAGCGCCATTGTCTTAGACGCTATTATTTTAATCGCATTTATCGTATATAAACTCATGTATGATCCCTTTATTGTTATTGTTAGTTTAGTATCGATCATCATTGTATTTGCTATGGAAAAATTTTATCTAAGAAATAGTGAGAATGATGCATCAGAGATGAATTAGATTCTGGCCAATCAAAGGGACGGTTCTTGTGGTTCGATTGTGGTTCTAAAATCACCGGAAGATATCGGACGATAATAAATCGTCCGATATCTTCCGGTGATTTTAATTTTGTTATTATTACAGCTATTTATAATCATTGGACTTGCCAACCCAAGATGTATATGGTATTCTATAATCGGACGATAACATATCGTCCGAAATGGAGGTCGATTATATGTTCTTTGAGGGTGAAAAAAAGACAGTTGAATATAAACAAGAGTATTCCAGAACAATATTAAAAACAGTAAGTGCTTATGCTAATTTTCATGATGGTTATGTTATACTGGGAATAAAGAATGATGGCACAATGGTTGGTGTCGACAAAATAGATGAACTAAAACTAAATATCGAAAACGCAATAAACGATTCAATTCTTCCAAAGCCTTACTATGAATTTGAAATAGTTACGGTTGAAAAAAAGAAGCTTCTCGTTGTAAAAGTTTATAAAGGTGATCATACACCTTATACCTATCAAAATAAAGCATACATGCGAAGAGATACTTCTACAGTGCAGGTAGATGCCATCATCAATCAAAATTTGATTCTAGAGGGTAGGAATTTAGGGTACGAAGATTTGATCTCAAGAGAACAGGGATTAACCTTTAACTATCTAAAACAATTGATGAAAAAACATCTTCAGATTTCTGATTTATCCGATGACCTTCTAAAGACATTAGGATTAATTGAAAATAACCAATACAATAATGCAGCCGCTCTGCTATCGGATGAGAATCCTCAAAAGAGCTCTGTTGTTCAGCTGATTGCTTTTGTAGATACAACCGTAAGCAGAATAAAGGATAGGGAAACACTGGATGCATACTCTATACTTCAACAGTTTGATGCATGTATGGCATTTTATAAGAAGCATATAAATACAGGTGAGATTATTGAGTCGCCGTATAGAAAAACAGTTGAAGATGTTCCGATAGTTGCCTACAGAGAAGCAGTTGCCAATATGCTTGTTCATCGAGACTATTCAGTTATTGTGGATAGTAGAATCGAGATTTATTCAGACAGAATAGAGATTGTATCACCTGGTGGTTTGCCACTTGGTTTGTTGAAAGAAGAATTTATTGATGGAAGAATTTCAAAGGCAAGGAATGTAAAGATTGCAGATATTTTCTTGAGATTGAAGATTATTGAAAAACTTGCAACAGGCATCCGTCGTATTAGAGAACAATATGCAGACCAATATGTGAAGCCACAGTTTATAACAAGTGAACATTCAGTTACCATAGTGTTACCTTTTTTAGGGCATGCATTAAAGAGTCATTCTACGACGATAGGTGAAGAAGAACCTATTTGGGAAGGCAAAGAACAGGTGATTTATAACCTTATAAAAGAGCATCCAATGATTAAACGCGTAGATATTCAAAGTCACATAGACCTAGAAAAATCTCAAACGATTGAGCTCATTAATAAATTGAGAAAAACAGGTCGGATTATAAAAGTTGGTAATGGACCGGCTACAGGTTATAAAGTTTTAGACCAGCAGTGACGGTTCTTCAGGCTCGTTTAATACATTTTAAGGAGGGAATGGAATGAACAAAAAAATAGCCCCCATTATTGTGGTAGGGTTACTCACATTATACTTGCTTGGTTATTTGATTATGATGCTGACAGGTATGATGGTAGATACACCTAATATCATTAAAGTGGTTTTAGGATTAATCGCAGTCATGATTGTGATTATAATTGGGGCGCTTATTTATACACTTAACATTAGATTAAAAGAGATTGATAAGGAGGATGACGATGATCTTAGTAAATACTGATTATATCACAGGGAAAGAATTTGAAATGTTGGGGATTGTTAAAGGTAGTACGATCCAATCTAAACATATGGGAAAAGACATCATGGCCGGACTTAAAACCATGGTAGGTGGAGAATTAACCAGTTACAATGAGATGATGAATGACGCAAGAGCGCTTGGCACCAAAAGAATGGTAGAGGAAGCAGAGGGCATGGGCGCAGATGCAGTTGTTAATGTTCGTTACGCTTCCAGTGCCATTATGCAAGGGGCTGCAGAAGTCATTGTATATGGTACAGCAGTTAAATTCATTTAGCAGCTTCCGTCCCACCTAGAAGAAACAAAAGTTGAGAGAATATTATTAAGATCCGTTAGTCATTAATATGGCTAATGGATCTTTTTTACATTTAAAATTAAGAAGTATTTGGATAAATAATTGGTGTCACAAGGATGTCACAAGGGTGTGCGCCTTATGTCACAGCGATTTAGTATAATAGTCCTATGAAGTTGATATTTCCAATAGGTATAACTTATATAGGAGGCAAGAAAATGAAAAAACTGGAAAAGCAACTAACAAAAAGTACAAACTTTCTGATTTCAGTCTATCATCAAGATCACTTTAACTATCAAGGCTTGATTCATTGGATTGATACAGGAGAAAAAATTCATTTTAGAAGCGAACTGGAAATGTTGAACCTCATTCATAATGCGCTACCAAAGGTTCAAGATCAACCGATTAGAAAATGGAGTGAACAACAAAAAAACAGTGCTTGTTAAGACAAAGGTTAACCACGCTTTCCTAAAGCGAGGCTGAAAACAGAGAGCCTACCTCTATAATAAAGTAAGCAAACTATTTATTATTTTAAGGAGGATGTATTATGAAAAAAACATTTAAAGTTATCTTAACATTGGTTTTAACACTTATTTTATCACTAAGTAGTGGACTATATTCATTTGTTAGTAGTGCTGCAGAATTGAATCTCACTTACAAAACTGAATGGAATGATCCAATATTTAAGTTTGATGACATCAGCGGAGATCTGAAAAAGGTTGGTGATTATGCTACTTTTACTATGACACCAAAACCTACTTGGGTTGCAAGTAAACTAAACGTTACAATTAAAGCTAGCACCGAAGAAAAATCCGGTATCATTAATAATCTTGACGAAGAGATTAGTATAGAGAGCAGTAATAATAAGATTAATTTTAAGGTTTCCTATACAATATTAGCAAATGGGCAATGGGAATTTGTAGTATCAGGTAATGGAGCCCAAAATGGTCTAAGTCATTTTGAATTCGAAGTAGTTGAGCCTATAGACGATGAAACCGGTGACGATGAAACCGGTGACGATGAAACCGGTGACGATGAAACCGGCGACGATGAAACCGGCGACGATGAAACAGGCGACGATGAAACAGGCGACGATGAAACCGGTGACGATGAAACCGGTGACGATGAAACCGGCGACGATGAAACAGGCGACGATGAAACCGGTGACGATGAAACCGGTGACGATGAAACCGGTGACGATGAAACAGGCGACGATGAAACAGGCGACGATGAAACCGGTGACGATGAAAC
>JAGXFY010000047.1:0-6270 GCA_024636985.1 Clostridiales bacterium | reverse complement strand
CAGATCCAGTTCCAAACGGTTGATGACTTGTTCTAGAACAATACGTGACTGCACAATCTCACTGTAGGTCACAACCAACTTCTGGCTCATGTTAATGCTACCTAGATCAAAACTTGAGGCGATATCGCTTAGGCCTGAGCTCTTAGAGCCGTTAACCATGAGTGTGGTTTTGGATTCATACATGGGTGTGATGGCAAACCGCGTATAGGAAAAAGCCAAAAGTGCTGCTAGAATGACGCAGGCGATGATGATCCATTTTCTTTTCCATAGGGTCTTGATTAATTCTAATAGGTCAATTTCTTCATATTCTTGCATGATTTTGTTCCTTTACTTATGATTTTTCTGGCTAGCTTTTTAGATGCTCTCATAATGTACCTCTTTTTTAAAAGATATGCAAAGCAGGCCATAAGCCTACTTTGCATAAGTATTATATTACTTGTCTAATTAGCGCCAAATGTTGCTGTACGTTCTGTGCTATCGTCTAGAGTTGTTATTACGGTATAACTTACATTACTAGTCATACTCAACTCTCCTAATTCCTCGAATAGAGCGTCAATATAATCAGCCATATTTGTGAAGGATTTTACTTCTGCGACACTACTTTTGGTCAATTCGATGCTTTCAACCGTTTTAGTATCATATACAATATCTGAAATCACTAAAACATCTGCAATTAATATTAGATCTAGTCGAACTTGATCAAGGGTGCCACTTTCACTATCTATTTCTGCTTGCGTGTATTCTAAGGCTTGCCTTAATATTTCTTTCTTATCAACTGTTAAATCCATTCCTTCATAGACGGTTCCAATTAAATCATCTTCCGTCACATATTCGAAAATGGTCATAGCATCTAATAGAATTGATCCTTCTATAGCCGTTGCTTCACTATCATAAACGGCATAAAGATCATCAAATCTTGTTCCACTAAGTAGTACACTAAATAATTCACTTATAATATCTTTATTTGTTGTTCCCGACGCCGCTTCAATGGTTATAACCTCGTCTTTGTCATTAACAGACATACTGAGGGTCAATGTTGGTAGAGGGGTAGGTGTTGATCCACCACCGCCACCGCCACCACCGCCACCTGCTGGAGGGGTTGTTGCTGTGTTGTCATCTTCGGTCACTGTCTCACCGCCAACTTCTACTTCAACGTCTTTTGATACTGTTGTTTCTGTAGGTGTCATGGTCATGGTGCTACCATTTGCATTAACGACAGCTTTATCAATCGTTCCTGTTCCAGTTACTGTGGTTGATCCAGATAGGATTAAAGTTCCAACCTTACCGGTTGAATCGATATTGATCTCTGAACCTTCTGCATTTTTCTTGATGTCCAGTGTACCTACTGTACCTTCACTGATTGATAGATTTTTTACTGGCGTATTTAGTGTTAATGTTTCAAAATCACCTTCTAGTGTTAAGGTTTCTCCAGGTCTTACAGTGTAGATTTCAACGTTGCCAAAGCCTTTACCGGTTAATAATCCGTCTTCTTGTAACTTACCACCGGAATGCATATCTACTTGGTCCACTTTCGTGTTACCGATTGCTAATATACGGATTTTTCCGTTGTGCTTGATGACACGAAGCGTGCCTACTTCTGTGTTGGTTAAGGTAATGGTATTCTCTCCACCACCAAAAGCTACAAGTTCTCCGAGGACTTTAACGTTATCTAGGTCTACTTCACCATCCGCTACACCTTGTGCGATGTATAGATTGCCATTGATGGTTGTGTCTTTTAGGATAACGCCTGTTGTGTTGACAACAACGTTGCCTTCATAAGTCATGTCGGCTACTGTTCCGGATTCAGTAATCAGTTCGCCTGCAATATTACTGAGTAATGTAACCGCTTCTGCTCTTGTCAAGTTGCTCATAGGTGCTAGTTCGTTGTTGCTACGTCCTTGCATATAGCCTTTTTCAACTAAGACGCTCATCTGTGTTGCTGCCCAAGTCGCTACATCTGATGCATCAGTGTAGGTGCTATAAGCTTCTTCTTCTGTACCTGTTAACTGAAACGCATTGGTAAGTACAATGGCCGCTTCTTGACGGGTGATACGGTCTTCGGGTCTAAAACGGTTGTTATGTCCGCTTACGATGCCCGCTGTGGATGCCATTATAACTGCATCTTCAAACCAATCGGTTGCTTTTACATCTGCGAATGTAGCGTCTGTCTTTTCCTCAAGCTGAAATATATTGTTAATCACTGTTACAAATTCAGCTCTGGTAATGGATGCTTCCGGCTTGAATGCACCACTTGGATAACCTTTGATGATTCCCAGTTCCATCCATTTTTCAATGTTTGCATTTGCCCAATGATCCTCATAATCGAAAGCAGCCGCTGTTACCATGGTCATCTGAGATAATACTAATACAAGTGTTAGTAATACCGACATTCCTTTTTTCATTTTGTTTAACATTTTTCTCTCCAATACTCTTTTTTTTATTTTTTAATCACATATGACGCAAGGGTCTACATATGCGCATTAAAACTAGGTTTTATGCTTTGGCCAACTCATAACGTTCTACTGATTCTTTTTTATGTTTGTTTTCATTGTTCACTTCCAAATTGTTCCTATACGTTGGTACGATCTCTTGGACCATCTCTATGAGGGTCTCGTTTTCAGGTGATTTGAGAATGAATAGAAGTTCATTTAAGGCACTTTTTAACGCAGGATAATTAATATCAATAGGTTGACCAATGTGAATCTTCTCGTATTTGGTACTTCTTAGCCCTTCTTCATCCATAAGCAGTTCTTCATATAACTTCTCGCCGGGCCTTAGTCCTGTGACTTTGATCTTAATGTCTTCGTTCAGCTTGAGACCGGAGAGTCTTATGAGATCAACCGCCAGATCATAGATCTTGACCGGCTCACCCATATCTAGGACAAAGATCTCACCACCTTTTGCAATGGCACCGGATTGGATGACCAGCTGTGCCGCTTCCGAGATGGTCATGAAGTAGCGTATGATTTCTTTGTGCGTGACGGTAACCGGGCCACCTGCTTCAATCTGCTTCTTAAAAAGTGGAATGACGGAGCCATTGCTACCGAGAACGTTACCGAAACGTACGGCGGTGAATTTCGTCTTACTTTGCTTGGCAAGGCCTTGCACGATCATCTCACAGATACGCTTGCTGGCACCCATGATGTTGGTTGGGTTGACTGCTTTGTCTGTGGAAACCATGACGAACCGTTCCACACCAAATTCATGAGCGGCTTCTGCCATATTCTTCGTGCCGAAGACATTGTTCTTAATGGCTTCTTTGGGTGCACGCTCCATTAAAGGGACGTGCTTGTGGGCAGCGGCGTGGAAAATCACATCCGGTGCGTGTTCTTCAACGATGGCGAAGATGTTGTCTCGGTCTCTGACCGATGCGATGATGACATCTAAGTTTAACTCGGTACCGTATTCTCTAAGGAGTTCATTCTGGATATCATAAGCATTGTTCTCGTAGACATCTAGGATAATAAGCTTGGAGGGTAGGAATCTGGCAATCTGTCTACACAGTTCTGAACCTATGGAGCCACCACCACCTGTAACCATGATGACTTTATCTTCGATATAATTGGCTACCTCTGTCACATTCAGATTGATGATATCCCGTCCTAATAAGTCTTCAATCTCTACATCTCTAATCTTGCTTAGGGATACTTGGCCATCAATGATCTCGCGGATATCCGGCACAATCTTAACCTTAGCTTCTGATCGGTTACATTCCTCTATGATTTGCTTCATGGTGGCTGTGGTTGTTGACGGTAGGGCAATAATAATCTCATCAACCATAAAGCGATGGGCTACACTATAGATGTCGTAATAATTGCCAAGAACTTTGACGCCACCTACTGTTTTATATAGCTTGTGTTCTTCATCATCAATGAAACCGATGACTTGACCGTAAGCTATTGAATGGTTTTTGATCTCGCTGGCTATCAGAGATCCGGTTGCACCACTTCCGATAATCAATATTTTCTTGCTATGCCCTTGACGAGTAACCGGATACTTGTTCTTGATTCTTCTAAAATATCGATAGCTGAATCGTATAAAACCAACAATGGTAATTTCAAAGATTGCACCAATGAGGTAGACACCAAAATACAACTTGACCCCCATAGAAATAAGGTAGATGGTGCCAAGGGTATTTGAAGTAATACCGGCCATGACGACTTTTATTAACTCCTCAACCGAGGCATAAGCCCATAGACTGTTGTATAAACCAAAATATTTATAGATAAAAAGTTTACCTATGGTGAGGATGAGGGCCGCAGCTAGGTATGAGACCATCGTTGTCATCGGAATACTGCCTTCGGTATGAAGAAACAAAGCCAGTAAAAATGCCCCATTTACAGCTATGATGTCTGTTACTAATAAAAACACTTGTCTTTTTATCTTTCTAACCATGATGTACCCCTTCCTTATTGCTCCTTCAAAATAAACCAAATACAATTCTGTGTGCTAATGTAATGCTACATTAATTCAATGAATTTTAGAGTTGCATTAACGCCTTTATTTAATAACGATATAACAAAAAAACGTATACCTTTATGCTTGGCTTGGTTTTCTTATTTAATTTTAGGGTGTGGGTATGGTTTTTTGAAATACGCATGACTGTGCTACGCTATACTCTCCCTATACCTAACCTTGAGTTGATTTTCTACTCATTGGTTGTCCCTCATGTTATTTGATCTATAAAAGTATAAATCATCAACATATTGTTTTAGCTCTGATGGCTATAAGAAATGATAATTAATAATATTTCAATAGTAAATCTGTACTATAATTAGTAGTGTTTTATAGTCTTTTATAAGTATATATATAATAGTACTTTAAGTCAATATCGTCTCGTTGATTTTCAAAACCCTTTAGGACAGGATAATTATTATACAAGACATAAGACCATAAAAACCTCCAAAATATATTTTTTGGAGGTTTTTATATCATCTATGCTAAGAGCATCGTGTCAGTATTGCCAGTGCAAGTAAGGAAGCTATCAAGACCCATGACTTCTTAAAGGGCTTTGAGGTATGGATGACGCTACTTGGTTGTACTATGATAGCGTCTTCTAACATCTTTTTGGGATTGTCTATGAACAAGCGCTTGGCTTCTTCTTTGCCATATTTCCTTGTTACATACGTATAGGCTTTGGCGAGGTCCGGTTTGTTGAAACTCAGGTTATGTCCATTGCTGGCGATGATGTCCACTAAGCCATGTCTTAGCATTTCTACAGCTCTTATCTTATCCGGCTTCTGATGGAATCCTACAATATTGCCTGCACTACATTCAATCAAGATACCTTGTTCACGTAGCTTCAAAAGGTCTTCCATATGGTTGGTGAAGCATTTATAGACTTCTGCATGGGCCAGAATAGGTCGATAGCCCAGTAATGTTAATTCTTGCAAAGCATGATCCAGTTCTTCGAAAGTAAGATCTCTGGAAAATTCCACTAAGATATAATGTGTATCGTTCAAGGTTCTAAACAAGACTTGGTCTAGATGATTCAAGTTTTGCTTGGACAGATAGATTTCTGCGCCAAGATATATTTCCATGTCCGAATAGGTTTCTTGAATATGGGTACGCAAGGTCTCAAATTCTTTTTCAATGTCTGGCTTCACTTCAATATTGCCTCTATGCTCAGCAGGATGGTTCAAGTGTGGGGTTGCAACGATGGTTCTTACCCCTTGGTCATAGCTGATCTTCACCATCGCCATAGCGCATTCTATGGTATCCGGTCCATCATCGATATTCGGGATGAGATGATAATGTATGTCAAACATTGTAATCCTCCTCGGTTAATGAATTATGTCGTAATTTTGCTTATAGGTATATAGAACTATTTATTAACATTTAGTAGGGTATATTGACTGTATTACCAATATTTTATAGTTCTTTATAATTATATAATTTATAGTTTTGCATGTCAATGCTATCTCATTGTTTTCTCAAACCCTTTAGGACAAAATACTCGTCAAACAATACATGGCAACTTTATTGAATACTCAAAAAACACGCCCTTTATTTTAAGGGCGTGTTGGTTTTTAATTCATATGCATCCGTATTTATTTGTTTAATTTTCTTATGACATCATATTGCTCGTCATGGCTCTCGATGAAACCTTGTACTTTGGTCTCGATACCTGCGTAGTTGTCAAATTCTACAAAGGCTTTTTTGAGCTTGTTGATGACGTCATCGGACATGTCTTTTCTAGCTGCTAGAACGTCTTTTGGTATATCATCGGTTTTGGATATGATGGTCAGCTCATTGGTCTTTATACCGTTG
>JAGXFY010000046.1:0-29807 GCA_024636985.1 Clostridiales bacterium | reverse complement strand
TGATCCGCTAAATCAATAGTAACGCTAATCAATGAAATCTAATAGGAAGTTTTATTATCCCGACCTTTTTTCGTTTTAATATACTTATATTATCAATTACAGATAAATATCGGGATAACAATATCTTCGGGATAAGACAATTTATCCATAATTCGGGATAAATTGTCACAATCGATTGCCAAAACCTTGTAGCCTCTATTGGCCAGTTCAGTTGCTAAGTTCCTACACGTCGTTGATTTTCCAACTCCGCCTTTTTGTGCAGCTATTCCAATTACTTTACTCATTATATAACTCCTTTCGTTGGTATGTCTTACTATGAAAATACACTATTCAGTTAACCCTATCAATGTTTCATCCGTTTCGGATTATATTGCAATGATTCACCAAATAATGTCTTGTCTTTTTCAGGCTGGTCGTATCCTTCGGTTACTGCTCGCCAATGCAACCTGGCTGGTCGTATCCTTCGGTTACTGCTCGCCAATGCAACCTAAAAAGGTGATGATTATGAAAAAACCGATGTCCAAACAAATCCGGCTATTATTGAAAAGAAAAAATATGACAATCAAAAAACTAAGTACTCTTTTAGAAACTTCAAACCAAAATATGGCTAATAAATTACGTAGGGATAATTTTTCGATTAAGGAATTAGAAGCAATCGCAGAAGTTTTGGATTGTGAATTTGATGCTTCTTTTATAGAAAAGAATGATGATGGGTTTTAGTTAGATCTAGCTTTTACTATATCGAGATACAAAAAAGACGCAGTTAAAATCTATGATTTTTTCTGCGTCTTTTCGTCTATAAAACAGGGGTTTTTTGATATGTTCCCACATACCCTGTCTTACTATATTTTTTATATTTTCAAGCTAATTTTGGTGCTTTTCATGCTTTTTTCACCTATTATATCATTTCACTAATCATCAACAAACCCAGTAAAATCAGGGGTTTGAGCGACATAGTCGTACCACAGTCTCTACATGAGTCGAATGTTGTTTGAGACTGATTCACGGCACTATATAGTGCCGATGAACCTGTAATAGATATCAATTTCTTGTTTACGTTGTCCATTTCGCATCTCTGATTGATGAATAACAACCTTGTCTATGAGTTCTTTGAGCAGTGGAGCAGTTAATTCTGTGATTTCGGTGTACTTCTTGATTAGCTTGGTGAAATGGTAAGAATTCAGGTTCTGAATCTCTATTTCAGCTAATTGCTCATCAAGGTTTGTAAGTGTTTCCTTTAAATCACTTTGCTCTTTTTCATAACTTTTAGTCAAAATCATAAATCGTTCATCAGAGATTTTCCCTAATACGTTGTCTTCGTAAAGCCTTTTGATAATGAGGTCAAGTTCAGCAAACCGTTTATTACTTTTGGCTCTTTCCATGGTCATCTTCTTGACCTTGACGTTTTGTCTCTGCTGATTGGCTTTTGTCAGATACTGAATAAATGCCTCATCACCAAGCTGAGCTAATTTCACTTGCTTCCTGATATCCTGCAACACTAGCTCATACAAGTGGTCATATCTTGTGTAATGATAGGTACAGGCATCTTTGCCATTCCTTTTTGCATTGGCACAAGCGTAGAAGGCATGGGGATTCTTCACTGACCTTGGATTGGTGTAGGCCATACTCTTTCCACAAGTATCACATTTAACTAATCCTGTGAAAATATGTACCTGACCGGTTTTGTCCTTCTTCTTTTTGACTTTCACCATTTTATTGGCAATCTCAAAAGTTGAGACATCAACCAGTGGTTCATGCGTATTCTCTACAACGATTTGGTTTTCAATGGGTATATCAATTCGTTTCTTAATCTTGTAGGACCTAGTGACGTTTTTATGATTGACCATATGACCTAAATAAACTGGATTCTTCACAATCTTCACCACACTAGATTCATGCCACTTATAGGGATTCTCAAGTACCTCAAGAATCTTTCTGCTTTCTTTGATATCATCATAGCATCTTGGCTTTAATACCTTATTCTTCAAGAAATACTTGGTTACGGAATAAGGACTATGACCTGATACAATCATTTCAAAGATTGCTTTAGCATGAACAGAAGTAATTTCATCTGGAATCAGTCGATTCTTATTTTCTGGGTCTTTCTGGTAACCATAGGGCGGTTTACTACCAATGAATTCTCCATTCTGTGATTTAGTCACAAAAGAAGACCGTATCTTCTTGGAGATATCCTTGGCATAGTACTCATTCACAATACTTTTAAAGGGCATAATCTCATTATCGCCACAAAAAGTATCAATACCGTCGTTGACAGCAATGTACCTTACATCATTTTCTGGAAAGAAGATTTCCGTGTAATGGGCTATCAGTGCATTATTTCTACCAAGCCTTGATAAATCCTTGGTTAGTATGACATTAACGCGCCCTTGCTCTATATCATGCATCATACGCTTGAATTCCGGTCTTTCAAAGGTTGTACCACTGTAACCGTCATCTACATACTCGTCATAGATCGAAAAGCCATTCTCACTGGCATATCTTCTTAACATTTGCTTTTGTGTCTGAATACTGTTACTTTCGCTTTCCGTCCCGTCGTCTCTAGATAACCTACAATAAACTGCCGCTGCATAGTCTTGTTGTAAATTTCTATATTCTAATTGCATATAAATCCTTTCCAACAGCAATATCAGCGACTGTAAATATTGCTGTTACCATTATAACCTTTACGGGACGGTTTTTCATCTGTTTTATGAGTTTCAGTATTCATTACTTCATGATTAATGGCGTGAAGTATTGATTCTTCAAGGGTGCTAGTCCCTGAATAATGTGAAGTCACAAGATAGAGATTATTTTCAATCTTAATTTCACTTTGCTTTGTTGATCCTTCGTTATCTTTAGTTTTAATAGGTTGTTGATTATCTAAATGCTCCATCTTGCGACCTCCTTTCCTACATTTCTAATTCTTCTTCATCGATATATTGTTGTCTAAACAATTCATACTGCCTTTCGCGACTTTTTTCTTCTAGCAACACCTCCAATGTGGTTGCTATGGTCATTAGTAAATATGTTTGTTTGTTGGTCTTATGATTATCCGATACTGTTTTATTTGGTGTGTAAACACCACCCTTTTTCAGTTCTTTGATGGCTTTTTTCAGCGCTTCACCTTCTAGTGCTGATAGTGGTATATGATGAAGGTACTTTCTTTCAAAATCACTTTTATCCTCATAATCCAGTAGATCAGCCGCAAGTTGTAACGCCTCATACATCAATCTTGGGTTATTGAGAGCATCCCTGAAGGTCAAGTCATTATACTGAATGACATTATTCATGTTTTCTTTTGTAAAATCACCATAAGCCAGCAACTTGTCACTGCCACACTTCTTGCCGCCTTCTAATATAAATAAAACCTTGTTTGAAAGAAAATTTGCTTCAATACCATTGTTATTGAGATAATGGATGAATTCTTCTCTGGTATTGCTTTTTCCAATAGCTTCAGCAACCGTTTCAGCTAAAATTCTCTTCCAACTTCCACCAGAAAGATTCGCTTGATTTTCACCATAGCTTTTCCATCCTTTGCCTTTTTCTATGACGGACAAGCCATAATCATGACACAACTGATCTGATTTGTCTTTTAGCAACTGAATGTCTTTCTTTGACTGCTGCCATTTAAGACCGGTCTTATAGTTTACTGAATTCAGTATTATGTGATTATGGATATGCTGCCGATCTGTATGGGTTGCTATTACACCCTGAAAGCCCTCAAATGTTGCTAACAGTTTTTGCCCTATTTCATGGGCAGTCTTGCCGGTCAGTTCATCCGACAGACTAAAGGACTGAATAATATGGACATACTGTCGGCCTTGCATCTGCTGATATTCCTGCTTTACTAGGTGCATTTGTTGGTAGGCACTTTCCAGCAAGCAATCTTTCGCTGAAATCAACTGTCCATTTTTAGTTTTATCAGGGTTCTGGATATAATCCAGAACCGCTTTTAGACCGTATGGTTTACCTGTCTTTACACTTTGCATTTTAATAATTGCCATTAGATCACTTACCTTCCAGAGCTGACTTAGCAGAATCTACAAACTCTATAAACTGCTTCTTGATGTGCTCAAGATTAGGATTATGAATATGCCCTACTCGAAGCATAACGGTCAGCTGATTCAGGTTGTTACCAATGGCATTAAGTTCTGTAATCATCTCACGTAATCCATCAACGACTTTGATATCTTTTCCCATTGCAGATGCTCGAACATATTCAGATAGTTTTAGATGCGCCTTATCTGCCTTTTTTCTTATTCTCTCATTTTCCTGATGAGTTACTTTAAATCCAATAAATTCATCTCTCATAAGCTACACCGTCCTTTCATAATGCCAGTTCGTTATCGTCCAGTGCCGATTGTACTTGCTTTGAAAAACCCAATCGGATGTCAAGACTTTCATGTGCCAATAGATAATTATCAGCATCTAAACCGGATAGTATATCTAATGGGGTCGTATCATCTTGGTAACCGTTGTACAAATTATAGCCAAGTCTAATCAATGCTCTGGAACTACTGCAAAAGTCAACACTGCCATCAGCCAAATACTCGGGTTCAATCTGGTGATTTCGAAAATCATAGATAAAGCCGGATTTTACGAACAAATCATCATTACCTGACAGGATATAGAAAAGAGAAATTCTTTCTTTATCCCTAGGATGTGTCCCATCCCTATGAATTAACTTCATTAACTTGTTTTCATGTTCCGTGTTTAAAAATCTCATATCATCACACTCCTTATTTTGCTAATTAATCGGTTACAAAAAGTTCCCCCTACTTATAAGCCGAAAAACAGGGGTAGGTGGACGAACTTTTTGCCATTTTGTAATGAAACTGTAATATTTCTAACCCTTGCTCTTTGTATTACATTTTTAAAATGACATTAGTCTTCTCACGTATTAAGCCGATTTAAGAGCGTAAGTGACGCACTTTTATGCATAAAACAACACCTCTCTTCTTCTAAAGACAAAACAAAGGGGTGTTGTCCAAGTTTTTTTTGCATATTTTAAATAATTTCAAGTACAAAAAGCCCTCTATTCATATGTTGAAATAGAGGGCTTGTGTAAAAACTATTTATTCATTTTTTTGTATTTCTTTGATTTTTGATGATAAACTCTTTTGATTCTTCTTGCGAAGCAAGGGACTAGAAGCACTTTGCAGAATGCAAAGTTTAACTTCTAGGTAGCTTGCCTCTGACAAAAGTCAGAGAAAATAGCTCTTTATACAATGACAATTTTTAGTTTATCGGCTCTATATATTGCCTTATAAAACGTCTTTATAACGACAATCAAACTTTAATTTATATTAACTATAAATTACTTCTCAAACCACTCTGTCTTTTTATCAGATAATTCTTTAGACATCTTTTTACTTACTTCCTTTTGTAGCCAGCTAATACTTTTTTTTCTTAAACTATCACGCATTAACTCTTCTGCTTCTGTCATCACAGTTTTTATAAGACATGGACATTTCTCATATGACTCTGGTAAATTACTCTGATCTAGGATAATTTCACGTTGCCTAATTTCATGACACTGAAAATTATAACTACTTCCTTCAACTGCCTCAACCACATCCCAAAATGATATATCATCTGGTAGTTTAGCCAACTCATATCCGCCTTTTACTCCTGTGATAGATATTAGAATACCTGCTTTTTTTAATTTTGTGAATATTTTTGATAAATACGTTTCTGATACACCTTGATAACTTGCTAACTCTTTAATACCAATATTACCTATTTTAGAGTTCTCTGCTAAATGAAGTAAACAATGTAAGGCGTATTCGACACCAACGGAATATTGCATAAAATTCCTCCTTTAATATACCTATAATACCGTACCTTTTGTCAAAACTCAAGATATAATAGATATTAAAGATAATATCTATCCGGAATTTCTTGACATGATTGAATTTTTAAGTTATATTATTAGAGATAACACTTGTCTATAATATCTAGGAGGTATGAAATGTTAACAAAAAAATTTATGGAAGTATTAAACAAAGAAGGCGTTGTATCTATCGTGAGTTGGGGAAATAGTGACCCCCACCTTGTCAACACATGGAACTCATATATTGTTGTAACTGAAGATGGTAGAATTCTAATACCTGCATATGCAATGAGAAAAACAGAAAAGAATTTTGATATCAATCCTCAATTCAAAATGTCACTTGGTTCCAAGGATGTACTTGGATATAAAGATTATCCAGGAACAGGATTTATTGTTGAAGGAACGGCTAAATTTATTGAATCAGGTAAAGAGTTTGATCATATGAAAGAAAAATTTTCTTTCTTAACACGTGTACTTGAACTAACTATAACTTCATCAAAACAAATGTTATAATTAAGGTAATCTCTAATTAAATGTGAAGTATAATATGACTTACTTAAATTCGTTCAAAAACCCAGTTAACTGATAAACTTAACTGGGTTTTATACTATCTTCTTCGATAATTAATGTCTTCTCTGCAATATTCAGTCACTAATGCTGTTTATCTATAATTTTATCAGTCTCAAAACCGATTCCACATGTGTGGAAACTTGGTCGCAGATACTTTTTCTGCATATCATTCACTCAAACTGCATTATATAGTGAAATAATATGCAGTTTATATCAGTTTTTGACAATATAAGCCGTACTTCTTCCACCACCCACTTTTACGATATATCCTTCTTTCAACAATTCCGCTAATGCCTTTTCTATTGTTGTAACACTTATGTCCGGACAAAGCTTAGAAACATCTGATTTACTGATTTTCCCTATCTTAGTATCAAATACATGCTTTACTCTTTCAGACTTGGATAGATTTTGATTTCTAAGTGTTTCCACTCTTGATGAAAATTCCCTATACGCTGCCAATAAAACTCCAAGATAATATTTTACAAACGGTTTATAATCATTTGCATTTTCATGCCATCCTATTGAGCTTATTCTTAACGTTTCATAATAACTTTCTTTAGTTTTTTCAATCATCATTTCAACACTTATATACTTCCCTACAATATAAGTGTTTTGGTACATCAATAATAATGTCAACAACCGGCTCATTCTTCCATTTCCATCATTAAAAGGATGAATGCATAAGAAATCCAATATAAATACAGGCATCAATATTAATGGATCTACATTACCTTTTTTTAGTGTATTAACTAAATGATCACATACGATTTCCATCGTTTCCTTTGTTAAATAGGCTGGTACCGGAACAAAACGTATGCTTTTTTCACCTAATTCATTTTCTTCTTCTATGATGTTATCTGCATTTTTATAATTGCCCCCAACCGAGCCAGAATTATACATATATAAATCTCTATGCAGCTGCAATACCACATTAGATCTTGGAACTATGTAGTCAAAATTTTCATGAATTGTATTCAGCACTTCTCTGTAACCAGCAATTTCTTCTTCATTTCGATTCATAGGTTCTGCCTTTTCTGTAACTAAATCACCCAATCTTTTTTCCGAGGTATATATACCTTCAATTCTATTCGAAGCTCCGGTACTTTGAATTTTCGCAACTTTAACCATAGCTTCTAGAACATCTGGATAGGATTCCATATATAATTCTTGTTTACCACGAAATTCATGTAATTCAGTCAATAAAGCAACAATTTCTTTATCAAATAACATCTGATCGATATGCTCATAATCGAACTTTCTCATTATACCCCTCCTTTCATTATTCTGCATAAATTATAGCACGAAATATGCAGATTAACAATCCGGTATGCAGATTAAAGGAGCAGATTAAAATATCTGCTCTCTAACTTAAAATCATATTCAATTCTTCTTTATAATGAACGTTTTAGTAAAAGGCAAGTCTCAATGTGGGTGGAGATGTGGTCGCAGACAGTTTTATTTGCTTCTTAATAATTTGTGATACCTTCTCCACTTTTGTTAAGAGGACTGGATAACTATCAACTTCAATCTTTCAAGCTCAGTTTTTAGAAAGGGTTGTTTACGGGAACATAACCATATGATTAGCACATAGAATCGAATAATCAACACTTATTAGGAGAATTTTTTCTCTGAAACTATTACCTATATTTTGAGAACAGAGTCTGCTACTTGGCAAGATATGAATTAAACCAATTTCTTCTAATCTACAGCTTTGGCATAACCATATATTTGTTTTTATAGAATTGAATCGCTGATACGCCAATCAAAAGGACAATTCCTATTAAAGCAACATTTGGTAATAAATTGTATTTTCCTTGGAAACCTTCTAGTGCTATTAAATTATTATGGATTCCAAAGTATGCCCAAGCAATCGGAATAGGGAATATTGCATTTTTTGTTTTTAGTAAAACCATGAGTGTCAACCCAATTACAACTAAAAGAATGACAGAACTCCATATTTCTTCAGAAATTCCAAATCTCCCCCATTCAATTTTCACAAGCCAGGCTGCTATATTTACAACTGTTGCTATAAAAAGCCATCCCGAATACAATCCAAAAGTAATCGGTAACAAAAAATGGTTTTTCGTCTGAATTTTCCCAATGCGCTCTACGATTAAAACCATGATGATCAAGAATGCAAATATGAAAATTGTAGATAATCCGATTAAATTATATGAGAAACTAACAATCCACACTATATTTAAAGCACATGACAACCAGAATAAAAAACTGATTTCATTAATTGCTTGCTCATAGTAGGCATCTTTATTCTTTAAAATCATCACAATGATAGAAATGATTAAGAATGTATAAATAACGCTCCAAATGCTAAAAGTTGAAGGTGCTGGTGTGATTAACGTTGGATACATATCGGAGACTTCCTTTTGAGAAAGACCGTTTATGATTCCCATGGCACCCATTGCATTTACGATTAATGTGAACACCAATAAAATTGCGTTGATCCATGATTTTGTTTTAAGTTTCATCTTCTCTCCTCCGTTTGTTTTTATTTCTCCTTTATAGACATTTTCATTACATCTATTCTAATTATCATTAAAATCAAACATCTCTAGGTTGAAAACACTTCCTAGTTGTGTTCCAATCGGCTCACTAGGTTCCATCATTTCCTTTATAGGTTGCATGACTTTGTCAAACGCTTCTTTATTCTGAACCATCAGGTATAATTTTGCTGTATTCATTGCGTCGCTTAAAGCACTATGTTGACTGCCGGTAAAATTCATATCTAAAGCTTGAACTGCTTTATCAAGGGATAAGACTGCGTTAATCCCTAGAAGGTTGCAAAAAATATACTGAACGTCAGTCCATACATTCATAAACTGCATATCAAAAAAATACGTCAAGTCCTTTATCAGCATTTCCTATTGTAACTGAATTAAATTATTATATGGTTGCAATCTACAAATACAATCGGATATGGTATGCTATCCAAAATACAAGACATGATGCTTTCATTATCCATGATTTTCTCCTCCATCTTATTCGTATCAAGTTATTCGCTTCTCTTCTATATATATATCAAACGATATCTTTTATAAATCGAAAGGATTCATTTTAACCCTTTGTCATCAACACCACAAACTCAACGTGAAATTATTGAGCTATTTCGCACTTTCATAAAACATAATAAACCTAGTGTTTATAAAGGTTCTATATCAATATTGTCTTCTCGAGCTACAATTTTCAATTAGGCTATTTTCAAAATTTACTGTTTCGAACTATATTTTTACTTTTTCTTTGTACTCCATTTGCGCCTATAATAACATTGCTTCTTTTAGTTTTTTCTGTCTGTACCGCTGGGTTCTAGAAACTAAAATATCCATTTCATCAACAAGGTTTCTTTGTTGTCTTTCCATTTCTGTTGTGCTACAGAAGGATCCCATCATGATCTTTGTATTCTCTATCAACTCATCTTTCTTAGAAAGCAATTCTTTAGCGGCCTGTATGAATCGCTTTTTTATCTCATCCTCTGTCAAATGAGGTGTGCTGCACTTCTTGTCACCATCGAACTTATGGTTAAAGCGGTATATGACCTTACAGTACTTATCTGTTGAATGCCATACCTTTGAACCATACCATACACCACCACACTCACCGCACTTAATCACTGATGAGAACAATATAAAAAACAAGTTAGTCAGTTTTCCATTTCAGACTACATTCTGGTATAACCTCTAAAAAAGGTATATTCCCATCATTAAATATGATGGAAATACGCCGCTGAAATTATTTTAATTCATAGTCATATGGTCAAGTCTATTACATGGTAAAGAACAAAAGCCACGGGAAATCCCGCGGCTTTAACCTAGTGTGATGACAAATACTTTGTTACGTCCATTGTCTTTGGCTTTATACAGTTCCTGATCGGCAAGGCTTGTACAATGCTTAAGATTGGTTGAATCAATACGTCCAAAACACCCACCGACACTTATTGTGACTTTTGTAGGAGAAAGTTCCTCCGAAGAAGGGATGGACAATGACTCGATTACAGTTCTTAGTTTTTCTGCAATAATGGAAGCCTCCTGCCAAGAGTTGACGCGGATGAAACAAAGAAACTCCTCACCACCATAACGCCCTACAAATCCTTTGTCTCCAACAATAGCTTTGATGTTTTCGGACAGGGCCTTCAGACAAACGTCCCCTTGTATATGTCCAAAAGTGTCATTGTAAGTCTTGAAATGGTCGATGTCGATAAATAGGATCACACCTGTGAGAGAACCGGTTTCATTAATTTGGTTGATGAAAATCCTATCGAGTCCTCTACGGTTGTAAATCTGAGTCAATTCATCGATCAAAGTCTCTTTTTGAAGTATGGTATTAATGGCCATCAAATGATTCAATTCCTCGTTGGCGATTTTAACATCCTCTTCAAGTTTATTGGTTAAAAGTTCAATTTTTTTAGTACGTTCCTTTTCTTTAAAATACTGGAATTCGACGGATAAGATTTCGAGGCGTTTGGAAAGGTTGACGGCATCGATTTCTTTTTCTTTGACGTGATAAGCCTTATGGTAGGTGAGTGCTTTTTCATACATAAAGTTGCTTTCATAATATTTCGAAAGTGATTTGTAAATTGTACATACTTTGTTGTCGAGCTTGTTGTTGATGGCATATTCAAGTGCTTCATTCCAGTTGTTCAATGGATTTTTACCTGTGTGTTCATTGAACTTTGCCATTTCCATAAGCAGTTCCACCAAATAAAATTTATTGTTTACACGGGTTATTTTATCGAGTGCTGACTTATAATAACGATCGGCAGCCACGTAATCACCTTTCATCTGCATGGCGCGGCCGAGCTTGGTTTCAGCTTCCCCTTGATTGATCATATCGTTAAACTTCATGACAATCGTGTAAGATTTCATCAGTTCATCATAAGAAGCTTCATATTTTTCTTGAAGGTGATATATTTCACCGATATTGAGATGGATTACAGCTTTGTTGGACTCAAGCGAATGGGTTTCGCAGATTTCAACACCTTTTTCATAATACATTAGAGCATTTGGATAATCCTCTGCCATTCTGTAGATTTCACCGATATTGTTGTAAAGAGAAGATTCAAGATTTGCATCAGAATCTTTTTCAATTTTGGAAACGGAAGACATGAAATAATCCAGAGCGTCTGTGAAAGCACCAAAGTAAAAGTATATTATTCCGATGATATTGCTGACTTTTAAAATCCCCTTGGCATTGTCATATTTTTCGAAGATTTCCAGAGCTTGAAACGCAAGTTCCAGTCCACGGGAATAGTCGGACATGACTCTACAGGCATAAGCCATATGAAAAAGTGAGTAGGCATATGATAACGGTTGATGGGTCGCTTTTGAAAGCTCCAGTGCGCTCTTTGCATGATCATAGGATTCTTGTGGATTTTGGTTGGCAATTTTTTTTGAGTGTTCCAAAAGCTGTTCTATCTTAGTTTTATTGTCCATATTAGCACCTCATTTGAATTATAATTGATTTTTGAAAGTTAGGCTATATAAAATAAAAATTAACGCATTCATTATTCTACCTAAATTCAACGTATTGAATGCTAATCTTAAAGAAACATGTATTCATCAAGACTTTGAAAGAACTTTTTAAAGTATTAGCTTAGAAACTAACTATTTCTTCAAAACTAACTGCGAGACCGTCTCCACATGGGGTGTATAGGGGTTAAGAAAATATGAGACGGATAGGGTATCATGGGTATAAATATAATATATTCTAGTAATGAAAGCACTATACTTATCATTAGAAAGATGCATAGGTAAAAACACAGAAAACCGATTCCTTTCTTAACGCAACATCTTCTTCGTCATTCATAAAATCCAATGCCTCTAGAACATCTTTCAGTTTAATTTTCATCGTAATATGCCTTTTCTTCTTTCTGAAACGAGATTTCCCTTAGCTCTTGTGCAATTTCCCTGCTGAGCACTCGCATTAAATTGTCATCTTCTTTTTCTCTTGAGAGCAGATTCATACTACCATACCACACAATCTCTTCATCAATGACAGCGTAATGCTCGTGCATCACTGACCGTTCTATAATTTTGATACCAACTTCTACGAGTTGCCTTATTAATTCTCTTGTCTTATCAATTCTTTTTTCAGGATAACTACCTGGAGATAAGGTTAGAACCATAACTGATATGCCTGCTTCTTGTCTTTTCTGTATCAAAGCAATCAATTGCTTCACTTTTCTCTCGTTGATTCCAGGGCTGGAAATGATCACATTTTTATTTGATTCCATTAAATCCTTTAAATAGACTTCCTGATACGATTTCTTATCATATATTGCATTAGCACTTTGCTTTTTATCTATCAAGGCCATGCATATTTCATAACCAATCTTCTTATAAGCTCTAAGTCGCTTGTGATACATTTTTTCAAGTACACGAATATGTGAATCCACATAGTCATAAATAATAACTTCCTGTTTCCCTTCAAAGTCCCTATGAAGCCTTCCGGCATATTGTTCCACATCACCTTCCCAAGCGATTGGCGTTGTCAACATCATAGTATCCAATCTAGGGTAATTAAAACCTTCACCAATATATTGTCCGATAGCAACAAGAATAATCGTTTCGTTTTCGGGAACTTCTTTCATATGTTGTCTGATCAGGTCTCTTTCTTTAGCTCTTTTACCACCTTGCAAAAGAAAAATATGATCAGTGCTGTCTTTTAGCATATCAAATAGTACAGCGGCATGTTCTTTGAATTTCGTCAATACTATTGGTGTTCTTCGCTTTTCCAAGCATTTTGAAACATCAGCAACTATCTGCTTATTTCTGATATCACTTTCTCTTGCCAATTTATAGGCATCATTTATTTTAATCGTTTCGCCGTCAGGATGAACAAGTCTCGTAAATCTTGGATATACAAAATGTTCAATTCCTTGTTCTTTCGCTCTATCTTTAGCCGTATAACGATAACGTATCGGTCCAAACTGCATAAATATTTTGGGCTCCTGACCGTCATCACGTTTTGGGGTTGCTGTAAGTCCATAAACATATTTCGCATTCACTTCATTCAATACTTCTTCTGCTGTTTGTGAAGCTCCGTGATGACATTCGTCCATTATGACAAGACCGTAGTCTTTTACCAGTTGATTAATCTCTCCATTCTTGCCCAGGGATGAAATCATGACAACATCGATAATTCCTGTCACAGAGTTATGCCCGGCATACATACGTCCAATAACACTTTTCCTCTTTTTTATTCTACCGGTAGCTGTTTTATATTCCGGTGGTTCTTCATGAACAATCAGGAACTTTTCAAAGTCCTCTACCCAGTTATTCATGATTTCTCTATTATGAACTAAAACTAATGTATTGACTTTACGGGCTGCAATCAAATAGGCACCGACTGCGGTTTTCCCAAAGGCAGTTGCCGCTCCTAAAATTCCTATATCGTGATTTAGGATTTCTTCGGAAGCCTCCTTTTGTTCTTGGCGAAGTTCACCAATAAAAGTAACCGCTATTTTTCTGCCATTTTGCCTGCGGTCTGTCTTTTTATACGCTATGCCTGACTCTTCAAGTTTTTCGACCAATCTTTCTTCGCAGCCACGGGGTATACAAAGATACTGATTAAGATCTCGGCTACACGATATAATTCTTGCCGTTCCTCTTGTCCCAAATCCCATGGCTTGATTTTTATAGTACTCCGGATTACTAAAAGCAGCCAATCTTCTGATTTGATTCTGTAACCTTGGTTTTACATTCCCCGTATCAATATAGATCTGATTGGCCATTGTAATATCCAATGTACCATCTACATCCGCGAGTTCAAAGTTTTTCTTTTTCTTTTCCCAAGGCTTAGATATGCTATTGTCACTTTTTTCTGCCGTTCCGCTCATATCTTCAGCGAGCAATCCCAGCAAACCATCGGCAGACCATTCACTTATTTTTTCTTCAATAAAAGCTTTTGTTATTTTGCTTGCTGACCTCAGTACCTTCCACTGATCAGGATATGCATTCCAGTGTTCATCGATAAAAGCACTATTCCCACTTCTAAGTGCCCGTCCTTGTAAAGGCAGTGCAATAAGGTTTCCAAGTCCACCTTCTGGCATATGATCTTGTGCTGGAAGCATTCGGTCATAGGATTTAAAACTTTTTTGATTTACGGACTCTGCTCCTTTAGTAAGTAATGCCGTTCCGAATTTTCTTGCAGTAGCTGCAGGAATAGGCTGCTCAAAAAACAACCAAAGATGTGCACCTTTGCCTGATCTCGATCGCTCAACCAAGACACTCACATCATTGAACTTACAGATTGATCGCATTGCATTCACTTCATCAATCCATTCATCATCTGTATTGGCAAAATCGTCGAACTTACTCTTTTCATCATGATTGTCAAAATCAAAAACGAGAAAATTACAAGTTTCATCCTGCAATATAGGATATAATCCTATGACATCGGAGCAATCTTCTTTCTCACCAATCAGATGCTGCATAATAACTTCGCCTCTAAGTTGCTTGTAATTTTGATTGCTACACTCACCACATTTTATCTTTTTTCCGCTCTTTTTAGGACATATACCATCTTTCCAAAAATTCCAACACTGAGTATAATAACCGGTTTTTCCTGTTTTGGGGTTCGGTTTACTCCCGCGCTTGCTATACACGTCCGTTCTGCCTTTGAACATGGAATAGAAGAATTTGAAATGACTCTTTGTTATTTCTTCCTTTATAATGCGAGCCCCTTGATCAATATCATTGTCAGCACTACTAATACTTGTTTCACTATTAATGCTCACTTCATAAGGGATATTTGCGTCCAGCAAAATCCCTTGCAAATATTCAACTTTCGACTCTAGAAGAAGTATTTTTTTTTGTAATTCACTTATAATTTTATCCTTTTTTTCCACAGGAGTTCACCGTCTATCAAACCTTTATTTATATATCAGCCGACAAGAATTCAACATTATCGTCTCATTTTCCATAAAGCCATTGGATGATTTTTGATTCGAGTTAAAATTGTTTCGTCTTCAAATAATAGCTCCGGAATATATTCACCGTTTTCAAATTTTTCTAGAAACCGTTTCTCATCTTTTGTAAGAACCATTAAATCAGCAACATACGCTTTTACCATTTTCTTTGCTGTTTCCAATTCAAAATCATCTTTTCTCTTTATCACTGGCAAGAGATCCGTCTTTATTTTTTGTTTTGTGATAGAATCTATTGCTTTGGTATCAAAGGTCTTGTTAATCTCTTTCGCTGATATTGCTGCATAAAAGACTACAGTCTTTCTAAGAAGCTCTTCTTCCGTTTCATCAAAGAATTTAAAGTAAATCATATTCCTTGCATCATATAAGTCTCTTGCTGCAGCCCTACTCAGCAATGCATTGATTTTACTTCCATAAATCTCAATTGGAGAAAGGGTCTTAACCCTATTTTCAATTGAAAAATATTCAGTGATAATTGGTCTTTCTTCTGCTGGTAATAAATGAGCACGCAGAGAATAGTTGATTTCAATCTTTATATTATCTTTATTTCCGCTTGTCCCAATGTAGTCATATACCCATGAATCCAGACTGTGAGGATTCTTTGTTTTTTCATTTTTTGTATACCCTTGGGACAGCATGTATCTATCAATCATACCGTTTATCAACTCACGGTGCTCAAGCATTTCTTCTCGGCTATTGTTGATCATATAGTCCATGTCGATATCTACAGAAAGTCGGGGTAAATTAAAAATTGTCAGGTTAATTGCTGTACCACCTTTTAGTGCAAGGCTTTCTTTAAGAATCGGATTTGTATTCAGATATTCTAAAACATCTGCAAGCCTTGTTACCTTCTCAAGAGTATCTCTTACAAAACCCAATTCTTCTGCTTTTTTACCAAGATAAATAATGTCATACCTAGACAAGAAGATCACCACCTTGTTCTGTTATTTCAAATAAGCCTTCCGGTATCATCAATTTCCACTCGCTGTTATAAAAATTCTGCTGATTGGCATCATTCAGCAAATACCGTCTGCTTTTCCCAATTTTTTCTTTGGAGTACTTTATAAAATCATTTGATAACTGCATTTCTTTTTGATAATGTTGAAGCAGATAGCCTACTCGCTGATAAAGACCTTGAGTGTTATAGATCTCTAAGTACCTAAGAAGCTTTTCTTCATCTAGATAGTGGATTCCCTCAAGACAATTCAGAAGCTCCTCGAACCCACCAATTTTATTAAAGTCACGAATGCTATCGATCACGGTTCTTTCCAAGTCTGTAATCCGAACACCGGTTGTATTCTTTGCTTCTACAATTCCCTCTTGCATTCTTGAAGCAACATATTTATAAGTCACATGCTCATACTCAAATGTGTTGAATTTTGACTGTGAAGAAATGTAGACCTCGTAGAACACCTGATTTGCAAGTCCATAATATTCAAAAGCACTATGGTGAGATATATAGGCAGTGTCCGTTACTGCACAGGCAATTTGATATCGTGTAGCTACAATTTGTCCCGTTACCGGATTGACTGCCGAATAAATATTCTTCCGAACCTTTTTTATCATGTCCTTTTTAATTAATCGATCCAAAAGAGAGTAGGCAGTATTGGTATTCCCAGTCATCTCTTCCACCTCAGTAATTGTAAACACCGGATATTTTGCCAGTTGATTATAGACTTCCATTGTCTCGCCTCGTTTCATTTATATCACGTTATTCTTGATATTTAGATAATAACGTGACACTATTAAAATTATTTTATTTTAATTTTAGCACGTTATTTTTTGTGTGTAAAGAAAAACGTGCTAAAACTAAAATTCAATAAACCCGTTTAGATATCTGACTGCGCACATACAATCGTCTGGGAGGGGTACTAATGATACAATTATTTTTATGATTATTTTTATGAATAGTAGTCAAGTCATTCTTTTGAATTATAAATTAAACAAATTCAAATAAAAGCAGACATTCGAACGCGGTCGAATGTCTGGAATGTTTATGTGATTGCTTTTCTATTACTAAAACCCAATTTATACGCTAACATGTTCTTACACCTGATACATACCAAAATTGGCTTAAACCCTCTATTTACAACGCTTTAAAAGACAAATACTTTCAACATGGGGTGTATAGAACTTAAGCATATATGAGACGGATGGGGTATGGAGGGTAAAAATATGAAATCCCTTCATGATAAATATTTAATTTTTTCTAAATAAATATAGTAGTCTTATTCATTTGTCATAAAACACTGCTCAAAAGATAGAGAACATATGCTACATAGGCACAAAGCAGTACTACGCCTTCAATCTTGCTAATAGTATGCTTTGTTCTTGAAAATCCAAGAAAAAATATTGTTATCAATACATTTAACATCAGTTCCACAATAAGTGATCCATCAATACTTAATGGGCTAATCACAGCTGATACACCTAAAATGAACAAAACATTAAATATATTACTGCCGACAATATTCCCAACCGCTATATCAGGCTGCTTTTTAATCGAAGCTACAACACTTGTTACAAGCTCAGGTAATGACGTTCCTATTGCCACAATTGTTAGTCCTATCACCGTTTCACTAAGACCAAAGCTTCGTGCAATCTCAGTCGCACTGTTCACAACCATATTTCCTCCAATAATTATTGCTGTTACACCACCAACGGTATATATGATCATCTTAGTTGATTCTGCCTTCATCATAACATCTTCAATAGCCATCGTTTCGCGACTATTCTTAGCAACCTCGAAAATATAATATATGAATACAGAAAAAAACAGTAATAATACAATACCGTCTCCTCTATCCAGAGACATAGCAACCTTCGATTGAGTTAAATAGGTATCAGCACTAATTGCAGCTAACGCTAATGCCGAGAGCAACATAATTGGAATTTCTTTTTTAACCGTTTGTTTTTCAACTACCAATGGATAAAATAATGCTGATAAACCAATAATAAAAGTCATATTGAATAAATTACTTCCTAGTACATTGCCCATTGCTATACCATTATTTCCCTTAATGGCAGCCGATATACTCACTGCTGCCTCTGGTGCAGACGTTCCAAAAGCAACTATCGTCAAACCAATGAGAAGTGCTGGCACTCTTAATTTTTTTGCCACTCCCGACGCACCACTTACGAAATAATCTGCGCCTTTAACTAATAATACAAATCCTACTAACAATAAAACATATGTCATACATTACCTCTTTCTTAAACCAAAAAAAATATAAAAATAGACCTAATAATCTATTTTGATTATTAAGTCTCACTAAGCATGTGCCACTAAAGCCGGGATATTATCCGTATTGACGACTTTAATACCTATTCTTTGAATAAGTCAGTTACTCCCTTAACTATTGTTTCTACATTCAGTATATCACTCAAAATACCCTTGTCAATAACACCTCGATTTATTTTTCAAGCTATTTAACCATCTATTTAAACAGCTCTATCATTCCCGTATCATTCAAAGGTTTAAGGAGAGACAATGTAATAAAGTAACCAGAAAAATTGTGAAATATTTAGAACTTTTTGCTCAGATTGTTTTACAAATCATAATCTAGCGAATAAGTAGCAAGTATGTTTCCAGAGTTTTCAAAGGTACGTGATGACGTAAGTTTAAGCCGAGCTGTTGGTCGATGGTTAAATAATGGGGTTCCTTCTCCTGCTATTAATGGAAATATATGTAAGTGAAGCTCAACTACTAAGCCAAGTCTCAATAACTCATTCCATACTGTACGTCCGCCAAATATTAAAATTTCATTTCCTTCTTGTAGTTTTAATGCCATAATCGACTGACGTGTATCAGCTATTTTGATGATCTGCGTATTTGACCACCCACCTAATTCATCTATCTCAAGTTTATCTGAAACAACAACTTTTTTCATCGGATTAATGAGTCTTGCTATCTCAAGCCTAATCTCACTAGTATTAGGATCATTTTCTCTATTACTCCAATAATCTCGAAAGCCAATAAAACCATCACGTCCAGAAAAAAACAAGGTATCAACCGCTCTTAAGCGTTCCACACTATACCTGTCAAAGTTTTCGTCATTAGCATAGTCTGGATGAAAATACTCAAAAACTGAATCCAGATTTCTATCTTTACCTTCATAAAATCCATCCAATGTCATTAAATTATAGACGATGATTTTGCGCATTACGTCACTCCTGTCTTTGTGTTACTGATTCTATTACCAAATCAGCTGCCAATATATTCTCCACTTAACAAAAAATCCAACAATATGATTTAGAATATCAACTTCTTCGATCTTACTGCGCTGAACAATATCTTTTAGCCCAATTGAATTGTATAAATCATGAAGATATACCTTTGTTTCTGCTTCTGACTGCATAAGGAACCGTTGCGGCATACCACCATAGTACAGGTATTCCATGAAGCCCTCATCTCTCACATCCTTTAGCTGAATACATTTTATTTCGCACATCTCTTTAAAAGAGAAAGGCATAATCCTAAAGTTCACATACCGTCCCGATAAATGTGTTGCAAGCTCTCCCCTAAGTTTCTCTAATTTCACCACGATATGTAATACTTAGTTGAAGCTAAACTGCTGGTATACTGTTATACATAAAAGAAAGCACCTCTTCCGATTTTATAGTCTTAGTAAACTAATAATATCATGAAAAGAAGCTTTCTTTTTTATTTTCTTTTTTCCTACAATAACCTTACGGTAACTTATTAAACATTATCAGTTTTAAATAATGTCCTTCTACACTACCATGTTCATATATCGATGCTACGGACAAATAGATTTACTCTTCGATTACTTAAAATAATCCTTGTCCGCTATGCCATATCTACTTATTGCTTTTCCCCTACTATAAATGATATCTTGGCATTGACACGATAGGTGGTGATCTTATCGTTTTGAACAATAGCCTGGAATTCTTTTATATATACACTTTGTATGTTTTTGACTGTTTTTGCCACCTCTGCAACTGCTTCTTGTGTCGCAGCTTCCCAGCCTAATTCTGATTCTGCAAGGATTTCGATAACTTTTACAACTTCCATGTTTTCACTCCTTTTTATATTACATTTTTTATCATGATCAAAAATGCTTGAATATATCAAGTTATTTGCCTTTAATATCTTTTACCTTTTCTTTAAAGTTTTCTTTTATCATACCCATTTCCTGCTTATGCACAAAACAGAATTCTCTTTTGCAGGTCATGTCGGAGATCCTACAAAAGATCTCTGTAATTGGAACTAGAATATGCTTACAAGATTACAGCATACTTATTATTTTCTTCTCCGAGAAAGGCCATATCCGCCGCCACCAAAAAGCAACAATAATACAATAACGATAATAATAATAGTTGTTGTGCTCATATTATTTTCTCCTCCTTTCATTTCATTAAAACATGATTTTCAAATCTAATGTCTATTGATTGTCTTCTTTATGTTTTGAATATTCAGTTTTTATACTGCTCTCGCTAGCGTGTGGAGTTATGAGTTTCAAAACCACCCGGGCAATTAGTGCAATAACTATCATGAATATTAGTGTATAATATAGTATACTAATTCTGTGAATGACTAATCATTTATATGAAATTTTAAAAAATCTGCTGTTATTTAATTATATCGATGAATAAAAGAGTATTCTGGTCAATGCCTAGACTCTGCGAGAAAAGTCTAGATAAAACATTTTGGTCAGCATCAAGTGATGTATACTATTTTATGTATATGTTTTGTGTGAAGAGAATATGTAATTCATGAGAAAGTATAAATACAAAAGAATATGTGATAAAGAATGGAATGTTCCTGTAGTTTTAATTATACACCTAATATTTAAATAAACAAGTACCTCGAAAATCGCATGAGAACCAATTATATCTTTCCCGCATTCAAAACCGCTAAAAAGTTCTCATTTTTCTACAACATCTTCAAATGCCACTTCACTTAATGCATTAAAATCAAGTGGATAGGCTACACTTAACTGGACAATTTATTTGAGGTCATGTAAACGTAACTTCTCTCTTCTAATTGCCTTAATAAATAATCATATCAATTCTTCTATATGCTTTTCCATCAACGACATAGAGTGTGAACTGACATTTAAATATATAAAAAAAGCAGACATCCGAACGCAATCGAGCGCGATTGTATGTCTGCAGCAATATAGTTTATATTATGAGTTTAACAACCTTTTATTTACAACGCTTCAGAAGGCAAATGCTTTCACAATGGGAAGAATACGGCAACAGGCTTTGCAAACTTTTCACTCAGTAATTTTTCAAAGTTTGCAGTAACCTCACCATTACCATAAACATCAGGCATTAAACTATCATCTAGAAACTCAAAAACTTTCATTTGTGCCTTCATAGATTTAGGTTTATTGCCTCTTAGTTAATACTGTGCTGTTCTCAATTTTTCTCTATATTCTTTTCTTATCATGTTATACCCCCTTATAATTAACATTCATCAAACACCTTTTATTGTTCATACTAGCCAAATACTGCGACCATTTCTCCAAAGACCATGATTGCTTCTTCCACGTTGTTCACTTCAAAATGTAACTAGGTTATTAGCGATAATATTTCGCAATACACACCGCCTTAAATAGTTGTTACTATTACAAAATCAGTTACCCTTATTATATATTAATCGATAACTATTATCATTTAATATGTTTAACATATGTATGCATTAAAGCATAAAAAAAGCCCTTTAATCACTAATGCGATTAAAGAACTCCTTATCCAATCATATACTATATCTAACTTGTTCTATCCCAAAATACCACTAAACACTTCTGGTGAATACTTCATTAAGCTACATCTTTAATTAAGGATTCTATTAAAAGTTATGCTCTCGCCTAATGTTCTAATATTGAAGATATAATCTCCACCTGTCCAAGTTACTGTCAATTGGTCGTCCACTAAAGCTATGTCTATTTCAGTATTAAGTGTACCTTCACTCGTATTGACTGCATAGATTGCACCAGTATCATCAATAACTAACATACCACCATAAGGACCCATAATATCAGCTCCTGGGTAATAACTATCTACTAGCATAAAATAGCCACCCTCTGAATTGGTTTCATCTGAACCTTGGCTAATATTCAATGTATAATTATCACCAGCTTCACCTTCCCAAATCCATTTGCCCAAATATCCTTGTAATTCCATACTTGCATCTGTAAGTTCATATTCGCTTATGTCCCATACATATTCAGGTATTGACATAGCCCCATTCTCAGTTGATGCTATAGGTATAAATGACTCACTGAAATCACCATAGGTTACAACAACTTCTACTGATGATTGATTAACTGTAGAATTAGAGAAAAATACCAATGATTCTTGTGCTGTTATAATCACATCACCGCTGCTTACATTCTGCCCATCGGCTAAAGTCATAGCTTCGGTAGCAATGAGTTCTATCTTTGCATCGTTGTATTTAGGTATGATAACCCATATCTCTTTTCCACCGCCATCTGACCACACAGGCACGCGACTTAGGTGACCATATCCATAATCATCCGCTACTACTTGGTAATAGTCTCCATTCATAAATCCGATAAATCCCGCCGCAAACAGTTTTCCATCGTCCTCTGATCCTTGGTCATTAGTAACTGCTTTATAATAATTGCCTAATACTAAATCTTCAGGCAAAGAATCTTCATCAACAGCTGGTTTATCCACTATGACCTCTTCGTTATCCGCATCAGTTGTCTCATCATCCGCTTTAACATCTATTATTTCAGCATCTTGTTTTTCATCTTCACCGTTATTACTTACTGTGGTACATGCCGCTAATGTATAAATCAATACTAAAATCACAAAAATACCACCGATTCTAGTTAATGCGTTATTATAATTTTTTATCATAATTAACCTCTCTTTTAATTTCATACCATGCCTACCTGCAGTATGTGCAGTTAAAACATAATGTTGTTGCTTAGTTGCTTGAAATGTTGTTAAATTCTTTCCTGCTTATTGTCGACAACAAAAGTAGTAAAACGATTGTCTATGACACTACTGGTCAACAAGATGATGAGCCCCACTGTTGCAAGTGTTGTAATTCCATGTGTTATGGATAATATAGTCCTTAATTTAAAGTTCACTTATGCCACCTCCAAATTTGTATCCAACACCAAACACAGTCAATATATATTTAAGGTTTTTCATATCTGCTTCAAGCTTTTGCCTCAATTTTTTGATATGTGTATCAATAATTCTGTCATATCCATCAAAGTCTTCTCCTAGAGCAATGAAGATCAATTCTTCTCTAGAATATGTTTTATTGGGATACTTCATCAGTGAAAGTAAAATTTTATATTCACTCGGAGTAAGTTTAACAACTTCACCATTTTTCTATACCTGTCAATCCTGGCAACATTAAATCCAACACAACTAAATCAGGTCTATGCTCATGAAAAGCTTTCAGGCCCTCAATTCCATTGTGCTCAATTCTCACTAGGAAATTATTATGTTCAAGATAACTTTTCACCACATCAGTAATCATGGGTTCATCTTCTATCACCAAGATTTTATAATTCATACCATGATAACCTCCAAACTTCATTAAATAATTGTCATAGGAATTAATTGTATTTAAAATCTTCAAAGTAGCCATCTGAGACCTAAATATAATTCTTTTGTAACACTAACCATACTACTTCCTTCTTCTAGATGAAGGCAGTGTGCTTTTTATTGCGTCATCGCACCTATTATTTGCCATATCTAGCTCCTTTTCGATAATTGATTATACCAAACTATCGGATGGTGTTGCAACTTCAGTATAGCAGGACAGTAGGTGCTATTTACCGTTTATACTGAAAAGATGGCTGAAAAGACAATTGATATTATAGAAAAAATATGCCACCCATCAAACAATTAGGGTGGCAAGAGGGTGGCAAAACCACCCTTTTTTTATTTTCAAACGCTCTAAGCCTTGTTGTTCCTAGAAAGTTTAACTATTACTTCACAATTGCCGGAACAGTGCTTAAGAATATATGAGACGGATGAGGTATAGTGAATAAAAACATGGAATAAAAAAGACATCAACTTGTAAACGTCGATGCCCTTTAATTATAAAGATTCAATCAAATCTTTCTTCCAATTAGTGTGAAAACCAGATAATAGAATTACGTCTTCAAACTTTATAGATTTAAAATCGTCTTGATATTTTACGAATAGTGATTCTAAATTTTCAACAAAACTTTTGTACTCTTCTTTTTGCACAAATAATTTCATGATAGCAACAAGTGTGAATAGCCGTTACTTCTCTTATCTTATTGTTAATCATATTACTCAACTCACCTTATCTCTTAAATATCATCTAATTCATGGTTACCTTCTTTCTAAGAGCTTGTACTCAATTTGCTGGTTTTTTTGCTTCAGTGCTTCGGGAAAAAGCTTAGGTAAATTATACTATGGGAACATATGTTCGGTCAATAGCTAAAAAAATTAACGTAAGTTAAGTGAAATTTTTTTCATATTTCCAAGTAAAAAAGTCAGGGAAAGTAGGCAGCCAAGAGTGAGTATGCTCCACAAGACAATAAATGGGTCGACCAGCCCTTGCTTAATGAACGTCACAACACTCATGATCAACAAGACAAGCCCATATGCCGTCGCCTTGACAAGGACTATTGCACTCAGAACATAACCCCAAGGCCGCTTTTTCCAGAGCAGGACTGCACTGAAGAAAAGAGAAGGTGTAAGGAGAGACAAATCCACAGCAAAGACAACCCCGGTCGGGTGATCAGTCTGCAAGATACTTTGAGGGACGATCCCCGTAAAAACGAAGCTTAGTGACATCACCATCCATAATGTACAAAGGAGGCCAGCAAAAAATATCATAAATCCACTGATCCACTTAACCGGTGTCCGGTCTAAGAAAGATTTACTTATGGCAATGGCATTGGTTTGTATCAAGGCGAAAATAAAAGTATAGCTTGACAGCGTAAATATGGCTATGTAAAGTAGGAAAAAGACATTGAATGCCGCCCCGAACATGTAGAACATATAGTTATAAATCATGTACCACAAACATCCCATCCAAAATAATCGTGCCATGACCGGACTCTTTTTTAGGAAAGCCAGAGACAGCAGCATAACAGGAACAACCAAAAATAAGGTGACGATATCATTCCCTTGCCAAGCTGCGACAACCAGATCATTGTCGTGATAAAGCTTATCCATAAACAGACCGCCAAACGAAACAAATGCGGCTAAAATTGCTATTAAAACGGACACGAACGATAAAACTCGATTTAACTCTTTTCTCATAATGAACTCCTTCTTGTAAAGGCAAATCCGAAACCTTATCTCGACATCTGCACTGTGAGCATTATAATAATTTTTAATGCAATTAATCTCATTTCCTCTTTATGATTGCTACCAATGATTCTATTAGCAGAATCTAAAAAAACTTCTATTTCAGGATTACTGTACTTTATTGATTTATAAAATACTCTCAATTATCAATTTGTAATAGTTGTTCAAAATCCGCTGTAATTTCAAGATTAATCACTTTTGAAAATAGGAAGTATTTATGATAATATGACAATTCATTTTATATTAACATGAATACACCTCTTAGTGTTGTAGACTGTGCTCATTATTTTTATATATTTATCCTTTTTAGCTAAACGTAAATATTGATGGTCTCCTGCTCGCGCTCCTAAGTATATCAATATTAAAACCTCTCAAGCTCATATATACACATAAGACCTGTTCTCTTGAAAAATCAGTATATTTCAAACTTTATACATTCTCCTATTTCTCATTTAACTTACGAATGAATAATTCAGCAATATACGGGTCAAACTGAGATGCAGCGCCTTTTTTTATGACTTCAATTGCCGACTGCTTTCTTTCCTCTTTAGAAAGTTCGCTTCTGTTTAATACTCGTTCATAGGTCTCAACAATTGATATGATTCGTGATATTAGCGGAATGTCCTCGCCCTGCAGCCCTCTTGGATACCCGGTACCATCCCATCTTTCATGATGACTGTATATATATTCTGCCAAATCCACCGTATCATCGAAAAGGTTTAAGATTCTGTAGCCTGTCACAGAATGCTGCCGAACTATCTCGACTTCTTCCTCTGTCATATGCTCTTTATCTAATTCTTCTTCATCAAGAATGATTTTTCCTATGTCATGCAGGTATCCGGCTCGCTTTAACCTGTTGATTTCCGGATCGGATAGATTTAAAAAATAACCAACTTCCCCACATAGCTTACTAACTTCAACTGAATGCTGCTTCTCTTTTGGACTTTTTGAATGTAAGACTTCCATTATTGCATCAATGATTTCCTTGTTAATAGATTTGCGGTTCATAGTCTTGTCTTTATACATCGCATTTTCCGCATTGGCCATGATCTCATCCAAAGATTGATCCGGACCTCTTTTAGTATCGAGACCAATAGAAATGCTGCATTTAATAGCCGCCACACGAGCAGCAGAGAAGCCAGACCTAATTCGTGCAAGAATCTTCTCCGCATCTTTCTCAGTTGTATTTGGCAAGAGAATAATAAATTCATCTCCGCCTACACGGGCGACAAAATCATTCTCCCTGCAGGAATCTACAAGAATACTAGCAGACTTTTTTATTAAATCGTCCCCTGCTGCATGTCCAAAAATATCATTTGTCATCTTTAGACCATTAATATCGGCAAAAATAACGGACAGAGGAAGATTATCCTCTATATCAATTTTCATCCGGTTTTTATCAAAACATCTTCTGTTATAGAGGCCTGTAAGAGTGTCATGGTAATTCAAGTATTGGATTTCATTTTCCCTTTGCTTTCGGGTAGTAATATCCATAAATGTAACAACGGCACCGATAATCTCTCCATTTTTAATCTGAGGAAATGAATGGTATTCCACATCAATGGAAGTACCGTCAGATTTCCAAAATACTTCATCCTCCACCTGCGTTCCTTTCCCATCTTTAAATGCTTGGAAAATTTTACATTCCTTTAAGGGCATAGGTGTTCCATCAACACGATTGTAGTGAATATGATTATGCATATTTTTTCCCAGTAATTCATCTTCATTTGTATATCCCAGTATTTCAATGCAATTACGATTGCAGAATGTGCAGTTTCCATTCAAATCAATGCCATAAATTGCTTCGGCAGCAGAGTCTAAAATTAGTCTAAGTTGATTTTTATTTTCTTCTAATGACACATTTGTCCTATACAATTCTTCTGTTCGTTCTTTTACGGCAGCTTCAAGATTATTGATGATATACTGCATTTTATCAGCCACTTTATTAAAGCTTTCTGAAATTTTACCAATTTCATCGTTTCTTGTAATATCCACTCTACTATCCAAGTCTCCTGATAAAAGAGCATCAGCGGCATGCAGCAATTTATTTATTGGTATAAGAAGTTTCCTTGCAATAATGTTAAAAATAAGAAATGACAACAGAAGTACTAGTATCGTTATCACTGCAGTAAATTGTATGCCTTGGATAACAGGCATTATCAAAAGGCTTTCTGGAATTGCCGAAATAACTACCCAATCTAAACCTTCTCTATGAATTTCTTGGACATTTATGTGAAGATTTTGCTCAGTTCCTTCATAGAAGAAATGTGGATCTAAATCCGTGTTATATTGTTCATATGCATCCCGAATATCTGTATTTTGAATCTCGTTAATATCATATCGTTCCAAGGTGCCGTCTTGAAGTACATTAAAATTACTTATTCCCATGGAGTTAGCAATTAATTTATTCGTATCTTTCTCAAGTATAACCGCATATCCGTTATACTTCCTTACTGCATTCTTCAAATAGGCACCAATATCCGTAAGTAGCATGTGATTTCCAAGGACACCCTGAAGCTCTCCAGTTTTATCATAGATAGGGGTTGCAAATGATATGGTTAAGTCATTCATAACAAAATGCTTATAAACAGGAGAAAAAATTGAACCTTTTGTCTCAACAGCAGCCTTATACCACGCTCGAGTGCGAGGATCAAATTTGCCGGCTTGTACAACTAGGTTAGCCGCCGTCATGTCCTCGTTCACAGAATAGTACCATGAATTTCCTCCTGTACTGGCATTATTCCTCATGATTTCAATAATATTATTTTCGTTTCTGCGCGCTCCGTAATACTCACCGTTAGCAGTACCATAACTAAAACTATATACCTCAGTATCGTATGAGCTCAGTACCCCAGTAAAAAATTGGTCTCTGTGTTCGATATCGGAAAAATCCAGGATACCGTTCGCTATGATTCTATGATTTGTTTTATTAATGAGTTCTGGCACATAAAGAAAAGAATTTACTTTGTTGTTTATATTTTCGTTCATCTCTTCTGCAATGGCCTCAGTAGTCTGCTTAGCAGATGAAAACCAACTTGTAAAGACCAAATATCCAATACTACTGACCGTTACCAGCATAGAAATTATGAACACAATGATAATAATCTTTTTCACCGACATATCTCTTCTTTTATCATTCACAAGCTTCACCACCCTTTGTAGAACTGTTTGCCTTTTAATGACAGCATAATATATTTCACAATCATTCCCTATTCAATTAGCTTAGATTTGCATTATACCTAACTCACAAACAAAATATTTGGTGTGTCGTAAGTTAATCCATCGGCTACGTTGAAATGATGTAAAATTTATTAAACTAAAAGACTCACCACACTTACCATACTTTGAAGTCAATGACTTAAACCAATGCTTTCTAGAGTGGTTGGTTAGAACCGAAAATGCAAAAGTTTATAAAGCAACCATTAGTATCGACGAAAGTGTTTGACTTAGAATACGAGCACTTTAGTCGGATGCTTCATACGACATTTCCATAGTTCTAGTATAAATAGTTCTGTCCGAAAAGACAACACTATTATTTATGAAACAACCTTCATTCTCTGTTATTAAGTATACGTAAACAAGGGTCTATTTTAAATTCAAGCCGCCAACACGGCGGCTGAATTATGATTTTGTTTTTGCAATTTTATTCAGACAAATGGCCGGAAATTCATCAAACCAGGGGAGCAACTTCTAAAGAAACAATCTATCTTTTTAATCTTATATGACTTTCAACTCTTCTTACAGATACTCTACGTACCTATAAGGATTTAGATTATTAGCTTTTGCTGTTTTTGTAATACTGTAAAAAATTGCACTTGACTTGGTATTGTCGATTATTATAAGTATTATTCAGCTTTTATTAACTTGTCTTTTAATACTATGTGTTCTAGCAACCAATTAAAGATAAGGGCTAAAAATGCTTCTAAATGCTTTTTTGGATCTTGCGCAACTTGTTGAAAATTTGTTTTATCAATGATCTGAATAAACTTATCATGATCTGATTTCTGAGTTAAGTATTCATTATAGTTTATTTTGAGCATATATTCCTCTTCTGTTTTGAAGTGATATTTGTTATATTGGTGTAGATCTTGAATTATTAACAACACATCCTCATATTTACACACGTCTTTTCTTAATAATTCATAAGCACTGTTACCT
>JAGXFY010000045.1:0-85145 GCA_024636985.1 Clostridiales bacterium | reverse complement strand
CATCATCTTAATACCATCTATGCCAAGCGTAGCAATAAATACCAGAGAAACCGTTCCAACGATGACACCCCAAGCAACTTTTATAAATAGAGGTGCTTCTTGACTACCCTCACGAATACCTGTGGTACATATACTGGCCATGGCATTCGTGGTTGAGTCTGTCGCTGTAATAAATGATATTAAAACGGCAATAAGATAAATCGTTATAATGATGCCGGATAAAGGAAGCTCACCAAGAACCGCATAGGCGGCGGCGGCCGATCCTTGTTCGTTCATAACCGCTAATACATCCACCCTACCTGTCATTTGAAAATTCAAGGTTGTACCTGAGAGAATGGTCATCCAAACAACACTAAATATGCTTGGTACTACGAAGTTCATCATGACCACTTCTTTGATTTTATAACCATAGGCAATTCTGGCTAGAAACACCGCGGAGACTGGCGCCCATGCCATCCAGTTTGACCAGTAGAACATGGTCCAACCTGAAGCCCATGTATCCCCTGCTGCGGTACCAGTGAATAAGGCTTTACTGAAAATATTATCTAAGAATCCACCAAAGGCTTCCGTTCCGATGCTGAAAAAGTACACGGTCGGCCCAAGAATCAGTAGCGCTGCAATAATAACATAATACAGATATACATTTACATCAGATAATATCCGAATCCCTTTCATCAAGCCTGTTCCTGATGAAATAATAAAAGCGATGGTGCCTATAATCGTAATAATAATCCATAGATACTTATCATTGTTCACACCAAAAAGCGCATTCATCCCACCGCCCATGTTCATAACGGCTGTACCAAAGGATGCGGATATGCCCGTAGCCACTGTGAATAAGACAATAGCATCAATGATTCCGTTGAATTTATTCTGTGCACCTACCGTTACTAAAGGACTAATCTGGGAACCAACACTAAAGGAACGCTTCATATTGTAATAGGCAAAGGCAAATACAATGGTTGGTACTGCATAAATAGCATAAGGAACAAAGGTCCAGTGCAGGTACATGGTTTCCATGGCAAAAATAGCCGCTTCTGCAGACATAGGTTCTATACCTAAAGATTCAGGTGGATAGGCCAAATGCCAGATAGGCTCAGCTGTACCCCAAAACAAGATGCCTGCTGCAATCGTCGTACATAAGGTTACAGCAAACCAAGATGATTTTTTTAGAAGTGGTATAGCATCCGGACCTCCTAGACGTACTTCACCTAATGGTGAAAAGTAAACAAAGATGATGATGATGACACACAACACACCGGATATACTAAATATCCAGCCCATGTCAATGACCATGAAATTTTTAGCTTTTTCTGTAATGACCAAAAAAGCTTCATAATTGGTAAAATTCAAAATAATTGTAAGTAAGAGCAGTATAAATGCAGGCAAAAAGACCCATGGTCTTATTTTTTGTTTTACTTTGCCCTCTGTTGTACCAGAAATATGACGATCCAAAACGAAAAACCTCCTATCTTTTCAAGTAATGCGCTAACAGGATTAAGAATACAATGAAATGACAATTAGCTGACCCATTTTCAACTGAGCATCTATTGCCATTTCACTTGCTTTATATCTTCTTCATTGGATACATTAAGATATCCATGCGTTTATCCAAATATTTCGTAAGACTTTTTCAATAATTCATCTGTGTGAGCTGTAATGTGTTGGTATACTTGCTCATTAATTTTTCTATAAAGTTCTACATTTTTCTCTATAGGGATAAAAGTATCCTTACGCCTAATCATATGATCAATGGCTTCTTGTCGATCTGTATACACTCCAAGGGCCAAGGCTGCGCAAATGGCTGCGCCCATACTTGCCGAACCATTCACCACATTCCTATGTGCCGGAACACCAAAGACATCTGCAAATATTTGCATAAACAATTCACCATTAGATCCACCACCACTGACGACAATACTGGATAACTCTATACCCCGTTCATCACACATGGCTTGCGCATGGTTCTTCATGGTAAAAGCAATACCTTCCAGAACCGAACGGAACATATGTGGACCTTTGTGAGTCCCATTGAATCCAATCATCATACCGCGTTCATGAAGCTGATTAGGACGTGCTAACCAATTCAGTACCGTATATAAGCCATCACATCCTACCGGTACATCACTGGCTAGTATATTCAAATAAGCCTCTGGTGAAATACCTTGGTCTTTAGCTGCATTTACAATATCACTGCCCAAAAGATCTTTAATCCAAGTTACAGTTGCCATACCTCTTCGAATTCCACTACTTTCATATAAGAATTCACCCTTGGTTGCACCTGGATTGCTCCAAAAATTAACACTGTTCATGTTGTTCTCTTCACCAACCATCATGGAAGTGATGTAGGTTCCAAGGGATACTAATACAGTACCATCATTGACAAGACCTGCGCCAAGTCCTTCAACTGCTTTGTCATTAGCCGTCGAAACAACCGGAATACCAACCGGGATACCTGTCGCATCGCTTGCAAAGTCATTAACTGTACCCATGACGACAGCCGGATCTACTAAATCAAAAAGCATTTCTCTTGGCGTTGTATAGGCATCAAACTTTTCTTTATCTTCAAACCAATCCAATGTTATGGGATCGATCGGCCAAGGACCGACATAATTGGATCTGGTGTCCTTTGTCTCTCCAGTTAACCTATGGGTTAAGTAACCGGTTGTGGTTGTGACGTATTTTACTGCATCATCATCATGTTCATAAGGTCTAGATAATCTAAGGTCCATCCAACTCTGAACGGGTGATGCCAAATTGCCATCTGCCTTCATCAATGCACGACAACATCTTATGGATCCAAGACCTACCCCTATGATGTTGTTCTTGTCGCCATGAAACTTTTTAAACATTTCTTCACATGCCATCTTCAAACTATCCCACAAATCATCATCCGGATGCTCCGCCCTACCATTCTCACTGAGCTCTATTTCCCTAAGTTGTACCGTGTGAGAACAAACTTCTGTGCCTAATACATCAAATATAGCTACTTTCGTACTTTGCGTACCACCATCGATTGCAATAATATACTTATCTGTCATAACCTTCTCCTATACAAATATGATTTTATCTATGGGTTGATTTATCGCATTAAGTAGCCGCCATCTACCGTTAGCGTTGCACCATTAACATAATTGGAAGCCGCACTGGCTAAGAATACGGTAGCACCCATAAGGTCTGCTGTGTATCCCCATCTGTTTGCCGGAATATGAGCGAGAATCTCTGCATTTCGTTTCTCATCTTTTCTTGTCATTTCTGTTAAAGGTGTTGCATAGTATCCAGGCGCTATTGCATTGACTTGGATGTTCCACTGTGCTAACTCATCACACATAGATTTTGTTAATCCAACAATACCATGTTTTGTTGCAGCATAGGCTGGTGACCATTGTCCTCCAAGGAATGCGTATAGTGAAGCTATATTAATGACTTTGCCGCTTTCTTGTTTGATCATAAACTTACATGATTCATGAATCATTTCAAAAGCAGCCGTTAGATTAATGGCAATCATCTTATCCCATTCTTTTCTTGTATATTGCGTTACATCTTGTACATTGATACTAATACCTGCACAGTTGACCAGGACATCAATACTACCCCAAGTGTTAACACATTCTTCAACAATTCTTTTACATTCACCATCACCTGTGATGTCTGCCTCCATGAATTTGTATTCAACACCACAAGCTTCAACCAATGCCTTTGTTGATCCATCATCATCTGCAAGACTTGGCACTAATACATTTGCGCCTGCTTTTGCAAGTGCTGTTGTGAAAGCTTGTCCTAACCCACCATTACCGCCTGTTACAATTGCATTTTTACCTTTTAGCGAAAAGAAATCCATATTAAAATCTGATATATTCATTTTAAAACCTCCCAATATGTCCCTATTCTTATAATAAGGAATCTTATAGTAACCATAGTTATAATACAGTACCTTCATTTTCTTCAATTTTTTTCATCAATCCATCTATGAAAGCCATAGCATCACCTTCAACCACAATGTCTGATAAGCTGCATATGGGGGCATCCCGGTTGATGTTAACTGAAATCATGTGTGGGACATTTTTTAATCCTTCAACATGTTGTATCGATCCATAAATACCAAGGGCAATGTACAGTTTCGGACTTACTGTTTTTCCTGATTGACCTACTTGTATGCTTCTTGTAGCTATACCTTGATCGACGATTTTTCGACTTGCTGAGACTTGTCCACCCAGCTTTGTAGCTAGTTTTTCAAGGTGCTGAAAACTTTTCACAACACCACCACCACCGGAAACAAGGACATCACTTTCTCTAATATCGTATATTTGTTCTTTCTTTTTTACGGACAAACATGAAATACCACCATCTTTTACATGGGTCGGAACGTACTTCATAATATTTGTAGCTTTATCATTTTGGCCTTCATAATGAAATACACCTTGTCGCACGCTCATCATAATAGGGCTTTGACTTCTTGATACGATTCCAGCCATGATTCTACCACTAAATGCCGGACGGATCATCTCAAGATTGTTGTTGTAGTGGCCGATAGCTGTCACGTCAGCGACTAAGCCAACGCCTAAGTGCATAGACAATCTTGGTGCTAAGATACGACCATAATAGGTTGCAGGTATCAGGATACAATCATATGCTTTTGCCTCTTGTATCTGAACCAGTACATCCGTCACCGCCACTTGGTCATATAGTCTAATCTCAGGATAATGAACCTGAATTAAGTGATCAAACCTTCCCACAAGGGTCACATTGTGATTTTCAAATTCAACCCCTGTTGTTTCATAAGGTTCATCCTGAAATATCTGTCTTGCTACTTCTAAAAGATCTATGGAATTTTGTACTTCTTTGTGATCGATGTATATCAAACAACTTTTCATATCAAATAAATCCTTTTTCTTTTAGAAACTCATAGACGAGGGTAATACCTTCATCGTCTGTACCAATGACGGTACGTTCCTTCTGATTGAACTCTTTTGTATATGTTTTTGCTACTTTTGTAGGTGACCCTTTAATACCAACTTCATCTACCTTAAAACCCAAGCTTTCATTGGATATGATGTTTAATCGGTTCGTCACATCCAAATCCATATCCTGACGCTTTATATAAGGCAGTTTATAACTACTTTCTCTCGTCAAACTGAGTATTGCAGGTAACATCATCTCATATGTAGCAATCATATCCTCTGTCTCAACTTCAAATACTGCCGAAGTCTTACTCAGTGCCGTTTCATCTACTTTAATGATTCCAGACATTTGATTCAGTCCAAGTAAATCACCGAGTTGTGCTGGTATATGAGATGTGTCCCCATCAATAGCATGGGTGCCAGATAAAATAACATCATAGGTTTGGGACGATAAGTATCTTCCAAGAACAAGGCTAGTAGCATATGTATCACTACCAACATACAAACGATCTGATATGATCGTGCCTTTGTCAACACCCAGTCGTAATAAGTCTTCCATGTGAGGTTTAACGGATATGGGTGCCATTGTTACAACTTCAATATGCGTCTCTGGATCCTTGGCTTTTACTTTTAGGGCAAAAGCGACGGCACAAGCGTCATCAGGGTTCAGCGTTAATCTAACATTCTCTCTGATTAGCACATTGTTCTCATAGTCATATTTGAAGTTGTCCACGTCCGGAACAAACTTAATAATACAGATTAACCTCATCATTAGAACACTTCCTTTTTACTCATTCTACAAAGTTTCTTGAATTGGCTCTAAGGCCTTTTTCATTTCCTTTTCTTTACTATTCATCTTAGCATAGACTGAAAGAATAACAACACCTAGAAGTCCAAATACTGCACTTACGATGAAATAAGCATTATAACCACCGTTATCACCAAACGTTGCCCATAAGAAGTTGTTCATTTGAGGTAAGATGATGTCCGGTAAATAACCAATAAAGGAAATGACACCAATCGCTGTACCCATCATTGCAACTTCAATCTTGGATTGACCAAGTAGTGACCAATAAGTACCACGAATCATATAAAGGAAGATGCCTAGAATAACAACAACGATTGCAAACATGGTTTGTGGGGATGATACCGGCAACATCGCTGAAACTGTCAAGAATACTGCTGCACCAATAAGCGCAAAACTTATTGTTTTCGTTCTACCATAGCGGTCTGCTGCAAAACCACCAATGAATCCACCAACTGGTCTCATCCATAGGATAATAACTGTGATTGTACCAACGGTTACAGCGTCTATGCCTACATTACTTTGTAAGAATCCACCGATATAATAAACGGTCCAGAATACTGCATAACCCATGAAAATAATACCGCCCATTAAGTAAACATATTTGTTCTTAAGAAGCGCACCAACATCTTTAAGATGGAATTTTTCATTTTCTGGACGTTCACCAATATTTTCTGACATTGAATTAAGTTTTTCATCATTATCAACAAAGATTAAAATCAAGATGCCCGCAGCTAGAACAACTGCCGAGTATAAGTAAATAACGGCAACCATTGCTGCTTGTTTATCTGCCATGAGTTCACTGTTGCCAAGAATCGCCGCGAAAATACCAAGACCTATACTGGCCATAACAGCTTCAACAACACCACGTCCACCATCTAGGATACCAAAAAATCGTCCTTCTTCATTGGTTCTTGAAAGCATTTTGACAACCTTTAAATGAGAACTCCAAAACGTAAATACTGAGAAAATACCCCATAAGAAGAATATAATGCTTACGGAACCAGCACTTGGAATCTGAGCAAACCAGAAGCCACATGCAGCTACACCGATTAATGAAATACCAATTAATTTTTTGGCCGAAATCTTATCTGCTATTAGACCACTAGGAATATAACCGATAATATAAGCCATACCTAACATTGAGTAGAAATTATTCAGCTGTACTTGTGATAAGTCAAATACTTCAAGTAAAGTGACTTGATAATTGGTTCTTAAGTAAATAACAGGATAGATGGCACCAGCAGCAAGAATGATGAGAAAGAACTGAAAATATCGTCTGAAATTACTCTGTTTCATAAAACCCTCCAACATTTGTTTGAATTTTGTGTTGCTTGCATTTGACAGGTAATAGCTTTCGGATAGGTCAAATGCAAGTAACCATTGATAAGTTACGTTTTACTTTACACCCTTTTACTTTATATACTTTTTAATACCCTCTTCTTGAGGGAAAATAGTACCATAATTCATAATGCCATTAGGATCAAAAGCTTCTTTTAGTTTTTCAAGCATATAGTATGCTGAACCATGCTCATCAAGGGTCCATTCACTTCTGAACTTTCCTATACCATGATGGTGACACATAGATCCACCTGCATTGATTGTTTCTTCAACAATAATCCGTTGAATCGGATGGTGGTAAACCATCATTTCGTCTTCAGGAGCACAGCTGATTTCGTAGTTATATACAAAGTACATATTGGTACCATTGATGTAACTGTGTGATGAATGACCACCTAACATGGTAAGTTCATGAGCTCTTGGAAATTCTTCTCTAACACGTTTGATGACTGCGTCATAGATTTTTGGAATGGTCTCCCAATCTGCTGATATCTCCGTCGTAAATCCAGCATGGGCATCTTTTTCCATCATACCTTCATACTCATCATCAATATCTTGTTGTGACCAATTCAGATGATTAAACCAATCTTCAATGTGTTGGCTGTCTACTTGTTCAATGATACCATCTTTGAACTTTTCTACAGCTTCTTCAATACCTTTACAGGTAGCACTTACAATGCCTTCAGTACCTTCTGCCATAAACAACAATACACATTTATTTTTATGAAAGTGATAAAAATGTTGTGCTGCATCCTCTTCTGAATAAGTTCTTGCCACAGATGGGCGATAACCATTGACCATAACTTCTCTTAGTATTTTGATTCCTGTTTCAACATCTTTAATGAGATAACCAAAGAACTTATTGTTTTCCGGAAAATATTTGAAGATCTTTACTGTTACTTCTGTTATGTAGCACAAAGTACCTTCATTTCCGATAGCAATATGCCTAATATCGGGCCCGCCTGCACGTCTTGATACATTTTTGATTCTTGATATATGACCATCCGGGAATACACATTCAAGGCCAACTACCATATCTTCTATACCACCATATAAGGTAGAGAATTGACCTATACTTCTTGTTGCTACTAAACCGCCCATTTTGGCTACCGGTTTAGATTGAGGAGAGTGACCGGTTGTGTATCCGATCTTGCGAAGCTCATCTTCTAGGGCTTGTAACTCAACCCCTGCACAAGCTGTTGCTTGCATATTATATGGATCTATTTTCACGATTTTATTCAGGTTTTTTGCATCGATGACCACGGTTTTTTCTTTCCAGTTTTCAAGTCCGCCTTCTGTTGCTGTTTTACCGCCTCTTGGTATTACATTTATATGATTTTCATTGCAATACTTTAATAAGCTACTTACCTCTTCTGTTGTATTCGGATAGACAATAGCTGTCGGCATGGGTACATCTAAAGCTTTTCTAGCTTTTGCATATTTTTTGTAACGGTCTGCAGAAGCATCATACAAGTCATCCTGATTCGTATTGACTTGGTCTTCTGACAGTAATGCTACTAAGCTTTCTACAATTTCATTATTATTCACGATCCTTGACCTCCTGATTTGTATCATTGACATTTTACACTTAAGGAATATGCTTCATTGTTCCATTTCAATGAAGCAATCATATGATTCTAGATTCATTATACGGAGCAATAATGTATAAGTCAAGAAAAATATAGAAACTTTTCTATTTTTATTGTTTTATAGTGCCTTTAATGGAAATGTTTCCATTTATTAGAGTCTAATATCTTTTTCTCAAGATGCTTCCAAAAAACTTATTGGCAATATCTCAACCTTTACAAATTGGATTGATAATGCTAAAATCAGGTAAAAAGTACTGTTAGATTCTTACGAAAGAGGCGAATGACATATGATTAACACTGATTTACGTAACTTAAATCCCCTTGAAAAGCAAATATATGATCGCCTTTTCATATACTCAAAGTCTAACCCGCCTTTTCGTATCCATCAGGCCGCAGAGATTTGCGACTGCTCTACTTCCAAGATTTCTAAGTTTGTAAAAAAACTTGGTTTTAATAACTATAAACAATACATGCATTTTTTATATGGCGAGGCAATCTTTCATCCAAAGGAATCCGGCGAGCTGAATCGACTACGCCAATTTATAGATGACTTTGATACAACGATGATTGATGAGTTTCTTGAGCTTATTGAAGGACATAAGAAGATTGTTCTCTTCGGCTATGGGCCATCATTAATCTGTGCCCAATATTTTGAGTATCGACTCCGTACTTGCTCCAATAAGATGGTTATTGCTGTATCTGATGAGATCTCTGTGGCTTCCATGGTGGATGAAAAGTCCTTACTTGTAATCTTTACTGTTACAGGCACTTTCCATTCCTTTGAGAATGTCTATCATGCTTCCAAAAACAAGGGTTGTGATGTCACTATTGTTGTTGAGGAATATAATACGGCACTTTTTGCTCAGTGTGACAGGGTCTTCTGGTTATCCAAATACCCTCAACCCAGTCATCTTTTACCTTATGAAAAATCCAGAACCATTTTCTTTATCTTCATGGAAGAAATTATTCAACGTATTCAGTCTCAGAACAAATCTCTTGAAGAAACAAATAATATGAATGAATTAGAGGTATAGTCTGCATCCAGATGGTTCATGATTGATGTAGACACCAAAAAAGCAAGAAGGTATCCTCATTGAGAATTCCTTCTTGCTTTTTTTATACTATTTTTCTATACAGACCCATTGTTTGTTTTCATTATTTCATATATTTTACGGGCTGAATTGACATTTCGTACTGTCATTTTCTTATACATAGTCTTTCCTACAAGCTTCATTAGACCACTCTTCGTTACATTGACTTTATCAACTTTCCATAGAATGGCACCCCTTACGGTTATCACCGTATCTATATCCGGCTTAATCTCTATTTCTTTTAGGCAGTCTTCTGTATCCATTTCATCCCATAAAAACAATACATCACATTTCATGGTCGCATCGTTTTTCCATTTATCCGGCATGGCTTTTATTAGATCCTCAATATCATTGAAATTACGAATTAGAACTTTAATGTCTAGATTAAAATCGTCAAGAATTGCTTTTTGTAACATCTGTGCAAGTTCATCTTTGTTATGATTTGTATCTACAAATATAACATTGCCTGAATTAATATATGTACGAACAGATGTCATGCCTATCCGCATAAATGTTTCTTTCAAAAGCTTCATGTCGATTTTGTTATTGCCGCCGACATTTATGCCTCTAAGTAGTGCCACATAAATCATTTGCTCACTCCTACTCATCTAAAATCTGTTTGCGTCTTATGATAAATTATCTTGTAAGTAGCCAAATACCTAATACGAGAAAAATCAAAGCCCAAACGTAAAAGAATATCTCAGTACCTTTTACCCCTAATACTTTTTCAAATATCTGGATTTTTTTCATGTTCCAGATTGCTGCCGGCTTTGTAATTGCAAGCACAATAACTGCTGCTGCATAAACGATTGATACAATTGCCCATACTTTCATTGTCCATTCCTCCTTAATCATTTACTTATATTTAAGATGTCAAAACTAAGTTTCACTCTAATCCTTTTCTTATTTTTGGTGCTAATATCAGAAATACTAGGATACTTATACCCAGTACAATGCCTGAATATTTCATAATCTCTATCCACGAACCTCTGTTTGACAAAACTAAGTCATTGCCTTTGTATGTCCAATAAAAGGGAATCCAGTAAAAAAGGGGTTGCCACTTATCTGCCAATAGCTCTACACCGGCAATGGACCCAAATAAAGGTAAAAAAAGCAATTTCATGTTGCCTGCTGCATTCATAACATCATCATTGTTTATGCCTTCAATAAATCCAATAAGTATACTGATAATACATGAGGTCGTCACCATGAAAAAAACATGGAAATAGTTAATGTCTCCAAATCCGGTGATGATTAAAAGCAGTATACTACCCACCACGGGAATGACGACACCCATCATGCTTTTCCCTGCTATAAAGCCCAATCTGGACACTGGCGATAAGTGAATGGCACTGATGGTGTTATCTGTTTTTTCTTCAACAATATTCAAAGCAATAATCATACCACCTAAAATAGACGTAAAGATCATAGCCGTATTAACCATCAGTTTTTTTAGTGGCGGTATCTCTCTACCATAAGTCAGAATCTCAGCTGCCCTATCCTCCATCCCAATATCAAAATGGGAAAAAGAAGCCAGATTCTTAACATAATCCACAACATAATCCGGTTCGTTTCCCTGTATCAGAATATAATAGTCTTTTGAGGCGCCTGGCAGTATTGCAATAATATTATCTCGTTTTCTAACCCGGTCATGGGTCGCCTCTAAGCTCTTTGAGAGTTCCACTTTTGCAAATTGCTTAAAATATTCAGCTTGCTTTGGATTTTCTCCCTCCAGTAAAAGGATTTCAACCGTGGTGTCATTAATACCGGGAGAAAACACATTGATGAGGACGGCAAAAATAACAGGTACAACAAGAATGTACAAGGTGATGAAGTTCCTTACACTGGTTTTCATATCCCTTAAAAATATAATGAATATTTTTCTTATCATTTTGTGACGCTCCTTTACAAGGACAGTGTCTTTTTAAATCTATAGTTTGCCAATATGAAAATAGCCATTCCCAGCATTAAAAACCCTAAAGATGCAACCATCACATAGGTCATGTTACCACCCGCACTTATAATATCTTTAAAACTCTGTAACATCACATAACTTGGAATAATTTTCACCCACTCTGGATCCCAGCTCGGTGTAAAATAAGAGATATTTGGCATAATCATAATCACGATGACAATGTACATAGCACCAAAAGCTTCAACAATATCCTTAAAAAAGCTTGTAAGTAGAAGACCAAGGGATGCTGCAAAGAATCCGGATGCCACCAGAAACAGCATCATGGCCGGATAGTTCGGTTGATTCCCCATAATCGGTATGGTAATAATAAGGCTGGTCATAATGCTCGTTACAATAATGACCCCGATCTTACTTAATAAATAATGCCAAACTGAGGATGCGGTTATTGCATATGCCTTAATAACACCTTCATTTTTATCCAGGAAGATATAGGCCGCGATAATGAACAGACTCATCAAACTGCCATTGAAGGTTAGAAATATAGGTATCATGTTCTCTTTGTCATTTAAAGGTGCGCTGTCCTCATAAAGACGTCTGACTTCTAGGCGATTTGAATAATCTACAATCACATCATGTCCTGCCAGTCGGTTATGATACACCAATAACAGGTTCTGAAGTTTCCTGGTCTCATATCCCTGCAGATAGTATGTATGCACAATCTGATGATCTTCATTGACACGAACGTGAACCACCGGAACTCTTTCTGAGTTAGAAATAGCATCAAGTGCTTCTTTACTCTCCAGCAAGTAGATTTTTGCTTCTTTTGTTTCATAAAGACTGGCGCTATAGATTTGATTGTCTGCCTCCAATTCTACTTGCTCGGCATATGCGTCCAAATCTTCCTCCAACAAGTTCTTCATGTATCTGCCCTGTACAACCTGTGGCAAGTCAAGGTAGAGATAGTCCTTTCCTTTACTGTCAAAATCTTCAGGCACAATAAATACAAGAATCACCAACAGTACAATGGCCATTCCCAGTTCAATATAAAAATACCAGCTTTTTGAGGATAAAATCAACTCTTTTGAAAAACTGTACCAGAGCTTCATTTAGACCAGACCCCTTCCAGTGACTTTAATAAATATTTCCTCAAGGGTGGCTTCCTTAGTGTGCATGGTCTGAATATCATAATTATTGATAACTTCCACGATCCTGGCCTTTTCTGATTCAGCAACAGTAGATAACTGCTCTTTGATCAGTTCACCGTTTTTAATATATTCAACATCAACCAGCTTTTCACCATATTTAAGCTTTAGTGCTTTTGGTGAGTCAATCAGTCTTATCTTTCCATCTACTATGAAGGCCACACGATCGCACAGTTCGTCAGCAATGTACATATTATGAGTTGTTAAGAATACAGTGGCGCCTTTTTCATTTTCCTGTTTGATGATATCTTTTATATTCGCCGCAATGGATGGATCTAGTCCAGTCGTCGGTTCATCCAGAAACCATAACTCCGGGTTATTGATCATGGATCTTGCAAAGGTGAGTCGATGCTTCATCCCTTTAGAATACTTTCCTGCTTTTGTATTTTCTTTGCCGTCCAGCCCTACAAGTTTTATTAATTCTTTGGGATCTCTTGTCTTCACATCAAATAGTTTTCTGTAGAATTCAAGATTTTCAATGCCGGACATCTTACTGTAGACGTTGGATTGTTCAAAGGACATGCCAATCTTATTGAACATTTTGTCCTTAATATGCTTAACATCGTAGCCTGCAACCTCAACCTCACCCTTCTGCAGCTGAAGAAGACCTACTAGGATATTCTGGGTGGTTGATTTTCCGGCACCAGAAGGACCCAAGAATCCAAAGATTTCACCTTTTTTGATTTCAAAATTAACATCATTCACTGCATAATGATCATCATTACTATATGAATGATACAGGTTTTTGACTTTTATCATCCTATTCATCCCTTCTACCTTGATCCGGATTATTTATAACAATCTGTATATTATTTACTCGTTCTGATAATTCAATATGACCTGGTCGCCTTCTTCGAGGCCATTTATTACTTCTATGTTGCCCTCTACATTTATGCCGGTTAGAATTTCTCTTTCAATCGGGGTGCCGTCTACAAGAACTTCCACATATTGTTTTGAATTCTTTTCTACCACTGCGCCTATTGGTATAAGCAACATTTCTCTCGGTGGTTCGATCATAACCATCGTCTCTACTTCAAGTCCAAAAGCAAGTATATAATCAGAGGTGGGTAGATCAACGGACACTGTCTGACGGTTTTCTTCTACGCCAAGCTCTGATAAGGTTACAAAGGCTTTAGGATATATCTGATTCACCTTTAGATGATCTATCTTAATGTCTAGGTTCACATCCTCAATTTTGGCTTCTAAACTAGGACGCATCCTGATTACATCTTCCACCATAAAATCGACCAATACCACTTTTTCTGTTGGATCTTGTATTTCAAGCATCATGATACCAGCGGAGGGTGTATCGCCCTCAAAAGTACCTAGTTCTGTCACTATACCTTCAATATCCGCGTATAGGATATTGTCTTCTTTTCTTTTTTCTAAGATATCAATAGATAAAAGCATTGCATCAATATCCGCCTCGTATTTTTCCCGTATATTACCTGATATCCCTTTTGTTAGACGATTATAGTTGTTACGTGCAATCTCCAAGCTGCTTTGAAGCTTTTCTATGTTTTCTAGCGACTGCTCCAGTTCAACGAGGGGTACGATACCTTCATTGTAAAGCGTTTCTATTCTGTCCTTATCCTTAGTTGCTATATCTATTTGGCTTTCGATTTTGGAGATTTCTATTCTAGCGTTGTTAATACTTTGTATATCTGTGCCGGACTTTGCATCCTTATAGATAGCTTCTAGCGCTTCAATCTGCTTTTCAATCTTCTGGACTTCAAGATCAACCGTTTCCGTATCTGCTTCATATACAATAAGGGGTTGTCCCTTTTTCACATAATCGCCGAGCTTTAGCGTCATCTCTACAACCTTATCCATACTATTGCCGTAATACCTTCTGATGTTTTTGGAACTAATTCTACCTACATCCTGAACATATATGCCGGCTTCATCTTTCATCACTTCGACCGTATTATATTTGACGCCTATATTACCCATCGTTAGTAGATAAAAAAGACCTAAGCCTATAGATATGAATATAACAAATGCGATAATCAATTTCTTCTTCATAATAACCTCCAAAATCATTTTGGCAGCTGTTTATTGATTGTTTTTGACCCTTTAACCTTGTTTATTTGTAAAGCGTGTTTCTAAAGTGAGCCAAAAAGCTTTCTACTTCATGAAAGATATGATCCATGTCCGGCTCTATGCCCATGTTGCGCTGAATCATATATAGCTCTCCAACCTTTTCAAGTGTGTATTGAATGGTTCTGATTGCTATGGACACATCCACCCCTTCTTTGAAAAGTGTGTTGTCCACATTGTAACTGTAATACATATCCAAAGGGATGGGATTGTATTTTTCGATGGACTTTTTGATCTCTTCATACCCCATTCCTGCATACATGGTTTTTGAAAAGGCTAGAAGTTCTGGCATTTCCTCAAGTATCTTCATCTTCAGTTTGGTAATGCGTTCTATCCTTCTTATGATGTCAGTATCTTCCAAACCAACTTGTTCTGCAATCGGTAATGCGACGGCCTTAACGGCATAATCAAAAATATAGGCATATAGATCATCTTTTGTACTGAAATAGTGGTACAGCAGACCTTTAGATATACCTGCTTCTTTAACAATGGCATTGGTTGAAGCTTTATCAAACCGGTTCTCTCCGAACTCTTTCATAGCTGCATTAATCAGACGCACCTTTTTGTCCGGACTCATTTTATCCAATATATCTGCCAAGAACGCCCATCTCCAATCCATTAACTATTGTCTTATTAATTCCATTATACAACCACTGACCATACTGGTCAATGGTTTTTTGGACAAAATAATGGACCAATCTCAAAAATTGAGATCCGTCCAAATTATATAATTATTATGGAATATTTAGTTTACAACTACTTATGATAAGGTTCATTTCTTATAATCTTGTAGCCTCTATAGATTTGTTCTAATAGGATGACTTTCATCAATTGATGGGGAAAGGTCATCTTGGAGAAGGATATTTGGGTATTGGATCGGTTCATGACCGCTTGGCTTAGGCCCAAGCTTCCACCAATGACGAAGACCAGATCGCTATTACCATAGATCTGCAACTGGTCTAATTCTTTGGCAAAGGCTTCTGAGGTTCTCTGTTTTCCACTAAGGTCAAGAGCGAAGACATATTGGCCTTCTTTGATCTTTGAAAGAATTTTCTCCCCTTCTTTCTCTTTGATCTGTATGGCTTCTTTGTTACTTAGGGTCTCCGGTGCTTTTTCATCGGCTACTTCTATAAAAACAAGGCTACAATAGGCGGATAATCTTTTGGTATATTCACTTATTGCATCTTTTAGATACTTTTCTTTGATTTTACCGACACTTATAAGAGATATCTTCATACCGGGCTCCAATCCATGACTTTATAGTTCCAGTTCACGTAATAATCTTGGGTAATCATAGGCTGTTATGATGCCCAGTGGTTTTTCATTTCGGTCGCCACTTTGGGTCATGATGTAGAGACTCAGCTTGCTTTTCTGCTTACGGCTTAACTTTATAAAATCAAATATTTCCATGTCTTTGGGTATGAAAACCACAGTATCGGTTTTTTCATATCGGGTGAGCAAATTTTCTAAAGTGACATTTTTCAAACTTTCTGTGATTTCTCCATCTGCACCAATATTGGAAGCCATCCATCTTGCTACAATATTGCCACTCAGTAATCCCATGTAAGTTTGTCCCTTGTAAACAGGAATCTTAGTATAATCATGTTTCCGCATTAGAATCAGTGCATCTGCCAAACTCCTATCGGATTGTGTTCTTATGACTTTATGATTAATCATATTATACAGTGGAATGGGACTGGCGTATTTCTCCACGATAGCAATCAAGGTATTTACGGCCGCTTCAGAAGGAATAGCAATGATATCATTACCTTCTCCATGTACCAGTACATTTCTTAGGTCACCTAAACTGTTCAATATGGATTTGTGCTTCCTAATAAAAACATCTTTCAGACTTGCTTCATGGACCAATACACTGTAGGGCACATGATTGTTTTTTCTTAGTTTTGTTTTTAAGACGGATTCTAGTTGGTTAAAATGTTCTAAAAAAGTTTCTGTTAAACGATCCATAATCAATCTCCCTCATCGTAAGCTAAGATTCTATTGTTCCAATGACTCAAGTATATCTATGATATCTGCAAATGTTTCAAAAGGATAATAGGTATGTCCGCTGGCTTTTAGAAGCTCTAATAATTCTCCCTTGGCAAAGCGAATATCTGCTGAAAGTGCTGCTTTATAATCCGGCTCAGAATCACCGGCAAAATAAACCTTTTTGTATTTTTTCTTATAGTGAAGGACCACTTTCTCTTTATCCACACCATAGACTTTATGGTAGAACCAAGACTTTTCATTGGCTTGCATCTTAAAATGACCGTTAATGAAACTACCTTCATTGGTAATAATGGGTATATGAGACAAGGCTGCAAGGTCCATGGCGTAATCAATGTAATATCTAAAACCTGCACTAAGTACCATAAGGTCCATGTTATGGTCCTGTGTCCAAGTATCCAGCCTCTTAAATGTTGGATCAATGACCACTTTGGACAAGACTGTATCGTGGTCTGCTTGGGTAAATTTATGCCACGTAAATATTTTGTTGAGAAAGGTTAGACCGATTTTTTCTTTTTTCTTCCATGCTAAATAATGGTCTCTACCTTTCTCACCAATATAGTCGTCAATGATAATCCAATAAAAATCTTTGAGCGTTATGGTTCCGTCAAAATCAGATATAAATATATGGTCTTTCATTTTTTGTCCCCTTTGTTTAATCTGATTTTACTATACCATAATACCTAAGAATTGGAAACGGATGATACGGTAAAAGTGGTATTATCACTTAAGCGCCTGCCTTAAATTGTGACATATAAAGATTGTAATAAATGCCCTCTTCCTGCAACAGTTGGTCATGGCTGCCCGATTCTAATATCCCTTGGTTATCAACAACGAAGATACGATCTGCATTTTTTATAGTCGATAACCTATGCGCAATGACAAAGGAGGTTCGACCTTTTAATAAGGCCTCAATCCCTTTTTGCACCAATTTTTCAGTATGGGTATCAATGCTGGAGGTTGCTTCATCTAAGATTAAGATCTTAGGCCTAGATAACATGGTTCTGGCAAACGCAATCAGTTGTCTTTGACCTACCGATAGTTTTGTTCCTCTTTCATTCAGTTTGGTATCGTAGTCATTTTCACAGGCCATGATAAATGAATGGGCACTGACACTTTTTGCTGCTTCAATAATTTCCTCATCGGTTGCATCCAACTTACCATAACGAATGTTCTCTTTGATGGAACCTGAGAATAGAAAAGTATCTTGAGTCATGATACCCATCTGACTTCTTAGACTTTCTATGTTCACCTTAGCAATATCCAGACGATCAATAAGAATTCTGCCTTCCTGAATATTGTAAAAACGACTCATCAAGTTAATAATGGTGGACTTTCCGCCTCCGGTTGCCCCTACCATAGCGATGGTTTCGCCAGCTTCAACCTTAAAGCTGACATTCTTAAGTACCACTGTCTCTTCTTCATAACCAAAAGTAACGTCTTCGAATTCTACATGGCCTTTTATAGGCGGCATTATTACCGCTTCTGTCTCATCCATAACATCCGGCACCATATCCATAATCTCAAAGATCCTTTCTGCACCGGCTAGATTCATAATGAGCTGGTTGTAAAAATTACTTAGATTCATAATCGGATTCCAGAACATGGTGATGTAAGCTGTAAAAGCAATTAAAGTACCCACTTCTAAAGTACCTGCGCTGCTTAGAGAGACCCCGATATAGAATACTAGGGCTGTTCCTGCACCCCAAGATATTTCCACAATCGGCCAAAACAAGTCGTTGAGGACAATTGCGGAAATAAAGGATTGCTTATGTTCCTCAAGTATTTCTCCAAAATCCTCTGAGGTTTTCTTCTGTGCTGTATAGCTTTGTACTACTTTAATGCCTGAGAAATCCTCGTGAATGAAGGCATTCATTGTTGAATTTTTCTTCCTGAAAATACGCCATCTTTTATGAGCTCTAATCTCACTGATATACATCAAACCTATTAGAAGCGGTAGCAAAATAATAGCTGAAATGGCCAATCTGGCGTTTAGTAAAAACATGATGACTAAGGTAATCATAATCTGTAGAAAATCCGGTATTAGCGTTACAACACCATTAATTAATACATCTTTAAGTGAATTAACATCACCAACAACTCTTGCCAGAATCTTCCCTGCCGGTCTTTTATCAAAGAAATTAAAAGACAGTTTCTGAATATGCGTATAGAGCTCTTGGCGTATCTTCATAAGGACATCATTCGCCACTCTTGACATAATGACGATCCGCCATTTGATGGCGATCTTACTCAAGAAATTGATAATGATTGTGATCCCTGCCAACATGAGTAGACCTCTTATATCGCCTGCAACCACGTATGTATCAATGGCAATCTTTATGAATATAGGATTCACCACACTCACACCAATAATTAAAATCATCAACATCAAGACCTTGATGACTTCTTTTTTGTATCCTACCAGTCGTCCGAACAAACGTTTAATTGTTGCTAGTTTAAGACTTTCTTCTGAATGTTCATCTTCCCTTATGCTATCTAGCGCCATGATGTCACCTCCCCTTTTATCCCATATAACCTTCGTATTGTTCATTGAAAGTATTAAAATATCGACCTTTTTGTTTTAGTAATGATGCATGGGTGCCTCGTTCTACAATCTCACCATGATCTAAAATAATAATCTCATCCGCTTCTTTGACTGCAGATATTCTGTGGGCAACGATAATTTTCGTCACACCTTTTAATTTATTGACTTCTTTTTGTATCTCATGCTCGGTTTCCATGTCAAGCGCAGAGGTGGCATCATCCATCACTAGAATCTTAGCTTCTTTTGAAAAAGCTCTTGCTATACTGATTCTTTGCTTTTGACCACCGGACAAACCGATGCCTCTTTCACCTATAACGGTGTCATAGCTATCTTCCATACGGTTAATAAAGTCATGAGCCTCTGCTGCACTGGCTGATGCCATGATGTTATCCATAGCCAAAAACTTCTTGTTACCAAAATGGATGTTATTAAGTATAGAATCCGAAAACAAGAATACTTCCTGCATCACCACTGCGATCTTGCTTCTCAAGCTGTCTAATGTTAACCCTCTGATGTCCCTGCCATCTAACTTGACCTGACCTTTGGTAGGTTCATAAAACCGCTCCAGTAGGTTGATGATAGAGGTCTTGCCAGAACCGGTTGTCCCCATAATGGCCAAGGTCTGCCCTGGCTTTACTGTGAAGTTGATGTCTTTTAAAACTTCCTGATCTTTAAAAGACAGGTGAACATGGTCAAAGGTAATGGTACCTAAGCAATGTTCTACTGATATAGCATCCGGACTGTCTGTAATCTCCGGTTGTTGATCAAATACTTTATCAATCTGCTTCATCGCACTGAATGCTTCGGCCATAATACTGCTAATCCAACCAATCATACGCATTGGCCATACAATCATGTAGGAATAGCCCATGAATTTTGCCAAGGTTCCAACCGTGAGTGTTTCATCGATGACAAAAATACCACCAAGTACCACTACCAAAATAGGTATGATATCTGATATGAATTGAATGTTCGGGAATCTTCTGCTCATGCTTTTAGCATAATCCATGTTCAAATCATAATAGGCTTTATTCTGGCTTAGAAATTTCTTGATTTCGTGTTTTTCTCTGGCAAAAGCTTTTACCAGACGAACACCTGCTATGTTCTCTTGAGCGGTTGTGTTTAGCTCTGCATTTTTTTCACTGATGTTCTCATAAACACCATCTATCTCTCGCTCAAGTTTGTAGGCGAAGTAGCCAATAAATGGTAAACCGATAAAAGTGATTAAAGATAGTTTGACGCTTATGTTCAACATCAGTATGCAAGCTACCACAAGTACAATCAGCATCTCAACGACCAACATAATACCAAAAGAGATTCCATGCCATATTTTATCGCCATCATCCTTGAGTCTTGACATGAGTTCTCCGGTGTTTTTTTCTTCAAAAAAGTTCTGTGAAAGACTTTGTATATGATCAAATAGATCTTTTCTAAGTGCTTTGATAATATTCGCACCGGCAATATCAAAGGTTAATTCCTTAAAATAGCCAAAGAAAGCACGTCCCAGACTGATCATTAGGAGTAGAAGTATCAATGTCTGAAACATGGATACTTCACCGCCTATAATGACTTCGTCAATAATTCTTCCTGTGATGATAGGGCTGTTCATATCAAGTGCTATGGCTAATACCATCGTCAATGTACCTATAAGGTAAAAGTGCCAATATTTTATCATATATTTGATTGTTCTTTTCATATGCTTCACCTCTTTATATCAAGTCCTTAGGACTTAATCGCTACTTAATTGCTCAAACTGTTCTTAGATTCTAAACACGCTCATAGTTTTCATTTTCTTTTCTCCTTAAGCTTTTTGTTAGATCTTTACTTGGTTGTTTGAAAATGTGTCCAAAGACTTTGGAAATCTTCATAAGTAGGATTCTAACTTTTTCTTTTCTGTCATTTCGGTTTGCTTGATCGATTTCATACATCAAGTGGGTACTGTTCATGCCTTCTGTTTTACAATAACTCTGAATATCATGTTTCATGGTTCTTCCTCCTCTTGGCTCATAACCTTATGTATTTCTTGCGGTTATAATGCCTTAAAAAAACTGCTTGCTTATTCATGGGGTTGCTTTTTATATATAAAAAAGCCATAGTATCTCGTTAGATACCATGGCCTTTTTATCGCTATGGGTATAGGTCTACTGATGACCTATTGCTTCCTTGCGTTTGTTTTTCATTTAAAAATGAAAAAGCCATGGGTTATAGGCCCATGGCTCATTATCTATGATTCATCTTGTTGATTGCATCGTTCAACCTATTGGTTGCAACTTGGCAATTTGTTCATTGTCTTATGACAATATCACGAGATGCTCGTAAAAGTGAGGTAGGGTCTAAATATTATTCTGTTGTCTTTTTTCGGTGTGCTCTTTAAAGTTTTCATGAATTCTACCTCCTTTTCTTTCTTATTTTTTAGTTAAGTTACGTTGCCTTTAATATTTAATTCTTACTTAGTATAATTCCTTATAATATAATTGTCAACTTATATTATATTACAGTTTTATTACGGTAGGAAAACTGCGGTTTTACTTTTGGTTGGTGGTAACAACCTTATCCCATACTTTCTGGTTGGTTTCTACCTTGTAGTCTTCTTTCCAGACTTCAAAAAGTTGATCAAATTCACCTTGCTTCTGATTTCTGGCGTATTGATCTTTAATATAGCCTTCGTATTCTTTAACACTCATTATTTCTTCTTCTGATGGGTATATGTGGTCCATTTTCTTAATGATATGATAACCGAAGTCGCTGGCAACCAAGTCACTAATCTCCCCGTTTTCCATTAAAAACGCCGCCGCATCGAATTCAGGTACCATCTCACCTTGATAGAAGGTATAAATACCGTCATTTTCTACTTTTCCAGGGTCTTCAGAATACATTTCTACAAGCTCTGTAAAATCTTCACCTGCATTAACTTTGGCTAAGACTTCATTGGCCAATTCTAATGCCCCTTCTTTTTCTGTTCCGTCTTCATTTTTGCTGGCAATTAAAATATGCTGCGCTTGAACTTGCTCCAAAACACCATCATACCCATACTTTAAGATCTGTTGGTAAGAAACATCACCTTGTAAACTTAAGGTAAGTTCTTCTTCATTGACCGTAAAATCTTCAAGTTCCAAATCCATTAATTTTTCACCTAATGCGTTATTGACAAAAATTGCCTTAACGTTCTCTAAACTGATACCATCTTCTTTTAAGACTTCTTCTGATTTTGTAACGAGATATTCATCCATTCTCGTATCGATAACCGTCATTTCTTCCTCTGTTAATTCAATACCACGCTCCTCAGCAATTAATGCTGATATGTGCAGTCTTGATAAAGAGTCTAGCGCCGCTTCTTTGGCAATCTCGTCAAAGGTCTTGCCTTCAAACCCTTGCTCCCATACAGTTGGCCCATATTGAGACTCATACATTGCTTCTAATTCTCTCAAAACAAATATAGCTTCACCAACCGGTACAGACTCCCCATTAACAGTCATGACTGAATCCTCTGACGTACAAGCCGTCATAAGACTTAATATTAATATACTTGCTACAATTAATGACACAATTTTTTTCATTTTAAGCTCCTTGTTTACCTATTTTTGGCCTTCATTTTCTAGACTAGCTACTCTATTTTATCGGAATTCCTAGTATAAATCAACCATTTTAACAAACTGTCATCACAATGACCTCACCTTGCCATCAATCTGCCACATTGCCAGTACCGTATTACTAGACTATAATAGAGCTAAAAGCTGGTATACTTGGAAATTATGTATACATATCATGTATCTAGGAAATTAATACTAGGAGGTCTATTATGTATAGAGATTTTATAGAGAAACAATTCAACGTGAAATTACATCAGATCATCATTAGCCACCCAAGGCTCAAAAAACACCCTATCAAAAAAGTAGTTATAAAACCTTATTTAAAAAGCGACCAGTTATTATTCCAATTCCAATCCTACTCTGCTACTCAAGTATTTCATAAAAATTATGGTTTTGAAGATGCTTTAATTGTGCTTAATGGGTATTTGGATCAGAATCTTTTTAAACAAATAGATGGTTTTTCAAGTGATTTGACTTGGCATGCGCTTATCAATAAAAAGGGGCATATGACCTTAAAGAAATCTCAGGCAAGTTTTGAAAAAGAACCCGATTTGAGCCACGACCGCCAGAAACAATACCTGCTTCCTGAGGGCATACCAATCCCATATTTGGTAAAATTAGGGGTCATGACTGAGGCCGGTCAGGTCCATAAAAAGAAATATGACAAGTTCAGGCAGATTAACCGTTTTCTTGAGATGGTTGAGGATGTGCTCTATGTCTTAGACCATAAAGAACGTATTAAAATTATTGATTTTGGTTGTGGTAAATCCTATCTAACTTTTGCACTATACCATTATCTCACCGCCATTAAAGGTAAGTCTGTTGATATCATCGGCCTGGATCTAAAGGAAAAAGTCATAGAAGATTGTAATGCTCTGGCAAGGGCATGTCAATATGATCATCTTCGTTTCGAGCAAGGGGATATTGTTGATTATGAGTCCAGTCATGACATCGACATGATGGTCACACTACATGCTTGTAATACAGCTACAGACCTGGCGCTTAAAAAAGCCGTAGACTGGAATGCTCAAGTTATTCTATCCGTGCCCTGTTGTCAACATGAACTTAATCAACAAATACATATAGAGCCTCTAAAAGATTTATTGTCATATGGCATCATCAAAGAAAGAGTGGCTGCCCTGTTCACGGATGCTATGCGTGCCAATTGGTTAAAGGCCAATGGTTATGAGGTGCAAATTCTTGAGTTTATTGATATGACCCATACGCCAAAGAATCTGCTGATACGTGGTATCAAAGCAGATTCTAAGAAGGTTGGTACTATGGATTTATCCGGTTTTGATACGCTTCAAGATTATCTTGGTAGTGATCTAACCATCCGGAAATTATAGCTTAGATTTCGTCATTGTTTTTGTAACCATCCTTATTTTGTAACATCATGTAATTGTTCCAAAACTCTGGAAAGTAAAACGGCACAGTCTTCCCGAGTGGCTTTACGATCCGGTGTATAGGGATAATAATAGGTGTCTTGTGGTTGTATCAGACCTTGGTTCACCACGTCCAAAAAATAGGTATTGCTCCAATGATTCGATAAACTATAGGGGTAAGGCGTGTTGGTTTCATAGGTTCTGAAGGTTCGACTTAGAATCGTCAGCAATTGACCCATGGTAATATGCCCTTGAGGGTCAAAAATTTGATCGCCTTTACCTTCTATGATACCCCTGGCTGCTAAAGTCATGACAAAGCTTCTGGACCAATGATCCTGACCAACATCACTAAAATGAGATGGTAGGGTGGTATCCACATTATAACCTGCTGTCATCAGAAGCATTTTTGAAAACTCTGCTCTCGTAACCGGATTCAAAGGTTTGAAAGTACCATCTGGATAACCATTAATAATACCTCTATGATAAAGGTTCATAATAGCTTCATAAGATTTCTGTCCGGTTGCTATGTCCGGCATCTCTAATTGTCCTGTTGTTTCATGTAACACATATACTTTCATAGGAAAGGTATAGGTGGGATGACTGATCTGTCTCTCATCCCAGTTTTGCCCTTCTTTGTTTTCTAACCTATAATATACTTCTAGCGTTCGGCTGTCTGTAAAACGCCATGTTGTTATAACGATGGGCGTATTTGTAACTTCATCTGACCAAAAGAGTTTGATTCCTGCACTGTGATCGGATAAGACTTGTACCTCACTTATAACTCGAGGTGCGCCCATAACCGGCATCACCCAGATCATGGCTATTACAACTATGCCTATGAGACTTCTCTTAAAACTTCTCTTAAATCCTATCATAAGTCCTCCCATTATCTAAGGGTCCTTGACCAAATCGTGTAGAACTCACCATAAGTCATGGTATCCTTGGGTCTTATGGTACTTGTATCTGATATGAGACCCAGTGTTGCAGCCTTCGTTAGATTGGTGTAGTAGGCCGAGTTAATGTTACGATCATTTCTAATTCTGTTATAGATGGTGTTATCCAACTCAATAACGGTATTGTTCATAATCTCATAACCACGCACAAATACACTCAATGCTTCTTCTCTTGTGACGGTTGCCTTGGTCTGACTTTCGTTCGTCTTGATACCTGAGCGGAGCAAAGTTGTCATGTTTTGATCCGAAAGTAATGCAGATAAATCAATCGTATCCGCATCTGTTACAGAGCCATAAACCGCTTGTACCAGATTTTTTTCACTGATCTTCCCATTTGGGTCATAATTTTGTATACCATTTATGGTATAGCGACTATAAAGATCACGTCTATAAGGCTCTGACCAGTGGGCAGGAGCCACATGAATTCCAGGTATATTGGTTGGACGACTGACAGCGAAGAGGCCATAGCTACCGACATCAGCGGTTTCAAAAGACATCATACCGGTTGCCGTGCTATATCGACCATTGTCGGTTTTTGACCAATCCGCATTGGCATCTTTAATATATAATGCCGTATCCGAAAGATTCAAATCATAAACCGATGTTGTTTTGAGTCCAAGCGTCATGGGTTGATCCAAGTAACGAACGGTATCCACTTGTCTATTACTTGTAACGGACATTGACACTTGTTTCGGGTTAGCTATGGTTGTTAAAGATACATCTTGAATCTGAGCTATGGTTGCTGCCTGGTCTAGATTCTCTATATTCACAATAACGTGTGGCGCTACACCATGGGCATCAACCTGCTTGTTAATAATCCCCATAATGGCCTTTGCGGGCATTTCAATAGTAAGATCATCTGCTTCTATCTTAACCTTAATCTGATACTTGGAGAAGGCCTCCATAATGGTATAAGGTATGGTGATTTTACGACTGCTAATTTTTTTGCCTTCAAACCGATTCAAATCTATAACATATTCATATGCTTTATCACGAATCAACTTTGAAATCAGACGTTGATTGACATAGTTATCTGCTGCACCTGAAGTATCTGTGCCTTCGTCTCTAAAACGGTATTCCAAAGATTCTTGAGCCGGATTATAAATCCATTCAAAATCTTCTGTCGGCAATATGGATGTCCCGGGGTCTATGTAACCATCGTATTCAGTCCCGGATGCTAAAGTGATGACCCTAATGGGTATGGTATAAGATGGTGATTCTTTTATAAGCAATTGACCTTGTTCACTACCTGTAATCGTTAAGCGCGTCTTCATACGTACGTAGTAGTTACGATTAGGAATTAAATTATTGATTTTAACCAAATTCTTCTCAAGGATCTCTACATCATCCGGTATAACGTCTCCATTTCCACCGGCGCTTTCAATATAGATTGGGTCGATGAACTTTGGATTGTCTGCCACTTCCATGATATAGGTATAGTTGGTTTTTACTTTTAGATCTGTGTTTTGTGGTACATCATTTAGGTCTTTGAGCCAATCTATAATGATATAATTTTCAGTTACACCGGCATCATAGCCATGGACTTCTGTTCTGGATTTGGGGGCTATACCAACACCTCTTGGTGGTACAGGTGCAGTCGCATCCCTTGTTTGTCCGACAACCGGATTGCTCCACTGTGATACCTTACTGTTACTGGTCTGTTTTGCCCTTACCCAGAAATAGTAACTGGTTAGTGGGAACAAATCATCAACTACAACGTCATAGTAAGCCCCGTCTTGTGGGTAAGCCGGATCCAATTGATTGGTCGGTAATGTAATCGGTACAGGTTTTGCTTTTGTAATATCATCGGATCGACCATATACCAACTCATACTCAAAGTCTAAATTATACTTCCATGTAACAGTTATATCGGAGGAAGTGTAATTGGTTACATAAACCGACGGTACTGTTGGATCCGGATTAATAATAACGGTTTCAGGGTTGGTGGACACAACAATAGGCGTTGGGTAATGAGCATATAACAACGCATCACCAAACATCTCTCTATATGGATATAAGATGAATAGGTATGATGTGTTCGCCATTAAACCATTCTCTCTATAGGCCAAATAGGTATTGTCGGTAGTATCGGAATAAGGTACGATGTCGGTCCATGATAATGGCACACTCCCATCCTTATCATTTTCTATCAGTTCGTTATAGTAATCTTCAAAAGTAAATGACGAATTCACATTTTGTCTGGTTGTGATGGTTTCTAAAACTTGTTGATAGGGTATTTTTATAAACTTATATTTAACGTCTGAAACACCAAAGTCATCGGTACCAAGGTCTACCTTCCTTTGAATAAGCTCGATCGGATCTAGCCCTACTATGCCGTCAAGATAGTTTTGTAGCTTCACTATCTCTTCGTTGCCCAAGTATACAGGAAAATACTCAGCGCCTGTTTTAGGTGTGGTATGAATGCTACCATCGGCTTCTACCCATACTTGATGCTGCCAAGTATTAAGAGGGTTGTCCACATCAACATTTTTCCCAATAACTTCATACCAGGATTCTTTCCAATTCAAAGTTATTCCGGTCTGTGTGGTTTCACTGTCTTTGACCTTAAGTGGTGGCTTAGCTATGGTAGGTGGTTCAAAAGCATCTCCACCATAGGTATAATAAATGGCCGTAATCGTAGGGTCAGAAACCAAGGTGCCTTGAGACGTTATTTTTTTCGCCTGCACCTTAATATAGTATATTTCGTTAGGTTTGATTTCAATAATCTCGTTTTGACTCGTATCATAATAAAAATTAAGTGGCTCTCTAAAGCCGATGATTTGGTTTTCTGAATTTAGGAGTACATGGTTGTCTGTTGGTGAATTATAACGTACTTCATTCACGATTGGTGTTGCATAAGCCATCGTACTGAGTTCGTCTGTCACCCAGATATCATAATACACATTCGTATCGTAAATATTTTCACCATAGGTACCGGATGCCGGATTGACATCGATTCTTTGAAACGCGCCCCAAGTAAAGTTAATGGCTGTGTTGTAAGCATCAACATGATAGGTAACGTTCTGACTGATAAGATCATCCACACTGCCTGTATAGCTATAACCGGGTATCAAGTATTTGTCTGATAATATGGTCCTAATCTGATCCAATGTATTACCTTGCTTCAGATCTTGTATGATACTCGGTGATATCACACTTGGGACATAGGGTTTTGTCGGCTTGATTAAAAATTCAGAAGGTACATAACGTAGACGATTGGAAATGGGCTCTATTGGAGGTTTTGATGCATCTGCTACCGCCTTGTAAGTAAGTTTCAATTCATATTCTGTTTCGATAATGGGTTTTTGTAATCGGTAGTAACCGATGGAAGCTGCCTCGCCATCAAAAATGACCAAATTACGCCCCCTACCACCTTGATATTCCATGAGGACTGCCTCAACGAGAGCATACTCTTCTTGTGCTTGTCCTACTCTAAAGCTAGCCGGAATCTCCCATTGGAGACGTAAGTAATCCCCATCTTCCACCAAAGAAAGTTCTACATTCGTGGATAGACTCTTAATAAGTGGGAAATTACGGTTTCTGACAATGGTATCACCATTATAATAATCTACCATCGGTTCAACCATAACTGAATAAACTTGTCCCGGATAAATGTTATTACTAATGGTATAAGATAACTTTTGTCGTCTTGCTACAGGATCGTAGAAAGAGGTTACATCGTCCCTATCAATGGATAAACCGGTTATTTCCCCTTCTTTGTTATTTAACAGTTCTTGCTTGGTACGACTGGAATAATCCCCTATTGCATATACTATACGGTACTGAAACTCAGGTAAACCTAAGTCATCCCAGATGACTTGTATAGAATCTTCATTGCTCTCAAAGTCAACTTGCATGTCAGTAATCCCATAAGCTTTAACAGGTGCTTGGGCTAAAGGCGCTAGGACATAAACGTCCGTACCGTTGTTATCAACAATATGATAATGATAGGGTTGAATGTTGATCTCATAAAAACAGCCTGTCTGAAGATTCATCTTGTTGTGAACCTCCATCGTCTTGTTAATAAATTCCTGAGATCCGGCATTCACACGAATGGTGGTGCTGGTTCCTAAGGTTATATTCTTTACTATGACTTCATAAAATTCAGGCGTATGAACAATATCACCATCTGCCCATTCATCCGGATCTTCCCAACTGATGTTCATGGTTGGATTAATAATCGGATCCCCTGTAATGATGTTTTCACCAACCACAAAAAAGATATTATCAATGTTAAGTCGCTCTACAGGCAACTGGATATTAGCATAACTCATGTTCATGGTACTCATCATTATGGCTACTATCAGTGTCCATACCACTATTTTTTTCATATAGGTACCTCCCATTAATTCAAGCCCTTATGTAATGTAATCAATAGTTTCATTGTGTCTTTCATGTTAATGCTTTGACTTGGACTTATTCTACCGTTTACCGGCTTAATGATGCCCAAATTTGCACCGATAATGAGCTTTTGTCTAAGTGCTACATCTGCTTCTCCAATGTCTGTTATGATATTGTAGTTGGTAATAGCCACCCTGCTTAGATTAATCTTATGGCGATAGGCATATGTGTCAATATACAAGCCTAGGGCTTGATCGTTTCTAAGTGGTTGATAATTGTTGAGTGTTGTTGCATTAATGCCTCTGGTTCTCAAGTAATCCGCCGTATCCTGGCCTTCAGGTGCACCTAGGAGTCTTGCAAGTGCAGAGATCCACTGGTATTTCTGAATTGTTTTTGTCGGACTTTGAAAATCATTGGCCGTAAAAATACTGGACAGATTATAATAATTGATGACATCAATACCATCCTGAGCGTAGAGCTGAACCAAATCAACAGATGTATTGGATGATGGTAACAGTATATAAGGATTAAGCTTTACGGTATCTACATAATGTCTGTTATTAAAGTATGTACTATTTACCTTTTTCCATGTGTTATTCTCTCGGGTGTACATTTCGTTATTAGCAGGACTTTTTATTGGGGCTAAGGCCATATATATAGCTTTCGTTGGCTGGCTAATGGTTGTAACATTGGCGCTGATGTTGTCAAAATATAGATCTGATGCTCGATCAATATAGTCTTCTTCCACCATTTTAACCCTCTGATCGACGATACCGATAAGTTGTGTATCATTAATACCTTTCTTTAGTTCATTTTCGATATCTAGTATCAACTCAGCTTTATTGCCCGCAATAATGCTATCTAGTGAACTGACCATAAGCCGATCAATCTCTTCTTCTAATTGTAAACTACCGACCAAAGCCAGCTCAACTTGTACCAATTCACTCGAAGGGGTAATGTTATTGATCTTTCCGGTGAAGGTGTCTGTATGTATCTTGATTCTTAAGTAATAATCTTTATAGGTGCTATTGTAGCGTCTAATCTCTTCTACCATCTCACCTACTTCTTTTGTGATGTTTACGCCAATGGTTCTTGGTCTTATACCTACCACTTGATTTTTACTCTGGATTTTTATGGTTACATTGTATCCGTTGATCGACTCAAGTGAGTTGGATGGCAAATAATAGGTGTTGGTGGCTTTATTATCTGAATATAGCGTAAGCTCACCATTCATGGTTCTTTTTATAATACCTTCACCATAATTTTCACGATATTTTACCGCTGTTTCTCTACTGGTGTCAATCATCTTGAAATAAATGAGTTGTTTTAAAGCTTCCGCTTTTCTTAAGTAATAATCAATATATTCATAGTATTTATTTTCCTTATCATAATCCTCTTGGTCAAATTCTGTTCTTGAGACAACGATTTCGGAATAGGGCGATTTCGGATAAACCCTAGATCCATCCGGTAGTATTTCCTCCGGTTTTGTTCTGTCCTCGATACGCACTTTGATGCTATAGGTTTTGCCCGGCTTTAGTTCCGTTACTTTATAATGGAGTCTCGTATAACCTACAGGGCCACCAGTTGTGTCTCCAAGCAGTATGGAGGGGTACTTAATCGTGCTATAATCCACATCGTCTTCACCTTTTACAAATACTTCAATTCGGTAATCTGTACCAATCTGGTCCAAATCTGATATTGGCGCATCAAAACGAACAACCAACTCTGTCTTTGGTTCGTAAGTATAACCGGATTCATAATCAATAATGAGATTAATGGGGCCTTTTACAGGTGCAGTGGTTAGGGTACCCGGTACCCAAGGTGACGTATTGGTAATCAATTCATCTTCCATTTTTGTTGACCTTATGTAGTAGTAATTCACTTTATTAGGTGCATTGGCAGCATCAATCATATAGAATCGATTATTTTCAATGACAAGCAAAGCCAGATCTTTATCTTCCCATAGACCTGTCTGTCGGTTATATTTTTTTAAGTAAGTTGTGCCCTCATGTTTATAGATACGCCACCCTTCGACAACATCATCACTAAGCGTAGTCCCCTCTAATATATCTGTTATACTAATGGCCTTTGATGATAGATTCTCAGGAAGTGCCCTATCTTCTATCGCCAAAACTTCAAAGCCATTCATGTCATCATCAAATACCATTGCATTTGGTATATACCAAGTTAAGCCTGCATTTAACAAACCTTCATCGGCATAATCAACTGTAAAGCCTTCAGGCGCTAATGGAAAAATCTCTTCATCTCCCGGTGGTATCGGGGTCTGTGGTACTGTAGCACTTAATACACTGGAGGGTTCCGATACTCTGGGTTCATCATCGGTAATCTCAAGCTGTGTTACCACACGTACATAGTAGGTTTTGTTGGCATCTAGACCCTGAACGTCTACACTTAAATCAGTATTGATACCATTTGGTGTAGAACGGACAAAGTAAACCACTTCACCATTTCTTAGTTCGCTTATGGCATCGTCATCGATGACGGTTAATCCTTCATTCGTCATATTCAGTAATGTATAATCTAAGTCATCCTCGTTTAATGGTAAAACTTGGTCCAATACTTCTGAGATATAGATTTTATAATCAACACTTTCTATCCCTTTGTTAATGGGGCTTAGCATATTGTTCTCATAGTTGGCAACATCCACTGTATGCCATTTTAGAGTGACACCTGTTGAACGATCTTCCACATTGCCATATAGTGGGTCGTAGGTCAATGTATCCACAACAGGAACATCATATGTAATCATGCTAAGTGAAAGACTGGCCGGTATGGACATCTGAGACTCAGATACAACGTCGTCTATTACAGTTATGGCTTTTATTCTTAAATAATTGACCCCAGGAAACTCAAAATCATAAGGGGTTCCCGAATCTGATACTTCATAAGGTATCACGGCCTCTTCATCAATTAGGGTGTCTAGAGTATTAATCCATGACCCATTTTCATAGAGCACAATCTTATCCAGTCTGAGACGTTCATCGGTACTATTGTATCCAAAATCATAGTTGAGTTGTTCAGATGGTGTCGGTAAGGTTCCAGGTACATCATCATGCTGCTTCAGTTTATATAGCGCACCATCTTTTATGACCTCAAAGACTTTAATGACTTGATATGGATTGTCTATACTATTGGTCGGCACTTCATTTACAGATAATTCATAGTAAAGTGATCCGCCATCCTGGAATATTTCATCCAATTCTTTAACTGTTTTGTTGGTTGGTGCATCCCATACCAAGTCCATCTCTACCTTCGTTGGGTTGTCGGTATCATCAAGAGGAGGGACTACAATTAGATTCTCTATGGTCCTAATTGCCGGTGTGGTTGGAGGTACATTCTGGTCCTCGATTGCCTTATAATTCAGAACTTGAGATCGTATCTGCACCCCAGCAAAATTCACAAATACCTGATAGGCATCTTGTGAAGATGTGCTTTGAAAAGGCACAGGAATAAAAATCTGATCATTATCCCCGGATGTAGAATGATAATTCTTAAGCCACAAATCACCATTTGGGTCCAGCTCAGGTTTAATGACTTTGCTATAGAGGATAATATACTCCACATCTCCCTGACTACCAATGTCATAAGGTACGATATCCAGATAAGCTTCTTTTGCATTGGCACGTTTTAATTCATAAGCCATGAATGTATAACCAAAACCATTGATGGGTCTATAACCGGTAAAGCCATACGTCTCAAAACCGACCGCATCTAGATCTACCTGAAAGCCAATATTGACATTGTAAATACGACTGGCTTCAAGCTCTGACCACTGGATGGTCTTACCGTCATCAAATAAGTCCGAGTTATCTTTGACAAGTCTAACCCTATATTCATGGGTAAGAGGGTCGTAGTCATAGCCAACATCCACGTTGGCAGCTGCATCATCTGCATCCAGCTCGTATACCGGATTGCTATTATCCGGATCACCAAAGTCTTTTAGTCTGAAATTAAAATCTAGGTAGGATTCAGAGCCAATATCATCAAGTTCTAATATGGCACTAATATCACTTAGATTGGTTAGATCATAATCATAGGTCCATGTACCAACTTCCAGTTCTTTTGGTTGTTTGAACTTAATATCCAGTCCGGGTCTGTTCCCCGGTTTATTACCTGTATCTGTGGGCTGTGTTATGGGTTTGATCTCAATGTTGGCTGTTCCTGCTTCATTTTCTCTTAAATGGGTAGGCGTAACTGTAAAGCCTTCCAATCCTTTGAGAACTTTTATGTTCTCGGTAGAACCGTTTGGCTTTTCATAACTTACTGGCATGATAAATCCATTGTTGTAATTCCTTATAAGTACAAAGGCTTTCCCAAGTTGAAAATCCCACTTAATATAGACTCTTTTGTTGTCCACTTCAAAGGCAACACCAGGGTACTGAGAACTGGCTGATCTTGGTATACTAAATTCCAAGCCACCAGATGCACCCACAAGCTTAGCACCATCATAGCGCCAATCCGGTACCGTAAGATTATAATCCATCTGGAGATAAGAACTAGAGACAAGGTCTTGGGTGACATTGGTTGCGCCTAGATCTTCTCTGACAAAATACTTCACATCTACTTTCTCATAGGCTTGTTGAAACCGAATTTCAGTTTGACGTCCGTCTTCTAGGTGATAAAACAAAGCATAGCTACCTGTAGCAACCAAATCTAACTCTAGTAAGATTTCGTTAGCGCCGGCCTTATTATTAATTATGGTGAAGTTGGTATCCATGGTGTCAAGTTTTCTCCATATCAAAGAACCATCGGCTGCTTCAAGCTCCATGGGCACGATACCAAGTGCAGCTACTAAGGTTATGATCAAAATGCCTATAATTATGCGCCTATATTTTAACGTTTTCATATGAAACTCCACCTTTTCTATGTTCCGTCATCAAATTATGTTTAGAAAGACTCTTATGTATATCGGCAAAGGATCCAAATATGATTACTGAAATTAACGAATATCTTTCATTACAAAGTTGTAACAAAAGAAGAAAAAGCAAGAAAAAAAGAAGCCATCCATCCGGACAGCCTCTTATCATTTCTTCGTTCATATTTTACTACTTATCTTGTCTTGCTTGTGCCATTTCAATTCTAGCTAAAGCTCTATGAAGTGATGCCTGGGCTTGAATTACGACTTCATCTTTGTGTTTTTCATCATGATGGGTCATTTCTTCAAGCTTCTTCTCGGCGCGCTGTCTTGCGGACAAGGCTCTGTCCATATCAATCTCATCTGCCCATTCGGCAGCATCGGTCAATATAGTCACTTTTTCTTCGCCGATTTCTGCGAAGCCATTGTGCAATACCGCTTCAAATGTATCTTTATCATTTTTGAACACGGCTTTACCACTGGTCAGTGTCGTTATCAAAGGAATATGGTCATATAGTACACCTATGAAACCTTCTGTTGTCTTAAAAGACAAAGCATCCACTTCCGCGGTAAAAAACTCGCGATCCGGTGTTACAATATGTAATTCGATTTTGTTTGTCGCCATAAAATCACCTACTATACACGACTAAGGACATCGTCAATATTTCCTGCCATTAGGAATGCACTTTCCGGTATGCTATCATGTTTTCCTTCTAGTATTTCACTAAAACCACGAATGGTTTCACTTAAAGGTACATATCGCCCTTTAAGACCTGTAAAGTTTTCAGCTACAAAGAAGGGTTGTGACAAGAATCTTTGAATCTTTCTTGCGCGCATAACCAATGTCTTGTCTTCTTCTGAGAGCTCATCCATACCTAGAATGGCTATAATATCTTGTAACTCATTGTTTCTTTGTAATATTTCCTGCACACCACGGGCCACACCATAGTGCTCTTCCCCAATAATCATAGGGTCCAGTATTCTTGATGATGAATCTAGTGGGTCAACTGCTGGATAGATACCAAGCTCAACAATAGACCTAGATAGAACCGTGGTTGCATCCAGATGGGCGAATGTTGTCGCTGGTGCCGGGTCTGTTAAGTCATCGGCAGGTACATATACCGCTTGTACAGAAGTAATAGAGCCTTTTCTCGTGGATGTAATACGCTCTTGAAGCATACCCATTTCTGTTGCTAGTGTTGGTTGGTAACCAACAGCACTCGGTACACGACCAAGTAATGCGGATACTTCAGATCCGGCTTGGGTAAATCGGAAAATGTTATCTACGAATAAAAGAACGTCTCGTCCACCTTCATCTCTAAAGTACTCTGCCATGGTCAAGCCTGTAAGGCCAACACGCATACGCGCTCCTGGTGGTTCATTCATTTGCCCGAACACCATGGTGGTTTTATCAAGAACCCCTGATTCAGCCATCTCATGGTATAAGTCGTTTCCTTCTCTGGTTCGTTCTCCAACACCTGTAAAAACGGAGTAACCACCATGTTCTGTTGCAATATTTCTAATAAGTTCTTGTATAAGTACAGTCTTACCTACCCCTGCACCACCAAATAGTCCGATTTTCCCGCCTTTTTGGTATGGGCATAATAAGTCAACAACTTTAATACCTGTTTCAAGTATTTCTGCTTCTGTAGATTGTTCCTCAAACTTTGGCGGTTCACGGTGTATAGACCACATGTCTTTTGTAACAGGTGCCGGCTTACTGTCAATGACTGCGCCAGTTACGTTAAACATTCTGCCAAGTGTTTCCTCACCTACGGGTACCATGATTGGATTACCTGTATCCACGGCTTCCATACCTCTTATCAATCCGTCTGTTGCACCCATTGAGATACATTTGACGATATCATCTCCAAGGTGACCCGCTACTTCAACAATCAAAGGAATGTCGTTTTCTCTCTCGATTGTAATGGCATTGTATAATTGAGGTAGTTCACTTGTTTCAAATTTTATGTCTATAACCGCACCAATGATTTGAGTGATTTTTCCAACGTTTTTTGACATTTTTCTATTCACTCCTTTACTTTAGTGCTTCTGCACCGCCAACAATCTCTGATAACTCTTGAGTTATGGATGCTTGACGGGCTCTGTTGTATTGAAGGGTTAACTTGTCGATCATATCAGATGCGTTACTTGTCGCTGAATCCATGGCGGTCATACGTGCACCGTGCTCGCTAGCAATGGATTCTTTTAAGGCACCGAATATGATGCTATTGACATATTGTGGAATGATACTGTCTAGCACTTCTTCTACACTTGGCTCATAATTAATACCGGATTCCAAATGTTCTTCATCCGGTTTTTCTTCAGCAAAATCATCAAGGTCAAGGGGTAAAAGCTTCATCAGTTTTGCTTCTTGATTCAAGGTGGACTCAAAAGCTGTGTAGGCGATATAAACATGATCGATCTCACCACTTACATACCTTTTAAGAACCTCTGTACCGATTTTAGCTGCATCACCGTACTCAGGCATATCCACCATCTCATTGTAGCTTTCAATGATGTTAAAGCCTCTCCTTTTTAGAAGATCTCTTCCCTTACGTCCAACTGCTATAACACTTGCGTCTTCGCCTTCTTCGCGGTGGTTCATAACCATTTTACAGACATTATTGTTGTATCCGCCTGCCAAACCTCTATTGGATGTTACAACGATATAGGTGTTATGTTTACCTTCTCGCTCATCTAGGTATTTATGGTTGACTTGACCGCTTTGGGCTAAAATTGAAGTGATGGTACCATGCATTTTATGGAAATAAGGTCTGGTCTTGACCGCTTGCACCTTTGCCTTTTGTAGCTTGGCAGTTGCAACCAGCTTCATCGCCTTGGTGATTTGTTGGGTGCTCTGTATGCTATTTTTCCTTCGTTTTATATCACGCATTGATGCCATCGATTAATTACACCTCTTCACTCTTCTTCATGAAGTCTGTTTTGAATTCACCAATCGCATCTTCTAGACGCTTATCCAATTCATCTGTCAAACCTGAATCTTTAACCAAGTCTGTTAATATGTCCGGATACATGGTTTCAACAAATTCAATTAGTCCAGTTTCGAATTTATGTATGTCATCTAACTCAATATCCATTAAGAATTTTCGAGTCGCAGCGTATAGAATAACGATTTGCTCTGCTACTTTTAATGGCTTATATTGAGCTTGTTTTAGTACTTCTATGATACGCTCACCTTGTGTTAATCGGTCTCTTGTTTCTTTATCAAGGTCTGAACCAAACTGAGCAAATGCTGCTAACTCTCTGTACTGAGCAAGCTCAACACGAATAGGTCCGGCAATCTTTTTCATAGCCTTGATTTGAGCGGCACCACCAACCCTTGATACAGATAAACCTGGATTAATCGCAGGTCTAATACCTGAGTTGAACATCTCAGTCTCAAGGAAGATCTGACCATCTGTGATGGAGATAACATTCGTTGGGATATAGGCTGATATATCACCTGCTTGTGTTTCGATAATAGGCAATGCAGTTATGGATCCACCACCACGCTCATCAGAAAGCTTAGCGGCACGTTCTAACAATCTGGAATGTAAGTAGAATACATCTCCCGGATATGCCTCACGTCCTGGTGGTCTACGAAGCAACAATGACATGGCTCTGTAGGCAACAGCATGCTTAGATAAATCATCATATATGATTAAGACTTCTTTACCTTCTTCCATCCATTCTTCACCAATCGCACAACCTGCAAAAGGCGCGATAAATTGAAGTGGCGCTGGTTCAGAGGCGTTGGCCGCAACTACGGTCGTATAATCCATTGCGCCGTTTTCTTCCAACTTTTTAACCAATTGTGCAACTGTTGAAGCTTTTTGACCTATGGCTACATAGATACATAGTACGCCTGAATCCTTTTGATTCATAATTGTATCAATGGCTATAGCTGTCTTTCCTGTTTGTCTGTCTCCAATGATGAGCTCCCTTTGTCCACGTCCGATCGGTACCATGGCATCTATCGCCTTAAGACCTGTCTGAAGTGGGGTGTCCACGGACTTACGTTCGATAACACCAGGTGCAACTCTTTCAACTTGTCTAAATTTGTCTGTGCTAATTGGACCTTTACCATCAATTGGCTGACCAATTGCATTAACAACACGTCCCATTAATGCATCACCGACTGGTACTTCAACAACCCGTCCTGTGGCTTTTACAATATCACCTTCACCAATACCCTTATCTGATCCCATTAACACGGCACCAACATTGTCTTGTTCAAGGTTAAGAACCATACCATAAACGTCACCAGGAAACTCTAGTAGCTCTCCTGCCATAGCGTTTTCTAAGCCATGTATACGGGCAATACCATCGGCAACCTGAATTACAGTTCCTACATCGGCAACTTCTAATTCAGTTTTGTAGCGTTTAATCTGCTCTTTGATCACTGAGCTGATTTCTTCTGGTTTCAAATTCATACCGAGGTCACACCGCCTTTCTACGAAAAATTAATTTTAGTCTCTAACAGCTTTTTTGACATTGTATGCATATGTCCTTTGATGCTGTTATCAATAACACGATCACCTATTCGAATGAACAAGCCACCAATAAGTGTTTTGTCAATTCTATATTCCGGAATGATCTTTTTGTCCGTTGATTTTTCCAATTGATCGATAATCTGCTTTTTCTTCTCATTGCTCAATTCATCCACAGACTCAATGTAAGCCTTCACTTTACCTTGATAAGCGTCTATCATTTCTAGAACTTCCTTCAAGATTTCAGAGATGTAGTGTTGTCTGTTCTTTTTTAAGATCAGTACCAAAAGACCTAATAGATCTTGACCAACCCTCTCTGACAAAGTGTCTTCTAGCATTTTGATCTTATCTGACAAGGGGACCTTAGGATGGCTGAGAAATTCAATCAAATCCTTATCTAAGAAACTTTCTTGGATTAAAAGGATATCTTTTTGCAAATCATTTACAGCATCTTTTTCTTCGGCAAGCTGAAAGATTGCTGAACCATAACGCTTAGCTACTAACTCAACCATGTGGATTCTCCAATACTTGCAAGGGTCTCATCTACAAGTTGATTTTTCAACTCATCGCTGATGGATGCTGCAACAAATTTGCTTGCCATTACAGTTGCAACTCCGATAATCTCACGGCGCATCTCGTCTTTGCTCTGTTCTTTCTCACGCTCAATGTCAAGGTGTGCTCTTTTAATGAGTCGATCTGCCTCATCTTTTGCTTCTTTTATAATCTCATCTTCACGTTCAATTGCTCTTTTTCTTGCATGCGCAAGTATTTTTTCTGCCTCTTGATGGATGTTAAGTAGCTTATTCTCATAATCCGTCTTAAGGGCTGCCAAAGCTTCAGTATCTTCATCTATACGCTTATATTCATCTGCAATCTCTTCTTTTCTTTTTTGCAAAATATTTCTTACAGGTTTGAAAAGTAGCTTTCCGAGTACATAGAATAAAGCCAATACAGTAATTATATGTGCTATGACTTGAATAATGGTTTGTTCTGTAAAAAAGATAACATAGGGCTCTGGAAGTGCATTAAGTTGTGGTAAGGAAGTCGAAAGATTTTGCAATACCATATTTAAACCATTCAATTCACCTTTCCTCCTTTCGTTAAAGGGTAAAAGTTATACCAGATTATTGACTTAATTCCATATACTTTGTGATTAATGGGTTCGCAAACAATAAGATGATTGCAATGATTAGTCCATAGATACCTGTTGTCTCGGCTACCGCTGCACCTAGTAACATGGTTCTGATGATGTCGGATTGTGCACCTGGCTGACGGCCAACTGCTTCTGCACCTTTACCTGCGGCAAAACCTTGACCGATACCAGGACCTATACCTGCGATCATAGCTAGACCTGCTCCTATTGCTGAACTTGCTAATATTAAAGCTTTTCCATCGATTTGATTTACATCTGACATTTTTAAATCCTCCTTATATTCAATAAGTTAATGATTTTTGTTATAATTGACTTCTTCTATATTCAAAAATCTAGAAGAAAATGTTAACGAACAATAAAATTAATGCAATAATCAGTGCATATATACCCGTTGTCTGTGCAACAGCTTGCCCAAGCAACATGGTTCTTATGATCTGACTTTGTAACTTGGGTCGTTTTCCTACCGCTTCTGAACCTTTACCAGCTGCATACCCTTGGCCAATTCCTGGTCCAATGCCTGCTATCATGGCAAGTCCTGCTCCAATAGCACTTGCAGCAAGAACAACCGCTGTTCCTTCTCTGCCAACCAATGGATTGGCAAACAACATGATGATGGCAATAACCAGTGCAAAAATACCAGAAGTCTCAGCGACTGCAGCACCAAGCAACATAACGATGGTCGCTTGCCTGCCACCTTCCGGATTGTTACCAACGGCTTCAGCTGCTTTTCCTGCGGCAAAACCTTGACCAATTCCAGGGCCTATTCCTGCGCCCATGGCCAATCCGGCAGCGATTGCCGAACCTGATAAAATCAAGGCAAATCTGTCTGTGTTATTTAGAAAATTGAGAATCATTTCAAAAAGGCCATCCATTTTTTCACCTCACTTTACTGAATGTGACAATTCTAATCCATCGCACTGGCAACAAATGTCATGCTGAGCATAACAAATATGAAAGCTTGTAGCACACCTGCAAATATGTCAAAATATGCATGTAACGCTACAGGAATACCTACTAGGGCAAACCAGGGCAGATTGTAGTACAATCCCATGATGATTGTTCCACCGAGTATATTACCAAAAAGACGGAAGCTAAGGGATATGGGGTTGGCCAACTCTCCAATAACATTAAGGGGCGTTAGAGGCCACATCGGTTCGGTTAAGCCTTTCAACCAGGTAAAGGGACCCTTTTCCTTGATGGCAAAACCTTGGACCATGATAAACGTAATCATAGCTAACGCAAATGTTACTGCAAAGTCAGCGGTTGGGGGTCTCATGAAATCAATTAATACTTTTGGTTCCCCTGCTACGGGTGTGCCAATGTTTGGTCCTAAAAACAATCCCGATAAATTACATAGTAATATGTAAATAATCATAGAACCATAGAAAGATCCAAATTTCCTGCCGTGCTTGCCCATGGTGGTTTCGGCAAAGTTATCCAGTGCATCCACCAGAAACTCGACAACATTTTGAACGCCTTCAGGTACTTTTTGGGGATTTTTAATTGCGTTTCTCACAATCAAGGCAATTAAAATTAGGACGCCACAAATGATCCATGAGTTAATCATTGATTCTGTGATCCAGAGCTCAAAGCTGCCGATTCGGACTACTTTGGCAACATGAATGCTAAAATCCATCTGTGATCATCTCCTTTTGCTAGACATTTGAGACTGCTTAGACTTAAAAGTCAGTTTCTTCATCATCCTCCCACTCCAAGAATTCAACAGAACCATCGACCGGCACCTTTGGTTCAAGAGCGCCTTGCCAATATGCTGCTAATTTCAGACTTAGAAGTGCCAGAATAACTGCCACACCACTTATGGTCGGTATGGCTATACCCACAAAAAGAACGATAAATGTAACCACATAGCGTAACATGTAATGCATACTCATATAGCTCTTAGCTGCACTAGGTGGTTTCTTTATTGCTCTTTTCAATGTGATTTCTAATAGTTTAATTTTTAACAAGGTGACAGAGCCACCTAGTAGTATACCCCGAGCATAGGTGGCTACATCGTCTACAAGTAAAACACCTATACCAAAAGTAATTGACAATATAATCAGGACTTTCCAAGAAAGAGGCCAAACAATCGACTTATTTTCTATCATGCTTAGAATCCTTCTTTCCCGAATCAACTCTATTTAGAACGGTAACGAATAGGTTTCTAAAAGCTGCTAAAACACCAAGGATTAAAAATATGATTAGAAATAATCCATTAGTTCCAAACTTCCCATCTAACCAGTGTCCAATGAAGATACAAAGAAAAATGGGTATTGCCATCAATAGACCAATCTGACTGACAAGGGCCAAATTCTTTAGATAATCAAATTTCATGACTTCTCACAACCCTTCTACAAGATAGTATTATACCTGTAAATAAGGTGAATGTAAATATAATTTCACAAGATTCACGAATAATTGTTATGATTTTCACGATATTTTGTCCATTTTGAAATAATTATCTACTTATGATTAGCCTTTAACCATGCTACAATGCGTTCTGATGCATGTCCGTCTCCGTATGGATTCGTGGCGGTTGCCATCTTATTGTAGCTGTCCTTATTCATAAGTAACTCTAAGGTTGTATCTACAATCGTCGATTTGTCCGTTCCTACAAGCTTAAGTGTTCCCGCTTCTACACCTTCCGGTCTCTCTGTTACATCCCTAAGAACAAGCACCGGTTTACCTAAAGAAGGTACTTCTTCTTGTAATCCACCTGAATCTGTTAATACCAGATAAGATCTTGCTAATAAGTTATGCATATCTTTTAATTCAAGTGGCGGCAAAAGGTGAATGCGATCATGATTACCTAAAATTCGATTGACCACATCCATAACCTTAGGATTAAGGTGGACTGCATATACAATCTCAACCTCCGGTCTACGATTAACCACTTCTAATACGGCTTCACATATGTTTTCTAGTGGCTGTCCTAAGTTTTCACGACGGTGCGCTGTCATGGCTATTATTTTTTTGTTCTTATAGTCAATATGGTTTAGGGCATCAACAGTAAAACGATAGTCATCGTTGATGGTAGATGATAGAGCATCAATGACTGTATTGCCTGTAACAGTAATACAAGCTTCATCAACATTTTCCAGTAGCAAATGGTTTTTGGCTGTTTCAGTAGGTGCAAAGTGATAGTCTGCAATACTTCCTGTCAGTTTTCGGTTCATTTCTTCAGGAAAAGGTTGATATTTGTCATAGGTACGAAGGCCAGCTTCTACATGGCCTACAGCGATTTGATGGTAAAATGCTGCAAGTGAACCTGCAAATGTGGTGGTTGTGTCACCATGAACAAGTACAACATCCGGTTTAGCCTCTTCCATAACCTTTTCTAGTCCTTTGATGGCTCTTGTTGTAATGTCCGTTAATGTTTGATGTTGTTGCATGATATCTAAATCGTAGTCCGGTTTTATATCAAACACTTCAAGGACCTGATCCAACATTTCTCTATGCTGAGCTGTTACACATACAATACTCTCTATGCCTTCTTCTTTTTCCAAGGCTTTTACAACCGGTCCCATCTTAATGGCCTCCGGTCTCGTTCCAAATATGCTCATGACTTTCATAGTGTTCCTCCTGATGTTGATTATAATTTTCTCAACTTTCCCAGATGATTAATCACTCTTAATCTTTTTGTTCTGATGATTGGTGTATAAAATGTCACCTAACCATACCGTCATAATGATGCCTATTATTAAAGAAGCAAAGAAAAAATCTTTTAGGGCAAAAAGAATGCCAGCTATACCAAAGCAACCACTAACGCCGTACATGGTTAAAACAGCTCTTTTGTGGCTAATGCCTTTGTCCACAAGTCTGTGATGAAGATGACCTCGGTCACCTTTATATATGGATTGCTTGTTGACTAAACGTCGTATAATAGCGAAAGATGTGTCAAATATTGGTAACCCAAGTACAATGGCCCCTACAATGACTGTAACCACAGTATAACTTTTTGTTAAACCTTGGATTGATATGACGGCTAAGGTATAGCCTAAGAATGTAGATCCTGTGTCACCCATGAAAATCTTAGCCGGGTTAAAATTATGAGGTAGAAACCCTAAACAGGAACCTGCAAGTGCAGCTGCTAGTACAACGATAACCGGAGGACCAAAAATAAAAGATATAATCATAAAACTCAGTGATGCTATGGATGCCACACCTGTTGCTAGACCATCCAGACCATCTAGAAAGTTTACTGCATTGGTAAGGCCGACAATCCATAAAACGGTTAGAACATTACCAATCGAACCTACTTGTATAACACCACCATTGGCCCATGGCCATGATAGAATCTCTATACTGGTTCCTGAAAAAACGACAATCAAAGCAGCTAGAATCTGAAAAAATATTCTGAGCTTAGGGCTAAGCTGATAGATATCATCTAAGAAGCCAACAATGGTTATGATGATGCTACCTATGATGAGTCCGAAAAATTCCATCGAGATAAAACCACCAACCAATGGTGCAATTAAAAGAGAGGTTACAATGAAACCGGTCACAATAGCCGAACCTCCTGCAAGGGGCATAGGCTTATCATGAACGCCTAATGCTTTGGGATGGTCAATCGCTCCGACTTTTATGGCTAATTTTTTGCTGAAAGGTGTTGCCAGCACAGTGATACCAAATGCCATAGAAAAGGCAATGATATAGATGATATTGATATTCATGCTTCTTAGTAATTCCATTATTCCATCATCTCCAAATTTTCCGACTTCTTTATTGCTTATTTCGTTCCATATAAACGGTCACCGGCATCACCAAGTCCGGGAATGATATAGCCATGGTCATTTAATCGCTCGTCAAGTGCTGCAATGTATATGTCTACATCCGGATGGGCATCTTGTACTTTTTTCACACCTTCCGGTGCTGCAATTAAGCACATAAAATGGATACGGCTAACGCCTTTGTCTTTAATGAATTGAATGGCTGCTACTGCAGATCCACCTGTTGCCAGCATCGGGTCAAGTACAAATATATCTCGTTCTGCAGCATCATAAGGTAACTTACAGTAGTACTCAACAGGATTAAGGGTTTCCGGATCACGATACAAGCCAATATGACCGACCTTTGCTGTTGGAACCAAGGTAAGCATGCCATCTACCATACCAAGTCCGGCTCTTAATATTGGTACAATACCAAGGTTCTTGCCTGCTATTTGTTTTACGGTAGCCTGTGCCACAGGTGTCTGAACAATTTCATCACGTAAAGGAAGGTTTCTTGTCGCTTCATAGCACATGAGCATAGCTATTTCATTAACCAGTTCTCTAAATTCTTTGGAACCCGTTTCTTCTCTTCTTAGGACACCTACTTTGTGTTGAATGAGTGGATGGTCCATTACAAATACATTTGACATTTTTGCCCTCCTATAGGATCGTCTTTTATTTGATTTATAACTAATCTTCTATTTTTTCCACACGTCTTCTGTGGCGTTCCTCGTTTGAAAAATCCGTATGGATAAAAGTATCCACAATTTTTAAAGCCAGTCCAGGCCCTACAACACGTCCTCCAAGACATAACACATTTGCATCGTTATGAAGTTTGGTCGCTTCTGCTGAAAAACAATCATGACATAAAGCGGCTCTAATACCGACATGTCTATTGGCTGCTATCGAAATACCGATACCTGTTCCACATATCAAGATACCTTGGGCTTTTTCATGTTCAAGTACATAATGACACACCTGTTTTGCATAATCTGGGTAATCTACTGATGCTTCGTCATGAGTCCCAAAATCTATGTAGGAAATGCCTTTTTCATCAAATTCTTTAATGATTTCCTGTTTGAGGGCGTAACCGCCATGATCGCAACCTATTGCTATCATTCTTTTCCTCCTTGTGCATCGTGTCCTTTGACACGATTTCTGTATTATGCTTCTAATTGTTCCATCAGCTTACTGATGGCAGTCTCTAATTGATTGGCACATTGATCATAAACTTCTTGATCCAGACCAAAAGGATCTTCCACATCACCAGTCATATCAACATATGCCAACAAAGTATGTATTTTATCTTCCAACATTGGATAGTGGTATTTTAGATAGGTTTCATGTCTGGATGTCATGGTCAATATGAGCATATCATCCGTTATTTCTTTCGGGTCAAAGCGTTTTGATTTATGGTCCTTAATGGAAATATGTTTCTTATCCATGGCCTCTACAGCATTCATATTCGCAGGCGCTTCTAAATTGACGGAAATACCCCTGGATAGTATAATCGCCTTTTTATTACCTAACATATGTTTTGCCAAACCTTCTGCAATCGGAGATCTGCAGGTGTTCCCTGTACAAACAAACATTAAATCCTTCATAATACTCCTCTAAACGAAGCGTTGCTCATTATTTGCTGCTTTTAATAATCGGTTCATGGTGGCTACACCAATCTCCTTTTCATGAAAGGCTTGCGTCAATATTTTTTCAATACCCAAGTCATCCATTTGCCTTAACACCTTAAAAAGGTTTGATGCAATTTCATGGGCATCATGTTCTGAACCAATCGTTAAAATCGTTGGACAGTTATAAGCCTCACGATCTTCATTCGTTGCAATAATACCGACTTTTTCATGATTATTCAAGCTTTTTTGGACTGAAATATTCATGGCCTCTATTGCTTTTGCTTTGCTGCCATAATAGATAACCAATCTACCTTTTGGTGCATAATGTTTATACTTCATTCCCGGTGCTTTTGGTGTGTCATCCTCCGGTAGGCCAAGATTGCTTGGGTTCTGAGCCACTGGCCCTATAACTTCTTCAATCATTGCTTTTGTAATGCCACCCGGCCTTAATATTGTTGCCGGTTCAGATGTTACATCCAGCACTGTAGATTCAAGACCAATATTAGCATCTCCACCATCCACAATCATATCCACACGTCCACTTAAATCCAAAATGACATGGGCTGCGTTGGTTGGGCTCGGTTTTCCTGATATATTAGCGCTGGGCGCAGCAATAGGCAAACCGGATTGTTTTATGATATCCCTTGCTAGCGGATGAGCAGGTACTCGAATAGCTACGGTATCTAAACCGCCTGTAATTTCATAAGGAATCACATGATTCTTCTTGAAAATCAACGTCAACGGACCGGGCCAAAAAGCTTTCATTAAGGGTATGGCAATCTCCGGAATATCGGCTACATATTTTTCGACCTCTATGGCGTCACCAATATGGACAATTAAAGGATTATCCGAAGGTCGTCCCTTAGCTTCATATATTTTTCTAACAATAGATGCGTCTAAGGCATTTGCACCAATCCCATAAACCGTTTCAGTAGGAAAAGCAACTAGACCACCAATTTTCAAGGTCATTGCTGCTTCTCTGATTAGGTCAATTTGATTTTCTAGTGTTATATGCAGTATTCTTGTATCCATTGGTCACCGTATTCTATGCACTCGGATTATTGTCCTGTATAATTATAACATACTTTTGGGAAAAATAAATCCATTAAGGATTTTCTATAGCATTTTGCGCTTCTGATTGATAAAGTCCAATTCCAAGGAGACATATTCCTATAAGCATTAAGACTAAAAGCTGTACACTATTGTACTGAAAAAAATCAATCTTAGCAAGATAAATATTCAAAATATTGTATAGCGTATGTAACCAAATCGCCGAAAAAATGGAACCGGTTTTATAAACCAAGTAGGCCGCTAGTAGCCCCACCGGGAAAACATAGATGCTCTGAACCGGATTCATATGACTAAGGGAGAACATCACACTTGACAATAAGATGCTAACCAATGGACCAAATCCATGTGACAATCTGCTCAGTACCACGCCTCTAAAGAATAGCTCTTCAAAAATTGGTGTTAATATACCAACCACCACCATGAGAAACCACAAATTATAAACTCGGAATGTTGAAGAACTTAAATATGAAAATTCAATATCTGTCGCTGCGCTAATAAATCTAATCAAGCCGTTCATCAAAAAAACCAAGCCAATGCCTGTTACCATACTTGTTAAGCTGTTTTTTATGCTCATATGTCTTATAGCAAATGTTTGACTTAATTTTTGTTTTGAAAAAATGACGACGCTTAGAAAAAAACATGCAACCATCAACCAACTTATTAGGGTATATTCCAGAGGATGGTCGCTTACATATTCTAAGGTCATACTTTCTATGTCTCCTAGATGTGCATAAGCTTCAATGGGAATCCATACCCACTCTTGTTGTAAGCCGTAAAAAATAATATAGTTGTATGCAAAATACATGATTTCATATATGAGATATACAATACCCAGAAGTAGTATACACTCCATAATAGCCCTTAATTGTTTCATACCGCCCGCCTATTTTTCACACAACTTTATCCCATCGTACCTCTTATGCTTAGAATACTTTGGCTGGTTGCTTGATTTATTTATGGTACAAGGTGTTTTCTTAGAACATCCCAAATGGCCTCTTTTTCTAAGCCAATCTTCCATCCGGCCACACCCACTAATTGATGCTTGGAAAGCAACTTTACTTTTTCTTCAATGGATTGTTCTTCTTCCAACCACATTTTATAGGTCTTACCATCTTTTTCATATTCTCCATAGTATTGCTTAATGTCATCTAACCATCTGAATGTCACACCTTCTTCAGTCATGATTTTATAAGCTGTGTCCATACCATAAGCCCTTGATGATACTTTTATCTCGCCGTCGACAACTTCTTCTGTCCACCGTCTCGTATAGTAAGGCAGTCCAAGTACCGTCTTCTCTTTTGGTACTTCTTTAAGTGTATCAATAATACCCTTTTCTACAAATCCAATACTGGCAACTGAACCACTATCCGGTGAAGTCGACCAATGCTCATCATAAGCCATAATCATAACATAATCTACAATCTCACCAATTTCTTTTCGTCCATAGTGAGCCGTCCATTGTGAAGGTACATACATATCCACCGAGACCACCAAGCCTTGGTTTTTAAGATAAGGGGTTAATTCTTTGATAAACTGAATAAAGTAGATTCCATCTTCCTGTCCGACATTTTCAAAGTCTACATTGATACCATCAAGGTTATAAAGAGCGGATAAAGCCAGTAACTCCCTAATCAATTTTTCTCTTTTAGTTGTGCTGCTTAATACCTCATGGGTCAACTTACGATCAAACTGATTTGAAAATAAAGCCCAAACTTGTATGCCCCTGGCATGGGCTTTATTCACATAATCCAGGTCAGCAATATTGGTTATATTACCTTCTGAGTCTTTTATATGAAGCCAGGTCGGTGATATGACATTCAGACCATGTACACCTTCAAGCACATCCTCTAAGTAGCGGTTGGCTGTTGAATTGGTCACCTGATGCCATGCTAGGTTTAGGGCCCCGTCAAAAGTTGGTCTTGTATCATAATTATAGATTTCTCTGACCACAGGCTCTCCTGCAATATGTCGCTCTTCTCCCATTTCATCTTTACGGATATACCCAATTAAGCCTTCTTTGGTTCGCACTTGTTGCCATATGCCGTCATCCTCATAAATCTTTACTTCTTCTCCTCTTGCTGCTTTTTTGACCACTGTACTCTTCTTATCTTTCCAAGAACGGATAACACCATATTCTTGAGTACTTGGGGACACGATACCATAAGTCCCATCTAAGCTCTTATCTTCAATGGTCAAAGTATCAATTGTACCATCGTAATAAAAGTCGTGGTGGGCAAATTTTTTAACCAGTTCCAATGGCATAAACGGAATGTCTGCCACCAACTCTCTGATAGGAATCTCAAGGGAGATGGGGTCTTTGTTCACAAAGTAGGTTAAGGCGTTTGTTTCCATACGAATAACGTCTTTTAATGTGGTATAGGTTAGTATTTTTTCCTCATTGTCCCAGTAGAAGCCATCATTAAAATAGTCCATAACAAATGTGATTGGAACATAAACAACATCATCCACATATCTAGGATAATGGTCAAGCTCAATCATCTTATTTTCCATAATGACTAGGGTTTCTTCCTCACTTAGGCCGGTCATCAGGTTCTCAACCGGCTCCATGGTCATATTGGGCGCTATTAAATATGTCTCATCGACATTTTTCATTATAAAAAAGTTGGTTCCAAAACCAACCAAAAGAAATACAATAATCAAAGCTGTTACTCTTAAAAGTTTTAACAAGCCATCACTCCTCACTTAAAACTTATTCTATCATATCTTGCACCATACTTTATTACAAAACAATTAAAAAGACCTGACTTTTTTCTGTCGGTCTTTAGATTTTATTCTATATGGATTCATTACCTGATTCTACATTGATTTTTGATTTGGTTTTTCTAGCATCATTGCACTTTGTATAAGCCAAAATACACCTGCCATAATCAGTAAATCGCCGACACTCATAATCTTTGGCATCGGGTAAGGGGGACCTATAAAAATAACATCCGATAACATCTTGAATCTGGTGCCGGACTCAAGCAACACATGGCCCAGATCAAAGTTGGGCGTATAGGGTGCCGGAAGTGCTACCGGCATTCTTCCTTGGTTGGCTGCAATAGGTATTAGATTAAGTAATGTTCCAAGACCCATTAGATTCAGACCTCGCCACTTCAAGTTGAGAAAAATCGGTACCATGATAATGACATAAGTTAATAAATGTAAAACATAAAAATGGTCATAGAGCATACGTACGATGCCGCTTCCTTGTTCATCCGCCATAGCAAAAAGTAATATTTGAAATAAGCCACCTATAAAAAACAGGTAAATGCCTTTAATCTCAATTGAGCCCAAATATCTCAATTTGCCTTTTCGAATCCACCCTATAAGGATTGAGAGAACGATGCTTTCAATAATCATACACTAACCTCACTTAAGGCTTCGTTATAATAAATATCCCGTACATCCTCTTGGCTTTCCTCAAGGATTACTCTGAATTCTTCTATATGTTCTAAGACAATACCTACAAGACTGGCGTTAAACTGAGTACCACGATAAAGAATCAATTCCTCAACAGCTTCGTCTAGTGTTAGTGCTTTACGATAAGGTCGGTCAGTCGTCATGGCGTCAAAGGTGTCTGCGATAGAAAGGATGGCAGCATCCCTTGGAATAGTATCGCCAATTAAGCCTTCAGGATAGCCTTTTCCGTCCGGTCTTTCGTGATGGTATTTTACTGCTTCAGAAATCTTTTTAAGTGCATCCACATTACTAAGAATCTGGGCACCCATGGCAGAATGATCCTTTATTTTACTATATTCATCCTCTGATAACTTACCGCTTTTGTTTAGGATTTCATCGGGTATGCCAATCTTGCCTATATCATGGAGTTTGGCTGCTTTTTGAAGGTTTTCCATTTCATTTGGTAAATATTTTAAAGCTTTCGCCAAGATAGCAGAATACCGCTCCACCCTTGTGGCGTGTCCACTTGTATAAGCATCTCGCATTAATAGTGCTTCATTCAAGGCTTGAATGGTTTCCATGCTCATCTTCTGGGAATCAAAATAAAGTTTAAAAGAATATCTTGCGAGGAGTAGAGGTATGAAGAACAGGGCAACAATCACCTTACCATAGTTTAGTTCTGCAAAAGCCAACAAAATACCTAAGGAACCTACAGCAAAAGTACTTGGTAAAGCGCCTAGAAAGCTTTTTATCAACTGAATATTTCTTGGAGATTCATCAAAGCGGAAATATAAAGAAATGAATATAATACTAACCAATTCCGTCAAGCTTAGAAGCACCAATGCAATAATTGCAATCATATTGAACGATGTATTTTCATGAACCAAATAATTATAGGCTGCTCCCATCATTCCGATAAAGATAGTATGACTAGCAATATTATAAGCAGTGATTCCTAGACCCATATTAATTACATGTTTACGCTTCCCATCTACTGTTGGTAAGCGTAATATGAAAGCAATTCCCGAAACCATGACGGCTACAAGGGGATTAATTGTTATAAGTGTGGCTAAGTAAACAGCCATACCCACAGAAGTTGAAGCACCATTAGGTAATACAATTACAAACGTCTCTGAAACAATCGCCAAAAGACCCCAAAAAATAAGACCCTCATAAGAGATCTCATACCTTCCAAACATGTAAAAGTATATGAGAAGGGCAATTGCTGATACTATTAAAATAAAGCCTTTTAGCTTATTCATTATTGCCTCCAAAACTATTAAAAGCCGACTAAACCCATTACTTTATCATTTGCTGTACTGTATTATTTAGTCACGCTCCAAAGTGCACCTGATGCAAGAAGGAATGATACTAAACTAACGATAGTAGCCATTGCTCTAACTTTTATATTTTTCATTGAAATATAGCCTCCATTTTATGATCTCTGCTATATCCACTATGAATAGCAGGCTATATTCCGCTCCTCTAGATAAAAAAGTTGTTGCTGTATGATTTAGTCGGCTATTAATTAAATTAAATCCAGATGCAAAATATGACGGTTCACCGCATCTAGGGTGGCTCTAGCAATGGCTTCATTGCTGTCGTTTTGAATCTTGGCCGTTCCGGTGAATATCTCTTCCGAACCATTAAAGACTGAGGTCATGGCAACGACCATCACCTCCATGTTGGCCAAGTGTACTTTCTTAACATCTTCGAAAACAAATACATCGGTAGCATCACAATATTTCTCTACCGCCTTAAGTACCACTGCACCAATCAACCTTTTAAAATTGTTGGCCGTATGTACACCTAATAACTCACTTTCGTAGATTTCTCCTTGTTTTTCCAAAGCAACTTTTACGGTGACATTGGAACCGTTGTTATTATACTCTATCAACTTAAGCTTGAGCCTAGGATCTTGGTCCAACTTAAGAGAACCGCTCTGTATCTGAGCGATGGATACCTTTTTATAATCAATATTAATATCGAATTCGGAAATCATGATGGCTTCAATATCACGAAGGATTTGCTTAGGACTTCGCCTAAGATCAGATACAATATGGATCTCACTGATTTTATCCTCTTGATCTAATGTAATCTTACAGCCAAGAACGGATTGAACTTTTTGCAGATATCTTTCTATAGATTCTATATTCATATTTCTCCCCTAACTCAATAAACGTCATTCCAGTTCCTGCAAAAACAATAAAATCTTGCCTTGCTTCAGTACTGGAATAGTTTCCCATCTTGCCTATCTAAATTATAGTACAGATAAGATGGTAGTACAACCGCAATAAACTAGTACTATTTACTTATACTAGGCTTAATGCCTTATATTCTTATATGCCACTGTTGTCCGAACACAAAAACTCTATATTATATCGGCAAAACTGCATGAATATTAAAGCCCTCACCATCCGGTGACCCAAAAGATAAGAATCCAGACAAATCCGCCACCCTCGTTTCCATGCCTTTTAACCCATTACCTTTTATAACCTTCGGCGATCCAGTTCCATCATCAATGATGACCAAGTCCATCGTTCTAGCTATATATTTGATACGTATGGTTATGTTTTTTGCATTCCCATGTTTTAATGCATTGGTCAGCGCTTCTTGGCATATTCTATACAAGCCATCATAGACTTGCATTGTCAACTTAAAATCTGCTCGCTTGTAGTAAAAATCAACGTTTACGCCGGATTTTTCATAATCATCGATGAGCCGCTGTAAATCATCAATAAGACTGTTGATATCTATGTCGTCTTTTAATTGACTGTTCATGGATTTTTTCAATTCTAGAAAACCACCTCTGATAATGGCTTTGCTTTGAGTGGTTTTCTCTTTGAGGAAATCTGTATTTCTACCAATGTTATACTTACAACTTTCCAGAAGTGAAATGACTAGGGTAACGGAGTGACCTAAAATATCATGGACTTCTTTAGATATTCTATTTCTTTCTTTCGCAATTGCTAATTGCTTCGTTATGGTAAGGTAATCGGAAAGTTGCCGATTGACCACTTGTAGATCCTTGTTTTTGGCTTCTAAGCTCATCAGTAATGATTTGTATTTGGTGATATCAATAATTCTAAACACATAGCCGATGGTGTCTTTAGAATGGTCTATAATTTTCTCAAGCTTTAGAATATAACAATGCCATTCATTATGAACTAACATTCTAAATTCTGTAGATAATCTGTTTTCATTGGTATCAAGACACCTGCTTATATCTTGATGCAAGATTTCAAAATCTTCTATTTTAGGACGTACAATTTCAATGAAATCGTCGATCGTTTCAATAAGCTTAAGTTTTTCGTGACTTTGGGTAATATCCTCAATAATGTTGTTTTTCTCAACGATTCTTCGGTCGTTGTCCATAATAATAATACCTTCATGAATATTTCCTAGGATCATGGATCTTGTTACCATTTTTATATCCAAAAACCGATAGCGATAGGCAACATATCCAAAAATTGCCAAAGTAATGTTAAACATGATTGGCGTGATATCAAATCCAATCTCTATCAAGCGGAAAACATGAATAATATTCGCTACAATTGGTAATAGCAGACCTAGATTGAAAAGGATATTCTGTATCCATGAGATCTCATTTTTTCTGTCTATTAGTATTCGAATCAAAAGATAATAAGAAATTGCTACCATTATGTAACTGAAGGCAGTATGAATATAGAACCAGAATCCATAGCTGTTCTGGTATATGGTGACCGATGTAAAAAATAAATAATGATATTTATTGGTCAACACCATCAGAAAATTAATGGTTGGTAGGCCATATATCAGGATTCTGATATTATGTGATGGCATTTTGAATTTCTTATAATAATATATAAATTCAAAAAATACTGTACCAAAATAACAAACACCGATGTATTGGATGATTACCCATATCCAAGCATCTTCATTGCTTGGTACCGTCTTTGTCATAACTTTGGCAAACAGCCAAAGTAGCATCAGTCCTTGCGCTTTTAAAAACATGAATAATAGATTACTTTTTCTTGCCTTTAAATAAAAAATTGCGTTGATTGCGATAGATATAAAGGCTGATAAAGTATAAAAAAATGTTGCATAAAAAATCTCATGGCTCATGTATGCGTTCCCCTAAGTCAGATTGTGCTTGATAGCAAAGACTGCAATTTGAGTCCTATCTTTGAGTCCCAGCTTGCTCAGTATCTTAGACACCTTATTCTTAACAGTTCCTTCTGTGAATTTCAGACTGTATGCAATCTCTTTGTTATTTTTTCCATCGACCATTAGTTTTATAATCTTTATTTCCATTGGTGTTAAATCATAATTTTTTAATGTTTCTTGTTGATCCTTTTTTTTGATATGTACATCAATAATTTCTTCTTTTACAATGTTGACCACATTTTTGTGCATCACATATAAATTATGATAGACGCTTTTTACAGCTAGTACGAGCTCCTCCGGTTTAATATCTTTAACAATATAACCGTCAGCACCATGTTCTATTGAGTCGAAAATACTTTTTTGATCTTCAAAGGTCGTTAGAATGATGATTTTTATGGATGGGTATAGAGCTTTAATCTTTGTTGTCGTCTCTATTCCACCAAGCCTCGGCATTCTTAGATCCATTAATATTACATGGGGCCGATAGCTCTCACAAATATTTAATGCTTCATACCCATCATTACCCCCATCGACTGCCTCAATATCCGGATCTTGTTTAAGCATATAGATCATGGTTTCTTTAAGTAACAGCTGATCATCTACGCACATGACTTTTATCATATCTCTACCCCCATTTTTTTGAATCGACTAACCGCACTTCGTATTTCAGAAAGTCCTTTTCTTGCCCTAACAATGGTCTCTTCAAGTACCACTTCAAATTGTAAGGGGTCTTGCTCTAGAACTAAATCGCATTTTTCCAGCAGTGCCAGAACTTCCGTCATAGAATGGCCCAATGTATCATGGACCTCCGACATCAATTTATTACGTTCCTGCTCTATGGTCAACTGATGAATTGAAGCAATATGCTCTTCTAAGCGCTCTTTAGCCTGCATTAACTCTTCCTTTTTACTTTCTAGAGCCAGATACAAGTTCTGAATTTCTGTAATATCGTGAAAGGTTATGATGGTGGCTATCTTTGATCCATATAGATCATTAATTGCTTTAGCCGTATATTGGATATTCAAGAATGTTTCGGACTGCTTTTTTTTGAATGATATTTCACCGCTAATATGGTCTTCCTTGCTCACTTTTAATGCAACCATTAGGTTATCAAGATCTTCTGAGTCCTTTACAATATTAGCAAAGACATCCATTACATCTTCCATTTTTTCACAATGGTTCATGTCAATGAAACGATTAAAGAACAAAGCATTATAGTCTTCTAAATGATACTCCACATTAATAACCATAAAGCCATCATCAATGAATTCAACAACATCCAACAAAGCATGGGGTAGTATGTCTAAGAACTTGTGTTTTAGAACAGATATCGTAATCAAAAAAAGTGAATAGGGCATAACCACTAAGGATATATTAAAGTCCAGATTAATAATCCCAATCGTATTTAGTATATGTATCATAATGGGTACTATGATTGCCGCAGTGAAGTAAACCATTTGTCGTCTTCTATATATAGATCGATATCTTGATTTTCTGATAAAATGATAGACCCCGCCCAGATAATAGAGCAAAGTGACATAAATCAAAGCCCAGCAAAGGGGACCATAGACTTCTGTTTGTACTGTGAAGCTTCGATAAAACTGATGATGCAAAGGATTGGTCAAGACACTAAGGTAAAAGAAGGTTGGTGGGGTCAGCAATGCAATTAGCTTTAATCTACTAGGCGCTTTCAATCCACGGTAGGATCTGGAAAACATATAGGCAAAAAAACCCAGATAACATATCGCCACATACTCTACACAACATATGATCCATCTAATATCAACACTCGGTGCCACACGTTCAAAAATATAAAAAGTTGTCCATAGCCACATAACAAAGACAATACATAAAAACCATCTTACGATAGCACCACCTTGACTCTTAACCCTTATAACAATACCAAGTACAATCATATAGGCAGCTGAAAATATCAACGCAAATGTAATCATTGTGTTTTTATAAAGTTCAATGCCTTCCATAGCGCCTACCCCCTTACTCATATATTTATTAAACCATAATCCACCTGAAAAGACAATATTTTAACAATCTATATGCTTCAAAACTTTTCAAATAATAATACGCAAAATAATAGACGTGATTACTCACGTCTATTTCTCCCATGCATCCTTTACAAACCTCGTTCTTCTTTTTATGGGTTTGATTTTTATATTTCGGGTTTATTGCCCGACTCACTCTCTATTTTACAGGTCAAATGGCTTACTTGGTAGTATCCTAAGTCATTCGTTTAGATGACTTTAGTCACTTATGGCATTATTATGTTTAATGACACTTCTAAAGCCATTTCTTGGGTTCTGATATCAAAATCAAGAGCTGTCGGATTTCCATTTCGATCTATATGATAGCTTACTAGAGCCTCTTCAAATACTAAGGATGTCATGATTGAATGGCTCAGTGCTTCCATTATTGCCTGTGATAATAATAAGCTTAAATCTATAGAGTAAGTTGTTACTTCTGTTTTAATCGGATTATACCCTTTTTTGGTATTTTTAACCCATGAACGGTTGACTTCTATGCCTTTTTCAAAGTTCTGCCATTCTTGGTGGGTCATCTCGTCTTTGGAAGAAGCTTGGGCTATGAACGCACTTATATCGATCGTTTCACTTGTTCCGATTTCCGAATAGATGAGATGTGTATTGCCAAGTCCGCGGTAACGCCCTAGTGGTACTTCTTCATATCCAAAAGTATCTTTTAATGACATTTGTATCTCATGGTCTTTTTTCACAAAATCCAAATGACCATCTATACCAAAGTGTATGGTCATCGTTTGGTTCATCGTTGACATCGTTTTATTCGGTAAAATGAGCATACCTTCTCCTTCAATGAGATAAGGTCCCTCTTCCATGATTTTTTCTATACTTTTGTACAAGTCGGTTGTATTTCCCTTATGATTAAAGGGAAGTCCGTTTATCACCAAAATATATACGAACATCACGACCCCGATCATGATGGCTGACTTATACTTATTTAGAGTCTTCATTCTAATAAACCCATGCTTGTCGTCATCACATCATTAATATAAGTCTCTAAGTTAAAATTCTCTGCTTCAAGGCCTAAACGTAGCTGATGCATTTTTATCATCACACCTTCATCACCTAGGTTAATATAGGGTTGGAGTTGACCAAAAAATCCTTTAAGAATCACAGCAATATCCATTTTTTCTTCCTTGCGGACCGGTAAGTAGATAAACCTATAGTCATCTTTTTCGTCAACATAAATAGCTTCCCACTCTAACTTCAATTGACAAGGTTCTAGCATATAATCCATACAATCTATCAATGCTTTTTTAAGATGTAACAATAATTTTTCCATTTTTCTTTTCGACAAATGGGTATGTTTTTCTTTTTTATGAAGTGCTTCAAAGCCTTTTAGTTTCCAGTAAATCTTAACATCATTATCTTCGTAGCTAAAATCAAATGGAACCAAACTTGGAATCTGATTGTGTTGACACATTTTTATTTGATAATAGATACATTTTTCCAGTGGATAGATTTCTATCAATTGCTCTCCCTCTTTCTCTTTCTCTAATCCAACCTTCAGAATAATTTACGAAGTTATTCCATCAACATTCATTTTATCCAATAACTCATTTACCAGCTGCATAATCTTTTCTTTGAATAAAAAGCCAATAGCAATTAGCACAAGGATAATGATAGCAATCTCAATCACCCCCATACCATCTTCGTTTCTAATGGCATTTATCATTTTATTTCTTAACCATATTCCTTTGAAAAATAATATACGCATAACACCCTCCTATAATTTCATAGCCATGAACGTAGGTACCATAACTATGATGAGTACTGTAATCAAGCTGATTCCCATAGGCAGTAGCAGTTTGGTACTTGCCTTCTCACCGAGCCTTCGTGCTGTTGTTGTTCTAATTGTCCATGCTTCTCTACTCAGTTGCTTTAAGGCTATGGTCATGGATTGACTGCCTCGTTTCAGATTTTGAGTAATAACTGCGACAAATCTAATAATCTCTTTACATTGTGTTCTTTTTCCAAAATTTTCCAAAGCCTCAATTTCTGGTATGCCATTTTTGATGTCTTGACTGACCAGCATCATCTCTTCATAGAGTATCCCTTTGGCGATCTTGTTTTGCTGATGATCGACAACGATTTTTTGCCATGCATGGCTGAAGGTCATACCGGCATTGATTAACATCGTCAACTTATTCACTACTGTCGGGAAATCGTACAAAATCTCATCTTTTCTTGCTATCAAAGTCTTATCTAAATCTCCTTTTTTTAGAACATAAAATAAGATCGCCATTAATACTGCCACTAAATAAATTCTATACCCGGAGACCCCTACTTCCTGTGTTGACCAAAGTATGGGGATTCCGTTTTTACCTGTTGTTTTTGGTAGAATGATTCTATCCTCCGTTTTGACCACATGGTCTTCAATTGCTTCTGCAAAATCTACTGCATTCATTTCCTTGAGCATAATCCGAAAATCGTAGACATAAGGCATAGACACCTCTCCAAGACTTAGATTCACCAATAATGAGACGTCATATGGTGTTGCCTCTTCCATATTATCTCTTTTCAAAACGCCCTCATGACTGAGATAATCTGTTGTAAGTGAAGTGTAACGTACTGTGACTTCTTCTCCAAAAGGTTTCTTTGGAAGATGAAGATCCTCATAGACATCATTGGGGTTCATCCCTTTTAACATGAGTGGTTCTAACTCTGAAAATCTGGCTTTTAATAGCTCAACCGCTACTTTTCTTTCCGGTAACTTAGGTTCGACCCTAACCGGCAATCGACCGACCAGGCTTTCCTCATCTTCTATTTTGTAATTCAGATCATATTCAACCGGATCCTGGTCAAATGATGGTCGTTCAATGACTGGATTCATCTCTCTTGAGATTTCATGGTCATTTCCAATTGCTAAGGCAAAAAGTCCTCCAAGGAAGAGTACAACCAATACCAAACCAATTCGGTTGCCTTGATAGCGGCAGACGCCTTGTTTAAAATGCATGGGACGATAGATTTTAGTTAACTTCTCTAATTCTTGATTGGTTAACAAGCTTTTTACCTTATCAAAAGACAGATGCTTTATAACAGGAGCCCCTAAAATATACAGAAAGTCCTTTGCATCTTCACTGCCATCTAGTGTACGCTTAGCATAAATAAAGTAGACCAAATGAATAACCAAAAAAAGAATAATTACAATTTCATACATATCACACCTCTATACTAACAATCTTTTCTCCGATTTTACGGCTGAGCATATACAAAAATAGTGCAAAGACCATTACCATTCTACCTATCAGTGTCGTATACAAAGGACCTAGGAATTCCGGTGATGTTAATTGAAAAAACACGATCATGCCCGGAATAATGTATGAAAGTATTTTTTGTTCAAATTGTTTTTGCACAACCAATAGATCTATTTCCTTTTGAATCTCTATTTTTTCATTAATCATGTGCGTTGTCTCTCTTATTATCCTTATTAAATCACCACCAGTTCTTTTTGCCATAATAAAAACACCTGTAAAATTATGAATATCTTCAACGCCTGCTCGTAGCGCTAAATCCTCAAGCGCAGACTCTAAGGTCTCGTTCATGTTGAGCTTTTTCACGATGAGTGACCATTCTATAATGATATCGGTTTGGTGATCATAAAGAATCTGAAGATCTGCTAATGTCTGTATGCAAGCCTGCTCTGCTGATCTTCCAGCTGACAAAGAGGAAGACAGGGTATACATGGCTTCACGAAATTGCTCTCTCAATCTATGTTTTCTTTTTTTTATGGATAATGCTTTTTGTGCTTTTATATGAAAGTAAACACCTAAGCATGCAATGCTTGCAAGGATTAGATGATTAAAAAAAATCATGCCCATAATAAAGTAATATGCCATACCCCAAATTACATGCCAGGTCCATTCTTTTTTAGTATAATAACATCTATTATAATAGATGTTGCTTTGCAAAGTCATATCGGTAAACACTCCTTCATATTAGATAAGAGTAATTTTTCACGGTTTTGAAGCTGATTACCACTTCTAACTAATTGACCATGTACTTTTTCATCGGTTGATTGCTCATCTTCTTGAAAAGCATATAAGGGGTTCATAACGACTTCTCCCTCCTTGTAGGTTACAATCTCCACCACTTCCAAAACTTTTCTTGATTTATCTCTCAGTCTGCCCAGATGCACCATGACTTCAACAGCTGAAGCTATCTGCTGCCTAATCGCCTCAAGGGGCATTGCCGAACCTGTCAGAACCATGGTTTCAAGGCGGCTTAGCATGTCTGTGGTAGAATTCCCGTGTCCGGTAGACAAAGAACCGTCATGACCGGTATTCATGGCTTGGAGCATGTCCAACGCTTCGTGTCCCCTAACTTCCCCTACAACAATTCTATCCGGTCGCATTCGAAGAGATGATTTTATTAAGTCTTTAATGGTAATTGTACCTCGCCCTTCAACATTGGCATTTCTCGTCTCAAGACTGACTAGATTTGACACTTTGTTAATCTGCAATTCTGCTGAATCTTCTATGGTAATGATTCTTTCATCATCCGGTATAGCGTTTGACAAGACATTAAGAAAAGTTGTCTTACCCGAACCCGTTCCGCCACAAATGAAAATATTATATTTGGCTTTGACAAGTGTTTGAAGCACCAAGGCAACTTCTGATGAAATACTTTCCCAAGTCACCAAATCTGACATATCAATCGGTTTTTGTGGGAATTTTCTAATCGTTAACGTTGGGCCCTTTAACGCAATTGGTGGTAGTACTACATTGATTCTTGATCCATCTGCCAATCTGGCGTCACAAATGGGAGAGGATTCATTCACAACTCTATTTACCTTTGATACAATCATCTGAATAATGTTTTCAAGTTGTTCTTGTGAATCAAAAGTATAATCCAAGCGCGTTACGTGACCGTTTCTTTCGATAAAAATATCTTTAACCCCATTTACCATGATTTCAGTTATGCTTTTGTCATCTACAAGAGGTTGAAGAATGTCCAACCGCCTTAGAGCATTAAATACTTTCTCTTTTAGGTGTAGTCTCGTTTTAAGAGGTAGATAGGTTCTCTGGGTCATTTTTTTTAAAGCCGTTTCGATAAGGGCTTCAACTTGCTCATCCGGCAAATCATCCATGAGTCCCATTTCATTACGCACTTCACTTATTAAATCATAATAATGATGATCACGGGTTGTCTTTTGATCAAACATGACGCATCAGCCTTTCGATTTTTTCATAAGCTATGGATTGGTTGTTGAATATAATTCTGCCATCAACCGTTTCTTCTATTAACCTATCATCAAAACTCAACGTTATATCACCCTCTGTTACAAATAATTTGGATGATGGAAAGACTTGATTGATAATCACGGTCTTATCCTTTAAGATTTCTTCCTCACTTAGTCTATTTAGGTCTTCTAAAAATACCAACCACTTTTTATATCCCTTAACGTCACCACGTACATTAAATACTTTGTGATGACATTTTTTAATTAGCTCAAGAGTTTTTCCTAAAAAGTCTTGGGCAAAATCTATAACCATATAGTCATAGTCACTTTTTTCAATCATATAGTCGATCCATGTCAACCACATCTTTTGTTCAAAGCCGGATAAGTCACCTTCGCTAATGGCAGGCATCAGATAATGGATGCCTGATACCGAATCTACACACTTCATCTTCTCAAGTCCCATCATCCAATTACTTTTTGACATGATATGCATCATATAATCCGATAAGTTATCTGCTGAAGTGCCTTGATAGGTCATATCATAACTCGGAAAGGATTCTAAGCTTAAAAAAAGTACTTTGTAACCTTGATTCGCCTTGGAAGCTGAAATGATTTGAGCAATTGTCGTATTCCCGGAGCCTCCTGCCGGGCTGTAACAGCCTATTAATTTCAGGTTTCCGTTTTTTTTGTTGACCCATTCTTTGGCTGTTACTTTAAGAAACAGATCATTGATGGTTGACTCAATCTCTTTTACTTTTTGGTATTTAAATAGGGTGTGCATCCCTTGAAGGTGATACCCCGTATGACCTTCAACCATTAACACCATACGCGCTTCCTTATCTTCTGGAATCATGCCACACGCCAGTGCCATGAGTTCCTCACTTAATAAGATGAGATCATAATGATTCGAATTCAAGTCTTCTTCAAGATTGTCCTTTTTTTTAAGTAGTGTTAATTCAAACTGGTTCTCTCTAGACAGAACTAGGTTTTCTATCAATTGAACATTATACTCTTGATCGCCCCCACCGATTAATATTCTACAACGCATAATTGCCTCCCTTTACATGACCTCCTAATTATACTGAACAGATATTTAATTGTAAAGTATAATTTGTTTATTTTAAACAAATATATTGTTATTTCCATAGTTTTTATTGTCTATATTTACATATAATCCTAAAAATGGCAAAGACTTCCAATTTCATTCGTTAAACTCTATCGTTTTGTCACATAAGCAAAGATCTAATGGATTGCACCAAAAGGTAGTCTGTTGTATAATTATCTTAGACCAAAGAACTAAACACCTGTGTTGAGTTAACCACAAAAAATACTCTGTTTTATTGATGCAGATATTTTGTGGTTTTTTTATTTAAGGAGGTTTCTATGTCATCGTTATTGTTAAAGAACATTGACCACATCTATACGTTTAATAATCAGGAAGAACACTTGGAGCATCAGGACCTACTCATTGTAAATGGTGTTATAACCGCTATCGGCCACGACCTACCTTCAGCTACAGATACTAAGATTATCGACTGTAAAGGTCTTGTTGCCTTACCCGGATTTGTTAACACCCATCATCATCTTTATCAAACCTTGTTTAGAGGTCTTAAAGAAGTTCAAGAAAAACCGCTTTTCCCTTGGCTGATTGGTCTTTATGAATTCTGGCAACATCTGACTCCAACAGCTGTGTATCATGGTGCCATGGTTGGTTTCTCAGAATTATTACGCACCGGTTGCACCTTAACTGCCGATCATCATTATGTTTTTCCAAATGGGCAGCCTTCTACTTTAATTGATGAACAGATTCAAGCTGCAAAAGACATTGGTATGCGGTTCCATGCCACAAGAGGTTCTATGTCTCTTGGGAGAGATCATGGTGGCTTGCCGCCCATGACGGTTGTTCAAGAAGAGTCTCTTATTCTTGAAGATTCTCTTAGACTCATTCAGACGTATCATGACCCATCCGACTATGCTATGACTAGAATTGCACTGGCACCTTGCTCACCTTTTTCAGTAACGACTGACCTAATGAAAAACACAGCCCTACTTGCCAGAGAACATAAGGTCATGATGCATACCCATTTAGCTGAGACCTTAGATGAAGAAGCCTTCTGCCTAGAAAAATATGGACGTAGGCCTTTTGAGCTCATGGAGGATCTGGGTTGGGTCGGAAAAGATGTTTGGTACGCCCATGGCATTTTCCTAGATGATCATGAAATACATCGTCTCAATGGCTCCGGTATTGCCCATTGTCCTTCTAGCAATATGAAGCTTAACAGTGGTATCTGCAGAACGTCAGAACTTCATAATATAGGTGCCAACATCAGTATTGCTGTGGATGGAAGTGCTAGTAATGATGGTTCAAATATGTGGGAGGAAGTTAGACGGGCTTATTTGCTCAATCATCTTAAGTACGGTACAGAAGGTCTAGATGCCTATAATATTCTAAAAATATCTACAAGAGGTGGCGCACAGGTTCTTGGAAGAACCGACACCGGATATCTAGCGCCAGGTATGGCAGCAGATCTTAATCTCTTTGATTTGTCCGGGATTGAGTATGCCGGTTGTCACGATCCTTTGGTTTCACTTGTATGTCTTGGTAATCATTCTTATACTAAGATGACCATTGTCGCAGGTGAGATTGTCTCTAAAGACGGTGTGCTACAGAAGATTGATACGGAGCAAATGGCTAAAGATGCCCATAAGACTGCAGTTGATTTGGTTAGGAGAGTTAGGGGTTAGGGATAAAATGAATATGTTTCTAAAGAGGTCCCATGAAAACCCTTCCACAGTGTATATAACTACGGCCTCCGATTGGTGCGTCCTGCACCAAAAGTCGGCGGTCTGCATCCATGCAGACTAGCTTAAGTCATACACACTGTTCCAGGAACTTCATGATCGATATTGGCTATTATGGTATTATTAGTCACTCTTAGCTCATCATATAGCTCTTACGATTTTACTTATTAAAATTACGCATACTTTATGTTGTTTGTTTGATGATTGTAATAGTGACTTGATTATATAAACGTTTTTTTTCTCTTAAATTTTCGCAAAAAAATAAATGTTGAGTGAATATCACTTCAACATTTATTATAGGATTAATTTGTTTTTATGGTTAAAGTGTCAGACTGAGTTTGACACTTTAACTTTTTTATAGTTCTTTGACTTTTTCTATGAAGTCAACTAAGGACATTTCATCATTTTTTTGTTGACCAAAGGGTCGTATTGAGACGGATTCGGCGTTTCGCTCATTCTCGCCTACGATTAATAGGAATGGGATTTTCTCCATACCACCTTCTCGGATCTTGTAGCCGATACGTTCGTTTCTAAGGTCACCCTCTACTCGAACACCTTGTTCATCGAGTTTAGCCATTACTTCTTTGGCATAATCATCAAATTCTGGTGATATTGGTAGTACTTTCACTTGTACCGGTGCTAACCAGTAAGGGAATGCACCTGCAAAGTGTTCTATCAAGATTCCGATAAAACGCTCAATAGATCCATAAACAACACGGTGTAACATGATGGGCCTTTGCTTAGAGTTATCATGCTCAATATACTCAAGCTCAAATCTCTGAGGCAATTGGAAGTCGAGTTGAATGGTGCCACATTGCCAAGTACGTCCAATACAGTCTCTTAAATGGAAGTCAATCTTAGGACCATAGAAGGCTCCATCGCCTTCATTTAAGATATAGGCCATCCCTTTTTGATCTAAGGCTTCTTTTAAAGATGCTTCTGCCATATCCCAATCTTCTTGTACCCCAATACTGCCTTCCGGCTTGGTGGATAATTCCACATGATAACTGAAACCGAATTTTGCATAAACTTCATCAATCAGATTAATAACGTTTATGATCTCTTCTGTTACCTGTGATCTGGTCATAAATATATGGGCATCATCTTGGGTAAAGCTTCGTACACGCATAAGACCATGCAGAGCCCCACTCATTTCATGACGGTGAACCAAACCTAGTTCGCCCATTCTAAGAGGTAGATCTCTATAGGAATGTTGCTTTGTTTTAAAAGCCAGCATGCCACCTGGACAGTTCATTGGTTTAACCGCAAAATCTTCATCATCTATTTGAGTTGTGTACATGTTATCCCTATAATGATCCCAATGTCCCGAAGTTTCCCACAGACTTTTGTTTAAGATAATCGGCGTTGACACTTCTTCATAGCCATTTTTCTTATGTATTTCTTTCCAGTATTTAATCAATATATCCTTGAGAATAATACCTTTGTTTAAAAATACAGGGAATCCTGGGCCTTCATCATACATTGTGAAGAGTTCAAGTTCTTTTCCTAGTTTACGATGATCTCTTTTTTTGGCTTCTTCAATCATATCTAGATATTCCTTCAGATCCTTCGCCTTAGGAAAAGCTGTACCATAGATTCTCGTTAACATCTTGTTGTCTTCAGAACCACGCCAATAGGCGCCCGCAACACTGGTCAACTTAAATGCCTTAATGTCTTTGGTTCTAACAATATGAGGACCTGCACATAAGTCAACAAAGTCACCTTGTTGATAAAAGGAGATCTTAGCATCCTCAGGTAAATCCTGAATCAACTCAACTTTATAGTCTTCTGATTTCTCCTGCATGAGTTCGATAGCCGCTTCTCTTGGTAACTCAAATCTGGTAATCTCCAAGTTCTCAGATGCGATTTTCTTCATTTCACCTTCAATAAGTGCCAATTCTTCTACTGAAAAAGGTGTCGCGCGATCTAAATCATAATAGAAACCATTGTCTATTGCCGGTCCTATAGCTAGTTTTGTTTCCGGATAAAGTCTTTTTACTGCATGGGCCAGCAAATGGGATGCTGAATGCCAAAAAGCTTTTTTGCCGGCTTTGTCATTGAAGGTAAGTATATTTACTTGGGCATCTTCACTTACTTCATCTCTTAAGTCTGCTATTGCTCCATCAACCTCACCGACCAAAGCTTGTCTTGCTAGGCCTTCACTAATGGTTTTTGCTATATCCAGTACACTTACTTTTTGTTCAAATTCTAATGTATTGCCATCTTTCAATGTTATAATCATTTTTTCTCCTTCTTTCTTCAATTTACTTGATACGCGTTATGGTCAAATTGGTGCACTTTATACAAAACAAAAAAGACCCATCGCTTGCATTAGCAAGGGACGAGTCAACCCGCGGTTCCACCCTAATAATAGTTTCCTATCACTTCATTCGACGATAACGTAGTCAACGGATTGTATTAGAATCTCTCAGAGGTAGTCTTCAAATGAATAGGAATAAAAATCTCTCAACTATGATTTTCTCTCTGTTAATCCGTACTTCATTCTACTTGTCTCTTCAACGATTTATTGATATGTAATAGCATAATTATAACAGAAGACGCTCATATGTCAATATCTTATAGCTCATTTCATTGAAAATCCTTGAAATCTGTCTTTTGAACAATAAAAAGAACTTTGCACGCCATCTGCATATATTGCAAAATGGCTTACAAAGTCCTTTTATAACTTTAATCTGGGAGATAAAGGAGAGAGCTATTAGTTGAGCTTCAGTCAGAGGTATATAGTTCCGAATGCTTCAACGGAATCTATATATCTATGACTGATTTGTGAAACTTAGCTATATCCTTTATCTTCTGGGAGATAAAGGAGAGGGGCGTAAATTAGTAATTTATGACTGTTTGCATAAATACATTTTGAAGAATATATAGTGAAAGTAAAGAAATCATCATGGATATAAGGGGTGTCATGATCCATCCTGATCCAATTCTTCCAAGCTCTTTCATGTTAATGTTTCTACCGCCTTTTGCCAAACCGATGCCCATAATGGCGCCAACAACTGCTTGAGACTGGGATACAGGTACCAGTGGAAATGCAGGAAGGTTCCTTGATGTCAGCCAAATGCTTAAAGACTCCGAGGAAAATAGAAATAGGACCGTAGAGGTGGCCAAAACCACTATGAAAGCACTTATCGGTGAGAGCTTAAAGATGCTTTTTCCTACAGTTAACATTACTTTCTTGGAGTAAGTGAATACGCCAAGGGAGATTGCCAATGCACCTAGAAAAAAGAGCTGTTGGGTACTGGTTATGGTAATGTTTTCAGAAATCCTTACGGTTGCAAATGGAGATACATTTATAAAAACACCCATGACATTGGCAATATTGTTGGCACCTAAGCTATACGCTCCAAAAGCACCGGCTATCATTAAGGCATATCTTGTATATTTATCCATTTTGACAATATGTATTTTAGTGTGTTCTACCATATATTTAATAATCCAATAAAAAATGACTGCAAATAGTGCTGCTAATATTGGAGTGAAGACCCATGTGCCTACGATTTTATAGACCACTGCCATTTCTGTCTTTATACCTCCAAAAATATTCCATCCGATAATTGCGCCAACAACTGCTTGAGATGTGGATACAGGTAGTCCTTTTCCGGTCATCACCATGACTGTAAAAGCAGCTGAAGCCGACACGGCAAATGAACCGCCTATAGCATTGATGGCACCCAGTTGGCCAAGCGTATGAGAAGCGCCTGTTCCGCTTAATACAGCGCCTAAGATAACAAATATGCTACAGATGATGGCAGCTGTAGAAAATTTGACCATTCTGGTACCTACCGCAGTTCCAAAAATATTGGCTGCATCATTGCCACCAAGAGACCATCCCATGAACAATCCTGCAGACAAAAATATGCCTGTTGCCATTGTAAAATTCATTTCACTCAACGCCTCCCTCTGCTGTCGTCACTTCCATTATATGCCTCTCTTAAATCTAAACACGGATAGTTTAATAGCCATTTCTTCTGCTATGTCTGAAAGTCTTGCTGTTTTTTGCGCAAAATAGCGTTGATGCATTTTCTCACTAAGTTTTAAATGGTCTTTGTCTGCAAAAATTTTGATCTTCAGTTTGTGCTCCAATTTATCCACTTCTGATTCATAAAAATATACTTTACTAATATAGTCTTCTATGGTCTTGTACTCGGTAAAATAAACTCTAACACCACGAATTAGTGTTTCGACTGCTTTGAGTGACGTTTTTGCAATCAGAATAAAGTCTTCTTTAAAGTCCTCTCCTATTTTAGGTTGCTCAACTTGTAGGTCTAAAAGCATTTGTTTGGAAATATCACCAATATCGTCCATGGAATCCATAAGCTCTAATATGTCTGCACTTAAATCCGGTAACAAATTATATCTGTATAAGATAAATTTTAGATTTTTTAGATGTTCATCCGCTTCACTTTCCTGTTCTACGACGACTTTAATACGCTCCTCAAATTGTTGGCAATTATTTGTCATATAGTCCTTGATACCTTCATAAAAAGTCATCGCACCTTTTTGAAGACAGTTGAGGTATAAATCGATTTCAATCTCTAATTCTCTATTTCTGTCTTGAAATATGTTCATGTCTTTTCTCCTTCTTTGCCGATATGCTAAATTAAAGGTTCTTATATATAAAAAAGCTATATAGAGACTATATAGCTTTTTTATATATACATCAATGAACTATCCTGTTTTTTTGTTGAATAATATGAACTCACTTCTTTTTTCTTGATTTTACCGGTGTTTTTGTATATATTTATCGCTACTTAGTTCTGTTTTTCATTCATTATACTCATCTTTTTGTTTTTTGTCCAGTTCCCCAGATAGGTTGTTTTTAAACTCCATAGGTGTAACACCTATTTTCTTTTTAAACAATATGCTGAAATATTTGGGGTCATTGTAACCCACTTTCTCAGAAACCTCATAAACTTTTATGGTATGATCCCTCAAGAGTTGTATTGCCATTTTGAGCCGATAGTCTGTTAAGAATTCAACAAATGTGTAATCTGTATATTTTTTAAATAACCTACTCAAATAGCTTTCACTAATCTCCAAGGCTTCTGCTACTTCTCCAATAGCAATACCTTCTTGATAATGTTCTTCAATCCACTTAACCGCTTTGGTAACATATCTTTTTCTACCATCATAATTATTATCATAACTTTCTTCATAGAAAAGTTCGGTTTTACCCTCTTCTATCAGTACTTGTCTTTCTAATTGTTTGATCTGTTCCTTTCTTTCTTCTATGACTTTTACAACCTTTTTGAGTGTGAAATAAAAGTCCTCGTCATCAATGGGCTTTAATAGATAATCCTTAACGCCTAATTTGATAGCTTGTTGAGCATAATTAAAGTCATTAAATCCAGATATGATAATAAACTCCGCTTCTAATTGATCATCTAGTTTTCTAATCATTTCAATACCATCCATAACCGGCATACTAACATCCGTTATAATGATATCGGGCTTAAGCTTTTTAATGAGATTGTAACCTTCTAAGCCGTCCTTAGCTTCACCTATGACTTCACAACCAAACTCCTGCCAGGGTGTCGTCAAAACCATACCTTTTCTAATATAGGCCTCATCTTCAACTATTACAATTCCAATCATAAGATTTCTCCTTCATATAAATAGGGTACTGTTATGGCTACTTTTGTACCTTTGTATTTTTGACTCTCTATATGAACACCATAGTCTTCTCCGTAATATAACTTAATTCTTTGATCCACATTATGTATTCCGATATGCTGATCTGACTTGTTATCGGATACCTTCCTAATCTCCTCATCCGTCATTCCGATGCCGTTATCTATAATCTGAAACTTAATAGTATCCGCTTCAACAAAACCAATAATGCTTATTTCACCATTGCCGGAATTGTTACTAAGTCCATGAACAATTGCATTCTCGACAAAAGGTTGGATGATGAGCCTTGGAACTTTACATTCTAAAATTGTATGATCGATGTTCCTTATGATTTTAAAAGCATTATTGTATTTGATTTTTTGTATGGCTAAATAACTGTCAATAAAGCTAATACTCCTTTTGACACTAACAAATTCTTCATCGCAGTCAATACTGTTTCTTAGTATTTTAGCTAGATTGGTAACAACACTTACCACTTCACTTTTCTGACCCATCTTAGCACTCCACTTGATAACATCAAGGGTGTTGTAAATAAAGTGCGGGTTCACTTGGGCTTGGAGCATTTTGATTTCTGTCGTTCTAAGCTGCTGTTGCTTTTCAATAACCTTATTCATATATGAATTCAGTCGATCTAACATCTGGTTAAAGTACTTGGCCAGATCACCTATCTCATCGTTACTTCTGGCATTTGCTTTGACTGAAAATGTACCTTCCTCAACCTCACCCATAATGCTGATAAGTTCTCTAATAGGATGGGATATAAACCGAGCCAACACATAGGAAATAATACAGGATATGCTTAAGCTTACAATGGCACCTATTAATAGAATAAGCCCAAGTATACGATTAAAAGACTGAAAAATATTTGAGGATACATTAGCAATGGTTCTGGTACCTAACTTCTCATCTACAAAATTCACGACTAAAAAACTGTCTTTACTTATTTCCTCTTTGATACTTTTATATTCCAAATTTTTTTCATGGTCCAAGTAGGAAGATCTTTGGAATTTTCCTTCCATACTGGAGTTTTGTGTATCCAATAAGGTGTAGGCATTGTTATCAAGCAAGACAATGTGTAGAGATAATCCTGAGTGAATTGTTTTCATTTCCTCTAAAATAACTTCTCTTGGTACATCAATCAAGATATAGCCGACATGTTTCCCTTCACTATTAAGAATCTGACTTCCCAAGCTAATGATACTACTTTTTCCAGACGAATATGTGATTTTTTGTGGGTAAATTACTGTTTGATTGACTTTCCGATCAATATCTCTAAAAATACCCCATTTATTTTTCAGTCCTACACGGTACGTTTCCGGAAAAGGGGTTGTGGAATAGGCAATACTGCCTGATAGATTGGTTATGTGTACGACCGGTTTGGTACTTTGTTCAATAAGGGCTTCATATATAATTTCATAGACTGTATTTTCATGAATCTCTTGTTCATTCCCTGTGGAGATGGCTTGAATGATTTCGTCATTATTCATAATACTTTGAATGATGCCTTCATATTCGACAATCTTGTCGTTGATTCTAATATGTGCCCCTTCCACGTTGGTATAGGTCTGATCGTAAATGGTCTTATTTAAGAAATTCACTGATAGACCATACATCAAGCCACTGATGATTAACAATGGAATGGTGCTACATAAAATGAATGTTACAAATAGTTTATAAAAAAGTGGTATTCGAATATGCCTCATCTTATTCACCATCTTGTACCCTCATAATAACCTTGTCCCGCCAATTACTTAATACACTGGACTTTCTTTCATATGTATCCAAATGCCCTGCGTCAAAAATATTCAGCTCGTCCATAGGCATCAGACCCAGTGGCACCTCGACATCTTTTCTGATTGAACGCAAATAAAATTGATCCACCATATATGTCTGGACCTTTTTACTAAGTACAAAATCAATAAAAGCTTTTGCTTCTTCTTTGTTTTTTGCGTCTTTCATAAGTGCAATAGAATCTGTTATTACCGGTGTACCTTCCTCGAAATAAACGATTCCTACATCCTCACCTCTATGAAGATAGGATATGGCCGCTTCCTCCATAGTTATACCAATAGCGAAATCACCATTTGCAACACCTTCATAGACTTCTGATGACTTTGCTAATATTTTACCATTCAAATTATCCAATAGCTTTTCAGCATTTTTCCAGTTATATTCAGACCCTGTTTGATTGAGATTTAGCATAAAAGATAGTGCAATAAAGGCAGAACCGGATGTACTTGGATCTACAAATGCCAGCTTACCTCTCCATTTAGGATCAAGAATATCCATCCAAGATTTTGGTACTTCATCCGGTGAAACCAACTTAGTATTATAAATCAACACAATGGGTAATAGATTATAACCCAAAAAGTAATTCTCGTTATCGTTATAACTTTGATGAATCTCATGATCATAGATGGATGTATAGGGCTCAAATAAGTTTTTATAGATATTCAAATACTCCTTACTACCACCCCACATGACGTCCATGAGATATTTATCTTCCTTATTATCTAAAGATTCAAGAAGATCCATAGTACCTGCGGACAGGTATTCCACTTGTATACCTGTGGTCTCCTGAAATTCCTTAATAATAGGTATAATGATTCTTTCATTTAAAGGGCTATGAATTTTTAGATTGTGACTTTCCGGCTCTTTTTGTATTAATGATAAAACGTTTTTATTCGGCAATTTGAAAAGAATGAGTGCTAATACAATAACAACCGCTATCAGAATCCAGTACCTTTTGGTTTTTAGATGCTCTTTCCAATGCTTTTTGGTTTTTATTATTTCAGTTTTTTCATCCATTTATGCACACCACCTTTTCGTATTTATGATTATCCCAAAGTTTTTTAATTAATTTTAAAATATGACTTTACATTTGGGTGAAAACTTGGTAAATTAGTTGCATAGGCGTGGTTAACTCAGCTGGTAGAGTGTTTCCTTGACGTGGAAGAAGTCATGGGTTCGAGTCCCTTACCATGCACTAACAGAACAGAACCGTATATACGGTTCTGTTTTTTGTTTGTTCTTATTGTGCCATATTCTTGAATTTTGTATATTGACCGATCCAAACCAGATTAACGGTTCCTGTAGGACCATTACGTTGCTTGGCGATGATCAACTCTGCTTGATTTTTGAGTTCTGATTCAGGGTGATAATACTCATCCCTGTATAAAAACATAACCACATCGGCATCTTGCTCTATAGCACCTGATTCTCGAAGGTCGGATAACATGGGTCTGTGATCTGCTCTAGATTCGCAAGCACGAGACAGCTGAGACAATGCGATAACCGGTGCACTCATTTCTCTTGCAAGGGCTTTTAGACCCCTTGAGATCTCTGATATCTCCTGCTCTCTTGATTGGGTCTTGCCTGACCCACTCATAAGCTGTAAATAGTCAATCATAATCAAGTCTAAGCCTTTTTCCATTTTTAGTTTACGGCATTTTGCCCTAACTTCTGATATGGTAATACCCGGGGTATCATCCACATAAATCGGTGCATCAGCTAAAATCACTGCACCCATTGATATTTTTGCCCAGTCCTCGTCCTCAAGATCTCCGGTCCTTACTTTCTGTGCATCTACCATGGCTTCAGAACAGACCATACGGTTCAGTAACTGATCCTTTGACATCTCCAGACTAAACATAGCTGCTACTTTACCCTCTTTGATGGCAGCATGTTGAACGACGTTCAGTGCAAATGCAGTTTTACCCATGGAGGGTCTTGCCGCTACCAACACCAAATCCGAAGGCTGAAATCCGGCTGTACGGTAATCCAAATCCAAAAATCCGGAAGAAATACCTGTGACCTTGCCTTTGTTTTTGGTCAACATCTCCAATTTATTCAACATTGGGTTCACCAGCTGAGCAATAGGTGTAAACTCACCCGAATCATTTTTCTGAACAATATTAAAAATCCGCTCTTCAGCACCGTTTAATACATTTTCTATGGATACTGTGCCGTCATAGGCATCCGCAGTGATTTCCTGGCTGGCTTTTATAATCTTTCTAAGGGTTGATTTTTCCTTGACAATCATGGCATAATGCTTCGCATGGGCTGAAGTAGGTACTGCCATTGCCAGTTTCGATAAGTATTCAATACCACCAATCTGATCTAAGACCTTCTGGTCTTGTAACTGTGATTGTAGCGTCACCAAGTCGACCGGCTTATTCCTGTTGTACAAGGTAACCATGGCTTCGTATATGAACTTTAAATCCGGATGATAAAAATCATCTTCTGTGATTGTATCCTTAACCGATTCGATGGCCTCACGGTCCATAATCATTGAACCAATAACCGATTGTTCCGCCTCTAAACTTTGTGGCGGTATACGTTTTACAATGTCTTCCATATAGGTCACCCCGTTATGTCCGCTTCAAATAATGCAGACTATTCTCCTTCAACTTTAACCGATAATTCTGTTGTCACTTTTGGATGAAGCTTGATTTTAATAATATGGGTACCAAGGGACTTAATGGGTTCATCTAAGACCATTTTTTTCTTGTCAACCTCTATGCCAAGTTGATCGGAGATAGCTTTCGCAATCTCTTTTGTCGATACAGATCCAAATGTTTTCCCACCTTCACCGGCTTTAATCGCTAGGGTTATGGAGGATGCTTTTATTTTGACACCCAATTCTTTGGCTTCATTGAGTTCATCTTCTTTTTTTCTTGCTTCTGTAGCTTTTTTTAGCTTTACATCATTAATAGCTGCATTGGTCGCTTCTTTACCTAATTTTCTAGCTATTAAATAGTTTCTACCATAGCCATCACTGACCTCTACAATGTCGCCTTTTTTACCTACTTTTTTTACATCTTCTAGTAATACTATTTTCATGTTGTTTCACCTTCCTCTGAATAATTGTCCAAAGCTTCTTTTAATTTTATAATAACACCATCTATGGTTTCATTCGGAATCTGTGCACCAGCCACACTAAGATGACCACCACCACCCAGTTTTTCCATAATGAGTTGTACGTTGATACTATCATAAGATCTTGCACTGATATAAATGGTCCCCTCAATGTCCGATAACACAAATGATGCTTTGATATCTGAAATATTCAGGAGTTCATCTGCGGCTTGTGCCGCCACAAGAGATGGGTTCTCAACATCTGAAGGACAAACGGATATCGCCATATGATCGCTATAAATCTGACAGTCCCTAACTGCTGTGGCTTTGGCTTTGTAAGAGGCCATATCATTTTTAAAGAAACCTCTAACCCGAATAACATCAGCACCACTTCTTTTAAGAAAAGCCGCTGCTTCAAAAGTCTTAACACCCGTCTTAATGACAAAGTTTTTGGTATCGACGGTAATCCCTGCAAACAAGGCGTCTGCTTCAATCGGTTCTAATTTCACTTTGTCGGATATATATCTTAGAATCTCTGTCACCATTTCGCATGTGGAAGAAGCATAAGATTCGATATAACTCAGAACCGGATTTTCAATGGGTTCTGAACTTACTCTGTGGTGATCAAAGACCACAATGTTTTTAAAATAGTCTAAAAGCTCCATATGTTCTGTATAAGATGGTCGGTTAACATCCACAACCACCAATAACGTTTTTTCTTTTATATAGCTGATGGCTTCCTGTCCGGTTACAAACAGATTCTTAGGATAATGGTCGTTTTCAACCAGTTGCGTATGAAGAGTTTTGACGGATGAAGTTACATCATTAATAACAATATTCGCCGGTTTATCCAGCAACTTGGCACAGGCATATATGCCCACAGCCGCACCCAGTGAATCTAAATCTTGACGTTTGTGTCCCATTATGATGACACGATCGCTTTCTTCAATCAGTTCTCTAAAGGCATAAGCCTTTATTCTTGCTTTCACACGGGTGCTTTTTTCTACGCCACGGGTTTTGCCACCATAAAAAGAAAACTTATCGTTTTTCTTAACAACCGCTTGATCGCCACCTCGACCTAAGGCAAGATCTAAGGCCATTCTGCCAAACTCCACCGACTGTAAATAAGAAAATTCATTGATACCGATGCCCATACTCATAGTTACGGGAAGTTCATTCCCTATACTAATACTGCGTATTTCATCTAATATACTAAACTTATTATTCTTTAACTCTTCCATATATTTTTGCTGAAAAACAAGGATATACTGATCTTTTTCAAATTTTTTCAGAACACCGTCTATTTTGTTGGCGAATTTGCTTAGATTTCGATCAATCAATGCTACCAGCAGAGGACGTCTTACATCTTCGATGCTGTTTAAGACCTCTTCATAATTATCAATATAGATAAGGGCTGCAACCGCTTTTTGATCATTGTTTTTTTGCTCAAGCATGCGTTCTTTAGAAATATCAAAAAAATAAAGTGTATACAGCAACTGCTCTTCATTTTCTGTAAGGTTTACAAGATCTAGCTCTTTAGAATTCATCTCTATACGCATATGTTTGGCTATAACCCTGTAATGACGCTCACCGATTTCAAATATTTTTTCAATCTGTCCTTCCATTTCAGAAGGTAACATTTCCCTATTCAAACTGGGGATAATATCATTGATGTTCATTTCAATGATTTTACTTTCATCTACATCATCCATGGTACCAACCAATATGTTAAACGCTTCATTGCACCACCTAATTTTTGCTTCAGGGTCTAATATAACATTGGGTAGCTCTAATTTATCAAGGTAATCCTTTTGAACACCTGAAAAACTAAGGGCAAAATTAATAACCTCACTCATCAAATGCTTTCTTGTTGTTCTATTCATGAAGTAACCAATCACACCAGCAATCAGCCATAATATAACAAAAAAGATACCCATACTTCTTTCAATAATCAACATAACAATGGTCATAAACGTTATAACGATCATATAAAATAGGGGCCATGTAAAAAACTTCTGAATGCGCTGATTAAAAGCCACTTGCTTCTTCTGATTCATATTGTCTACCTCTTTTTCTAAAACCACATGCTCTTTATTGAGCATTTTAACACTTAGATATTATATCATCTAATAGTTCATAACTCAACTTTACTTAATAATAAAAAGAGCCTCCCACAACCTAAGTCATGAAAAGCCCAAAATATTAATCTAAAGTATAAGGCATCAAGGATACATGTCTTGATTGTTTGATTGCAATCGTTACAGCTCTTTGATGTTTTGCACAGTTTCCTGTGATTCTTCTAGGAAGTATTTTACCTCTCTCAGATACAAATCTTCTTAACTTATTAACATCTTTATAGTTCATTGTGTTTTGTTTTTCTTCACAGAAAACACATACACGTCTTTTTCTTTTAAATCTCTTTTTTTGGAAAGCCACAAGCTTACCTCCTTTGCTTAGTAATATCGTTTAGAATGGTAGATCGTCATCATCAAAATTATCTATTGCTACGAATCCTTCTGATTGATTATTTGTGGGTGCTTTAACGCTAGAACCGTCCTGACCGCCACTTGCTGTTGCATGCTCTTCATAAGAACGCTTGCTTTCTGCAAAGTGTTGCTCTTCTACGACAACATCCGTTGTATATTTCTTAACACCGTCTTTGTCTGTATAGGAACCTGTCTGAAGTCTTCCTACTACGGAAACCATTTGTCCTTTTTTAAAATACTTTTCAGCAAATTCACCTTCGCGGCCAAATGCCACGATGTTAATAAAATCTGCGTCCGGCTGTCCCTCTTTTTTGAAACGTTTGTTGACCGCTAGAGAATATCTTGCAATCGCTAAAGGTTCAGCACCTTGTGTGTATCTCACTTCAGGATCTCTAGTAAGTCTCCCCATAAGAATTACTTTGTTCATAGTCGTTACCCCCTTTTTGTTTTATGCTACTTTGCTAACGATTAAGAAACGTAAAATTGATTCCATAATACGAATACGCTTTTCTACTTCTGCTGGCACTTCTGAAGTTGCTTCAAAAGTAATAAAGTAGTAAAAACCGTCACGCATTTTTTGGATCTCATAAGCTAATTTACGCTTACCCCAGTCGTCTACATTGACAACGTTACCACCAAATTTTTCGATATAACCTTTTACTTTTTCAAAGGCTTCAGTCTTTGCTTCTTCTTCTAATTTGCCATTAAGTACTAATGCTAATTCATAAGTATTCATCTTGGCACCTCCTTCTGGTCTTTGGCCCACCCCTAAGTCGTCATGACTATAATGAGCAAGGATATTATTTTATTATTGTAGATAGGCATAGCTATCCACATACAAGAATACATGATACCATATTAAGGACTTATTTGCAACTGTTAGTTTTGACGTTTATTGGGTTTCTCTAATCTCTTTTATGTTTTTCTCAAGCTTGACTCTAGGTATCATAACCAGATGCCCACAGCCCTTACACTTAAGCTTAAAATCAATGCCTGTCCTTAGAACTTCCCACTCAAATGAACCACAAGGATGACCTTTTTTCAGACGCAATACTTGCCCGACTTTGATGTCCATTATACACCTCTCTTAATTCTATAATTTGAAACGTTATGTCTAAACACATATAAGAAAACTAGAATCTATCACAATAAATACGTTCTGATGGCATACCATTTCGTTCTAACACAGCAAAACAAGCATCAATCATGCCCGGGGAACCACATAGATAAGCCTCATGCTCTTCAAGATTCTTACTATGTCTGTCAACCACATCGGTAATCAAACCTACTTCGCCCTGCCAATGGTCTTCTTCATTCGGTTCAGATAAAGCCGGAATGTATTGAAAATTCGGAAATTCTTTTGCCAACTCTTGAAACTCTTCTGTATAATATAAGTCCTTAGCTGTCTTAGCACCAAAGAAGTATTTGACTTTACGGTTCATCCCATGGTCCCTTAAATAGTAAAGAATAGACCGAATAGGTGCTTTTCCGGATCCGCCGGCTATACATATAATATCCCTGTCAGAATGTTCTTGTAGAAAGAAACTACCAAAAGGACCAAGTAATCTGATCCGGTCACCAACCTCTAATGCTCTATGAACAAAAGTTGTGGCTTCACCTTTTGGAACCAGTCTGATAATCAATTCTAGAAAATCTGTTTCTTTAGGATTTGAGGCTATAGAATAGGCTCTTTGTATTTCAAGACCAGGTACCTCAATTTGTGCATATTGTCCCGGTTTAAAGTCTATGGTCGTTGGTTGAATCAGCTTAAAACGTACCAGCTTAATATCATGGGTCAAATCCTCAATACCCATAACTTCCGTCTTGAATTCCTGAGCATTAAGCAAGGCTTCCGGAATACTAATTTTTATGTCCCCTTTCACCTTACATTGACACGACAATCGTACTTGATCCTTACGTTCTTGAAGGCTTAATAATCCAGTCTCAGTTGCTAGGGTCTCTCCGCCACCTTCTGTTACCTTTACTTTACATTGTCCACATGTTGCTTTACCACCACATGCAGATGGAATGAATATCTTATTGGCTGAGAGATGATTTAGTAACGTATTATCACCTGTTACTGGTATGGTTTTTTGATCGTTTATTATTATCTTCTTCTCACTTTTGCTACCTAAAAGGACATCCAAAAGTGCTATCAAAATCGCTATGATGGTTAGTGTGACCACTAAAATAATCGGAACATTCATATCTATACCTCACAATCTGATCTAAGATATTGCAATTATGGTTATAGGGTCAAAACTAAGTTTCACTAAGTTCACATACAATATATAAATTACGTTGATACATTCATAACTATATATTGTATGCGAAAGTTCAACTATATAGTTTTGACACCTTAACCATTATACCAATGCTTATTTATCTCTAAAAACCAACGACGCCAATAAATCCCATGAAACCAAGAGATATTATACCTGCAATAATCATGACGATACCTGCACCTTGTAAACCGTCAGGCACTTTGCTAACCAATGCCATCTTTTCCCTTATAGCTGCAATGATGGTAATCGCAAGCGCCCAACCTGTTCCTGAACCAAAACCAAAAAATACTGTTTCAAAGAAACCGAAGGTTCTGTTAACCATAAACAAAGAAACGGCAAGCACTGCGCAGTTTACCGTAATAAGCGGAAGAAATATCCCGAAAGCATTATAAAGCGCCGGCAAGTATTTGTCTAAAAAAATCTCTAGGAATTGAACCGTTGCAGCTATCGTAATGATAAATATTAATAAACTGATGCTCTCGGCATTGTTATTCTTAAGCAATTGATAGATGGGCCAATTGATGGTTGCTGTCAAAGTAATAACAAGAATGACAGAAGCGCCCATACCTTTTGCTGTTTTTAGATTCTTTGAAATAGCAATTAAGGGGCACATACCCAATATATAGGTCAGTGCAATGTTATGGGTTAATACTGATGCCATAAAAATATTAATTAATCCTTCCATAAGCCGAACTCCCTTCTAAGATACTTTCTTTGATGTTTTTTAGGATGCTGATTCTATATTAAGCTTAGCAATTGTTCTCATAATCCACATATAAATGGCCATAACGAAAAATGCTCCCGGTGCCATCGCCATAACCGTCCAGGTAACAAACCCGTCCCCTACTACTTGTATACCCAGTAATGTTCCAAAGGCTAATACCTCTCTTACAACGGATATAACAATTAATGTGAACATATACCCCAGGCCATTGGCAAGTGCATCTAAAGCCGAAAAATGTATGGGGTTCTTTATAGCAAAAGCTTCTGCTCTACCCATGACGATACAGTTAGTAATAATTAGTCCCGTGTAAGCACCTAAGGCTTTACTTAATTCAAAAAAATAAGCTTGTAGGAATCCCTGAAAGGCGATAACAAAGGTTGAAATCAAAACCATATAGGTAACCATTCTTACCTTGGTAGGTATGAACTTACGTATAATTGAAGTTGACATCGAACTTGCCAAAAGCACAAAAGTCACACCAAGACCCATAGCAATGGCATTTTCAACCCTATTGGTAACCGCAAGTGCAGAACAAATACCAAGAGCCATTGCATAAATAGGATTATCTTTAAATATGCCTTTATTCAATAATTGATACCATTTCGTGTATTTTAATCTAATTAGTCTCATATTAGTTCACCAGTGCCTCCTTTTTTATGTCATATTCTGCATTTAGAAGGGTTTCAAATGCTCGACTGGTTCCTGTTGCTCCGGTAATGGCATCTACTTCATTATTGGCATTTTCTTCATCATTTGCCTTTACCACCACAATATCAGGATCAAAAACTTTACCTTTATACTTTGCGAGATAATCAGCCTCGGCAATGATGCCACCCAGTCCCGGCGTTTCAGATTGTTCCATAATCTGAATGTCTTGAATGGTGATAAGGTCTTCTTCAAGTGTCAAAAATCCGGCTATTGGCCCCCAAAGACCTGAGCCTTCAAACTCAAACCCAACAGCACCTGAATTCGATTCATAAAAGTCATAACCGTTCTTTTCAATCCTTTTTATTTGATCATCAAATACATCTATGATTTCTGATGCTTCATACTCTATTTCAAATGCTTGTAATACGGATTTTTTGAAAGCTAGCTCTTCATTTACATTAATTTTATCCCTTGTATATGCGTCCATACCTACTAATATCCCTGAAGATACGAGACCAAGTATAATCGTAAAAAATATCATTTTTAATTGTTCTTTCATGTCATCACCTGCCTATTCCGATAAGGGTTTGTATTTCTTATCAATAATATACGCATCAATCATAGGTGTAAAAGCATTCATGAGAATAATAGCAAACATAACACCTTCTGCAAATCCCGAAAAACTTCTTATGACAATGGTCAAAATTCCAAGTCCAATACCATAAATGACTTGACCTGCTTTAGTATAGGGTGATGAAACCGGGTCTGTCGCCATAAAAAAGGCACCAAATAGTAAACCGCCTGTAAGAAGTTGGTGCATAGGCTGAACCACCTCACTAGGTATTAGAAGATGCCCAATATAAGAGGCAACCGCAACAGTTCCTAAATAAAGAACCGGTACTCTCCAGTGGATGACTCTGGTTACTATGAGAAATAGCCCTGCAATGATAATACCTAGTCTAAAGGTTTCTCCAATAGATCCCGGAGCTGTCCCAATCATCAGATCCCAAAGTGAAAAGGGGAGTGCTTCATTAGCTCTTAAAAAAATAAGTGGTGTGGCAGATGTAACCGCATCCGGACTGCTTGGATTAATCCACATTGAGGACATATAAGTGGGGAAAGCTATGGTAATAAACAATCTGCCTACTAACGCCGGGTTGAAAATATTTCGACCTGTACCACCAAAAACTTCCTTACCAAAAAATATACCAAATGCCATACCAACACCGGCAATCCAAAATGGTATCGTTGGAGGCAAAGTCAAAGGAAATATCAGACCTGTCACTAATATCCCTTCATTGATATCCTCTTTTCTAAAAATAGCAAAAGCCCATTCTACAAGAAAAGCAATCAGATATGTGAATCCAATGAGATAGAGCATCCTTATACCATAATAGTATATAGACGCAAATGTAGAAGGCAAAAGCGCAACTACAGCAATCAACATGAAGTGCTTTAAATTAATGTTGCTGCGTATATGAGGACTCTCTGTTGTAACCTTATTTGACCCTTTAAAAAGAGATTCAAATGTCAATTTTATCGGTCTAAATATGAGGCCTTTATCATTTTTTCCCATCTGATTACACCTCCTTTATGCCTTTTAATTGATACTTTTTGTGAGATAATTCCATTTCTTCAAGTTGCTCTTTGCCTTTAATAATACTACCAACCAAGTCTATTTTTGAAGGACAACCATAATTACAAAGATTGCACTCTATACAATCAAAAATTCTTAAATCTGCCAAACGTTCATTTATCAGCCCTTGTTCAACATGCTTATGGAGTAAATGTGGTATCAAGCCAACAGGACATACATTTTGACATTGACCACAAGATATGCATGCTCTGACAGGTCCGTGCAGACCTGTGTTGATACCATGTCCACCTTTAATACCCTCCGGCAATGCAATCAAAAGAGATGTATCCTTATCCAGTACATCCTCCTTAGAAAGGACCTGGCCTGTCATAATGCTGTTTTTTATTAGGCGAACTTGCATACCTTCATTCAGATATTGATGGGTTAGTTCACTTATTGGGGTTCCAAGTGGTAGGTTAAGTACCAGGTTATCCTTCCATCCCGGACCCGCCAACGCAACCATGCAATGTCTTATTGACTTTTTTTCTTTATCTAGATGATAGAGCTGTGTAATCCTATGTGGTTCCATCATAATAACGCCAATATTGGCTGAAGGATAACCGATTGGGTATTTTATTTCCAATAAGGTCGGTATAAGTAATTCCTTTTTATTAATAGGATATTTCTCCACAACTGTAGATACTTGTATCCCATCTATGTTCATGATTTCTGATATTACTGTCTCATACTTCTTAATCTTATCATTACAAAATACAACATGGATTGGAACATTCGGTAATTTTTCTTTTAAGATCTTAAGACCTTTTATAAAGTCATTTGCATTATTATCCTCAAAAAAAATATCCATTGGAAAGTCATAAGGTTCCACCTGGGTCATATTAATAATAATCTTACCAATACTTTCTTTTTGAATATGCATATCCTCATCAGGTAATGCTTGATCTATAGTCTTTTTTAATGTCAAATCAAAAGACTTAAGATAGTCCATAATATCATCACTATAGGTAATCTCATCTGTAGCAGTTTCTAACATAGAACTTGGCAGAAAGTCTATGACCTTTGCTTGAGGTTGACCTTCAAACTTTTTAAACCGATACCCGCCGTCAAATTTTTTATGTGTGATCTTCATGCTTGGCCTCCCTAATATAAATTCTAAATACTAATCTCATTACCTTTAATTTATTATATTTTTAATGGTTATGTGTCAAAATAATATAGTTGAAGTTTTAACCATAATTATACACTATAATTAAGATAAAGTTAATAAGTAGTTGTTAAGTATGATTATTCTTAACTCTTTATTCAGCTCTTGCCAACACCAACCATGAAGTTCTTGGAGAAGTAAAAAACACCTCTGCCATTGGATGTTATCCAATATCAAAGATGTTCTTCTAGTTGCGGAGAGAGGATTTGAACCTCTGACCTTCGGGTTATGAGCCCGACGAGCTTCCAGACTGCTCCACTCCGCGTTATTTTTAAGGCGCCAACCAGATTTGAACTGGTGATGAAGGTGTTGCAGACCTCTGCCTTACCACTTGGCTATGGCGCCATAATAATGCTCTTACATTATAGTGCCTTACTTTTTTCTTGTCAAGTTGTAAACCGTGCTTGACTTCTT
>JAGXFY010000044.1:0-11420 GCA_024636985.1 Clostridiales bacterium | reverse complement strand
ATATAGCTGCGTTCATCTTTTAAACCGGGATCAGACACCATTGCTAATCTTTAAATATAACAAAATCATACAATAAACGAGAAAGATTACATGTAATTGATAATCTTTCTCGTTTTCTCTTTTTATTATGGAACTAGTTTCATTTTTTTAGCTGTTAGTCAAATTCTATATATCTATAATCTGTCAGATACACTCCACTACCATTGTAATACAGAAGATTTACCCCTGTGCCAATTAAAGTCGATTCTCCTGAATATATATCATACATCCACAATCCACTATCCTCAGTATTAACTCGTTTTCCATACAGAACGATCTTATCTGTTGCCATGACTACACTAGCTACATCTTCTACTAGAGCTTTAGGATTTTGACCATTAACGTTCATTTGATATAAAATGGTTTTATCATTTATATTTTTCAAATAAAAGATATATTGATTGTTAACTGCAAAAATTTGATTTGTAGATTCATTTAAGTTGTATGATTTTCCATCACTTAAGTTATGTCTATATATTGTCGGAATACTGTCCCAGTTAACATAATATATATAATCATCTTTGTAAGCCAGAGGGTAATCATCTCCAGTAACCAACAAACGTCGTTCAAGGGTCTGCTTATCAATAGAGTATAATCCATTCAGACTGTAATCTGTATAGACAATCTGGTCACCTGCATCTGTCACTAATGCTGCGTCACCTGAAAATAGTAGTTTTTCATTAGAGCCGTCATTACTAATATATTTAATTCCTTCTTTAAATATAGGATAAATAAAGCCTGATTCAACTTTGGCGAAGGTATAAATCTTCTCTGATTTGATTAATTGTCGAAATTCTGCATTGGGAGTGTACAAATAAATCCCCCCATCCCAAACCATATAAAAAGATTCAGGTGTTGACACTTTTACAACCTTCCGATCACTATCCCAATTAATATCACAACCAAAGGCTTCTAAGACAGCCCGAATCGGCAAATACGTTCTCTTATCTTTTACTATTGCCATAGTATCATTTTGAATTTCTACACCATTTTTATATATTACTGCTACCCCAATTGGTACATCTACTACGATTCCATTTCTTGTACAGGTAGCAATCTTAGCTTCCTGATTCCAAGAAACCGTTGCACCAAATGCCTCGAGGGTAGCTCTAAAAGGAACCATAGTCCTATTGTTCGCATCTACAAAAGGATATCCTGTGTTCTGCGAAAAAGCCACCTCATTTTCATCGATTGATATTCCAACATATTCTGTTGCTTGAATCGGTTCTGAAATCATAAACGAAACAAAAAGCACTGTTACAACAAACAAAAAACTTAACTGCTTTACTCTCACCATCATTTTCTCTCCTTAGGTCAGGTCTGATATTATCAGATATAATTAGATACTAGTCCATATCTTATCTAGAAATTAACATATTTTAAATTTACAAGTTTCATAATTGGCTCTCTACTTGTTATCTGATTTGCTTCTAATTCTAAAGATTCTAAATTTGTTAAAGGTTCTAAAAAATCAATTGATACCAAGCCAGATAGTCCAAAACTTGCATGTTTTGAATTCTCAAGTGTTGATATCACCTCAATATTATTAACTTTAGATAGATCATTTCCATTTAGATGCAAACCTGATAAGCTTTTGAGTTTTAATAAAGGACTTAAATCAGTAATCTGATTACCGTAGGATATAAACGATTCTAAATTAACATTATTCGATTCAGTGAAATCACTAGAATTCGTAAATACTATTTTCACATTTTGTTCCTGAAGTCAGGTAATTAATCCACTTTTCTGGTTTAGGTAGTTTTATTGAAGCAAACTCAAACTTCTCATGAGATATCGTGCTGGTTTCAAAATCAAGGAGTTTTTAATTCTCAACTGTTTCATGCTTAATCGTTTGTTGAGTAACTTCATTTGGTGTCACTAAATAGTTTAGATAATGATTATTTTTCAAGAAACTTTGCTTCATTACAACATCATTTTCATTTATAATATCTATGTACTCCTATTTATAAAAGTGTCTCGTAATACCTCTCTTGAGATTAGAAATAAACTTAATTTCTTTTACTGTATACGACTGGTATTTTGTGAATTCTAGTCCTGTTGTACTATCCACAAAGTTAAAAATACAATGGATGTTAAATGATGTACCAGATATAATGTTTTTTCTAATTACAGACATTAATTCATAGACATTGTTCTCTACTATAGTAAACGAGACAACTTCCTTACTCTTTATAAATATACTGTTATACTCACCCAGTAGATTATGTTCATCATTTTCAAATTTAAGCTGTTAATTATAGATACTTTTACCTCTGTTGACCATATACCTTCTTCTATTTCAGCAATAAAAAGACTTGGCAACATGCGAACATCATGCCTATTTAGAAACTTGATTGTCAAATGTGCCGACAAGAATTGTATAATAATAATTCCTGTAACCGCCTGAAACACTAATAATATATTCTCTATAGGTGTGTTCTAATCATGGCCAATAGTATATAGAAAAACCTTTGAAAAAAAATCAAATCTAAACGTTCTCGTTTATTCTGCGTTTCATGTAAGACTGATTATTTCATTATCTCTTGATTAAGATTTATAGTAAGTAGTAATGCACCCTAGGACTATGTCATGAAGTGATACGAATCATCCTTGAATGACTTACTTACCTATTGTACATATTACTTAATACACAAAAAGACATACTGATTTTATTTCAAATTAGCATGCCTTTAATAATATTAAGCTCAAAAATTTATTTACACAATATCTTTTTTGTCTCAATTTAGTTACCTCAATCTCTATATAGATACAAAAGCCCTCAAAATTTTCTTTTTTTTAGATTATAAACCTTAATATTTAGTAATTCAACTTATAAAAATAAATACTAAATATAATTATATTGCCTAAATTTCTAAACTTAATAAATCATTGAATTACATATCTGTATAATTGTCATTGAAATCAAATGATTCTTGAACGTTTTTCTAGGTACCTATTATTTTATTGAGACTACTCATTCAGGGTTATTCCCTTTTTAGCAGAGTTAGTTCCAATGCGACAATTAAAAGTAATAAGAACTCCTTGCTAGGTATTTCCTCAAATTGATGTTCCTCCCCATTAAGTAATTCACTACATTTTCCTGTTCAATCCATAAGACCGAGGAGCCTTTCAAAATCTAACACTTCACTCTTTACCTTATTACCTTGATCATCTTTTGTATAAATAATCTTAAAAAGTGACCCATAATATTTAACTTCAGGTCGATCCTTTTGCAGGAGAGCTATAAACTCTGTATTAAATTTTTGTTTTCGATTCGGGTTAATTTTATACTCCATCAATTCCTTTTGAATATTGGAAAATCCACTTGGCATCATCACTCTCCTCGAATAAAATCTTTTAATAATAGTATAGCAAACCTTTGGCAGCTCTCCAAGAAAAATGTTGGATATTATTAATAATCTTCATCTCTATAAGGATTTACAATTTACTGGAATTTTTAAGTTACTTTGTTCTTTACTTATCGCCTTTTATCTAATTCTCTGAATATATCATCCCAATTAGCGCCTTTTTCTACCATAAGCACCGTTAAATGATAAAGCAAGTCTGAGATTTCATAAACCATTTCTTCTTTACCTTCATTCTTTGCTCCAATGATAATTTCAGCCGTTTCTTCTCCGACTTTTTTCAAGATTTTATCAATCCCTTTATCAAAAAGATAATTGGTATAAGAGCCCTCTTTAGGATTGACTTTTCGGTCCATGACGACATCATAGACACCACTCAAGACATCTTTTTGCTTATAAGTATCTACTTCTATATAATTGCCTTCGGTAGCATCCAAATATCTATAGAAGCAAGAATAAGCGCCTGTATGGCATGCGTTACCTTCTTGGTGTACTTTTAGAAGCAATGTATCTTGGTCACAATCGAGTGCAATCTCTTTGACTGTTTGATAATGACCAGAGGTTTCTCCTTTGATCCACAAGGACTTGCGGCTACGACTATAGAAAGTGGCTTTTCCGGTTTCCACCGTTTTTTTATAGGCTTCTTCATTCATGTATGCCATCATAAGCACTTGGCTTGACATATAATCTTGCACGATCACCGGTAGTAGACCGTCTTCCCCAAGTTTAAAATCATTAAAATTCATAATATTCTCCTATCTTCTTACAGGTATATTTAAGTCATGTAAATAGTTTTTCAGATCAACAATTTCCATTTCCTTGAAGTGAAATAAGGATGCAGCCAGCGCTGCATCCGCTTGACCTTCTGTTAGAACTTCTGAAAAATGTGCCATTGTACCGGCACCTCCGGATGCTATGACAGGAATGCCAACGGCTTCACTAACTGCTTTGGTCAATTGTACATCAAAACCGGCTTTTGTGCCATCACAATCCATACTGGTTAAGAGTATTTCTCCTGCACCAAGGGCTTCGGCTTGCTTTGCCCACGCTATGGCATCTATCTGTTTATTGATTCTACCACCATTAATATAGACATCCCATGATTTACGATCTTCGTTCCATTTGGCATCCATGGCAAGGACCACACATTGACTTCCGTATTTTAAAGCAGCTTCTTTAATAAGTTCAGGACGATTAACAGCTGCCGAATTAACCGCAACTTTATCCGCGCCGGCAAGTAACATGGTTCTAAAATCTTCAACCGTTCGGATGCCACCCCCCACAGTCAATGGAATAAATATCTCACGTGCCGTTTTCTTGACCACATCCACAATGGTATCTCTACCTTCATGTGAGGCCGTGATATCTAAAAATACAATTTCATCGGCCATACTCTTGTTATAAGCTTTGGCAACTTCTACGGGATCTCCGGCATCTATAATGTTTATAAACTGAACACCTTTAACAACTCTGCCTTTATCAACATCTAAACAAGGAATGATTCTTTTGGACAACATAAGGTCACCTACTTTCAAATCGTTGGATGGCTGTTTTTAGATCAATGGCCTTTGTATAGAGGGCTTTACCGATAATCACGCCCTCAGCTTTTATCTCAGATACTTTCTGAATGTCTTCATAACAGGACACACCACCGGAAGCGATGATATCCATACCCGTTTCTTTAATCAACTGCCCTGTCTGTTCAATATTCGGACCTAACATCATACCGTCCTTGGCAATATCGGTGTAGATAATGGTGCTTACACCCATTGCTTTGACCTTTAAACATAAATCAAGGGCTGACTTATCGCTTACTTGTTCCCACCCGTGAATGGCTACCATTCCGTCTTTTGCATCAATACCAACGACGATGGCTTCTTGACCGAATTTTTTCACAGCTTCTATAACAAGATCAGGATTCTTAATTGCAACAGTGCCTAGAATCACTCTACTAATCCCTACGGACAAACGTTCTTCTATATCTTTGAGTGACCGGATACCGCCACCTGTTTGAACAGGTATTTTAACACTTTTTACGATATCAGATATGGTCGCTTTGTTTTTCCACGTGCCATCTTGCGCACCATCTAAATCTACAACATGAATATAACCTGCACCTGCATCTTCCCATTGTCTAGCGACTTGGACGGGGTCCTTATCATATACCGTTTCTTTTTTATAGTCGCCTTGCACAAGACGTACTGCCTGACCGTTAATAATATCTATTGCTGGATATAACCTCATAATTGTCCTCTTTCTCAGGTTAAAATGTGTATCAACGTAACCTAACTTCTTTATAGTAAAGCAAAATTCTCTAAGATCTTCAAACCGACGTCACCGCTTTTTTCAGGATGAAACTGTAAACCATATATATTGCCTTGTTGTGCAGCAATCTGAATATCTTTACCATAGTAGGTTGTAGCAGAAACAACATCTTCATCCGTTTCCAAATGGTAGGAGTGAACAAAATACACATATGCTTCCTCCGGTAACCCCATAAATAATGGTGCTTTCTTATGTATATGGAGTGCATTCCATCCCATATGAGGTATTTTGAGATTTTGAACATCCAGTTTAACAACTTTACCTTTAATAAGACCAAGTCCGGCGTGACTGCCAAATTCTGTGCTGGTATCAAAAAGCAATTGCATGCCAAGGCATATACCAAGAACCGGTTTCCCTTCAGCTTTCATATCCATAAGCAATTGGTCTAGCCCTTTTTCTCTAAGACGTTCAATGGCGTCTTTAAAAGCGCCTACACCTGGTAAAATAAGCTTATCGGCATTTTTCAATACTTCCTTGTCAGAAGAAGTGAAGTGCTCTACTCCGATATATTTAAGAGCATTGCTCACACTTTGTAGGTTACCCATGCCGTAATCAATAATACCTATAATCATGATAACCCCCCTATTCCAACATACCTTTGGTTGACCTGGTTCCTATGATACGTTCATCAAAAAGAGTGGCTTGATCAAGGGCATTGCCAAAAGCCTTAAAAATACCTTCGACAATATGATGATTGTTAGAACCATCCAGTAATTTGATATGTAAATTCATACCTGCATGAACAGCAACAGCCATAAAAAACTCTTTAACCATTTCCACATCCATATCTCCAAGTCGAAGCGCTGTTAGAGCCACATCGAAGTTCAAGTATGGCCTGCCGGATAAATCCAGTGCACACAAGACCAAGGTCTCGTCCATAGGTAAGATGCATGACCCATAGCGTTTGATACCGATTTTATCACCGACGGCTTCCCGGATACATTTGCCTAGTACAATGCCAATGTCTTCTATGGAATGATGACAATCTACTTCCAAATCACCATCACAGGTCACCTCAAGGTCTAAGAAACCATGTTTGGCAATATGGGTGAGCATATGATCGAAAAAACCAATACCCGTCTTCAAAGTTGATTGACCGGATCCGTCAATATTAAGCTTCATGTCAATGTTTGTTTCATTTGTTTTTCGGTTTATAGTGCATATACGATTTGCCATAGGGCCTCCTTAAGTTTCATAAGTCTTTATTAGTGCTATGAGACGTCTGTTCTCATCCTCTGTTCCAATGGTAACCCGCATATGATATGCAAGTCTACCTTGATCACCAAAACCTCTTATTAGTACATTATGACTTTGTAGATACGTTATTAAATTCATATCTGTAATTTTAACAAGAATAAAGTTTGCATTAGAAGGATAGACCCTTTCAAAGCAATCTCTACCTAAGAAAAATTGATACAAGTGTTCTTTTTCATTGTTGATTTTATGAATTAAATCGTTATAATAATCCAAATCTTCTAATATGAAGGTTGCAACTGCCTGTGAAAAAGCGGATAAATTATAAGGGGGTTTTGCAATATTAACCACTTCTATCATCTCTTTACTTGCTATACCATAACCGATTCTAAGCCCTGCAATTCCATAGGCTTTAGAAAAAGTCTTTAACACAATAAGATTGTTGTAATTAGGAATAAAGGGAACCATAGAGTCACCATCAAATTCCTCATAAGCTTCGTCAATAATAACCGGACAGTCCACATGGTCTAAAATACGTTTCATACCTTCAAGTGAGGCTTTATTACCTGTAGGGTTATTGGGTGTGCATATAAAAATCAGCTTAGGCTTATGATCCTCATAGGCTTTTAAAATCAGATCATAGTCATAGTCAAAAGCGTCATCAAGTTCATAGTTTATGACCTTGCCATGATTAAGTTGCGTTGACAAGCCGTACATACTAAAGGAAGGGTTTGGGACTAAAACACCATCACCCGGTTCTACAAATACTTTAATAATCAGTTCAATAAGTTGATCTGACCCCACTGTGCATATGATTTCATTTTCAGAAACACCATGATAAGCACCAAGCTTTTGTCTGAGTTCATGTACATCGGTATCCGGATAACGGGTTAAGTGATCCTTCTCTTCGTCTATCCATAATTTGATTTTTTCAAGGACATATGGACTATGAACATAAGGGTTTTCATTGGCATCTAACTTAATATCATAGTTCATCAGTGGTGCATGATAAGGTTTAAAGTCCTTTAAGTCCTTACGCATGTAATCCTTAATCATTTTCAAACCTCACTTTTATGGAATTCGCATGGGCATCTAGTGCCTCTGACTCTGCAAAATAAATCACATCATCACTCAGTGCTTTCAGTGCATCACGTCCAAAAAAAGTGATACTGGATTTCTTAATGAAATCATCCACGGATAAAGGTGAAAAGAACTTTGCCGTCGCATTGGTAGGCAGTACATGATTTGGTCCTGCCATATAGTCACCAAGAGGCTCCGGCGTATAATTTCCAAGGAAAATAGCGCCGGCATTTTTTATATATGGCATTAATTCAAAAGGATTCTTCGTACAAATCTCCAAATGCTCCGGTGCAATCTCATTACTGATGGTTACTGCATCTTTTAATGAATCGACAATGATGGTCACACCATAGTTGTTTAAGGATGCGCTAATAATATCTTTGCGTTTTAAATAAGCGGTTTGTCGCTCTATTTCTGCCTTTACCTTCTCTGCAACAGCTTGACTTGTAGTAATCAGCACCGAAGAAGCCAATTCATCATGTTCTGCTTGAGACAAGAGGTCGGCTGCAATGTACTTGGGATTGGATGTCTCATCTGCAATCACCAGTACCTCGGATGGACCTGCTATGGAATCAATACTAACATGTCCATAAACAGCCTTTTTTGCTAAGGCAACAAAGATATTTCCCGGTCCAACAATTTTATCGACCTTTTTTATGGTTTCCGTTCCAAAAGCGAGAGCAGCAATGGCTTGAGCACCACCCATCTTATAAATATTCTCGATACCACATATGTCCGCAGCTACCAGTATTTGAGGGTTAATATTACCGGTCGAGTCCGGTGGTGTGGTGATGACGATTTCTTTTACACCAGCAACCAGTGCCGGAACCACATCCATAATAACAGAAGATGTATAGACAGCTTTACCACCTGGGACATAGACACCGACCCGCTCAAGTGGTGTTATTTTTTGTCCCATGATGCTACCGTCTTCTTCTGTATCGAACCAACTGTATTGTTTTTGTTTGGCATGAAAAGCATACACCCGTTCTTTAGCTTTCTTAATAACGGTTATAAGCTTTTCATCCACAAGGTCATAAGCTTTTCTAATTTCCTCTAAAGTTACTTTCATAGACGTTGGTGTTAGGGTAACTTTGTCAAACTCTGTCGTATAGTCTAATATGGCACTATTGCCCTTATCTTTAACATTTTTTATAATATTTGCAACGATGGTTTCATAGTCACCATATGAAGTCGGTGCTCGATCTTCTAGAAGCTTTTTAATATCAATGACTTCACCTTTTGTAAAATCGTATACTTTCATAGCTGGTCTCCTTTACTGGATGATATCTCTTAATCCGTCAATAATTCGGTTGATCCGTTGATTTTCCATTTTCATGCTGACACGGTTAACCACAACCCTGGCAGAAAGCGGACATATTTTTTCGAGAACGACAAGTCCGTTTTCTTTTAAAGTAGCACCGGTCTCCACGATATCAACAATCACTTCTGAGAGGCCTACAAGAGGTGCCAGTTCAATAGAACCGTTGAGTTTTATAATCTCAACTTTTTGATTCTTTTTATTATAAAAATAGTCCTTAGCAATATTTGGATATTTAGTAGCAACACGTATCGATGAACTATGTAAAAGATGCTCACGTGCACTCTCAGGACCGGCTACCACCATATCACAAATGCCTAATTTTAAGTCAAAAACTTCATAAAGATTCTTACGTTCTTCAAGGATAGTATCTTTACCTACGACACCGATGTCAGCAGCGCCATACTCAACATAAGTCGGTACATCACTGGCCTTCGCTAAGAAAAACTTTAATTTAAGTTCTTCATTCACAAAAATCAGTTTTCTTGTATCACTTTTCATTTCTTCACATGTAATACCTACTTCTTCTAAATAGGCCAATGTTTTTTTTGCCAATCGCCCTTTAGCAAGTGCAAATGTTAAATATCTCATAGTATTCACCTTTCATCCTGTTCTTATTGCGTCCGTTTTTCTACCCTTAGAAAAGTGATTTAACATCCACCGTGTTTCTTTCCTCGGTTTCAAGATTAACCAGCTCCACTTCATCTAAGGATAAGAAATTCATAATACCGCCGATATGATTTTTTTTACCATAAGCGATATTCTCTTCTAAATCCCGGTCTAACATGCCAATCTCAATTCTCATACCTTCTCTTCGCATACGATCGGCAATAGAAATGGCCATGGTTCTTGATTTAAGGTTATATAGTAATAAGGTGTCTGTGCTTGGCACATCAATTTCTATATGTTGTCTTTCTATGCTGTTCATAACTTCATCCACAATGATGGCAAAACCAACGGCAGGTGCACTGTGACCGAACTCTTGTAATAGTGTATCGTACCTTCCGCCATCTACAATAGATACCCCTGTTCCGAAAGTATAACCTCTAAAAACAATGCCGGTATAATAATTAATCTGACTTACCATGCCAAGATCAAAAGAAATGTATTGTTCCACCTTATAATCACACAAGATATTATAAATACGTTCCAGTCGATCAAGGGCTGCTAAAGCCTTCTTATTCATGGTTGTTGACTTGGCTTGCTCTATTACCTTAACATCACCAAAGAATTTAGGTAGATCCAGAAGGACTTTTTTATGTGCTTGATCCAATTCAAGGCTATCTAACAACTCTTCTACTGCGATGTAATTTTTCTGATCAATCAGCATACGTAGTTCTTCTTCGTACTTTGAATCCAGTCCGGCTTCTTCAAGTAAGCCTTTAAAAAATCCGGCTTGACCAATATCAATTTGAAAATCTTTAAGCCCAACGGCCAATAAGGATTGAATAACAATTGCAATAATTTCTGCATCTGCATCTTCACTATCAATACCGATGAGTTCAACACCAGCTTGGGTGAATTCTCTAAGCTTCAATTGATAGCTTTCAATGTTTCTAAAAGCATTGCCAAGATAACAGAATCTTTTCGGTGTATTTTCATGATGATATCCGGTTGCCATCATCCTTGCCACTGAAGGGGTGATATCCGGCCTCATCACCAATATGTTGCCATCAGAATCAAAAAACTTATACATATTCTTAATATCTATCGTACCGGAATCATGGCTAAAAACATCAATATATTCAAAAGTCGGTGTTTGAACATCTAAGAAGCCATAATGATGAAATACCGCCATGATCCGTCTTTGTATTTCATGCTTCTTTAGTGCCTCATTACAATGAATATCTCGAACACCTTCAGGTGTGTGTAATTGCTTATCTCTCATATGTACCTCCCGAACTTTATTATGGTAAAGTGGTAGATTGCTAATTCGATAAATTAAATATTATTATAAAACAATTCCTATCCCCTGTCAACCGTAAATCCCATGAATTCATATTACCACAAAAATATTGTTCTTAATAGTTCAACAAAAAAAGCCCCTAAGATTTTACCCTTAGAGACCTCTTTAATTCATTGAGCTATCTTTTTAT
>JAGXFY010000043.1:0-15085 GCA_024636985.1 Clostridiales bacterium | reverse complement strand
GTTGGGTTAATCAGGATTACACTAACCCCTTGGGTCAATAGATCTTCCATATTCGCCAATTCTTTTGCCGGATCGTTTTGTGAATCCAAAACCACCAATTCCATACCTAGCTCCGTTGCTTTTGCCTCGGCACCTTCTTTTAGTGTAACAAAGAATGGATTGTTAAGTGTCGATACGATTAAGCCTACTTTTTCACTGCCGCCAGTCGTTTCTTCTTCTTTCTTACCACATGCCGCCAACAAACTTACTACCATTACCATTGTTAATAATAATCCCAATACCTTTTTCATTTTGTTTCCTCCCTATTATTTTTCTTTTCGATCTAACAACACAGCGATCAGTATGACCAAGCCTTTTGCCAGCTGTTGATAATATGATGACACGTTCAACAGATTCAGTGCGTTGTTTAAGATCCCAATGATGAGTGCGCCTATTACTGTACCTAATATAGATCCAACCCCGCCAGCCAATGATGTACCACCAAGTACAACGGCAGCTATGGCATCTAGCTCATAACCTGTACCAGCTGTTGGCTGTGCTGAGGAGAGTCTTGAAGTGATGATCATACCCGATATGGCTGCAAATAAACCACTAATACCATATACGAATACTTTGACCTTTTTAATACTGACCCCAGAGAGCTTGGTCGCTTCCTGGTTGCCACCTGTTGCATAAACATATCGCCCCATACTCATATGCTTTAAGATGTAATATGCCAAACCAAAAAGTACAATCATAATCAGAATGGGATTGGGTATGCCAAAAGTATAACCGCCACCGATTTTGGCAAATATTGCTGCACTGCCTTCATAACCGGTACCAATTGGTTTTCCGTCTGTAAAGACCAAGGTGGCACCCCTAAAGATTGTCATGGTGGCCAGGGTTACGATAAAAGGTTGAAGATTCCAATGGGCAATGATGAAACCATTGGCCATTCCAATCAACAGACCTATGGATAAAGCCCCCGCTACCGCAATCATGACCGGTTGTCCCGAACCAATCAAGTAGGCACCGATGGCGCCTGTGAATGCAAAAGTGGAACCAACGGACAGGTCAATCCCACCGGTTAGAATGACGAAAGTCATACCTGCTGCTATGATTGCATTTACAGAAGTTTGTCTAAGCACGTTAAATATGTTGGATCCTGTAAGGAATCGGTCACTTAATAATGAAATAACGATGGTGAAAAACAACAATCCGAAAACAGATTGAAAGCGTCTTAGGTTTTCTTTATACTCTTGTTTCATGACTTGCCTCCTTCTAATCCGACAGCGTAACGCATGATGTTCTCTTGTGTGGCCTCAGCTCTGGTTAGTATGCCTTGTACGGTGCCTTCATGCATCACAAGGATGCGATCACACATACCCAGAAGCTCCGGTATTTCAGAAGATATCATCAATATACCCATACCCTCTTTCTTAAACTGATTCATTAGGTCGTAGATTTCCTTCTTGGCACCGACATCCACGCCCCTTGTGGGTTCATCCAGAACCAATACTGTCGGCTGCGTCATTAAGCTTTTGGCGATGCTCACCTTTTGCTGATTCCCACCACTTAAGTTCTTAACTTTTTGCGCTTCCGTAGGGGTCTTAATTGACAGCTGACGGATAAAATCTCGAATCAACCCAAGCTCCTCACTTTTTCTTATAACATGATGTCTGGTAATACGGTTCATGGCTGATAGAGATATATTTTCCTTAACAGACATACTCAGTACTAGGCCGTCTTTTTTACGGTCTTCGGATACATAGGTTAGTCCTGCTTTGATAACAGCCGCTTCAGATTTTGGTATGATCTTATTACCGGAAAGTTTCATAACACCGCTTTTAATCGGATACGCACCATATAGCGTTTTGGCTAGCTCTGTACGTCCGGCACCCATAAGACCTGATACGCCCAGTATCTCACCGGCATAAAGGTTAAAGGCGATATCATGAACATGATCATTTCCAAGACCTTCCACTTCAAGCAATAGTTCGCCTTGATGATCTTTGATGTAGGGATACTGTTCTTCTAATTTTCTACCTACCATCATTTCAATTAATGCATTTTCATCCATTTCAGAGACCTTCTTTTCAGCTACAAATCGACCGTCTCTTAATATGGTTATATCATCACAGATTTCAAATATTTCCTTTAATCTATGGGAAATATAAACAATGCTCTTACCTTGATCTCTAAGTGTTCGAATGACTTTAAATAGACTTTCTGTTTCCTTATCCGTCAGAGCATCTGTCGGCTCATCCATGATAATCAACTTGGCATCTAGAGACAAAGCCTTAGCTATCTCTACCATCTGCTTTTTACCAATGGGTAACTTTTTCATGGATTTGTTAGGGTCCTCAACAAGATTAAGACGCTCAAGTAAAACCCTAGCATCAGCCACCATTTTTTTACGATCAATGGCACCAAGACCTTTTTTGGGTTCTCTTCCAAGAAAAATGTTTTCTGCTATGCTCAGCTCATCTACCAGATTCAACTCCTGGTGTATGATGGCTATGCCGACATCTTGGGATTCCTTAACATTTTTGAAGGTTACCGGCTGGCCCATATAATAGACATCACCTTCACTCCGCTCGTAGACACCGGATAGTATCTTCATGAGCGTGGACTTACCGGCGCCATTTTCTCCAAGGAGGGCCATGACTCTACCTTCATAAACATTTAAATGAACGCCATCTAAGGCTTTAACACCTGGGAAAGTCTTACTGATATTTTCCATTTTTAGTATAGGATTATTCATTTTAGCTCCTTTAGAAAAATACACCGGATCTTAGGATTATATTCGCATAAGGGCTACATTCCCCTGTACGAATGACGGCCTTTGCTGTCTTTGTTTGCTTTTTAAAATCCTCATGACTTATGTAAGTTATGGGTATATCTTTTAGTAAAGACTTAAGTTCCAATTCAATTGTCGGGTTGATGGTCTGAATCTCTTCGGCTAATGTAACAGCTTCACAAACAAATTCTGACATCAAGGTTTCCAACGTCTCCATAAAGCCAGGGGTTCCGGCTTTGAGAGCGATATCGATCCGTCTAACACCTTCCGGAATCGGAAGACCGGCATCTCCAATCACAATCTCATCCATGTGCCCCATTTTTGCTATCACTTCAACAACATCTGCATTGATCAATATACCTTTTTTCATTTAAGACCTCCTATATAGTCTTCTACCTCTTTTAATGTTGGCAGTGAGGATTGAGCACCTAACTTGGTAACTGTAAGGGCACCAACAATAACAGCCCTATTCATGGCTTCTTTGACATCTTTACCTTGAGCCATACCGTATAATAAACCTCCTATGAAGCTATCACCTGCACCTGTTGTATCAACGGCTTTTACCTTATGACCTTTAACATAATATAGGTTACCCGAAGTGTCTATATGGCACGCCCCATCTTCACCTAAAGTAATGATGATCTCTTTAACCCCGATTTCAAAAAGCAGACTTGCACCTTCCTTGATATGGGCCTCTGAATCCGGTTGTATACCTGTCAGTGTTGCAAATTCTGTTTCGTTAGGTACTAATAAATCGGTCCGTTCGATTAATTGTTTGGACAACGTTCTGGCCGGTGCCGGATTTAAAATGGTGTAAAGTCCTTGTGCTTTCGCCATCGCAAAAGCTGTCTCAATAGTTTCTATAGGCGTTTCCAGTTGTGCTAAGAGGTAGTCACATCCTTCAAACATCGCCGGTGTCAGATCTTCTTTATTCAGTGCAAAGTTCGCGCCTGGAATAACGACAATAGAATTATCACCACTATCATTCACCATGATCAAGGCAACCCCTGTAGGTGGACCTTGAACCGCTTGGGTCAGATATGCCTCAACACCGTTTGCCGATAGGTTTTTCATCAAAACTTCACCAAAACCATCCATACCCACACGGCCAAGCATAGCAACCTGTCCACCCAACTTCCCGATGGCAACCGCTTGATTGGCGCCTTTACCACCGGGAATCTGTTCTAAGCCTTCTCCAAGTAAAGTCTCGCCCACTTTTGGTGTTATGTGCACCCTTGTTACCAAGTCCATGTTCAAACTGCCCAGTACCAATATTTTTTTCATCTTTTCACCTCTCTAGGGTAAACGTTTAACCCATTAAATTTTTATTTGGTACTCCCACGTATAATCAGTTTCGATTCTAGTACCCATTCCTTTTGAATGCCATCTTTATTCTTAATACGATCTAGCATCATCTCCGCTGCTTTATAGCCCATGCTATAAGAGGGTTGTCTTACCGTTGTAAGTCCTGGGGACACAATCTCTGCCATATAAATATCGTCAAACCCAATAATACCGATGTCTTCAGGAATTCTTATATTTTTTTCATGTAAAGCTTTATAAGCCCCAAGAGCAATCAAATCATTGCCACAGAAAAGACTGTCAAAGTCCACATGTTCTTCAATAAGTTTTTTTGTATAATCATAACCCCATGTGCTGGTATAGTTTCCTTCAAGAAGATGGTCTTCTATAGGCATGATACCTTTTTCCTTATGTGCTCTTATGAAACCGGCATAGCGATCCTTGGCGGTCTTGGATAATAAAGGCCCTGATATATGGTATATTTTTCTATAACCTTTTTCTAATAAATAGCAAACCGCTTCGAAGGCACCTTTTTCATTGTCAACCGTAATCTTACCTTCAAGCTTTAGGCCTTCAATCTCTCTGTCCACTGACACCACCGGTATCGTCAACTTCAAAAAAGCAGAGCTCATGGTTGTGCGACGACTGGAGGCCGTAAAGATTATGCCATCCACCATTTTTTCCTGTAACATCTCCAGATAGCTTTCTTCTTTTTGAAGGTCGTTATCCGAATTGCAGAGAATAAGTGTGTAACCCATTTCATTAGCGCCATCTTCCACACCTCGTGCCAATTCAGGGAAAAATGGGTTGGTAATATCCGGTATCATAAGTCCCAAAGTCTTGGTTCTCTTCGTTACCATGGAACTGGCAACACGGTTAGGTATATAACCCTGCTCCTTGATTACCTCAAGCACACGGTCTCTTGTCTGGTGGGTGATTTTCTCATCCTTATGATTAATCACTTTAGATACCGTCGCTATGGATACGCCTGCTAACTCTGCAATGTGCTTGATTGTCACCTTCATATGATGTCCTTTCTATCTGAGTAAACGTTTAACTAAGTATAATTATACAACTATTTTTATTAATGTCAACCTTTTTATGTAATTATAACCAAATCAAAAGGCGTAACCAGTTTAGTTTCTTCTGATTACGCCTTTCAACTCTATATTAGGGGGGGAACGACTAAGTTAATTGTCTTTCTAAGATAAGTACCTCACCATTTTTAAAGTTTATGATGTGATCATCCCTGTTCATGGTCTTTTTCTCTATTTCTAATGTTGGTGAATGCATGGCTACTTTCCATTCTCCCTCCAAATTAAGAAAGATATTTAAAGGACATAGATCAATGACATCACCTTCCATGTTAGCAATAATAAATATCTGTGTGGATGCATCCGGAGATGTTCGCCATCCGTAGTAGATCGTATTGCATAATACCTGATCTCCTTTATCGCCCCATTCACCGATTTCTTTTGCACCGTTAATGAAAAGTTTTCTGGCGAAATAGTCTTTTCTAACATGATTCGTTGGGTTATACATCAGCCAGTCATGTTGTATCCTGAATTGACGTAAAGCAAAATTGAACCTCGTATGGGCAGAATCTATCATATCTTCATACCGATGAACCTTGCACGCCAATAGGGCATCTTTCATAAAAATATCCGCCAACTTATTCAAATCGATACTACCTGCTTTGTTCCAAAGGCTGACATCCTCCGGTATACATTCACACAACTTCGGGTCTGTTGACCAGACTTTGACATCATAAGCATTTTGAGCTTTACTGTGTTCCAATAAGAGACCCAATTGCAAATCTTCCAAAGCATTTAGGTAATGGATTATTTTTGACGCCTTGATGCTATTTTCGTATGACGTGTTTAAGAGACTTAGATTTTTCTTAAACAGTTGTCTTGCACCTGCCAACCTTTGCTCTACAGCTTTGTCATCCTCTTGTAATCGCGCCATCAACAGATCTGCATATGCTTTATCCTTCTCTGTATCAGGTTCTATCAAGCGCTTAAGTTGATGCTTGACGGCGCTAACGTTTTCAAATAATCCACCCTCCATTGGGTCTTCAAAGAGTATACGTGCTGTAAGGGCATCTGTTTTAACTTTGGATTGCAAACCATATAAATACTGAAGTACTTTGTATAAGGTATTATAATCGACAAAACCATGCTTTTTCAATTCAACGAAGTTATCTTCTCGCATAAAAGTCGCTTCATCTACATACCATTCGAAGAATTTTGCCCCTTCGGATGCAAGTATTTCCACTCTATAGGTATCATCAATATTTCGTAAAAACATCCAGGGTGTATGTACCAATGCATTCAGTAAGAACATGGGATGACCCGGTAAGAACCCGAGCATTAAGGCAGAAAGACCTTCATGATCTAAGGCATGATGCACCACCTGTTTTTTTGTGTCTCCAAGGTATTGGTTATAATAATTCGTAAAGGCATCTCCAGGCTTATACTGTGCTGAAGAAAGAGAGGGTACCATCTTATAAAAATATCTTGCATTGTCATGATTGGACTGACCGGTAATCCAGTGCTCGCCATATCTGAAGACCTCAACAAAACGGTCCCATTTATCCATGAACCACTTGTACTTACCATGTACATTATGAGCAAAAATAATAGGGCTCCATTGTTTGGGTATAACATCATGAGGCAGGGTCATCTCAATGGTATGGTCCAGATATTTAGAATTGTATAGCCAATTCATATCATCCGGCCAAGGCCGTCCATCCTCAAGATTAATATCCGGATGCCTTATTAACCCGTTAATGTTCTGCTCTATACTTACCAGTTCTTTTAGGAATATATCATCCTGTATTCGAAAACCGGTGCGATCGTCTCTGGATTTAATGAAGTCCTGTGCCCCATCAATCCGAATACAGTCGAACCCATAATCCACTTTTCTTCGTAGCATCTCCAATAACATGGCCCGTACATAAGGACTAGAAAAATCAATATCTCGACCATACATATTTGGACCGGTCAAGAAACTGCTGTGTATGTACTTATGGTCCAAATGATTCCTAGGTTCTTCATCAAAGGTTTCCAAAAGATAAGCGCCTTGAAAATCACAGTGGCCTAAAACGGAATCAATACAAATCTGGATTGGGCGTCCTGGCATATTGTGTAGGGTTTCAATGAACGCTAATAATTCATTAGGTCTTAGGGTATCCAGAAGTGAAGGACTCACTGCAACAGAGCCATAAACAGGTGTGTCATATCCCCAGTTAGATATATCCGGCTTTTTGAGCTGCACCCTCAGGCTGTTTTCATCCCTGTCTATTATCTTAAAAAACTCGCCTGTTTCTTCTTTAATGCTTTCTCTTTCTGATGTTGGTACTTCCGGCATGAGCTCAACGGTATCAAAACCAATATAGTTAAGATCTTGGGTACTCAGTTTTCCATACACCTCTTCTTCACCCTGATCTATGCTCATCTGAATCTTTTTGCTGATGGTCTGAAAACGACGTGTCATCTTTTCTAAGGTTCCTTCTTCTGTTGCTGTTTCTGTATGGATTTCCAAACAGGAACCGATATGATTGGCTTGATAGGAGCCATCCGGATATACTTCCAGATAATTTTGAGCAAAATATGCCTTATCTTTTCTGTCTTCAAACATCCCCATCATATCAAACGATTCTGATGGACCATAAATGCCAAAAGGCACTGAACTGCTTAAGGGATCTCGGATATATTTTGTCTGGCCATCCAAATCAACCTTCAACCAATATAAGTCACCCAGTTGATGCTTGTTGCCTAGTGTCAGACCTTCTACAACACCCACATAATAATCTTCAACAATCATCAATGGTAGACGCACAACCTCCATGGTTACTTCCTCATTAATTAAAGCCTTTTCAATCTGTCTGACTTTAGGTTGGAGAATCTCAAGACACAGAGATGATGCAAACTGGCTGATATAACCGCTTTTAATACCAGGTACCCAGAATCCCAGTAAGGTCTCATTTGAATTCAACTTATGAACACCCATATATGATTTTGTTACTTGTTTTATTCCTTCATAATGGTCAAGGTCATCAAAAGTTTGTTGGATCTTCTGTATATACTGGGTTGTATTTTTTTCATTAAGACGTATTGTTTTATAAGATGCCATCGTTTACCTCCTTTTGAACATTTAGGCGTGTTACCAATATGACCCCACTGGAGTTTCGCAAATCAACGATGAAATATGAAAACGAGTGATCATCGTTTTTCAAGGGGCAAATACATACGCTTTGGTTCTACACAGTTATAGGCCGGACGGATAATCTTTCCGTCATTGGCTAATTCTTCTAGGATATGGGCGCACCATCCGCTGATTCTCGCTACCGCAAAAAGAGGTGTGAAGAGTTGCTGCGGTATGTCCAACATCCTATAAACAAACCCTGAATAGAAGTCGACGTTTGCGGATATACCTTTATAGATCTTACGATGTTTACCAATGACTTCGGGTGCTATTTTTTCTACCAAATTATAAAGCTCAAATTCTTTGTCCAGTCCCTTTTCTTTTGCCAGTTCTCTAACATATCCCTTGAATATAATCGCTCTAGGATCAGAGATGGAGTAAACCGCATGACCGATACCATAAACCAACCCGGTTCTGTCGTATGCCTGCTTTGTTACTAACTTTTCTACATAATTGGTGACTTCCTCAGGATCTTCCCAGTTGTCTACATTGGCTTTAATCTCATCAAACATCTCCACCACTTTGATATTGGCGCCACCGTGCCTTAGACCTTTTAAGGATCCCATGGCTGCAGCCACCACCGAATAGATATCTGTGTATGCGGATGACACAACATGGGTTGTAAAAGTGGAGTTATTACCACCACCATGTTCTGCATGTAGTACCAGAGCCAAATCCAAAAGCTTGGCTTCTAGATTGGTATGTTGGTTATCATGCCTTAACATATATAAGATGTTCTCCGCAATACTTAATTCTTTTCTTGGGGAATGGATGACAAAGCTTTTCTTCTCATGATAATGGGCATAGGCTTGATAACCGTAAATAGCCAACAGTGGAAAATTAGCGATTAACTGTATGCTTTGCCTAAAGACATTTCTTTCACTAAGGTCATCGGCTAGATCATCAAAACAAAAAAGGGTCAACACACTTCTAGCAATGGTGTTCATCAAGTCCTTACTTGGTGCTTTCATGATGATATCTCGCACAAAGTCTCTCGGCAATTCATAATTGCTGGCAATTAACCCTCTGAAATCTCGAAGTTCAATGGCATCCGGAAGGTGTCCCACAAGCAGTAAAAAGCAGGTTTCTTCATAGCCATAACGATCGTCCTTCAAAAAGCCTTTCACCAGATCTTCTATATTAATACCTCTATAACTTAATCGTCCCGGTACCGGTACGGATTGGCCATCGGATATGATGTAAGAGTGAACTTCGCCAATACGGGTCAGACCGGCCAGCACACCTTTCCCATCAATATCTCTAAGACCACGTTTCACTTCATAACGGGCATATAGTTCCTTATTTACTTTATTGGCACGACAAGACTGGTCACTCCATTTTGTTAGAAGTCCGTTTAGGTTATTATCCATTTATATCCTCCTCATAGCTCAATAAAAATAAGACTAAAGATTAAGGTTTGTTCGTGGTATCACTAGGATTCTGTTTTGTAAGACTTACTGTATAAGTACTTTGATCCCATATTACATCTGCACCAAGGACTTCTCCAATGACTCTAAGAGGTACCATGGTTCGACCATTTAAGATGACAGCCGGTACATCGCTGTTCATTATGCGACCACCCACAACAACATTAACCATTTTCAAGCCTTTGTAATAGGTGGAACCCATTGGTTCGATTTTTTCTTGATTTTCTATTGCTTGATTCTCTGTTGCTTCAGTCTCGTTAATATAGACTGCATAATCTACACCGTCCCATACAACATTAGCGCCGAAGGCTTCACTAACGACTCTAAGAGGCACCATGGTTCGGCCGTTTAGCAATATGGCAGGCACATCCCCTACCACATCCTCATCCTCTACCTTGATATGTACGGTAGGGTAACCTTCATAATAACTTCGTTCTGTCGTCGGTTGTTCTTCATCTATGACTTGTGTATCCGGATTCACTTCTTCAGTGGTCTCATCTTTTATTTCTTCATTTATTTCTTCTGTTATTTCTTCATTTATTTCTTTCGGAAAGTAGGTACTTAACTGATATATATTGCCTTCTTTAATCATGGCATAATCACCGATATATCCAATCGGAATTCCCTCACCTTTAACAATAATACCTTCTAATTGAATACTATGGGCAATGGCATAGGCAAGGTCATCAAAATCCCTTACATAACGGTCACCTACATATAATCTGTAATCCAAATAGCCGGTTCTTCGCCCCACCCGTTCTGCTAGTAGCGGTATAATCTTAACCTTATTATAAGTGTCATAATAGAGTGCTTGTGGCGTCGGCAATTGGGTTGAGATGGGTAATGACTCAACAGTTATCATAGGCTTTAAGGTCTTAGCTGCAACAAAATCAGATGCATAACCAGTCATCTGTACTGATGATTTTGGTTGACCCATCTCATAACCCATAAAAGTATCAATCTCCAGAGCCAAAGCCCTAGCTCTATCCCTAAAGCTTTTTGGCATATTATAATTATCCCAAAAAAGTACTTCTCCCCTTGAATGCATACTCATATAATTCCTAAAATCATACCTAAGCATATAATCCATTAGAATAACAACTTCCGGTTCACTCCCCGCTCTTGGACCGGCGTAGAAGGCACTGGCCGGTTGGCTCTTATATAGACTATTATCCTTGTATGTATCCCACTGATCCACAAAAACACCTAAGTGCGGATTCAGAAACGGTGACGGAAAATTACGATTCAAGTCCACACCGGACATACCCGCCTTAAAGTTGCTATAATTTGTACTTTCTATACGGTTCAAAGCATTTCTTGCTTGTTCTGTTTTTACTGCTGCTAGCCCTTGCCTTGCCAGTTCAAATCCATCCGGATTCGTCACAGGTAAGAAATGAAGCACACTGCGCCCAAGCACCTCTCTAAGATCCACACCTTGAATCTTTTCATTTTTTGTATAGGCTTTAGCATAGTCTTCAATCATCTTCAATACCAATACCGGATTGATATCTTCTCTTGCATGTAATCCTGCATCAACCATATAATGCATACGCTCTACATAGATAACTTCCGGTTCCAAAGCGGCTTCATTCTCCGTCATAATTAAGGCGAAAATTGAGCGTTTGTCAAAGGATTCTCCTAGATACTCGTATCGCAAGATTTGCGGATATGCTTGACTGAGCTTTATAGCAATATCATGAAGCTGATCATAGGTATACGTACTGCCTTTTTCTAATTCTAAAAACGTCACTTCTGTTCCACTAACCTCTTGCTTCATCATTACACCCAAAAACAGTACCAGTACGATTGCCATAATCCTTTTTAAGTCGTCTTTATATTTCATACGGACACCTATTTATTCCTCATTCACCGTTAATAGATTCCAATAATCTTCCATGTTTGGAAAAGCGCGTTCTGATGCAATTTTGTAAACCAAATCCAAATCATAATCCACTTGTCTGAGCTCAACATTAAAGCCAATGTTGGTATCCATGATGGCATAGGCTGCTCTTGCATCATTTTTATGGTTACAAACACCAACCGCACCCGGATTGATCAAACGGTGGATATGATGCCTATGGCTCAGTTGCTTGTGTGTATGACCAAATAGAACAACACCCTCCTGCGTATACTTAAGTTGACGGTCCAACTTTTCCGCCTTTTCAAAAGGATCCATGCTATCCTCCATACCGAGGGGTGAGCCGTGAACGCACAAAATATCATAGTGCTCAATATGTAGATGGTTTGTTTTCTTCAAGCCAATAAGATGATCCATATCCTCCCCTTCTAACCGATGTACCATATAGTCATAATAGTCTAGAAGTAAGATTTCTTTTTTTGTTGTTGGTAATATATCACTCAAAGCATCGTCTAACCAAGCATCTGTGTTGCCTTTGAGCCAGACTAAGGGTTTCAGTACTCTCATCCTCTCAAAAACTTCTTTAGGTTGAGGCCCTTTTGCCACTAAGTCGCCTAAGAAAATGACGTTGTTGATATTTTGTTGTTTCATATCTTCTACAATCGCTTCAAAAGCAACATCGTTACCATGAATATCTGAAAGAATTGCTGTTCGCATAACTTCACCACCTTTATGTTATTATCTCACATCCATCCAAGGGTGACAACATTATCAGAATAATATAAAAACCCACAAAGTGGGTTTCATCCACCTTATGGGCTTACATTTATTTTATCTAAAAAACATTCAATATTACCTTAATCCTTACACAACAACTTTGGCTCTGTACACCATTTTCAGCAAGATTGGTGTAATTAGGGTTGTCACTAAGACCACCATAATTACAGGTGCAAAGGCTTGCTCGGTAATTAGTCCTACGGACATACCTTTACTGGCCACAATCAAGGCCACTTCTCCTCTAGAAACCATACCGACTCCAATCCTCAGGGCATCTTCTTTGGAGTAACCCATAATCCTAGCACCAATGCCACAGCCGACCACTTTCGTTAATATAGCAATGGCCAATAACACCAGAGCAAAAATGAGTATACTGAAGTTCATGGTCTCTATGGCGGTCTTTATACCGATACTGGCAAAGAAGATGGGAGAAAACAACATATAAGAGGTAATCTCAACTTTTTCATTGACATAATCGTGACTGCCTAAGTTGGCTATGATGATACCGGCCAAATATGCACCAGTAATATCCGCAATACCAAAGAATTCTTCTGCAATATATGCAAACATCAAGCAGAGTATAAGACTGTATATCGGTACTCGCCGCTTACGACCATATTTATCCGTCATATAGGCAAATATTTTATTGAATACTAAGCCACTGATGATGGCAAATACAAAAAATCCACCGATTCTAAAAAATATACCCATCATGCTCACACCGTCACTGGCAAAGCCCATGATGATGGTCAATATAATAATACCCAGTATATCGTCAATAATAGCTGCACCTAAGATGGCCGTACCCGACGGTGTCCTTAGTTTCCCCATTTCTCTAAGGGTCTCAACTGTAATACTGACTGAAGTGGCTGTTAAAACGACACCAATAAAAATATTTCTTAGCATCTCAATCTTAGTTGCTTCCGTAAGCGTATCTGAGAAAATACCAGCAGCTATAAAACCACCAACTAAAGGAATGATAACACCAAAGGCTGCAATCACAAAAGATGACTTGCCTGTTCGCTTCAACTCCTTGACGTCTGTTTCCATACCCGCTGTAAACATCAATAGTATTACACCAAGCTCGGCCATTTTATCTATAAATTCCGTCTCAGTTAAGATGTTTAAGAAAGTGGGTCCAAGAATTAAACCCGCGAGCAATGCACCCACCACTTGGGGCATCTGCAGACGTCTTGTTAAAAGACCAAATAATTTTGTGCTCAATAAAATAATGGCTAGATCAAGGAAAAAACCATAAGATAACATATGAAACCTCCTGTATATATATTCATCTATCTTAACATGGAACCAATGAATGTCAGCAGGCATACATTTGTGATATGTCTGTTCCTTTGTTCTCAAAGCATCCTAATTATTCCACGAAAACGTCCGAGTATAATTATATGCCTGTATTTTTCAATAGTCAAACAATCCACAAAGTTTCATCGTTTTAGATATATAATTCACAGTTATGCCTTATCTTATATGCATTTTGACTGCTTCTTCTCACCGATAATGGCCACTGGCCCTACGATCCACATGGTAGAAGACCACATCTCCTTCCATTAGGCTGATACCGGCTATGTTTGTTTTATACCCTTCATTTGCCCATGCGTTGCCTAGATCTGCTGTTTTATAGGTATTATAGGCCTCTAGGGTCTCTAGGTCTCTTAAGCTCTTAATGTTATGGTAGCCTTTTATGTCAAAGTTCACAGCGATATAACCTTTTGTAATAAAGGGGGCTTCTCCTATTTTTAGACGTGTGTAGGTCGATAAATTCAGTCCCTTTGGTACGACCACTGTTTGGCTTGGTAGATAGAATTCTCCATACCATTTCTGTCTTGCTTCTAGGATGAGACTTTGGGGCAGTTCTTTAGGGCTCTGACTACTGGTGCCGATATAAAGCTTTTGGGCTTCTGTTAGCAGCAACTTGTCTTTATAGGCCAGGTCTTTTTGATAATGACCGGTGAAGATCTTTAGATAGTCGGCTTCTGTGAAGCCGTTGTTTCTTTTCTGAGCGCTTAGGACTTTGACGGTGTTTTGTATGGTTTCTTCTTGTATCTTTCTTGCCGGATCGTTGAGTACCATGGTGTTTGTCATGGTGTCTTTGTCACTGCCAAGCTTTATAAAGCCTTGGCTTGTTTCATAGTACAGATCCACCGGCTGTCTTGTGCCATTCTCATCTATGTGATCATAGCTTGGGGTGATGAGTAGGATATCATCATTACCGGTCATGTCACCGTTGGTTTCTAGGCTAAAGCGGATCTTGTACCCCAGCTTAACGGCTTGATCTGACATACCTTGTTGGTTGTTTTTACCGGCCATGACCGGTAGGTTGGCTGCTCTAAAGGTGCTGTTTGCTTGTTTGAAGTGGTCCACCCAAGCCGGATCGGTGATACCTGTGATGGTGAAGTTCGAAAGTGTACCTGAGAGCTCTACAGGTATTTCTGCTACGGCTTTATAGGCATCTATGTCTTTGTTGTAAGCGAAGTTATGAGGGGCTAAAAGACTTGGCAGGTTAATGGGCAAGGTCCTGAATTGGACCTGTCCGGTTGTGGTTTCTCGGTTATGACTGGGCAGATAGTAGGTGGCTTCTGTATTTGTATTTGTGTTTAACTTTACATCATGCCATATGCCTGCCGGTATGAAGGTTCCTGTATCATCTGTTCCGGTATAGACATCAAAGCTAAACCGCACTTGTTTGTTTGCGGTGGTCTTTTCATAGCTTCTGTT
>JAGXFY010000042.1:0-11354 GCA_024636985.1 Clostridiales bacterium | reverse complement strand
TACTGGAAAGCATTAAGGTTGAATTTGCAAACGCATACACAATTGCAGCAAAGATTAGAACAACCGTTGAAAGAGAGCTATCGATTAAGATATCGGATGATGAAGTCGGATACATGGCCATACATATTGCAAGAATAAGTAATAAAGCAGAGTTGTAACCATATAAAACATATAATAGCGTGTTACTGAGAAAATCAGGCATAAGCTAATTCAATCATTAAGATTGGTTAGTTTATGCTTTTTTTTATAATACAAATTCCAAATCATGAAGGAGGAAGATTTATGTTTACAAATGTTTTCGGAAAGTTCCAAAAGTTAGGGAAGGCACTCATGACACCAATTGCAGTTCTACCGATTGCAGCCATACTGCTTAGACTTGGTGCGGGGGTCCCAGGTATTGAAGGTATGTTTGCAGATATTATTTTAAAAGCAGGTGCCGGCGTCTTCGATAACTTGGCAATCTTGTTTGCCATTGGTATCGCTTTTGGTCTGGCAAAAGGCAACCACGGTGCAGCAGCACTTGCAGGTGCTGTCGGTTATTATGTGACCACCAATGTCTACACTGTTATCAATCCGGATGTTAATGCCGGCGTATTTGTAGGTATCGTGGTAGGTATAATGGCAGGAATGTTGTATAATAAGTTTCATGATATACAATTACCTGAGTTTCTTGGTTTCTTTGGCGGCAAACGTTTTGTCCCCATTATTACGTCAGTTGCATCCATTTTTTTAGGTTTGGTTTTTGGGTACGTATGGCCCTTCATACAAAACGGATTAGATACCTTCGGTAACTTGATTGTAAATTCAGGTGCTATTGGTCAATTTTTATACGGCTTCTTAAACCGACTATTAATTCCTACAGGCTTACACCATGTACTCAACACCATATTCTGGTTTACTCACGGCGAATTCACCAATGCAGCAGGGGAAGTCATTCGAGGCGATTTGTTCAGATTCTTAGCAGGAGATCCAACAGCGGGTGTATTTATGACAGGTTTCTTCCCGGTTATGATGTTTGGTTTACCAGCTGCAGCCCTTGCTATGTATACAACAGCTAAAAAAGAGTATAAAACGTCAGTCGGTGGTGCGCTTTTTAGTGTGGCATTAACAGCTTTTCTAACAGGCATTACAGAACCTATTGAATTTATGTTTCTATTCTTGGCACCTGGATTGTACTTTATCCATGCTGTGCTCACAGGTGTTGCTTTGGTTATTACCAATATGCTAGGTATTTTACACGGATTCGGATTCTCAGCCGGCCTTTTTGACTATATCATTAACTTTAACTTGGCTTCAAAGCCAGTATTATTAATCTTTGTAGGTTTAGGCTTTGGTGTGGTTTACTATCTAATCTTTGTTTTTGCAATTAGAAAATTTGACCTATCCACACCGGGACGTGTTGATGAATCCGGTGAAGGCGTTGCTGATTTGATAGAAGAAAAAGGACTATCAGGATTAGCCGCTGAATATCTCCTTGCCATAGGTGGTAAAGGCAATGTGGTAGAAGTAGATGCTTGTATTACCAGACTTAGATTAACATTAAAAGACAGCAGTATCGTGTCTGAAGATATGGTTAAAACACTCGGTGCATCAGGAGTTATACGACCTAACAATAAAAATGTACAAATTGTTGTCGGTACCAAAGCTGAAATCATTGCAGACGAGATGAAAAGATTGTTATAATTAACTTAAGAAATAATAATAATGAGCTTGGAGTAGGTGATCCTACTTCAAGCCACATTATCAAAGGAGAACGCTCATGTTTCAATTTATGAAGAAGAAAATAGAATTATTTGCACCTGCAAAGTGTCAGGTTATACCGATCCACGAAGTGGAGGATGCGGTTTTTTCTCAAAAAGTGGTAGGTGACGGGTGTGCAATCCTTCCTTATGAGGACATGATTTGTTCACCTGTTAATGGAGAAGTAACCCTTGTTTTTAGAACCAATCATGCCATTGGCATTAAAAGTGAGGAAGGTATTGAACTCTTGATCCATATAGGTATTGATACAGTGGAACTTAAAGGTGAAGGTTTTGAAAACCAAGTGAAGTTAGGTGATCAGGTTAAGGTCGGAACACCGCTAAGTAAGATCGATAGGGCCTTTATCAAAGAACAAGGAAAAAGTCTACAGACACCAATTGTCATCACCAACGACTATCATGTTGTTCAGGTCGAAAAAGGCGAAAAAAATGTAGGTGCACTTATGATGAAAGTTGTTAAAAACTAAGAAAATATTAAGCAGAAGGAATGGAACATAGAAAGAAGGTATTGTATGAAAGGTATTAAGGGTGGACTTTTATATCACCAAGGAAAGTTCTTTGAAGATTATGCAGTGCTATTTGAAGATGAAATTACCTTGATTGCACACAGCAATCAAATCAATCATAGAGGAGATGTGGATTGGATAGATGCCGGAGGTCATTATGTCATACCGGGACTTATCGATGTTCATATTCATGGGTACAAAGGTCATGACGTTATGGATGGTGATGAAGTTGGTTTGAAAGCCATTGCAAAAGGTATTGCAGAAAATGGTGTAACGAGCTTTTTGCCGACGACAATGACCATGGAGACAAAAACCATCGAAAAGGCCATTGAGAATGTCAAAAAAGTAATGTTGCAGATACATGATGGCGCTCAAATTCTAGGCATTCATATGGAAGGTCCTTATATTAGCAAAGCTTATAAAGGCGCTCAGTCTGAAAAAGCCATCTGTTTACCGAATATGGATTTAGTAGAAAAATACAAAGATATGATTAAGGTCATTACCATGGCACCGGAACTTGAAGGGTCAAAAGCGTTCATAGAAGCCTTGAGTTTGGACATAAACATATCCCTTGGTCATACTGGTGCGACCTACGAACAAGCAACTGAAGCTATAAGGTCAGGTGCAAGGAGCGTAACCCATTTGTTTAATGCCATGACAGGTTTACATCATAGATTGCCGGGAGTTGTGGGTGCTGCTTTTGCTAGTGATTGCTATGCTGAGCTTATAGCAGATGAGATCCATGTTCATCCCAGTCTCTTTCAAGTGATTGCAAAGATTAAGGGTTTGGAAAAGCTACTACTGGTGACAGATTGCATGTGTGGTGGTGGATTAGCGGAAGGCAACTATGAACTTGGCGGACAAGAGGTCAGTGTTAAGGATGGTAGTTGCACACTGAGTGATGGTACTTTGGCCGGAAGTGTTCTTAAGCTGAACGAAGCCCTTCGTAATTTTGATGCGAATGTGACCGATGAACTTGAGAAACTGTTACCTTTGGTTACTTTAAATCAGGCAACTTATCTGGGTATGTCCGACCGGAAGGGTAGCATAGACGTGGGCAAAGACGCAGATCTGGTTATCATGGACCGAGACTTCGCGATACAGTCCACCTTTGTGAAAGGAAGAAAAGTTTATGAAATATAGACATAAAGGTATGTCCATTCTTATAACCAAAGGTTACGAAGAAATGAGTAAAAAAGCCGCTCTCATGGTGGCCGCTCAAGTGACCATTCATCCAAGTAGTGTTCTAGGACTGGCCACAGGATCTACACCGGAAGGTATGTATAAAGAATTGGTAGCGATGTACAAGCAAGGTGAGATTGATTTTTCAGATGTAAAGACCTTCAATCTTGATGAATATTATCCTATTGAAGAGCGTAATCCACAGAGCTATGCTTATTATATGAAAAAAAATCTATTTGATCATATCAATATCAACCCACAGGAAGTCCATATCCCAAATGGAACGGCTAAGGACGTTGAAACTTCCTGTGAAGTTTATGACAAAATGATAGAAGCAGCCGGAGGTATTGATCTTCAGGTTCTGGGTATCGGTAATAACGGACACATTGGTTTTAATGAACCTGACGTACATTTTGAAGCAGGTACCCACTTGGTAGAATTGGATGAAGAGACCATAGAAGCCAATGCAAGGTTTTTTAGTAGGATTGAGGACGTACCAAAACGTGCCATTAGTATGGGGATTAGAACCATCATGCACTCCAAAAAAATAGTTTTACTGGCAAGTGGTGCCAGTAAAGGGAAAGTTATTAGGGAGATGCTATTTGGTGAGGTAACACCTAATTTACCGGCTTCCATATTGCTTTTGCATAACGATGTGACTTTAATACTTGACCGGGAAGCATCTGTTTATGTCACAAAGCATTTGATAGAATAAAAAAAAGCATTGACCTAAGTAAAATGTTATCATTTTACAAGTCAATGCTTTTTTTATTTAACGTATCTAATTTACAACTTTATACAATGAACTCGTCGCGAATAGGTGTGAAGACATCGAGTATAGCGCCGTCTTCTAGAGCAACAACACCGTGAACAACACCCGGATTAGCCAAATATGAATCACCGGCTTCAACAATAGTGGTCTCACCACCGCATGTGAGTTCGAATTTACCGGATAAGATGTATCCAACTTGGTCGTGTATTTCGTGGCTGTGTGGGTCGCCAATACCACCTTTTTTGAAATCAAAGCGAATCATCATCATTTTATCGTTATGTACCATCAAAGTACGTGTTACAAGATCGCTTAAAACCGTTACTTTAGCATCATTTTCCTTAATTACCATAGTATCTCCTTTATCTCTTTTACACTTAGGGTTGGTTTTGGGTTAAGGTTATCTAGAAATCAATTTTAGCATTAAAAGTGGGAAGCGTCTATGGAAAAAAGAAAGGATCATAATAAGATGGTGTATAATAGAGGATAGGTGAACGGACTTTTATAGGAACTTAAATCCTATAATTTCGTCCAATAGTATAGAAAAGAAACCGATAAGGAGGTATAACATGAAATACAGATCAAGAGTTTTAGCTTTTTTAATGGTAGTGGTACTGATGGGGTCTTTAGGTTTTGAGACATATGGTTCAACTACTTTTGAAGATATTGATGGTCTAGAAGAAAAAGAGGCCATTATGTATCTTCACGATAAAGGATATGTCAATGGGGTAGGCAAAGCCTTGTTTGCACCCTATGCAACTATAACGACAGCACAAGCGATACAACTTATGGTGAACTTTATGGAACTTAACCTGGACGATGTCCGATTCATAAAGGCACCATTAGCTACTGACTATTTTGAAAAAGCCAACAATAGTGCTTGGTATAAAGACGCATTTATCATTACGGGGGTGAAAAACCCGGTTTTTTCAAGTGATATTGACCCCAATCAGCCCATGACAACAGAAGCCTTCATTTATCACTTGGTTAAGACACTTGAGCTTCAATATGATTTACCTATGATTAAGGTATTGCCTCAAAGCATTCATGATGACGCGGCAATCAATCCTAACTATTCCGGTGCCATACAACGAGCGTTGTACTATGGTATCGTTACTCTAGATAATCAAGGAAATATGCATCCGAAGCTTTTAATGACCAGAGCAAGAGCAGCAGCGCTTGCTAAAAATGTCATGGACTTCAAGGATGCTCGTGACCGCAGTCTAGAAAATGCATTAAAGTTTGAATCAACACTTGAGAATATACCAAGAAGTGATGGTTACGGTATGCAGTTTAAACTTACCAATGTATCAAATAGAGATGTGCTCCTAACGTACAGTTCAGGTCAGAAATATGATTATAAGGTTTATAATGCAACCGGAAAAATGGTTTATCAATGGTCAAAAGATAAATTTTTTACATTGGCATTGGTGGACCAAGTTGTAAAAAGCGGTACATCTATAACATTTGACGAGGTATGGACCTATGAAGATGATGAAGGTATGAAGGTACCTGAAGGTGTGTATAAGATAGTTTTTGAGACAATGTTCTATTATGAAGATGAGTACATGACACTCACCGATACAGTCTATGCAGATTACAAGCAATAAAATAATAATTAAGCGCTAACTATTATATGAAGCTATAACCATTATAAAGCACCACCAAGTGTTAATCCTACATTTGGTGATGCTTTTGTATTCTCTAGGAAAGACAATGCTATGTAAACTATCAAGGAAGTTTCCTTTCGAACCGTTCAGAAATATGAGCAGAGCTCATAACGAAGCGAAGCTTCTTTCCTTGGGTGTACTATGAATATAGGACTACAAAAGAATGGTAAATTAAGCCTATATGATGTAAAATTATAGTCAGGATAAGCGTTTATTTAATCTACAAGCACACTATGAAAAGGACCCTATATGAAAAAAAGATATATAATTGTATGTGTATTAATCATTATAATAGCTATCTTCTTTGGGCGTCAAAACATTGGAGAAAGATCACTAAAGCATGTACCTCTAGCTCAAATGGGTACGATGGATCTTAGAGATTGGGATTTTGAGAAAGATGGTCCTGTAGAATTACGTGGTCATTGGAACTTTTATTTCAATACCTTCTTAACACATGAGGACTTTGCTAAGGGGGTTGATGTCGATTCATACATGATCAGCATACCAAGTACGCATAAATCCATGGATAAGATTAAGCCATTTGAAGAGGACACATTCTATGGAACTTTAAGATTGGTTATCCGGTTACCAAAGATAAACCAAACGTACGGATTAAGAAGTGAGATTGTTTTAACAGCATATGAGCTGTATGTGGATGGACAGATAAAAGAGATGGTTGGTAAAATAGGCACAAATCAAGCATCCGCTCATCCAAGGTACAAAGTTGTGAATAGTTATTTTGATGCTGAAAACCATACGCTTGAACTTATCTATCACACTTCGGATTTTCATTTCGAAGATTCGGCCATTATAGCTCCGACTTTTGGATTGGCTAAGCAGATAGCTTATATAGGTGAAGTGGGGCTTGGACGAGACCTATTTTTATTTGGCATACTATTAATCATGGGGATATATCATTTAAGCTTATATTGGATGCGCAGAAAAGATGCCTCTCCCTTATATTTCGGCTTGTTTTGTCTATTTTTTGCAACACGTATGCTTTTAGTTGGTGAACGTTTTATACCGAATATGTTAGATTTAGATATTATGATTTATGTAAGGGTAGCATATATTTCCGTATTCTTAGGATTTTCAGCCCTTTGCGGTTATATTTATCATACAGTTTTTGGTTTATTTCCGAAGGTATTTCTTAAGCTTGCTTGGTACATGGGTGGTATTGCCAGTATTTTAACCTTATTCATGCAGATAAAAAGCATATCAATTTTGATGATACTTTATTTTGCCGTTGGGTTTACCATGCTCATTTACTCTATGGTCAGACTTGGTATGGGTATTCATTACCAATATAAATATGCTTCCGGGCTGCTTTTTGGTTTCGTTGTTTTATCAGCAACTTTTATCAATGATTTCATTTATGAATTGACGTTAGCAAATAGCCCTTCTTTGATTCCACTTGGGATAACCATATTCGTATTTACTCAGGCTTATATTATTGCATCTAATTTTTCTTCAGCTTTTTCTTTGGCAGAGGATTTATCGATTGAAAAAGAATCTATGCTGTTAGAATTAAAACACATCAATAACAATCTTGAGAGTATGGTAGAAAAAAGGACGCAAGATTTACAGAGTGCCTTGGATGAAATGGCCTATATGTCGATGACCGATGATTTGACGCAGTTACCCAATCGACGTTCGATCATAAGTGATTTAGAAGACGTGGCCAAACTGGGGAAAAGATTCATCATAGGCCTTATAGATGTGGATAACTTCAAATCTATCAATGACAGCTATGGGCATAAAGCCGGTGATAGGGCTCTGATTGCTATGTCAGAGGCCATGAAAACTTATGTAGGAAGTGAAGGTATCATTGGCCGATGGGGTGGCGAGGAGTTTTTGCTTGTATTGTATCAGGATCAAGTAGAAGAAGCCATGATATTTGCAGATGGTCTTAGGGAACACATTGCCGGTTTAACATTTGAAGCCATTGATGTAAGCATAACGATTACCATTGGTTTAAGTGTTTGTGAAGATCGACTGTCTTTAGATTATTGTATCAATCAGGCGGATGAAGCTTTGTATTTAGGTAAGAGAAACGGAAGAAATCAGTGTCGACAGGCAAAAAGATAGAAACTTGGCATTTTCCAAGTTTCTATCTTTTTATTATAGACACCAACTCCAGATGGTAGTATAATTTCTCCATTAGAGGTAAAGACTTAGGTAGATGTGTTCTCATAGCCATGAATATAATCGTAAAAGCATAGAGAGGCTCCGGTTGAGCAAGTCGGAGGTAAAATAAAAGATGGATTATGTAATAAGAAAAATGCGATTGGATGAAACCGGATTGCTTGAGGACTTCTTGTATGAAGCTATTTTTCAGAAAAGCAATAAGAACCCTGTACCGAGAAAGGCTATATATGATCCGTCTTTGAAAATCTTTTTTGAAGCCTTTGGAAGAAAGGATGACCATTGTCTAATTGCAGAGATCGAAGGCAAGGTGATTGGTGCCGTCTGGACACGTGTATTTCCCAATAAGGATCAAGGGTTTGCAAAAATGGAAGAAACACCAGAACTTGCAATCTCATTGTATAAGCCTTTTAGGAAAAAAGGTATTGGTAAAGCACTCATGGAACAGATGTTACTATTATTAAAATCCGTTGGTTATGAGAAGGTGGCCTTGTCGGTGCAAAAAGAAAATCCGGCAATAAGGCTTTATGAAAGATTAGGTTTTGAAATTGTTAAGGAATTAGATGAAGAGTATCTGATGGTCTATTATTTCGAGGATCAACAATCGAATCATGAAGAAGCTGACCTAGAGGATATGGATTTTATTAAGGCCATGCAATTAGATTTATTGAAGAACAGTCTTTCAGAAGAAAAAAGAATCGTATAATATATGAAGCAAGCTAAAAGGAAGTCCGATATTGACGGACTTCCTTTTAGTATACTCTTAGAAGGTTAGACATAGCTATAATCAATATGAGTACCTAAGAGATAAGGTTATTCGCTCTCTGAGGTCTCATCGTTGATGTCATCAAAAAAATTACCGTTATAGTCTTGAACCACAAGTTGATTGCCATATTCTTTTGAGTAACGGATGATTTGGTAAGGATAGGTTAAGGCTTGAGTGACCATATCATCTTTGCTCGGTAAAGTTTCACCTACAGTGATAAGGACCTGACCGTCAACCTTAACAATATCAGAAACATATATATCATAGCCACCGGTATTTCTTTCACCGGAACCGATATAAACATAGTAATAATCTTCGTCTTCACGTATCAGTCCAAAACCTCTTAAAGATTTGATGAATTCAATGCTGGATTCATCTTCCGTAACAACCTCAAAATCAATTGCTTCCCCTTTATTTGTTGCTTTTGCAGGGGAGAGTACCATCGTGACAGTTTTAGCGTAAGCTTGAACGGGATAAGATTCTGCAACAGGTCCTTCGAACTTGACTTTTACTGTCATACCAACGATTAAATCATCTCTTACAGCTTCTTCCTGGTCAGCATAGACCTTCGTGTTATTATCGACGCGAATACTGGCTTTGTCATAATTGGTATCTGGCGTTATGTCACCTTCTACTAAGATATTGACTTGTTCGTCAGAAATATCCAATGAGGTTATGGTGCCGATGATATCAAAAGTCTTTTCCAAGGGATCTTCAGCTTCAGGTGATTGCTCGTTTTCGATATCTTCTCCTACAACAGGGTTCGTATCATCATTGGTATCTGTTGAGGGTTTGCATCCGTATAGAAGAAAAACCATAGCAAATACGGACATTATTAAAATGAGTTTTTTCATATAGGTAGCTCCTCTTTTGATCAGTTATAGATTTTATTGATTGGATGACTAATTGTCACTTATACCTTTGACGTAAAAAAATCAAAAAAGTTGCGTACATTTGAGCATTGATACTTAACAAGTCTGATAATAAAGCAGTTTACTAGAAATCAACATGACAAATTACCTAGGGCAATGGTACAATAAGGTTAGTCATTATTGTATAACTTGAAAATAAAGGGGTATTTTTCAAGGCATCAATAATAAAATTCTAATTGGGGGTATATATGGATTTTATATTAAGGAAAGCGAATTTTTATGCACTTATTTTATCTTTTTCTCTGTACTTTTTACTTTTGCTAGGCTTTATCATTGAGTATCTAAAAGGGAACAGAAGTCTCATCATGATTATTTTTTTATTTGCATTGTTAGTGGTGACGTATGGTACAGCAATAGGCATCTACATAAAAAACAAAGGGTCGGTGCTTATTCGATATGTTCTGGCGGTAAGTTTTCTTATACCCTACGGTATATCCATAATAAGTAGTACGTCTATGGTTACTTTTACATTCATTTTACCTATTTTTGTAATCGGTTTTATGTTTTTTGATCGTAAGCTTATAGCACTTCTAGCCATAGTGAGTGCCATCTTAAGTATTATATTCGTTCTAAGAGCTGTAAATCTGAATTTACACAATGGTAATACAACCAGTTTGGTGGTTATGATTATTGTTATGCTTGGTTTTATCATTGCCGGCATGATGGTTGGTACAGTGAACCATCAGATGGTTAGAGACATAAATATTTTCCTAGACAATGAACATAAGAATATGGACATTAAGCAGGCCATTGCCAACCATATGGAAGAGATCATGGCAACTTTGACAAAAACAGCCAATGCGTTGGCCGATAACAGTCAAAAGTCATCTAGAGTAGCGGATGAAATCGCCATTACCATCGGTGAAATAGCCGTCGGTGCCGGTGAACAAGCCAAGGATACCATAGAAGGTGCAGGTGTTATTGAAGATCTAGGACGTAATATTGAGAAAGAACAAACGAATACAATAGACTTAAAAAAAGTAACAGATCAAATAAACAATTTGAAAGATGAGGGAATAATAATACTCAAGGATTTGACTGAAAAAACAAGAATGAGTGCTGAAGCCACCAAACATATAAGTGAAACAATTCTACAAACCAATGACAGTGCCCAAGAAATTGCAAATGCTAGTGATATGATCAAAAGCATTGCCAATCAAACGAATTTATTGGCTCTTAATGCAGCCATAGAGGCGGCAAGAGCTGGAGAATCCGGCAAAGGGTTTGCTGTTGTAGCTGATGAGATTCGGAAACTGGCTGAACAATCCGATGGTTTTACAGAAGAAATCGCTAGAATCATCAATCACTTAATAGAGAAAACCTCAGGAGCCGTTAAGACAGTTGAAGCTTTAACGGAAGCTGTGACATTGCAAAACACCTCCGTTGATCGGACCAACCAAGTATATGAGGGCATCTCAGTTGCCATTGACAATATGAAGGACGATATATCGGAAATGATTTTATCGTGTCAAGCTATGGTGGATCGTAAAAATGAAATCATAGGCACCATAGACAGTTTGTCCGCGATCTCCGAGGAAAATGCAGCCGGTACAGAAGAAGTATCAGCCTCCATTCAAGAACAAACGGCATCTATGGAGATTATCGCCAATATTAGTCAAGAATT
>JAGXFY010000041.1:0-27267 GCA_024636985.1 Clostridiales bacterium | reverse complement strand
GTCGTCATGGACCGAAAAGTCAATCCTAAAGAGGGCTCTTATACCAATTATCTTTTTGATAAAGGGATTGATAAAATCTTGAAAAAAGTCGGAGAAGAAACGGCTGAAATTATCATTGGCGCAAAAAATGAAGGTAAAGAAGAAATGGTTTATGAAATCTCAGACCTGTTATACCATTTAACGGTACTTATGGTGGAAAAAGGTGCTAATTGGGAAGATATCTATAAGGAATTAGATAAAAGGCGATAAGCAGAGCTCATAACGAAGCAAGCTTCTTTTCTTGTTCTCAAGGAAACTTCATTGATAGTTAATGCGTTGAAACATCGCATTAACTATCAATGAAGTTTCCTGTCGAACCGTTCAGAAATATGAGCAGGGCTCATAACGAAGCAAAGCTTCTTTTCTTGTATAAATCATATAATATTCTTGACTATTTTGTCCATTGGTTATACAATAGTATAAGGAATGGACAAAGCATTCTTTATTAAATGATAATGATTGTTAAAATGATAACGATGGAGGTAATTGAATGCTACTTACTCAAATTAAAGAGATACTAGACGCACAGGTCATTGCAGGCAAGGGTGATATGAATCAGGTGGTTGATTTTGGTTATGGCTGTGATTTAATGAGTGATGTTTTAGCTTATGTTCAGAATAACATCGTTTTGTTAACGGGCTTGGTACATCCGCAAGTTATAAGAACAGCCGAAATGTTAGATATAAAAGCAATAGTAATAGTAAGAGGTAAAAAACCTGGGTCGGATTTAATTGAGATGGCCAATCGTCGTGACATAGTGATAATGACGACCAAGCACTCATTATTTACCGCTTCAGGTCTTTTGTTTAAGAATGGCCTTATAGGAGAGGAGATTGCCCATAATGAACTTACATTTTGATGTTGAAGGTGGTGAGTTCATTTCTGCGGGTGTGGCTTCCAGTAAGGTGAAGAAAGTTTTAAAACAACTGGCTATACAACCGGAAATTATCAGGAAGATATCCGTTGCCATGTATGAAGCAGAAATCAATATGGTGATACACGCCCACGGCGGTGTTATAGATGCTGAGATTATGCCAGATCATGTACATGTTGTTCTAAAGGATGAAGGTCCCGGTATCGAAAATATTGAGCTGGCCATGAAGGCAGGCTATTCTACGGCATCAAGATTAGCTAGAGAAATGGGATTTGGTGCCGGCATGGGTCTTGCCAATATGAAAAGATATGCCGATATTCTACAGATTGAATCAGAACTCGGAAAAGGAACAACTGTTGAAATTACAGTAAAGCTCTATCCTGAACAATAATAAGTGAGATTTGAGTCATTGGTAAAGTAAGTTTCATAAAGAGTTCTATTAGGAGGCATCATGATATGGGAAATTACCATTCAGTAACCCTTGATAAAAATCGTTGCATAGGTTGTACGGATTGTATCAAGCGTTGTCCGACAGAAGCCATACGTGTACGGCATTCAAAAGCAGAGATCACAGATGATTTATGCATTGATTGCGGTATGTGTATCCGTGTCTGTAAAAGTCATGCAAAACGAGCACTCACAGATTCCTTGGATAAAATCAATAAGTTTAAATATAAAGTAGCCATCCCAGCACCAACCTTATATACACAATTCAAAAAGCTTAGAGACCCTAATATTGTGCTTACAGCACTCAAGAAAATTGGGTTTGATGAAGTTTTTGAAGTAGCTAAGGCTGCAGAAGTCGTTACGGCATATAGCCAAAAGTTACTGGAAGAAGGTAAAATCAACCGTCCGGTAATTTCTTCAGCCTGCCCGGCCATCGTCAAGTTAATCCAAATGCGTTTTCCTTCATTAATTGACAATGTCATGCCAATCATCTCACCAAAAGAAGCCATTGCCCGTTACGCTAGACAATATTTAGTGGATCAGGGTCTTAAGAGTAAAGATATTGGTATTTTCTTTATAACACCATGTGCTGCAAAGGTTACCAATAGCAGGCAGCCACAGACAATTAAAACATCAGATGTCGATGGTGTCATATCCATGAAAGACATATACCTTGAGTTAATACCGGTTATAAATAAACTGCAACCAGAAGATATTGAGATTCTTCAGATGAGCACAGCCAATGGTATAGGATGGGCAGCGAGTGGTGGAGAAGGTCTTGCTTCAAAAGTATATAACCTTGTTGCAGTTGACGGTATAGAAAATGTCATAACCATTTTAGAAAGAGTAGAAAACAATAAGTTAGATGTGGATTTCATTGAATGTTTGGCCTGTGTAAATGGTTGTTTAGGTGGACCTTTAACGGTTGAGAATTCTTTTGTGAGTACGAACCGAATGGGGAAGATCAAAAAATATGTTAAGCAACATGGTAAAACAAGGGAACTTAATATTATTAATCCCAAAATACGTCTCAAATGGGACTATGCTCTAGAAGTGACACATGTCAGAAAATTGGATGACAACATGATGATTGCTTTAAATAAAATGGAACAGATTGATGATTTGCATAAAACATTACCACGAATTGATTGTGGTTCATGTGGTGCACCGACTTGTAAAGCCTTTGCTGAAGATGTTGTTAGAGGTGATGCCATTATCGAAGATTGTATTTTCATGCTAAGAGAAAAGGTGAGGACCATGGCAGAGCAAATGATGGCACTGAGTGGTATGTTACCACCATCCATTGATCAGAATAGGAGAGAATTATGACCATAAACGATGTTCAAGAATCACTAAATGCAACTGTAGTTACCCAATCATCTTATGAAAACAATGAAGTCCTTTCCGGTTTTGTTGGTGACTTGCTCAGTGTCGTTATGGGCAAAGCTAAAGAACAGTGTGCTTGGATTACCATCCAAGGGCATATTAACATCATAGCAGTTGGTACGCTCATCAATGTTGGTTGTATTATTGTTTCAGAAGGCTTTAAAGTGGATGAGGACGCTATTAAAAAAGCGAATGAAGAAGAGATTGTTATCATGACGACCCACTTATCTTCTTTTGAAGTTGCTTCATTATTATCAAAAAATGGTTTAGAATAGGTGATCATTTTATGAAAGAATTATCCATGCATATACTCGATATCGCAACCAATAGTGTTCGAGCAGGGGCAAGTCAAATCTTCATTACAGTTCGGGAAGACATCATCAATAACGCGTTTCGATTTGATATTGAAGACAATGGAAAAGGCATCCCGGATGATATTCTAAGAACAATCAAGGACCCTTTTACCACATCCCGTACCCTTCGTAAAGTCGGATTGGGCATCCCGCTCTTAGATGAAAACTGTCGTCTATGTGACGGTTTTCTAGAAATCACATCCTTGGTTGGTAGTGGAACAACACTAAAATCAATGATGGTATATGATCACATCGACCGTCCACCCATGGGTGATATCGTTAATACTATGATAGGGCTGATGACTTCCAATGAGAACATCGATATTTGTTATCGACATTATTATAATAAAAACAATTTTGAAATTAGTACAAAAGCTCTACAAGATGAGTTAGAAGATGTGCCTTTGACTTCAATAAATGTCATACAATGGCTAAGGGCATATTTATCAGAATCTATTGATGCACTCAGACAGTAAACTTCATCAATACGATCATAAAAATAAACAAAATTAAGGTACAATCCGATGGTAAAGTTAAGACAATGATGGATTGATAACGACCTATATTTGTTTTTTATAAATACAGTGTGTATACATAATACACTGTAAAGTCATGTATAATGAGACTTTGAGAAATTAAACATGATTCGTAACATTGTCAACTATGTATCAATCGTTGTGGGAACGGTCAATTTGTATTATTATATGTACTGAAGCCTGACGCATTGAATATATAGGTTTAAAACTCAAGTTAATAATAAGTCTAGGGCAGTTTTAGTTTGTAAATCAAAACGTTGCAAATAAAAACAGAATGGAGGTTGCCTATGGCAGCATTTACTTTCAAGCGTGGAATTCATCCACCGGATCACAAAGAATCAACGAATCAAAAACCCATAAAAATATTGAAACCTATTGGAGATCTCGTTTTTCCAATGGCACAACATATTGGGGCACCATGTGAGCCTATCGTCAAAAAGGGTGATCGTGTACTATTAGGTCAAAAAATCGCTGATTCAGAAGCTTTTGTTTCTTCACCGATTTTTAGTAGTGTTTCAGGGACTGTCAAGTCCATAGAAGAAGTGGGACACCCTAATGGATTCAAGTGCAAAGGTATTATTATCGAAAATGACCATCTCTATGAAGATCATCCAAGCTTAAATCAATCTCATGATTATACGAACATGACCAATGAAGAGATTTTAGCGATTATTAAGAATGCTGGCATTGTTGGTATGGGTGGTGCGACTTTCCCAACCCACATCAAACTTGCACCACCACCAGATAAGAAAATTGATTTCATCATTTTAAACGGTGCTGAATGTGAGCCTTATCTAACATCCGATCATCGTATTATGTTAGAAGAAACAGACCGTTTGATTGCCGGCCTCAAAGTATTGCTAAGCATGTTTAAAGAAGCTAAAGGTATTATAGGTATAGAATCAAATAAACCGGATGCCATAAAAAAAGTAACGGAAGCTGCTAAGAATGAACCACGTATTGAAGTTATAACACTTCATACTAAGTACCCACAGGGTGCAGAGAAACAACTGATTTATGCAGCAACGAAAAGAGAAGTACCTCCAGGTAAACTACCTTTTGAGGTAGGATGCATTGTACAAAATGTTGACACCATCGTCGCCATTCACAGAGCGGTTGATCGTGGTCGTCCTCTAACCAGAAGAATTGTTACTGTTACTGGTGATGCTATAAAAGAACCACAAAACTTCAAAGTTAGACTTGGCACAAGTTATAAAGAGCTGATTGAGGCTGCTGGTGGATTTGTTGAAGAACCTGCAAAGATCATATCCGGTGGACCTATGATGGGTTTTGCCATGTATTCAATGGATGTACCTATTATTAAAGGTTCTTCTTCCATATTATGTTTAACCAAGAAAGCCATAGCAACAGAAGACGAAAGCAATTGTATGCGATGCGGCAAATGCGTAAGCGCATGTCCAATGGGTCTTATGCCTTTTGAATTAAACAAATTTGCATTGGCACAGGTTGAAGAGGAGTTTGAGGCTTATAAAGGCATGGATTGTATGGAATGTGGTGCGTGTTCCTATGTATGTCCTTCTAAAAGACATTTACTTCAATCCTTTAGAACGACCAAGAAAAATATTCTCACCAATAGAAGAAAATCTTAGGAGGCTCATATGTCAGATATGTATATTGTTTCTTCATCACCGCATATTAAATCAAAAGATTCGATACAAAAAACAATGTTAGATGTATTGATTGCTTTGACACCCGCTGCCTTATTTGCCATATATTATTTTGGTGTCGGTGCCTTAAGTACAATCATTATTTGTATCCTATCGAGTGTCTTTGCGGAATGGGGTTATACTAAATTAATGAAACAAAGAAATACAGCAATGGATCTATCAGCTGCCGTAACCGGTCTGTTACTGGCACTTAACTTGCCAAGTTCTATTCCTTGGTGGGTTTCGGTAATGGGTAGTTTTTTTGCTATCATCATTGTCAAACAACTTTTTGGTGGCCTTGGACAGAATTTTATGAATCCTGCATTAGCAGCTAGAGCTTTCTTGTTAATTTCATTTACTGGTCTTATGACCACATGGGGTATTGTTGACGGTGTTAGTGCAGCAACACCACTTGGGATCATCAAAGAAGGCGGGCAGATGATGCCTTCACTACTAGATACATTCATAGGTACGATACCAGGTTCACTAGGTGAGACTTCTGCGCTAGCCCTCATTATCGGCGGTTTATATCTAATGGTTAGAAAAGTAATTTCATGGCGCATACCGATTATTTATATTGTAACAACGGCGCTTATGGTTCTGCTGTTCGGTGGAGAAGGCTTTGATTTAACTTATCTAGGGTATCATATATTTTCAGGCGGTTTAATGATTGGCGCTTTCTTTATGGCAACAGACTATTCATCCTCACCAACGACGCCTAAAGGTCAAATCATTATGGGTCTAGGATGTGGTATTCTGACTGCTTTAATTCGACTTTTTGGTGGGTATCCAGAAGGTGTGTCCTTTGCAATCTTAATTATGAACCTTTTCGTACCACTCATTGATAAATACACAGTTCCAAAATCTTTTGGGGAGGTGGCAAAATAATGGCAAAGCAAACGGATAACATCATTAAAAATGCAATGATATTATTTATGATTACGGTTATAGCAGGGACTTTACTAGGTCTAACCTATGAAGTTACCAAAGAACCGATTCGTATTCAGCAAGAGAAACTAAAGAATAATGCTTTAAAAGCAGTAGTAATTGGAGCTTCCGATTTTGTTTTAGTTGATCTTGAAGAAGAAGCAAAAGAGCAAGGTATTGAAAATCTATATGAAGCAACCAAAGATGGCGCTGTCATCGGCTATGCATTTGAGATGACGGCAACAGAAGGCTATGGTGGTGATATTGCTTTAATGGTTGGTATAGGTATCGATGATCAAATACTTGGTATTGATGTCATTAAGCATAATGAAACGCCTGGTTTGGGGGCCAAGATTACCGAACAACCCTTTAAATCCGAATTTGAAGGTCAACCTACAGCGCCATTAGCGGTTGTCAAAGGTGTAGCAACAGGTAATCCTGGTGAAATAGCTTCCATAAGTGGCGCTACCATAACATCTGCATCCGTTACAAATGCAGTTAATGTTGCTACTCAATACTATACTGATAATATGGCGGGGGTGAATTAGATGAAAAGTGCTATTAAAAGATTTAAATCAGGCATTTTAGATGAAAACCCTGTTTTCATTCAAGTATTGGGTATGTGTCCTACTTTAGCTGTAACCACTTCAGTTGAGAATGGTATCGGTATGGGACTTGCAACCACCACTGTACTCATTATGTCCAACCTGGTTATTTCTCTTCTTAGAAATATTATTCCTTCAAAAGTAAGAATACCGACTTTTATTGTCGTTATAGCTTCATTTGTAACTATAGTTGAATTTATGCTTCAAGGTTTTATGCCTGCACTTTATGCTTCACTTGGTATATTTATACCACTAATTGTTGTTAACTGTGTTATTTTAGGACGTGCAGAGGGCTTTGCTTCTAAGAATAAACCGTTTATATCAGTCATTGATGGTCTAGGTATGGGTCTTGGTTTTACACTGGCTCTAGGAGCAATCGGTGCGGTAAGAGAAATATTAGGTGCAGGTACACTTTTGGGTATGAACATTATGCCATCTGGTTATGTTCCTATATCTATTATGATATTAGCACCTGGAGCTTTCTTAGTTCTTGGTATATTACTGGCAGCATTTAATTATGTTTTGGCAAAAGCAGCCAATAGAAATTAGGAGGTAATGATGGATTTATTATTATTCTTTATCGGTGCCATCTTGGTTAACAACATCGTACTTTCAAGGTTCTTAGGTGTTTGTCCATTTTTAGGTGTTTCTAAAAAAGTGGAGACCGCACTTGGTATGGGTCTTGCCGTTACATTTGTTATGACTTTGGCATCCATTATGTCATATATTGTTTATGAATTTATATTAAAAACGTTTAAAATTGAGTTTTTATATACCATAGCTTTTATTCTGGTTATCGCATCCCTTGTACAGTTGGTTGAGATGATCATACAAAAAACAAGTCCTTCATTATATCAAGCATTAGGGGTGTTTTTACCTCTTATTACAACCAATTGTGCTGTACTTGGTATTGCAGTTATTAATATGCAAAATGAATATTCACTGTTTAAAAGCATCGTTAGTGGTTTAGGTACCGCTCTTGGTTTTACACTGGCTATCGTTTTAATGGCAGGTATTAGGGAACGTATCGAATACAATCCAATTCCAAAATCTTTTAAAGGATACCCAATCGTATTGATTACAGCTGGACTTATGGCGATTGCTTTCCTTGGATTTACCGGATTGATCAAATAAGATGGAGGTATTAGGATGGATTTTACAAATATCGTTTTATCGGCTCTAAGCATTGGCGGCCTAGGGTTAATCTTTGGATTAGGACTTGGGTATGCTGCCAAAAAATTTGCCGTTCACGTCAACCCTCTCGTAGCAGAGGTTAGAGAAGCATTACCAAGCGCTAACTGTGGTGCCTGTGGCTATGCAGGATGCGATGCCTTCGCTAAGGCTGTTGTTGAAGGGGATGCTAAAACCAATGGATGTCCTGTCGGTGGACAAGCCTGTGCAGATGCAGTGGCTAAAATAATGGGCGTAGAAGTAAGTAATCTTGATCCTACAACAGCATTTGTTAAGTGCTTTGGGGATTGTGACAAAGCTAAGGAAAAATATGTCTATATGGGTGTGGCCGATTGCATCGATGCAAGTCAGGTTCAAGGTGGTGGTTCAAAAGCTTGTTCTTTTGGATGCCTAGGCTTAGGTAGTTGTGTTAAGGCATGTATGTTTGATGCCATTCACGTCGTTAATGGACTAGCTGTTGTTGACGAAGACAAATGTACTTCATGTGGACTGTGCGTAGTTGCTTGTCCAAAAGATATCATAGAAATTATGCCTTTGGCCTCAAGAGTTCGTGTTAATTGTAACTCTGAAGAAAAAGGTAAAGATACAATGAAAGCATGTAGTGTCGGTTGTATTGGTTGTCGAAAGTGTTCAAAAGCGTGCGAATATGATGCCTTTACTTTTACGAATGGCTTAGCAAAAATAGATTATGACAAATGTGTTCAATGTGGCGCTTGTATTGAGGTATGTCCTACTAATGCAATAACTTTACACGCATAAAAGATTAGACTTAATGATAGACTGGCTCATGAAACTATGAGGCAGTCTATTTTTTTAATCAATACCCTGAAAAACTATACAAATAAATATGCCTATGATAGAATAGAACTGCGTTGACATAAACGGCATCTTAATATGCTGGCTATATGTTTGTTTATAGGCATGTTTTTTGTTATAAAACAAGTAAAGGGGATTATTATGGCATATCAAAGAAAAGGCACAAAAAACGGTTGGACTTTGTTCCTACTTGTATTGACCGGTATCGTTCTTGGTGGTTTCATCGGTAGTTTAGCACAAGGTGTACCCTACTTAAAATGGTTGGATTTTGGTTATAAATTTGGAATGGTTGGAAACCCACTAGAAATAGATCTGAAGGTCATAGAATTGACATTTAAGATATTAATTCGAATCACCGTGTCCAGTATCTTGGGCGTAGCTTTATCACTGTTTGTTTATAGAAAGTTGTAATGATGAAAACAATAGAAATTATTTTGGCGTCAGGATCACCCAGACGCAAAGAAATCCTTAACAATTTAAAATTACATCCACGGATTATTAAGCCCGATATAGACGAGTCTCATAAACCCAATGAAAAGCCCCATGCACTTGTTCATAGACTTTCTTATGAAAAAGCATATGCTGTTGCAAAAAATCTAGATCAAGGTATAATTATTGGGTCAGATACAATTGTGGTCATTGACGGTCAGATTCTTACACAGCCCAAAACAACCGATGAAGCTGAAGCTATGTTGTCCGTGATTAGTGGTAGAACTCACCAAGTTTTGACGGGTATGACGTTAATACACCAACCGGGTCATGAAGTATTTACCCAGGTAGCTATGACCAATGTCATTATGAATCCACTTACTGATGCTTGGATACATGACTATGTAGCAACAGGAGAGCCTATGGATAAAGCGGGTGCCTACGGTATTCAAGGTATTGGTGCCACCCTAGTGAGTCGCATTGATGGAGAATACAGTACAGTTGTTGGGTTGTCCATACAAACATTGATGGAGGGCTTTAAATCTTTGAACTTAAATTATTTTGATCTTATTAAGAACTAGTTGTATGCAATATGTTATAAGTATGGGGTTTATCTGAGTAGAGATTATAATCTAAGGGGGAAACCATGCAAAAAATAATGACAATAAAAGAAATTCCAAGTGAAGAACGACCTTATGAGAAACTAGAGATGCGAGGTGCTTCTGCTTTGTCAGATGCGGAACTTCTTGCTATCATCATTAAATGCGGAACCAAAGAAGAAAAATCAACAGATATCGCTATGCGTGTTTTGAACCAACATGCTTCCGGTTTGATTGGCTTGCATAAACTCAGCATGAAAGAATTGCAAACGATTAAAGGCATAGGTCGTGTAAAAGCGATACAGCTTAAAGCAATTACGGAACTATCTAATCGTATGGCAAAAGCCACATATAAGGAAAAGCTCAATGTTCATTCTCCTTCGTCGGTTGCTTCTATATACATGGAAGCTATGCGACACCTCGAATGTGAACATTTTAAAGTTGTTATACTGGATACGAAACATAACATTATAGGGGATCATACTTTATCCGTCGGAACGGTCAATGCTTCTCTTGTACACCCTAGAGAAGTATTTATTTATGCATTGCGACACCATGCCGTTAGTATTATACTCTTACATAATCATCCCAGTGGGAATTCAACACCGAGCAACGAAGATATTGCCATTACAAAACGCATTCAATCGTCAGGAGAGATCTTAGGTATTAACCTACTTGACCATATTGTTATTGGTGATGGTAATTATACAAGTTTAAAAGAAAAAGGTTATATTAGTGGCTAAAGTTTAACTCTATAGTTTTTATACTTTAACCATCAGTTAATGGAGGCAATATGGCAAGAAGACGTCGTTTTACATCACAAAAAATTATGACGGGGATATCCGTTCTTTTTCTTTTCTTAATGATTTTAACATGGGAAACGAGAACGGAAATTACACCAATTGAAAAAAGCGTAGCTTATGTGGTTATACCCGTTCAAAAAGGTGTTACTTATTTTGGAGATTGGCTCGTAGGCAGTGTAAATTTTATTAAAAATATTAATGAACTTGAACAGCTTAATATAGCGTTAAACGAAGAGGTCAATCAACTGACGTATGAAAATAAGATCTTAGATCAGTCTAAGTCCGAATTAGAAAGACTTAGAACTTTATATGAACTGGATCAGCGTTATGCAGATTATCCGAAAACAGGATCTAGGGTCATCAGCAAAGACCCAGGCAATTGGTATCATGTTTTTACGATTGATAAGGGAGAAAGTGCGGGATTTAAACCTGATATGGTGGTTATGTCCGGCGCTGGCTTACTTGGTAAAATCATTGAAGTAGGCCCGAATTACTCAAAAGTAAGGTCTATTATTGACGATAAAAGTAGTGTCAGTGCTTTTATCGTTCGAACAGAGGACCTATGTATTGTCAAAGGCGACTTAACCTTATACAACGATGGCTTACTAAGAGTTGAATATATCGGAGAAGATGTAAACCTGATTATTGGTGATGAAGTTACCACTTCTCATCTTGGGGAGGTCTATCCACCAGGCATATTGATTGGCCATATCGTAGAGATTGAAAATAATCCTAATCGGTTGACTCAAGTTGCTTATTTAAAGCCTGTAGTTGACTTTAAGCACATGGATGAGGTCCTTGTTATCAAACGTTTGTGGAGGAATCAATGAGAAAAGTTCAGTTAGCGCGTTTTTTTGTAATTGGGTTAATCATACTGATCAATTTTATTTTACAACCCATATTATTTCAGGAAATTGCCTTTAATGGCATTGTTCCAAATATCTTTGTTATCACTATTGTATCTTTTGGCTTATTACGAGGTAGAGTAGAAGGCGCTGTTGTCGGAGTTATTATTGGTTTGCTACATGATATATTTTATGGTGACGTTATTGGTTTTTATGCTTTGATTTATATGTACATTGGTTATGCTACCGGGTTTTTTCATCGGACTTTTTACAGAGAAAGTCTGCTTGTTCCTATTGCTATGATTGGCATCGCCGATTTTTTTCAGAATTTTATCGTATACTTTTTCACATTCTTATTTAGAGGTCAGTTAAAGTTGAATCTGTATTTTTCCATGATTATAATACCGGAACTTATTTATTCCGTATTTGTGGGCTTCATACTTTATCGAATTTACTATTTCATTAATCTTTATGTGGAAAAGAACGAGTGGTTAAAGGAGAATGAAGATTAATTGAAAACACTATTTAAAGCAATTTATAGCTTTCTTACACATAGATTATTTTTACTATTACTGATTGTTTTTATCCTATTTTACATATTGGTTATGCGACTTTTCGAGCTTCAAATTGTAGAAGGCGAAGAACTGGCTAAGGCGTTTGAGCTCAGTGTCGTTAGAGAAGTCAGTATTGAGGGACATCGAGGCAATATATATGATCGAAACGGTTATCCACTGGCAGAAAATATTATATCCTATACTGTTTTCTTAAATGACAGTATCGAAGTGTCTGACAAGAATCAGATGATTCATGAACTTATTGGTATTATCAAGAATAATGGCGATACGATTGTAGATGAATTTCCTTTAAGACAAACTGAAGATGGGTTTGAGATTATAGGTACTGAAAAACAAGTTCTTAATTTTAAGAAAAATGTATTTAATCTAAGATATACAACGCTTTTATCAGAAGAACAAATAGCAATGGAACCTTTTGAAATATATCAGTTTCTAAGGGATCAACGTTTTGAAATTGATGCATCTAAATATACAACAGCAGAAACACTAGATATCTTAAGTATTCGATATGCTCAGTATATTAAAAGGTATTCAAAATATCAGCCTGAAGTTATAGCAACCAATGTCAGCCAGAAAACCTTAGCCATACTGGAAGAGAGAAATGATGTATTTCCTGGCGTATCTATTGTCGAAACCCCTTATCGGGTCTATAATGATGCACCTTATTTTGCCCATATCATCGGGTATACTAGAAAAATAGATTCTGAACGTTTGGAGATTTTAAAGCCTCTAGGATATAATGCAGAAGACACCATTGGTGTTATTGGTATAGAGAAAGAGATGGAGTCCTATTTAAGAGGCTATGACGGTGCACAGAAAGTGGAAGTGAACAACCTTGGTAAAACCATGCTTGTTCTTGACAACATTGATCCTATTATGGGTAATGATGTATATCTAACAATCGATAGAGATTTACAGATTAACACATACAATATTCTTGAACGCCAATTGGCAGAAATCATCGTAGATCGCATGCTTATGCGGTTGCCAAATACGAGGGAACAGAGGTATATTCTACTAAAAGATATATATGATTCTATTTTTCGGTATGAACTTATTGATCCGCGGTTGATTGATCCTGTAAATAGTGACGGGCAAACAAGAATTCATAATCTGATGATAACAACAAAAGATCAAATGTCTTCTTATGTTATAAATGAGATTAAAAGTAATACGCTGCCTCAAAACTATAGTAAGTATGGCACGGTTTATACTTATTTCTTAGAGAATTTAAGAACTGAAGGTATTTTAGATAAAGATTATAAATATGATGAAAACTACGTTGCATTCAAGAAGGGGCAAATTAGTTTTCAAACGCTAATCATCGCTTTCTTTAAAGCCGAATATATGGTATTGCCGGAAGTCATGAAGGATGCAGGAGAAGAAGAAGTTGTGAACTATATTATTAAATTCATTGAAGAAGATAGTGTTATTCGTTATGATTTTACTAAGTACATATATATGTATCTTTTAGATAGGGAAGCCTTTAGTTATTATGATCTTACTTTTATGATTATAGATCTGGGATTGGTTTCGGCTTCTGAAGAAGATATAGTAAATCTTAAAAACCGTAGACTAGCTCCAATCGAATTTATGAAGCAAAAAATATTAAATATTGAAATTACACCACATCAATTGGCTTTAGATCCTTCATCAGGGGCAGTTGTCATTTCGGATGTGGATACAGGGGAAGTGCTGGCACTCGTGAGCTATCCTTCTTATGATAACAGTCGCCTTGTCAATAATTTTGATAATAATTATTACGCTAAGTTATTATCAGATCCTACAAGCCCATTATATCCTAGGGCAACATATGCAAAATCCGTTCCCGGATCAACTTTTAAGATGATTACAGCCATAGCGGCACTTGAAGAAGGCGTTATAAGACCGACAGATCGTGTTTTGACTCGGGGTGTTTTCACAAAAATCTTTCCTTCAGCAAGTTGTTGGATTTATTCTCAAAATGGTGGAACCCATGGTTCCATAAATGTTATGCAGGCTTTGGAACACTCTTGCAATTATTTCTTCTATGAAATGGGTTGGCAATTAAGTTTTGATGATGAAGGTAATTATAGTGATGCAAATGGCATCCGTGTCCTCGCAGATTACGCAGGCCGCTTCGGATTAGATTCAAAAACGGGAATAGAGATAGGAGAGGCTTCGTCCACACTGGCTGAAAGAGATGCCGTTAGGGCTACAATTGGTCAAGGCACACATGATTTTACACCAGTACAATTAGCACGGTTTATGAATACTCTTGCCAATGACGGTAAGATGCAGGAACTTAATGTCGTTGACAAAATCATGGAAAAATCAGGTGAAAAAGTGGTGGACTTCACACCAAAAACTATTATCGAAAACAACTTTAATCAGAATAACTTAGACGTTGTAAAAAAAGGTATGTTAGATGTAACAGAGGGATCAGGTGGTACAGCCAGATCTTATTTTGCTGATTTTCCTATTTCAATTGCCGGAAAAACAGGAACAGCCGAACTTATTAAGTCCAGAGCATCACATGCAATCTTTTCAGGATTTGCACCTTATGATGACCCTACAGTGTCGATTGCAACGGTTATTCATTTTGGTTATTCATCAAAATATGCAGCCTTAAATTCCAAAAAGGTGCTTTCTATGTATTTCGAAGTCAATAAAGAAGCAGAAAACTATACAACAGGTAGCAAGTTGAATTAATTAGGCTTAAGAAACATATCTTCCAACTGTATACAATGCGCGTGTTATTATGTATAATAAGGATTAGAAAAATTTTTATTGAATTAAGAGGGATTATATGAATGAATTGGTATTAATCAAAGGCAATCGTTTTGGACTGAATTTTATAATGGATCAAGATGCTGATTTTGAAGCCCTCCTAAAGGCTACAAAAATAAAATTAACTGAAGGAAAGAAATTTTTTGGCAACGCCAAAGTATCGATTGGATTTGAAGGGCGTAGCCTTAGTGATACCCAACAACAGTCTGTTATTCAAATGATTCATGAATTAACAGACATGGAAGTTTTTTGTGTTGTTGATGAAAACATGCCAATTGTATCTCCGGAAAGTCTGAAGGCAATGGCAGCTTTAACAAAAGAAACCGTACCTATGGGACATTTTCCAAAAGAGGTGGCTGTATTTCATCAAGGTACATTAAGGTCCGGACAGGAACTGAATATGGATACGGGAATCGTTATACTGGGTGATGTCAACCCAGGTGCTAAAGTGACAGCCACAGGTAATATCGTTGTGCTTGGTAATCTCAAGGGATACGCCCATGCAGGATGTGATGGCGAAAGACAAGCGTGTGTCATAGCCTTAAACATGCAGCCAACTCAGATTCGGATTGGAGACGTCATAGCACGATCACCAGATAAATTCGAAGAAAGTAGAACTGTAGCACAAATAGCTTTTATCGAAGATGAGCGTATCGTTATTGACCATATTGAAGGCAACACCCATAAGGATTTCAAAATCTTAAACTAAAATGCAAAGGGGATCAAACGCGTGAGTGAATGTATTGTAATTACCAGTGGAAAAGGTGGAGTTGGTAAAACTACCACAAGTGCTAATATCGGTATCGGATTGGCAATGTTAGGAAAAAAAGTAATATTAATAGATGCAGATATCGGTCTAAGAAATCTAGATGTCGTTTTGGGATTGGAAAATCGTATTGTATATAATCTTGTTGATGTAGTAGAGGGCAATTGTCGTTTAAAACAAGCCTTAATCAAAGATAAAAAGTTTCCAGAATTATTTTTATTGCCGGCTGCACAAACGAGAGACAAAGATGCCGTATCACCGGAACAAATGAAAGAACTTTGTGAGAATCTTAAGGAAGATTTTGACTATGTCATCATTGACTGTCCGGCTGGTATTGAACAAGGCTTTAAAAATGCTATAGCTGGAGCTGATAGAGCAATAATCGTAACCACACCAGAGATATCAGCAATCAGAGATGCAGATAGAATTATCGGATTACTTGAAGCTAATGAAATGAAAGACCACCGTCTTATTGTCAATCGTTTAAGAACAGATATGATAAAACGAGGGGATATGATGTCTGTTGAAGATGTCATTGATATTCTAGCCATCGATTTAATTGGTGCTATACCGGATGATGAAAACATCGTCATATCAACAAACAACGGTGAGCCAATTGTCGTAAATCAAGATGTATTGTCCGGAAAAGCATATTTGAATATTTGTAAACGTATTATGGGAGAAGATGTACCTTACCTAGACCTTAATGTTAATATTAGTTTTTTCAAGAAATTGAGAAATATTATGGGTATAAATAATTAGAGAGGAGCACTATAATGGGATTTTTCAGTAAAAAGAAACAATCAAGCAGTGTTGCAAAGGATCGATTGAAATTGGTTCTAATCCACGACAGGGCCAACTGCAATACAGAGTTACTTGAAATGATGAAACAAGAAATTATTGATGTCATAAGCCGATATATGGAAATAGATGAAAAAGGCTTGGAAATCAATCTGGGAACAACCACTTCTGAATATGAAAATGGGATTGTACCGGCACTTTATGCCAATATTCCAATCCGTAATATGCGTGCTCCAGCTAAGAGATCGTAAATATGTTTAAGCAATATGATTTTAAACGTTTTGACTACGTATTAGTCTTGCTCATTGCCTTACTCGGTATTATCGGAATTGTTGCTATTGGAAGTGCAACACGTGTTTATAGCCCGGATGGGACTACTGAAATTGTAAACAAACAAATGGTTGGTTTTATCTTAGGTTTTGCTATACTTTTGTTCTTTGCATTTTTTGATTATCATTGGTTAGGTAAGTTAGCGATTCCCATATATATATTTACTATACTATTATTAGCTTTGGTACTGGTTGCAGGATCAGAAACCAATAACGCTGTAAGATGGATTGACATAGGTCCATTCAGACTGCAACCCAGTGAATTTGCAAAGATATTCTTAGTTTTGGTTTTGGCCAAGTATTTTGATAAGTTTGAACCTAAAATCAATCAATGGTATATTGTATTAGGATCTATTGTGATAACTGTAGTGCCAACACTTTTAATTATAAAGCAACCGGATCTTTCTACAGGATTGATCATGTTCTTAATACTGGCTTTCATGATCTACGTTTCAGGTATAAGCTATATGTATGTAGCCGGAGCAAGTGCTGTGTTGATACCATCAGTCTTAATTGGACTTTGGTATATTCAGAAGCCGGAGCAGACGTTATTAAAAGAATATCAAGTGAATCGAATACTATCGTTAATTCGACCGGACAGCGTGGACCCATCCTTACTCATGCAAACCAATAATTCTATTCAGGCCATCGGTTCAGGTCGTATATTTGGTAAAGGATTGTATCTGGGCAAGGTCAATCAATATGATTATTTGCCTGAACCTCAAACTGATTTTATTTTTTCCATCATTGGTGAAGAATTTGGTTTTTTTGGATGTTCGATTGTCATTCTTTTGCTGTTCATTCTCATATTAAAATGTTTGTGGATTGCCAAAGATACCACTGATTTATTGGGTAAATTGATTATTACAGGTGTCGTGGCCATTATTACGTATCAGTCTTTTGTAAATATAGGTGTCACAACCGGTATTGTACCAAATACAGGCATACCTTTACCGTTTATAAGCGCCGGATTAAGTTCTTTAATGGCCAATATGATTGGCATGGGTATTATACTCAATATAGGCATGCAAAGGAAATCAACACAAAAATAAGTATCTTATAATAACGATTTATATACAAAGGGGGTCTACTCATGAACATCGGTTTAATCGCTCACGACAACAAAAAAAAACTCATGCAAAATCTGTGCATAGCCTATAAAAACATTTTATCTAAGCATGATATATTTGCCACAGGTACAACCGGAAGGCTTGTAGAAGAGGTGACTAATCTTTCTATACAGAAGTACTTGGCAGGACACTTGGGTGGACAACAACAGCTGGGATCTCAGATTGCACATAATCAGATTGATATGGTTATTTTTCTAAGGGATCCACTATCTCAAATGCAACATGAACCGGATCCTTCCAGTGTCATTCGTTTATGTGATATACATAATATTCCGATTGCAACCAATCTGGCAACAGCTGAATTATTAATTAAATCCTTAGAACGTGGCGACTTGGAGTGGAGAAACGCTCTGTAAACTAAAAAGATAAGAAAAGCAAAGAGGTCAATCATGATTGACCTCTTTGCCTGCTTCATAAGAAAGATTTTCAATATAAAGACACTTATCTTATTAATATCTATTCATGATTAAATCTCAAAACTAAGAATATCAAAGTTCACTTACTCTATAGTTTGACATTTTAACCATTTATTCAATCAGTTACCAAAATCTACTTGTATTAAGCTTTTACTAAGAATTCTTCCAAGAATTCCGGGACTTTACAAGTATCACAGGTTAAACTAAATACAAATCTAACGTCAAATTTATCGGATACCGCTTTTAATTTTTTTATTAATTCATCTGATTTTGAGATTTCATCGATGTGGGCTTGACGGAGAAGTCCATCAGCATAGACCTCAGTGATATCACTGTCTTCTGATAAAATACCACACATAAATCCAAAAAACTCCTTATAGTCTGAAATTGGATAGTCTGATATGTTAATATATCGAATCTCGTGTCTTAAATCATACATATGACTTGAATCCAAATCAATATAGACAATGTGTCCCTTAGTAGTTGTAAGAGCATTATTGGCCATATCGATTAATGCCTTTGTTTTACCTTCACCTGTGTCACCTGCAACTAATCGTATCATAGCAATCTCCTCCTTGACATTAAAATGAATCCTCGTTGCAATCAGACTTATGTCTGAGAGCTATAATATAGTATTCTATGTTTGTAAGAGCTTTCCTTTTTTTAATTCAACATTTATAAAAAAAGTTTGAAAAAATTTTATATTTTGTACATATCCTACAATGAAAGAAGAAATGATGAAAACACTCTATAATATCTATAGTCAGTATTTAAAAAATGAATATGGTACAAAGGTATATAAATTGCCTATAAATTTACCCATAACCTGTCCTAATAGAGACGGAACACTTGGAAGGCAGGGGTGTTATTTTTGTAGTGATAAAGGTGCCGGTTTTGAATCCTTGCCATCTACAGAGTCTGTTGCAACACAATTAAGATTCAATATGGATTATATCGGTAAGAGATATGGTGCCCAGCAATTTATAGCTTATTTTCAAAATTATACCAATACTTATATGTCATATGAAGAATTTGATGCTTATATGCGTTCTGCTTGTATTGAGAATATTATTGAAATTGATATCGCAACGCGACCGGACTGTATTGATCGTGAACATCTTAAAATACTTAAAAATATCCAAGACACCTATAACGTAGAAATTGTCATCGAACTTGGTCTTCAAACGACCAATGATGAAACACTGATAAAAATTAATCGTGGACATGATGTGGATTCATTTATAAATGCCACAAATCTAATTCATGATTATGGTTTTAAGGTATGTAGCCATTTGATTATGAACTTGCCCTGGGATGAAGATGATGAAGTATTAAAAATGGCTGCATTGATGAATCAACTTCATGTAGAAATGGTAAAATTACATGCATTATATATCGCCAAAGATACTGTTTTTGAAGACATGTACACGCGGGGATTGTTTGAGATGAATACCATGGACAACTATATTAAGAGGGTGGTGGACTTTTTGACGCATCTTGATCCAAATTGCACTGTTCAAAGACTGGTCAGTCGAGCTCCAAAAGATGACACTGTGTTTTGTAACTGGAATACGAGTTGGTGGATTATTAAAGAAAGTATTGAAAAAAAAATGTTGAAAGAAGGATTATATCAAGGTAAAATGATATAATGTCTAGAGAACTTACAAATGGGGTGGTCACATGGCTTCTAAGAAAAATAGCAACCGCTATCTAAAACTAAAATCTGAAACATCTCTGAAGACAGAGGCGACTAAACATTTGAATTTTGGTGTTTTCGTTTTTGTGCTTATATTGGCTTATTTAGTTTTTATCATGATTTCTTTCGCCATAAAGGAAAAAGTAAACTATACCATAGCAGAACTTGGTACATTATCCAACTCAAATACATACACAGGTTTGGTCATACGAAAAGAAATAGTGACCACGGCTGACTCAGCCGGTGATATTCGCTATTTTTTGACAGAAGGTGCTCGAGTTAGAAACACCAATACCGTTTGTGGTATAATTTCTGATACGGATTATGTAGCCTTATTGGATGAAGAGATTTTTAAGGCAAATCAAAAACTAGATAGTAGCGATCCATCCTTTGAGGACAGTTACGGTTATCTTCAAAATCGCATCAAAAATTACGTCATAAACCAACACAGCAAAAAGTTTAACCATACATATGTTGTAAGAAAACAGTTAGAGAATGATATCAGCGATATACGAAACACTGTTATAATACAACAAAGAAGTTTGGGACTTTCTGATAGTTCAAATATTGATATGTTAGAAAATGAGTTAGGTAATAATATCCGTATGCATAAGGCAACCAGTAGTGGTTTGATCTCATACATCATAGATGGTATGGAAGATATTACAACAGAAAGTTTTAAAATTAGTGATTTATCCCGAACACCAAAAATACAAGACACGGTTACCAAAACAAATATTTCGGTTGGACAGCCCATTTTTAAAGTTGTCGATAATTACTTATGGCATATTGTTGCTGAAATTGATCCGGAAAGTGCCAAGTTACTGGAAAATATGAATTATAAAACCATTCATTTTGTGGAAAAAGACATAGAGATTGTTGCAAAAATTCAAGTATTTACGGAAGATAATAAAACTTATATAAAAATAGAAGCGGATCGCATGTTAAATGAATTCTTAAATGAGCGTTTTGTTGATTTTAGAATCATACACGAAAATCATCAAGGTATAAAAATACCCGAAACCGCAATTGTTAAAAAGTCATTTGCAGTTATACCTGCTCAGTACTTTGGATATCTAAATAATCAATATGGTGTCTATAAAAAAGTGCCTTCTGAAGAAGTACCTGGTGATAGTACCATCGATTTTACAACAGCAAGATTGTTTCAGAAAGTCGATGATTACGTCTATGTCCCTATATCAGACACCATTCGAGTCGGTGATGTGTTGTCCTATACGAATCCTGAATCAATGGCTACTACAGAGTTTATAATAGATAAGACAGAAGATTTAGAGGGTGTTTATGTGGTTAATAAAGGATTTGCTGATTTCAAATTCATTGAAACAACATATAAAGATATCGATTATCGTATCGTAGCGCCATATACACCTTATGGTGTAAGAATATATGACCGAATAGCTACAGAAGGTATCACAACGACTGAATACCAAACAATCAACTAAGGAGGCACATATGATTCAAGAAAATCTTAATAACATTAAAAAACAAATTGCAAACATTTGTCTAAATGTAGATAGAGATCCTAAAAGCGTTGTTTTAGTGAATGTGTCTAAGACAAAGCCGATCAGCATTCTAGAAGAAGGTTATGAAGCCGGGATGCGTATTTTTGGTGAAAATAAAGTTCAGGAAATCAGTGACAAATATGAACAGTTTAGAAAAGAGGATATAAAATGGCATATGATTGGACACCTGCAACGCAACAAAGTTAAATATATTGTCGACAAAGTCGACCTTATTCATTCAGTAGATTCCTATCGTCTTGCTGAAGCAATATCAAAAGAGGCAAAGAAAAAAAATGTGGTTGCCCATATTCTTATACAAGTCAATGTAGCCCAAGAAGAAAGTAAGTATGGTTTAGAAACCGAGGATGTAATGGACATGGTTAGGTCTATCCATCAATTGGAACATCTTAAGATTGAAGGCCTAATGACCATTGCACCTTTCGTTGATGATCCAGAGGAAAATCGCCCTATATTTAAAGCCTTATACCAACTTTCTGTTGACATAAAAGAACAAAACCTTGATAATGTGAGTATGGATGTCCTATCTATGGGTATGACCAATGATTTTAAAGTCGCTATCGAAGAAGGGGCTACCATGATTCGTATCGGAACCGCTTTATTCGGTGATCGAAACTATTGATAATATGGTTAAATACAAGGGGTGAACATTATGGCAAAATTCATTGATAAAATGATGGATATGATGAAATTAAACGATTATGATGATGAACAAGAAGATATTGATGTTCGTGAAGATTACATACAAGAATCTGCTTACCGTCAAACAATCAAAGACAATCAAGGGGAACAAACAAGGTCTTTCAGAAGTTTTTCAGGGGGTAAAGATACACCTAATGCTTCTAAAGTAGTAAATTTTCAAGCAAGTGTACAAATGGAAGTAGTTGTTATTCAACCTGAATCCTATGATGAAGCGCAAGATATATGTGATCATATTAAAAGCCAACGTCCGGTGATTATTAATCTTGAAAATATGGAACGTAATGTGGCGCAACGTATTATGGATTTTGTTAGTGGATCCTGCTACACATTAAATGGCAATCTTCAAAGGGTAACAAACAATATCTTTATTATTGCCCCTGAAAATGTAGATGTTGCCGGTGATTTTAGAGAAGAACTCAAATCAAACGGCATAATTTTACCTTGGAAAACTCAGGAAGATTAGATGAATTACTGACTTTTTTGGAGGTTTTATGACAGTTTTATTTATTCGTGCACTTTACTATTTTCTCGTTATCTTAAGTACTTTGATTGTTGTGAGCGCCTTAATTTCATGGTTGCCCATTAATCATGGTAGCTTTTTAGTACGTTTATTACACAGTATCATTGATCCAATATTGGTACCCATTCGAACGATGATCAAAAAATCGATTTTTGGCGGTGCCAATATGGCTTTGGATTTCTCTCCTTTCATAGCTTATTTGATTTTAACGACCTTACAAAATTATTTACGTCCATATATGTAAGGTGGTTTATTTCTGATGGAAGCAAAAGATAAATCCGATCAATTATTTCTTCATAGGCTTGAAGACCTTTCTCGTAAAGCGATTGCTATGAATTGGATGACATATACAGATTTTTTAGATCTTCATCAATTAACTTTAGCAAAGTCTTTTCTGAATAAATCCGGTTTATATTATCAAGCATATGGTGGTTATGCTCAAGCGGAAAGAGTTATGCTATTTCTATATCCCTCGGAGGCAACTGGGTTTGACTATGATTATGATGATCATGTCATGTATATACGCGTACAGTTACCGGTAATTATGAGTGGAAAAAGTCTTACACACCGTGATTATCTTGGCGCCCTTATGAGTCTTGGAATAGAGCGTAAATTAATCGGCGATCTCTTGGTTGATGAAGAAGGTATGTCTTTGGTATGTATGGCCACGATTGGTGATTTTATCATGGATCAGATTGTGAGTATTGGTAGAACCAAGGTCAATCTTAAACAAATCACTAAAGCAGACTTTGAGATTATGAATGAACAAAACTATGATCACATCAAAGGAACCGTGGCATCTTTAAGATTAGATAATATTCTTAAGCTAGGTACAGGATTGTCTCGCCAGAACGGTGTTCATTATATTCAAATGGGGCGTGTTTTTATTAACGGTAAGGAAACATCTCAAACAAGTAGGATTGTAAAAGCCAACGATATCATCTCTATTCGAGGCATTGGGAAGATACGTTTGGCGTGCATTGGGAAAATTACAAAAAAAAATCGAATCGTAGTAGAAATCGATCGATATCAATAGGAGGGTAATAATGGCTAGACTAACACCGATAGACATAGAATCAAAAACATTTACAAAAAGCGTATCAGGTTATAACAATCGAGAAGTCAAGACCTTTCTTCGAGAAGTCTTGGTGAATTATGAGCAACTCTATAAAGAAAACATTGAACTTAAAGATAAAGTAAATATGCTTAATGAAGGCATACAATACTATAAAACCATAGAAGATGTCCTACAAAACACTCTAATCCAAGCAGAAAAGATGGCTGAAGAGACTAAAAATCTGGCACGAAAAAAAGCTGAACAGATTATAAAAGAAGCTGAAATCAATGCTCAGGCTATTGTAAATGAAGGTAAGAATGAGGTTTATACCATCAATAAAAAAAGAGAAGAACTCATCAAGCAATATGATGCGTCCAAAATTCAAATCAAGCATTTTTTAAATGCTCAGCTTGAGATGACGGAAAAGAATGAACTTGAACTTCTAAAGAGCATAAATGCAGTCCCTCTTAATGGGTCCTATACATTTGATGAAGAAGATGTTGAGGAAGAAAATCAAAGGGAAACTAGTGACGAGACTTTTGAGTCATAGATGATTATGAATATGCAAAATCAACTGTCTAAGTATGCTTAGGCAGTTTTATTTGGAGGACTTATGAATTCAATACATGTAGAAACACCCCTTAAAAACTATAACATACATTTTGAGGCTTCTTTTAAATCCCTACCTGAACATATCTTAGAACTTAAAAAAAATTATAGCAAAATCGCGATTATATCCGATGATCAAGTTGCGCCATTATATACTTCCGAAGTAAAAACAGTCCTTGAATCCCTTAATGTTGAGATTTTAAGTTTTAATTTTGCTCATGGTGAAATGAATAAGAATTATAAAACCATAAACTTAATCTATGATTTCTTAATTACCAATCAATTTGATCGACAATCCCTATTAATTGCTCTTGGTGGTGGTGTTGTAGGAGACATGGTGGGTTTTACAGCCGCAACTTATATGCGCGGTATTGACTTCATTCAGGTACCAACAAGTCTACTCGCTCAAGTAGATAGCAGCATAGGTGGTAAGACCGGTATTGATTTTAATGGCTATAAAAATATTGTTGGCGCATTCCATCAACCTGAAATGGTTTATGTTAACACAAAGACCCTTAGAACATTACCTACCCAAGAATTTGCTTCGGGCATGGGTGAAGTCATTAAGCATAGTTTAATTAAAGATGAAGCCAATATGTCCTTTCTAGAAAATAACGTGGATGCCATTAAAGGGCTGAATCATGAAGCCATTACAGAGCTGATTAAGTTGTCTTGTCTTATTAAGTCAGAAGTCGTATCAAAAGATGAAAGAGAGCAGGGGCTAAGGGCCACACTTAATTTCGGACACACGATCGGGCATGCTATTGAAAGATTAATGAATTTCAAGCGCCTTCATGGTGAATGTGTAGCCCTCGGTATGTTAGCAGCTTCTCATATCAGTCATGCCATTGGCCATCTAACAACCTCGGATATGGATAGAATTTCATCTCTATTAGATTTATATAATCTTCCGGTTAAAATCGATGGTTTATCGCCGGAGACTATTTACAAAGAGTTGTTTTTTGATAAAAAAACAAAACATCATCAGCTTAATTTTGTCCTACTTAAAACAATAGGAACATGCTATATGGACAATCAGTTGGACGAGAAATTGATTATGGAAGGTATTAAGGCAATCCTTAAATAGGTGTTTTTATGTTTATAATAAGTATAATTTGCATTATAGCATTGGTTGGATTCGATCAATGGACAAAATGGTTAACCATAGCACATTTAAAACAACAAAATGATATTGTGATCCTTGAAGGGATTTTCAAGCTAACCTATGTTGAAAATCGTGGTGCAGCTTTTGGTATGTTACAAAACCAAATTATAGTTTTTGCTATCTTTACGATCCTAACGTTATTAGCCATGATCGTCATTTACTATATTCTTCCAAGAGAAAAATCATATATTCCATTGAGGGTTACCATGGTTCTTTTGTTTTCAGGCGCTCTTGGAAATTTCATCGACAGAATGAGGAATGGATTTGTGGTTGATATGTTTCATTTTCACTGGTTTGAGTTTCCCGTTTTTAACGTAGCGGATATCTTAGTCGTTGTTGCATGCTTCACGCTTATTTATCTTGTTCTGTTTCATTATGAAGAAGAAGATCTAGATATTAAGAAATGGTTGCGTGGTCGTCATGAATAATCAAGAATTTATTGTCTCTAAAGAGGAAATTGGTGAAAGATTAGACAAACATCTAACATCTAAGTTATCGGATGTAACAAGATCCCATATTCAAAAGTGGATTATAGAAGGGCATGTTACCATAAATCTTTTACCGGTCAAATCCAATTATAAAGTACAACTGGGGGACAAGGTAAAACTGACAATACCTGTTGTTAAGGATGTCGCTATAACGCCAACGCCTATGCGCCTAGATATTGTTTACGAGGACCCTGACCTTCTAATCATTAATAAGCCGGTTGATATGGTTGTACATCCGGCACCCGGTCACTATGAAGATACCTTAGTTAATGGTATTATGCACCACTGTAAGTCAAGTCTGTCCGGAATCAATGGTGAGTTGCGTCCTGGAATCGTTCATCGTATTGATAAAGATACCACAGGTCTTCTGGTTGTATGTAAGAATGACCATTCCCACGTACATGTAGCAGAACAGCTTAAAGAACACAAAGTTGATCGCCTCTATGAAGCCATTGTCTATAACAATGTTAAAGACGAGGAGGGGACTATAGAAGGTCCTATCGGTCGTCACCCGATTAACCGAAAGAAAATGGCCATTAATTTCAAGAATGGCAAAGATGCAATTACCCATTATAAAGTCCTAAATCGATTAGAACATGGTTTTACACATATCGAACTTAAGCTTGAAACAGGGCGTACCCACCAAATTCGTGTTCATATGGCCAGTATCAATCATCCGTTACTTGGAGACCCTCTCTATGGCCCTAGAAATAGCCATATGAAGTTGCCTGGACAGATGCTTCATGCAAAGACACTTGGCTTTATACATCCATCAACAGGCCAGTATATGTCCTTTACAGCGCAAAGGCCTATTGATTTTGAAAATGCATTGCTTCGTCTTGGATATAAAAAATAATACATTTCATCATAAAAACATAGACAAGAATAGAACTCTATGTTAAATTATATTTAATGTTTGGTTAAAGCATCAAAACTATATAGTGAACTTTCACATGCAATATATAGTTATGAATGTATCAACTTCACAAAAATTCATTATCCAGAATCTTTTTAAATTAGTTCCGTGAGACTAATAAGAGGTTGTCGATCGTAATTGCTACGGCTTCTTATTATGTTATTTAATAAGAGGTCTTTTTATTTGCCAAAAGGAGAGGGACACGACTATGAAATATATATTGGACCAACAGGCTATAGGACGCATGGTTACACGTATCGCCCATGAAAT
>JAGXFY010000040.1:0-12239 GCA_024636985.1 Clostridiales bacterium | reverse complement strand
TCTAAAAATAGGAGAAGCCCCCTTTATTACAAAAGGTTATATCGCTGTGAACTTTGACATAAAAGGCTACCATAACATTAAGAGCTTAAGAGACCTAGAGACCCTAGAGGCCTATAATACCTATAAAACAGCAGACCTAGGTAACGCCTGGATAAATGAAGGGTATAAAACAAACATAGCCGGTATCAGCCTAATGGAAGGAGATGTGGTCTTCTACCATGTGAATCGTAGGGCCAGTGGTCACTATCGATAATCATAAATTAAAATAAAGAGTAGAACTGAAAAGAGTCTTAGGGCATAGGATATGCACTCAAGACTCTTTGTCTTAGTAAGAAACACAAGCGTTATTAAAAATCACCTTTTTTATGCTTTTTCTTCTTATCCTCAATGACCTCAATCTCAAAATAATCGAAATCAATGGTTTCGATAAAATGATCATTATAGAACCGAGTTTTTCTAAAACGTGCATAGTCTTTTTCATTATCAGATAGCCACATAGGCATCTCAATATCAAAATGCAAAGTCAAAAATTCCAGACCCTTTTTTAAACTAGTCGGACTTGCAATGTCCCCATCTTCAAGTTCAAAAACATAGTCAGACCGGAAACGACTATCTATCATAATTTTTCCCCATAAACGATACATAATAATCCTCATTTCATTAATTAATTATAGTAAGATACACAATAAAAGCAGTAAAAATATCTAAACGCTATGGTTACAGTGGCTTTCGCAGTCCATTTAGTATAGAAGTTCTAGCCATGGAACACAAGTAAATAGCTTAAAAAACTACCAAAGAAAAAAACAATCGTAAAGATGATTTCATTAAAGCTGAGTTCGATTTCACGCATAGTCTTAAAAAAATGTATCTTAGGATACCAATATTTGAAGAAAATATACCCTATAAGGAGGCTTATTAAATAGACACCGCCTTTATTTACAAGATCCGAGAAACTTAAATCTATATCTAAGTCAAAGAGGATGCCAACAAACCACTGACCCAAAAGCCCACCTAAAATACAGGCAAAGGCTAATACGCTTAAAGCAACTTTTTGATTCCATCTAACAGAGTGACCCTTCTGTTGATCACCGGTTAATATAGTAGCATATTTAATGTAGGTAATGATGGTTCCAAGGTTAATAAAGAGGAGTCCGTATTCCAGATAAGATTGATAAGAGATACCCTTTTGAATGAGAGATTTTGAAACACTACCATTAAAAAGAGGGGCACCGGTTATGCCCATGATGGCGATAACCACAATTATGGCAACAAAAGGCATGCGTTTAAAAAGCCCTTTGATTTTCCGAATATCCCTAGTTTCATATTCCTCAATAATCATACCGGCAGTCAAGAATAAGGTCGCCTTAAAAACAGCATGGTTCATGATATGATAGACAGCACCATAATAACTATAATCTGAACCAAGTGAGAGGCCAAAAACAATAAGTCCAATCTGGCTGACGGTAGAATAAGCTAAGAGTAATTTGAGATCCGTCTGTGACAAAGCAAAAATAAAACCGATTACAGCGGTTGCAAAACCTATTAATAGAAAAATGTGGGAGGTATCTAGGCCCAATTTAAAAGTATCTTGGAACCGTATGAATAAATAGACACCGCCCTTGACAAAAATACCGGATAAAACTGCTGAAACTATTGAAGGCGCTGAAGGGGTTCCGTGTGCCCGTGGTAACCAACTGAATAAAGGCATTAACGCAGATTTAAGTCCAATAGCTGTAATAAGAAAGGCATAAGGTAGTATTAAGGTATCTGTATTTTCAACATAAGGTATGGCAGCTTTTAATGCGGTAAGATCTAAAGTGCCAAATATCTTATAAATATAGCCAAGTCCAAATAGAAAAAATGCCATTGAAACAAGATTGGTTAAGAGATAAACCATACCGTCATAAATGGACTGGCTATCTCTTTTGTACATAATGAGTATACTTACAACGACCGTCGAAACCTCAAGCAAAGTATAAATATCAAATAGGTCATTGGATAGAAAAACAGCAACAATTAAACCTTGTAGAGTTAGGAAAAGAAATAAGAAAAGTCGGTTCATATATGATTTATGGTAGTTGAACAATAACATGGCCGTAAATAAGAAACAAGTAAGAACCACAAAAAAACTGCTGATGGGATCAGCAACCAGATTGATTCCGATAGATCCTTGGTAATCACCTAGTGCCTGAGTGATTGGTCCGGATGTAATAACCTGAATAAATGTTAAGAGTGCCACGCCTAAAGTACAAAGCTGGGCAATACCGACTAATATATAAATTCTTTTATAATGACTTAAATAACCAATTAATGCCGTTATGATAGGGAGAACGACTAACCAAAATAATGACATATATCACCTCGTCTAATCTTCACGCCTTTTATTGATGACCTTTAACCAATTTGTAGTCCCGTAATGATGATATAAGCTTATAAACATAGTCAGACTTACGGCAGTAACAGCCACACCAATAACAATTGCTGTAATCATTAAGGCCTGTGGTACAGGATCTACAGCAGTATGTATGGTTACATCTCCAATGGGCGGAATGCGTCCATCCTCGTAATTGATGGTTAAGAAAAAGAGTATGATAGCGGACTGCATAATGGCCAAAGCAATAACCGTTTTAATGATATTCCGTCTTGCCAGTAGTCCATAGACACCAATAAGGAAGAGTAAGATACTGATGGACTCGCCGTTAAATAATCTTTCCATAGAATTACCTACTTTCAAAAAGAACAAATCGATAAAAAATTACGGTTAAACCACAACTGACTTTTACACCAATTAGGGTATTCATCAATAGAAGATAGTAGCTTTTTTGGATAAGGGTAAGTTCCTGATTCATATAGAATACAATCAGAATACCGGTAATTAGTAACAACAAATAGATGGTTTTTTCAACACGGTTAAGTATATCAAGACTAACATTTTTGGTATCTGTCGTTAGATATTGAATGGTAAAAACACCGGCTAGAATAGCACCACCTTGAAAACCACCACCAGGTGTCAGGTGTCCGTTATAGATGATATAAAAACCATAAAGTATTATGATGGGATATACAAGCCCCATAGTTTGTGCAAACAATTCTGAATGTTTTCCCATTAATAATCACCTTCATGTCTAGAAAAATAAATGATACCAATAACCGATACAAGTAAGAGTAAGGTTTCAAAAAAAGTATCAAAGAGACGATAGTTTAGGTAGATGGCAGTGACACTATTCCCAGCCCCTGTATCTGCTTTAAAATTATTTATATAGTAATGAAATAGATCCGTACTCGTCTCAAGAGGTATAACATTTACAGAAATAATAAGTAGAAATATACCTATAATAAAAGCAGCAGTGATTTTACGTCTCATAGAAGTTCATCCCCTTCTTCCTCAAGAATGTACTCGTAATCAATATCAAAAGCATTATGATCAATAAGATAGGTTACCAATCCATCATAGAGATAATTAGACTGGGAACCGAACATAGTTATACCCTTATTGTCATGCTCGACTATGACGTCATAATCATGATTACCATGGATCTCATCAAAGGTTTCTTTAGTGTCTATCAAATCGAGTTCAAGCTCATGCTCTCTTAAAAAGTTGTCCATCATTGTTGTGAGATTATTTTTAAGAACATTAAATTCAGGTTGTTTTTCAAGTAAAGTAACATGTCCAGAATAATATACGCGAAAAACACGGTATTTTTTTATGGCAACCAGATACAAAACGGTTGACAAAGTACAACCGATAACAGCCTCTGCCATAGCGACATCAGGGGCCTGATAGAGCACATAAGCAAAAGAACATAGTAACGAGAAGACGCATAAGTAAATAACGGCATGTCTCAAACTGCTGGTTTGAATGGATGCTATGGCGAAAACAATCATCAAGAATAGAACAATGTACAGCATGTCAGTGCTCCTTCCTAGGTCTATGACCACTTAAATAGGCACCTCTAACAGTAAAATGGCTGGCTAAGGGGTTGAGCAGTAAGGTTAACAAAATTAAAAAAAGTATTTTTAATGAAAAAGTAGATATTCCTTTAAACAAAATGATACCAAAGGATATGAACAAAAAGCCTGCACTATCAATTAAGGATGAAACACTTGCACGCGTATAAAAATCTTTATAACGGTACAAACCGAATATACCAATGATTATAAATAGGATACCAATGGTAATAAAAACCATACCTAAGATTTCATGAAGTGCCATTATATATCCCCTTTCTTTTGCAAGAACCTTGTAATAAATACAATACTAATAAAACCAAGAAGGGTGTAAACCAAAGCCACATCAATTAAATAGGACTGGTTTTCAGTGACAGTATAAAGTAAAATGATAAGAATAAATATAGCTGAAAAAAGATTAAAGCCTAGAATGCGGTCCCAAATGGTTGGACCAATAAGCACCCGAAGAAGACATAGTAATGACAAGAGTAACAAAGTATACATCAAATATGACATTAGTAGTTGTCTCCTCTCTTAAGTATCCTTTCAAAAGGACCAAAGATAGCAACAGCTTGTGCCTTTTTATCATGGGTGGTTGGATAAAGCCATAAAATCACGAGGTGGTGATCGGTCTTATCAATGGTAACCGTACCTGGTGTTAAGGTTATACTATTTGCCACAAGACATTGAAACCAGTGGTTATTGATAGATGTGTCGAGTTCAATAATCACTGGATCTATATTATTTTTTGATATTGAGATGACTGTCGAGATGGCAGATTTGATGATTTGATAAATCAAGACGAAAAAAAACCACAAGAAAAGATAGAGGGGGACACGATAATTTTTAACATGATCATTATTAGAGAATAAAAGTCGCACCATGATGACGGTAATAAGCGAGGCAATAGAACCCGATATGAGAGTAGATAATCCAAAGGAACCGTTCATAATACACCATAAAAGTAAAAGGGCAAGCGCTGTGTCCCAGTACGGCCGGATATACTTCATAATAACTTCTCCCTTCATCAGTCGGTTATCAGTCAACCTTATTTTAACAAAAAATACGGTTTAGTTCAATCAATATAACACAAAATATCGTTGAAATAAAGGACAAATTTCGTCATAATTTTGTCACAATAATTTGGTATAGTAGAGATAGTTAAAATGCACAAGAAATGAATATTAAATAGAAAATGGAAGTGATTGAATGTATCAGATAAACATTCTGGTTGTTGAGGATGAAGAAAAATTAAGAAAGCTTATAAAAAAGTATTTATTTTTAGAAGGATTTCATGTTCATGAAGCTTCTAACGGTGTAGAAGCGCTAAAAATCTTTGATACTGAAACCATTGATTTAGTGGTTCTGGATGTCATGATGCCTTTTAAAAATGGCTATGAAGTGAGTAAGGAAATTCGAAAAACAAGTCAAGTTCCGATTATTATGTTAACGGCAAGGTCGGCAGAAGACGATAAACTTCAAGGATTTGATGTTGGTATTGATGACTATGTCACAAAGCCTTTTAGTACGAGAGAGTTGATGGCAAGGATAAAAGCTTTGTTAAAAAGAACCAACGTAACTTCCACTAATGAAAAAATGCAATTTGGTGTATTGTCGATTGATACAGGCGCAAGACGCATATTGGTTGATGGAGAAGATATGACGTTCAGCCCAAAAGAATATGATTGCTTAATGTACTTCGTAGACAATGCCAATCAAGCACTATCAAGGGAACAGATACTTAATAGAGTTTGGGGGTTTGATTATTTCGGAGACGATCGGACAGTGGATACGGTTATAAAACGACTAAGAAAGAAAATGGGCGTTGAAGGTGACCGTATACAAACCGTAAGAGGTGTAGGCTATAGGTTTGAGGTGTAAATATGAAAACAATTAGGGGTAAGTTATTTATAGCTTTCTTAGGACTAGTCCTTATTATTTTTTTGATTTTATGGTTGAGTATGGAGTTTTTTATTGAACCTTATTACTACAGACAGAAAGTAACAACCATGCAAAAAACAATACAACAGATTGAAACCATTATTCAAGTGAGTCCATCACCTATAGATAGAATTCAAGATTTTGAATACTTAGGTTATAATTTTGAAGGTAAAATCAGTATATATGACGCAGAAGCAGGTATTGTTATATCGGATGAGGATGTGTTAAAATATTCAAAAGGAAAAATTATAAAAGACATTGAAGTGAATGGGGTAAAGGCCTACGTCCTTGAGACCAACTATCCGGTCAAAGAAACACGGTGGCTCGTCTATAGTGAACGTCTTTCAAGTAACGGTGTCGTCATGTTACAAATTCCGATAACGGCAATGGACCAGACGATAGAAGCCATTAGTGCCTTTATGAATTATGTGGGTATTATTATCTTGATTATTGCTATGTTGATGGCAGGTGTTATTTCTACAAACATGACCCGTCCGATTAAAAGACTCACATTAATGGCAAATGAGCTACGTCAACTCAAATTTGATGTGCAATATGAAGAAGATAGAAAAGATGAGATCGGAGAATTAGGTGCCACCTTCAATGCATTGGCCACCAGGCTCGACGCCACAATTAAAGCATTACAATATGAATTAAGTAAAGAAAAGGCATTGGATGTTCTTAGAAAAGAATTCGTAGCTCAAGTATCACATGAACTTCAAACACCTTTGTCTATTATTCACGGTTATATTGAAGCCCTTGAAGACGGTGTTGTTGAATCTGAGGAAGAGCGTAAAGATTACTATAAGATTATATATGAAGAAAGTGATAAGATGAGTCATATGATTAAAGACCTGTTACAGTTATCAGAGCTTGAAGCAGGAACTTTTTCTATTACAAAAGAAGACATGGATTTAAAAGAGTTTTTCGATCATATACAGGAAGCCTATCAAACCCTTCTGATTCAATCTGACAAAAGTCTTCATTATAAAGCATTAAAAACATCAGTCATGTTTAAGGGCGATCGGATTAAATTGGAACAAGCCATAAGAAATATTTTAAATAATGCGATCAAATATGCTGATAAGGGGTCAGGTATAGGGTTTGAAACGTCACTTGTGGATCGTTGTGTGACTGTTACCATAAGTAATGCGGGACCATTCATAGAGGATGAAGATATTCCAAAGATATTTGGAAGCTTTTATAAAGGTAAGAACAGTGAAGGAAAAGAAGGAACGGGTATAGGACTTGCGGTTGCAGGTAAGGTATTTGATCACCACCGGATCAGTTATTTTGTACGCAATACATCCGATGGCGTCAAATTCATCGTAAGATTCCCGTTAGATGAATTATAGCCAACGACACATGACAAAAGGAAAAGGTGAAATATGGATGGATTAGAAAGAAGAGATAGGATTATGGAAGTCTTGAGGGAAAATACCCAAGCCATAACGGGGACACAAATGGCCAAGATGTTTGAAGTCAGTCGTCAGGTCATTGTGCAGGACATAGCCCTGCTGAGAGCACAAGGGGTTGAAATCATATCCACTTCAGAAGGGTATCGGATTTATAAGGTTAAAACAGATACCTATAAGAGAGTTTTTTGTGTAAAGCATCCCGAAGATGCCATCGAGGATGAACTCTATATTGTAGTAGACAATGGCGGTTTATTGTTAAACACCATTGTGAGTCATCTGGCATATGGTGAGATATCAGTGGATATGCATCTAGGTTCAAGAAGACAAGTGAACGATTTTCTAATAAGAACCTTGAGTAAAGAGTTCGTTCCACTTATGACGCTTACAAAAGGCAATCATTACCATACAGTAGAAGCAAAATCAGAAAGTATATTGGATGCTATAGAAAATGAGCTACGTAATAAGGGGTATCTTGTAGAAGAATAAATTAGATATAATTGACATTCATTGTTATCTTCATTAGATTTATGATATAATAATCAATATGCGACAAATTCTACACATGAATGATTAAGTAAATAGATTGATATGAAAGTAGAGGACCTGCTATGGCGGATAAGCTAAATGTTTTGTATGTTTCACCGGAAATCGTTCCATATGCTGCGACCGGCGGCTTGGCTGACGTTGCGGAAGCCTTACCTTATGCCCTTATGGCTCAAAATGTTGAAACAACTAGGGTCATGCCAAAATTCAAAGGAATCAGTGAAAACTTTCCTATAAAAAAATCTTTTAGCTTTATCGTGGAAGCTGGCGGTAAAGCCAATGTAGCAGATGTATATTACTTAGTAGAGGGTGGTCTAACCACGTACTTTATTGGTAATGATGACTACTTTAACCGTGATACCTTCTATGGTTACGATGATGATGGTGAACGTTTTGGTTTTTTCTGTAAAGCGACTTTAGAAATGCTAATGTTTCTAGATTTAAAGCCGGACATCATTCATTTGAATGATTGGCAAACAGCTTTAATCGGATTACTGTTAAAAGAAGAATATTCTAACCTTGATTTCTATAATAAAATCAAGATTATATTTACCATACACAATTTACAATATCAAGGCGTTTTTGAAAGAGATACACTTGATGCACTTAATTTATCACCTAGATATTTCAAGGTTGAAGCCATAGAATATTATGGTAAAATTTGCTTTATGAAAGCGGGAATTGTCTATGGTGATTTAGTAACGACTGTCAGTAAAACATATGCAAATGAGATTCAGACACCTTGGTTTGGCTATGGTCTGGATGGTATTCTTAGAAAGTATAGCTACAAAATAAGAGGTATTGTAAACGGCATTTATTATGATAAGTATGATCCTGAAACAGACCCTGCTTTATTGTTGAATTTTGGAGCATCAAACTTTAGAACAAAGCGCTTAGAGCATAAAAAATTGGTGCAGAAAAAAGTGGATTTACCTCAAAAAAATGTACCATTATTTGGGGTTGTCACGCGACTTGCAGAGCAAAAAGGGATTGATTTGATTATTTATGCCATGGAACAGCTTTTACATGAAGACGTACAATTTATGATTTTAGGTTCTGGTGACAAATATTATGAAAAACGTTTAAAAGAATTGATGGAAGAATATCCAGATAAAGTCAATGTCACCATTCAGTTTGATCAAAAGCATGCGAGACAGATTTACGGTGCTTGCGATTTCTTTTTAATGCCTTCACTTTTCGAACCTTGTGGCCTATCTCAACTTTATAGCTTAAGGTACGGCGCTGTTCCAATCGTTCGTAAGACAGGTGGTTTGGTGGATACAATAGTGGACTATACTGATAATCCTGAAGAGGGAACCGGTTTTATATTTAAGAATTATAATGGACAAGATTTTGAACTAAGTATAAGAAGAGCAATCAGTTATTTTTATAATAAAGACACTTGGGAACTGTTGGTTGAACGTGGCATGAACAAGCGATTTTCTTGGGAAAATTCTGCCAGTCATTACATTGAGTCTTATAATGATCTGATGCAATAATCCATAGGAGATTATGATGACGATAGATAAAAAAAAATCTAGGCCTATTATATTTTTTCTGGCATTGCTAATCTTTGTATTGATTTATGGCCTGTTCATACGTCCAAACTATCATTTAATTAACAGGGGTACAATATATCTAGAAGCTATTGGGTCTGGAAAACTGGACACACTCAAAGGATCTCAAATAACAACCATGTCTGATGGTTACTATATTGCAACAAGAGAAGGCTTAACCAAATACACTTTTGATCAAAAGAGTGTTTGGAATAAGTCTTATCATCTGAATGAGCTCCTTTTTCTTGTTGAAGCACCTTATATGGCAGTGGTGAATATAACTGGGAAAGAAGCTTATATTTTTGATGGTGATGGAAATATTGCAACAATTAAGACAAATCACAATATTGTTAGTGGCAGCCTGAATGAAGTTGGTTTTTTAGCTCTGATTTTAGAAGAAGACAATAAGCATTTTATAAATATGTACGATTATCAAGGTAAAGTGGTTGTTGAAAGAAGAACTATTTTTAAAGAAGATGGATTTCCTATTTCTGTTGCGGTTGCAAAAGATGCATCACGCATGATGACTTCCCACTTGGATGTCACACAGCATGTTATTGAGTCCATGATTACCTTTTTAGATTTTTCCGGTAAGGGCGAAGAATTTACTGACCGTGTAGTTGGGCATGAACGCCTTAACGGGACTTTAGCAGCTAGAATCAATTTTTTGGATAATGAGCATGCAGTTGTAATAGGGGACAATCTTCTATCTTTTTATTATATCGATCCCTTACCTGAGCTTATTAAGTCCATACCTCTTGATGCAGAGATTGAAGATGTAGATGCCTTAAAGGAGCAGTTGATTCTAAAATTTGGCCAAGCACTTAACCCTGAGGGCGAGGTTCTAAGTCAAAAAGTCATGGTTTTCTCAAAAAAAGGTGAAATTGAAATCGAACTAACATTTGAAGAAGCGGTGACCAATCTGTCCACACAAGGGGAAGCACTTTTTGTGATTCAAGGGTCTCGTGTCATGAAATACATCGGTAAACGCAAAGTCTGGGAAACTAATTTGCACAAGGATGTAATAAGTATATATGAAATTAGTAATAACCGATATTTAATTGAGTATGAATATGACTTTGAGATACTTAAACTAAAAGATATTTAGATCCGTTGACAATTGGAGGCTATCGATGAATACATTAGACATAATACTCATAGCCATCATTCTTTTTTGCGCTATAAATGGAATGATTAAAGGCTTTGTAAAAACTTTATTTGGATTAACTTCTACCATAGTGGCATTGGTATTGACCTTATTAATATCACCGCAAGTCAGTGGGTTGATTATAAACAATACTTCATTTGACCAAATGATTGGAGAAAAAACGGTAGAACTGCTTAAGATAGAGAATTTGATGGGTGACCAGGATACGGATTTGGAAGAAGTCATTGTATCCGGAGCTATTAATTTACCTGGAAACATTTTAAGATTTCTTGAAAAAAACAACACACCTGAGATCAATGACAAATTGGAAGCCGATGGACTAGGTGATTATATCAGTGGTTCCATTGCTACGATGGCAGTTAATGCCTTTGTTTTTCTGATTGTATTTTTAATTGTGTCCCTCTTGTTAAATGCGGTGGTGATTGTATTAGATATTTTAACAAGGCTTCCGATTGTTAAGTCCATGAATAAATTGGGTGGATTTTCTGTTGGGCTTGTGATTGGTATCCTTATTGTATGGGTGACGACGATGTCACTATCTTTTATTATATCGATTCAGGCTACAGAAACTTTGTCAGAATTAATAGAAAACTCGATTTTTACAAAACTCTTCTATTATAATAATCCAATACAGTATTTTATTATGAATTTGGGTAATGCGTTGAAGTAAGACCTCTATAATCTAGCTATGATGTATTAAAGCGCATATTTTTATGGGCTTTTTTATTTGTCTTTTATTAGGTATAGAAAGTGGGTCCCATGAAAACCCTTCCACAGTCTATGTGACTACGGCCTCCGGTTGGTGCGTCCTGCACCAAAAGTCGGCGGACAGCTTCCTGCTGTCTTGCAAATTTCATAAGAAAGTTTTCATTTTAGCATCATGTCTTGAAGCTTGACATGATGCATGAGGTTACTTTCTTATGAGCCTAGTCACACACACAGCTTCATAGAAAAGTCCTTTGTTTTAACATCATGTCTTGAAGACTGACATGATGCGTCAAGGTTACTTTCCTTTGAAGTGTTCAGAAATATGAGCATAGCTCATACCGAGGCAACGCCTCTTTTCTTACTACCAGGAACTTCATGGTCGGTGTTGGCGATGGCCATTAGACGCGAGCCTAGTCTTAGTCGAGAGGAACATTTTCAAGAACCTTAAGTAATTAAGAAGTAGTAAGTGTTCATTTTTCGCCTGATCGTCACTCTTGTATCACAAAGTGTGTAAAAAGGGCTGAAACCACCACATGTAGTGTCTGAAAAAGTTAGAAGGAAAGGCAAGAGAAGAAGAAAGAAAAAAGATAAAAAAAAGTGTTGACTTATAAGATGGTGGATGATATAATTCTCTCTGTTGCCCCAAGAGGTAACGAAGTAGAAGAAACAAGGAAAGCCTTAGAAATACAGGGCTGTAAAAGACCTGAACATTGAAAACTGAACAGTAAACCAACCTATCAAAAAGTAATTTAAAACGGACGCTATGTAATTCATTATGTAGCAAAAGCAAGCTTGGTTTTTTAGTAACAAGAGCGCAAGCTCAAGTCAAAAAAAGACCAGCGAGTATTCTATAGCAAGAGATTAAACATGAGAGTTTGATCCTGGCTCAGGATGAACGCTGGCGGCGTGCCTAACACATGCAAGTCGAGCGAGAAGGTAGTGAGTGATTCTTCGGAT
>JAGXFY010000039.1:0-16174 GCA_024636985.1 Clostridiales bacterium | reverse complement strand
TAAATAATTTAAGTAATATATTCAAACAAGAAAAGAAGCTTCGCTTCGTTATGAGCTCTGCTCATATTTCTGAACGGTTCGACAGGAAAGGTCCTTGACGTATTCTGCCACGTTTCAAGGCTGAATACTATAGTATGACTTGTAGAGTAAAGTTCTGGCTTTGGCAATGCCTCTGCCAGAACCTCCTCATCAAACCGTACGTGAGGTTCTCCCTCATACGGCTTTCCGAAGTTCTTCTTCCATCTGCATTACGATGCAAATGCAACTCTCTTAAGTCCTATTTCCTTGAACTTAATCATTAGCCTCCCGTAATCTTTTCTCTTCCTCTTTGTTTGATGTTTTCGATTGTACCAATAAACTAGACGTTTAAGTATATATCTGTCTATTCTAAGTAGTACCCTTATTGGCGATTTACCGTAGTAATTTCTCCATCCATCAATCTTCCGATTTAGTTTCTTGATTACTATCTCTAAGTCCTGATAGAGCGTTGCATCCTTTAGTGTTTCTTTGACTTTATCCCGCACTTTACTGATGGCATTTTTGCTTATCCATTGCTCCAAAGCATAACATTGTGCGCCACTTTTCATCTTTAATTTAACTTTCCTATTATGATATCCTAGAAAATCAAATCCATCTTTCCCTTCCCACAGATTAACTATTCTTGTCTTCTCCATGCTTAGGTCCAGTTCCAACTTTGTCATAATTAACTTTATTGCCTTATAGCTATGGGAGACATTTTTGTGATTCTTGCAAACAATCACAAAGTCATCTGCGTAGCGTATGAGCTTGCCTAAATGTCCATAGTGTCTTTCCCATATCGTGTCTAAATAGTCTAGATATATATTTGCCAATAATGGGGATATAACACCACCTTGCGGACTTCCTATGTAGCTAGTTTCCACTTCCCCATTTTCCATAACCCCTGCTTCAAGCCATTTCCTTATCAACTTTACAACCCGTCGGTCACTGATTCGCTTCTCCACCAACATGATTAGCTTCTTGTGATTTATATGATCAAAGTAGCCTTTAATGTCCGCATCTAAAACATACATACCTTTATTATTACAGGCTTTTCGTATGTTTTCTAATGCTTGGTGTGCATTTTTCTTTGGCCTGAATCCATAGGAGCAGTCTTTAAAGTCTGCCTCAAATATCGGTTCTATAACTATCTTTGTTGCCGTCTGGACAATTCGGTCTTTTACTGTTGGTATTCCAAGTGGTCGTTCTTTCCCATTTGCTTTGGGGATGTACACTCTTCTTACTGGCTGTGGCTTATACTTACCTTGCATTAAGTCTTCTTGAATCTCTGCAATCAGTTTCTCCACACCATAGAATTCTATGTCTTCTATGGTTTGCTTGTCGATTCCTGCACTTCCTTGATTTGCTCTTACTTGTTGCCATCCCTGATATAGTAGATCTTTTTGATATACCTTATCATATAATGCGTGATATCGCCTCCCACTATTTATCTTGGCTGATTGGTATAGTTTTCTTTGGAGTTGTTGAACTTTTTCTTTGGTGTTATTAGTCTTTTCGACATTCACTCACTCTTACCTCCTTAGAAAACTTGAACTAAGTAGGGAACCTTTCCTAGATACAGTTTTGTTGTCTGTATCATCATCGGTACTATGTTCCCCTCCGATTTCCTTCCGACAGTCCACCACTTCGCTTACGCTTATAGGTTTCAAAGTTACATTTTCATGTGTCGGTTAGGAACTCTCCAGTTCCAGTCTCTTACATTCAGTACATACCGTTCCCCATACACCGGGAACTTCTTCATCAAAGGCTCCAAGTTCTACTTTGATTTCCATGGACTTCGCTATCAAGAAAGTAGCTCGTCAGTTCCTTTGCCCTCTTTCAAGGTTTTCTAACAGTGCTGCAGGCTTCACTTTATGTTACGGTCTGTACTTTTGATAGAACCACTTGGGTCCATTTTCGTGACGCTTCATGCATAGTTTCTCAACTATACATGGTCATATATCTACTGCGCTCCTTGGCGATTACGCAGGTTGGACTTTCACCAACTTGTAAGTGACCAGCTTTGCTGGACACGCTCCTTGAGAAAAAAAAGAGAATCTCTTTCGAGCAATGTCATTTAGTTAAGGTTATATACATTGTAAGTTAAAGATTAAAGACAAAGAAGACACATCAAGAAATAGATTTTTATTTCTAGATGTGTTTTTTTGTTATGAAATATTCATTTTTGGGGATGCAAATTAAGCAGACAGCTAAAATCTGCTTAAGATATTATTGATGTGGAAGTGGATATTATGCTACTCTGTAGAGGAAGCTTACTGACGACCTAGTTTTGGTTTTGCGAGCGACTTTGCGGCCTTCTCGCAACAGGTAGAACATTCTTTTGAATGAGTGCTTCAACATCTGGTGGATGTACATTGCTTCGGATTCTTAAAAAGTGTCTGCATATCTGGATTGCCACGGTAAAATTCACTTGATACCCGTGCTTTGTTGACTTCTGTTTGATAATTACATTCAGGGTAATCATCTCGCAAAAGTTATACATGACAAGTCTTGCAAATACTTCTTGAGTAATGTACTCCACTTTTTTGGAATGAAAGTAAGTGAGCCCAAGCGCATATTTTAGTTCGCGGAAGGAAGTTTCAATTCCCCATCGTCTATGGTAAAGTTCTTTGATCATGTTCGGTGAGAACTCTGTACGATTCAGGTTTGTTATAATCGTTTCATAAACTTCATCTGTAATCTTAAAACGAACAACTCTAAATGAGATTGGATAAAATTTATTCTGGTGTAAGTCAAGGTAATCAAATGTTGATGCTTTAGGTACAAATTTATAAAGTTCTGGGTGAGATTTTACTTCATTCGTCTGTTTCCTGGTTAGAATCAAATGTATATCTGTATCAAACTCGTCTGTATCAGGTAGTTCTAGAGCAGAAAGGATTCCATTGCTGCCTTTATCTTTGACACGTATAACATAATTCCAGCCTTTTTGCATGATGTGTGCAAATACGTTATAACTCTCATATCCACGATCTGCAATGATTATAACTTTTTCTGGTATTGTAGAACGATCAACCATATTTGTAAGTGCTCTGAATTCATTTGTGCATTTTCCAGGCTGTATATAGGCATCCACATATAGCTTATTGCACAAGTCATACATTGCATTAAGATGTAGAAGATTGAATCCTTTTGTATCAGGTGTGGATTGAAAATAGGTATCAGGATCTCCTGGGTTGTGAGCGATATTTAAATCTGAGCCATCAACAGCAAACAATCTGTAGCCATTATACGTTTTGTGATTATTAAAAGAATTTGTAAATTCATTCAGTAAGAACTCGAATGCAAAGGGTAGAATTTTGTCCCTTTGCTGAACAAATGCCGATGAAGAAGCAGTATCAGTGTCATACTCAAAGTATTCTAAAAGTTCCTTGTAAAGACTATTACCTCCCATGGATAAAAGTAGTTGGATGACAGTTTCAAAAGTAAGTCTCCGGTTACGAGTAAAATCCCTTCCAGGATTTTTAACGAAAAGTTCCGGAGATGTAGCCATTTCCCTTATTAAGGACGTTAGTCTATCCTTGATAAGTTCAGGGTAATTATTCATGTGTAAAACCTCCTTTAAATAAAGTCAATTAAGAGGCTTCGCCACAAATTTTTATAGATTTGTCAAGTGTTTTTTTGTTTTTGGGCAAAAAAAGAGCAGTGTACATTTTTCGTACATTGCTCTTTTTTGGAAATTTATGCTTAATGCTTAACTAAATGACATTGCTCTTTCGAGATTCCCTTTTTTTACCACTTTATAATATTCGTATCGATTTATTATTTATTTTTACTTATGGCACCAGGAGAATCGCCCTCCGGTCAGCTATAGTATTGCATCTAATAATTTTTTAGTATACGCATGTCTTGGCTTATATAGTACATCTTTCGTTTTCCCAAACTCAACAAACTCACCTTTATACATCACTGCTATTTTATCACACATATGTGCTACAACTTTTAAATCATGGGAAATAATGATATAAGATAGCTTTAACTCTTCTTTCAGTTCAGATAATAAGTTTAGAATTTGACCCTGTACAGATACGTCAAGAGCTGAAACAGGTTCGTCACATACGATTATTTTTGCTCTTGTCGCAATTGCTCTTGCAATAATAACCCGTTGATTTTGCCCACCGCTTAATTGAGTAGGGAACTTGTTTTTTTCACTTGCTTTTAGGCCAACTAAGGTTAGTAATCTATCTACCTCACTATCTAACTCTGCTTTTTTTACAATTTTGTGAATCATTAATGGTTCAAGCAAGAGTTCACTCACTGTCATTTTAGAATCTAAAACATCATTGGTATACTGAAAAATTATTTGTATATCTCGTCGGTGTTTTCTCATATCACTTTCACTGATATAGGTGATATCTTCTCCGAACAAACGGATTTTTCCACTACTTGGTTCAAGGAGTTTTAGTAAAAGATTGGCAATCGTACTTTTTCCACACCCACTTTCACCAATTAGTCCAATGGACTCTTCATTTTTCAAATCAAAACTAACATCATTAACTGCATGGATTATTTCCTTTTCGCTAAAGGTACTTGGTTTTATAATAAAGTGTTTACATAGATTTTCTACATTTAAAATACTATCCATAGCTCTGACTCCCTTCATATAGCTTGCATCTAACTTTTCTACCTTCTATATTACGGATTGGGGGAATGTTTTCCAGACAACTTTCCATTCTTTTTTTACATCTTAAGTAAAAAGGACATTCATCTCTAAATTCATTAGGGGTTATAGGGGTTCCTTCAAGAGAATATATTTGGTCATCCCCAAGTTCTAAAGACTTTACACATTTTATTAACTCATTGGTATAGGGATGCAGAGGTTTATTAAATATCTCTTCAAGTGATCCTTCTTCAACAATAAGTCCACCGTACATAATATGAATACGCTGACAAAGATATTTTGCCACATCAAAATCATGGGTAATTAATAAAATTGACATTTGATACTTTTTATTAACTTCAATCAGTAAATCCAGTATTTTTTTTCTTAGCGAAGCATCAATTGAACTTGTTGGTTCATCAGCAATTAAGATATCCGGCTTAGATAATATACAAAGGGCGATCATTATTCTTTGGTTTTGTCCACCGCTTAACTGGAAAGGGTACATGTTATAAACAGTATCGGGAGAATCTATCCCCACTTCCTTAAGGGCTTCACTAATCACATGGTAGCTATTCGCTTGTCGATGGTTTTTGAGAACACCTTCAAGCTGTTTTCCAATTCGTTTATACGGATTCAAAGCTTGAGCAGGGTTTTGAAAAATATAAGCGATACGCTTACCTCGAATATAATTCAATCTTTTCTCACTAAGTTCCACTAAATTATCACCTTCAAAGAAAACTGTACCTTCATCAATTATACAACTTGTTTCATCTTGTAACTTGATAAAGGAACTGACAGATACAGATTTTCCACTTCCTGATTCACCAACGATCCCAATCATTTCACCTTTTCTTAAAAACAAATCCACGCCTCTTACCACTTGAAGTTTTACTTTTTCTTGATAAAATGAAACCTTAAAATTTTGAACCTCTAACAGTTTCTCACTCATAAGATACCCTCCCCTCTAATAATTATTTTTATTAACTGCTTCTAGAATAATGCCACCTAATTCGTTTATATTTCTAGTGCCGCTGGTTTTTGTACCTATGATAATTGAGGCAATGCCTCTTTTCCAGAACATTTGGTTGGCAGCATTGGTCTTTGTATAAAAAAACTCAACGCCCACTTTGTTTGACTTTAAAGGAAGATTTTTGATGTTGTTTTTGATGATGTTTTCATCTAACAAATGACCTAAACTCCATGCAAATTGCCTTGTTATAGGGGCTTGTTCCAAACTCAGTTCAATGGTGTCAAATGTATTGCTTTTGATTCTTGTCAAATCTAAATACGCTTTAACTTTTTGGGAACTATACGGAAAGTCATCTGCCATAGCATAAATTCCATGATAAGTATCACTGATTGTTCCATCTAAAAACAAAAATATTAATGAACGTTTATTTCCTTCTAATTGACACAAACGTTCCATAAGCTCTAAATTGAATTTAAGTACGTCTTGTCCTTTAGTCTCTAAATAGTTATAACTTAAGCCTATTACTATGGCTTCGTCATTAAGATAAATATCCTCACCTTCATAATACCCTATAATATTTGTACCTTGTCCTTGGATTTCTTTTGTTTCACAGGTTAAGGTAATTAAGGCATTTTCGTTTCGAATCAGCGTTTCTGCTGTGCTTTTTGAGATCAGTATAACAGTATTATTCTCCCTTTTGTCTATCAAAACATTATTAAACATTGTTTCATCACTCTCAATTAGAAGAAATCCTTTTACACTAACATTCTCGGATATATTACTTATAAAAAAAGCAATTGAAGGTTCATTGTAAAAAGTCTTGTTAATAAGTACGAATTTGTCTTTGAATCTTTGAAAATCATTATTGTTATATAAATCCTCTCTAGTAGCATCATAAATATTGCCTTCAACAAAATTATCTGCAAAAGAAACGATTGTAAAATCAATATTTTCATTCATCTCTCGTCTTTCATCGCCTAAGTTTACCTTCATGCTCTGTGATAATCGTTGATATACATTACCTATAGAATATTGCTTTTTATAATCATCACCTTCCATTGCTACAATACCAAGTTCACGCATTTTACTTTCTATTAAGGATACCGTCTTAGTTGCTTCTGTTGATCCGATAACCACTTGTTCAAAGTCATCAACCGACTGATTGTCATAATCAAAATCATAGGTATTTCTAGTGACAGACATAATAAATAAGATTACCAATACGCCAATACCTATTACACTTTTATAGGATTTAAATCTCTTAAAATATGTACTTTTAATTTTTTTTATATCAAAACGTAACAGATTTCTTATTGTAGGTATTAATCGAGAGTCTCTTTTTTGAACGATGTCTCGAATACCTTCACCAAATAAATTAAATCCTAATACACTAACAAAAAAAGCAAGAGCAGGAAACAAAACTGCCCAAGGCGCTGCTGTGATCATGGTTCTTGACGAACCTAACATACTGGCCCATTCAGGTTCAAAACTAACATCATAATAGTTTAATAGTCCATTAGATGAGTCTTTTATTATTTTAAGGTTTCCTATGAAAACTCCAAAAACGCCTAATTGCATAATCATTGACAGATTTCTAGCTATTTCCATAAAAAACAAAACAATTATTTCCGGAACTAAATGAGGAATCACATTTTCAATGGCAATCTTACTTCTTCGTTTACCTATGGCAACTTCACCGCGTATAAAAGGCTGTTGATTAATCGCTTCTACCCTTTCCATTAAAAGCTTTCCAAGTTTTGGCCAACCAACAAAAGTAATCACCAGAACAAAGGCTAACATAGAATATACTTTGTTTAAACTAACAAAAAAATCCAACTGTAAAATGATAATACTTATTAATAAAGCAGGTATTGCTGAGAATATAACATTTCCTTGAAGAATTATGGATTTAAAGGTTTTATGACCAAAACCACCGATAATTGAGAAAGGTATAGCAATTAGAAATTGACCAAGTGACATAAAAATCCCAAGTAATATCGTAAGTTTTGTACCATATACCATAAAACTAAAAATATCTCTCCCTAAATCATCGCTACCGAATATAAACTCCGATGATGGTGGATAAGGCGCAGCTTCAACTTGAAGCTTATTATTTTCAGTTGAAAATCGCATATGTTGCATGGTATAAGGACTCTTAGATGCAATCATATCAGGAAATAGCATTAATATTATAATAAATATTAATATTATACTTCCAAGCAGTAAGGGTATATTCAACTTTTTCATCGTCTCGCCTCCCTCTTCAATGGATTAATTGCTTTTGTTACCAGTCCAATTCCGTAGACAAATCCGCTATAAATAAGTCCTAATGTTAAAGCCATGGGAACAAATCTATAGACATCTTGTCGCTTATACAAATACAACAAATAATAAACAATCCCATTATAATTAAATAAATATTCCACAATAATCATATTTGAAAGAAGCATTGTCATAATTGTAGGTAATGAATCTAGGACTTTAAATATTACTGCTGGTAACATTTCAGTCCTAAAAATCTTAACTTTTGAATAACCCAATGCTTTGGCTGCTCTAACATATTCTTTGTTAAGTTCTTCAAGAATTGTTACAAAGGTTATTCTGGAAATATATACAGTAGGTATAATGGATAAGGTAATTAGAGGAAATATAAAATCATTAAGAGGCAAGCTATCTTTTATTTGAGTAAAATTCTTAGCAATAAATGTATATGTAATCATACCTAACAAAACAATCAAAACATCTGGAATCGAGAAAAAAACCAGCGTTCCAAGGGCTCTAATTCTACCTTTTTTTGCTCGATAACCTTCATACATACCTCTGATAATCCCAATAACTATAGATATTCCAAGAGAAGCACTTATTAACTTAATGCTTAGTAAACTTGAGGTATATATTACTTCAAAAATATTCCCTACAGTATAACCTTGATGGACGTTAAAATCGAACATAGACCGTAAATATAATATACTTTTCTTTAATGAAAGATAAAAAGAAAAATTGCTTGTCCATTCTTGATTAATAAATTTGACATCCGTGTTTTGGTTAACATTTACTATAAAAGCCAACATGAAACTAACTAGGAGAATGGGTAGGGTTACCATCAAAACTTTTCGAATCAAAACAAATAATAGTTTGTAATAATGAAGTTCAATTGATTGACCGAAAATTAACTTTGTGGGATATCTCTTATAAAGATAATCAAAAACAATATTAAAAATCAGGACACAGATCACTAGAGTTATAACAATAAATTCAAAATCAGATAGATAATCTATGGTATCTACTTTATAAACATCTCTTTGAATATAATTAACTAATATAGATAAGACATTTGATAATGTACTATCACTTATATTGTCTAATGTATCCTCATATGAATTTAACTGATTACTATTATCATGAATCATAACAGCAGGAACACCTTCATTTACAAAAGCACTGGTAACAGCTCCATTATAATTCAATTGTGCAAGGTATACTTTAGCATCTACCCCATAATTATGTATCTTATCTTTTAGTATTTTACTTACAACATTTTCAGAATAAAGAGCAAGACCGTCAATAGAAGTTTGACCTACAGCATCTAGATGTATAACCGTTGTTTTGTCTAAGGGATAAATAGGGTTATTAATATAATATCTTGCTCCCGAATTTTGTTGCTGGGATCCGTTAAAACCAACAAATACAATCGTCTTATAAGGCAGGCTCTCTTGAAGAGATAGAATTCTAGCCAGCTCCATCATGACTGCCAGGCCCGATGTTTGATTATTAGCTCCCGGAAAATACTGGTGATCCATTCCTGAACCTAAACCATCTACATTAGAAGTAATCATTAAAATACGATCACTTTTTCCCTTACCTTCGATGACACCAACAATATTTTCCGTTTCAACAATTGGGTAATCAATTGTGACTTTAATCTTAACGCCTTCTATTTTACTGGGACTTAATAAATCTTTTGAAATTTCTCCACCTACTAGATCTAAAATATCCCGATAAACTTCATTTGATATATAGCTTAGAAAAATCGATTCTCCTGTTTTTCCTTGAATACCAATCGTTTTTTGAAGTTCATAATGCTGTGACCCTCCATAAGCATTTGAATCAGCGGCACAAATAATCCCTAAACCCTTGTTATCTTTGACAAAAGTAACCCACTTGGGATTTAGAATACTTGAATCAATAACCACCATTTTATCTTCTAATAAAGTTGGATCTATCCTAAGTAAATTTGTACCTACTAATAATAAATCTCCATTATAATCAACACTGCCGCCATCTAAAGAGGGTAGTGCAACGTAATCTTGATACATAACCCATTCATTATATGTACTTGTGTTTTGATTAGGTATATTAAATATCGGTTGTTCATCAATATGAGGGATTATTGTAGAAAACGCCTGAAAGTATGAACCATCATTGCCTCCACCTTTTATTCCAAAGGTTTCAAAATGCTCCTTTATGTATAAAAGCGCTTCTTTATTTTCCAAAGTTCCAGCAAGCCGACCTTGATACCTTTCAGACGTTAATTCTTTTATATGTTCTTTAGCATAGTCTACATTTGAAATGTTTGTATCAAAAGAATTACTAACCCTATTTGATATAATGAGTATGGTACTCATCAAAATAATCAATAGAATACTCACGAATTTAATTTGTTTTTTACTAATATGCCAAAATCTAGACATTCTCCCTCTCCATCTCTATTTATTATTCACTATTTATATTCATTACTTAATCCGTTTTTATCATTTTATAATAATCCAACACGATGGTTTCTACAAATCCACAGGATAAATATAATCCAAGTGCATTCTACTTTTTGTATCTACTCACCCTCTTTTTCCATCAATAATAGATATAAATTCTCCCCAAGATTGCACTGCTTTTTCATCACAATATCTTCTCTGAAAAAATGTCTAGCCGTTTGATATTCACTCATTCGATGATTAGCCGGTGGTCCCATAGGTGTATCCTTTTTATGAAAATCAATGACCAGTACACGTCCAAACGGTTTTAATACACGTCTTACTTCCTTGATAAATTCAGGTACTTCTTTGATCTCATGGATAACCGTTACTATAATAAATAGGTCAATGCTTTTAGATTCAAGATTTATTTTATCTTCCTCTACTTGAATGGTTTGAATATTATGAACATCTTTTGCTTTTTCTTTAATAATATTTAACATAGACGGATCAATATCAAGCGCATAAACCATAGCCTTTGTAAGCTTTGATGCTTCTAACGTAAACACACCCGTTCCGGCTCCGTAATCGCAAATAGTATCATTTTCATTAATACCGGCTTTCTTTAAAGAATTTATGATATCCAATTCCTTTAGTCTTTTTTCGTTCTCAAATTTCATTGGGTTCTTATGTTTCATATTAACACTCCTTATTTCCTTAGTTTTCTTCATATTTTCTGTTTTCTAATAACACCAGTATGGTTCGTGCTACTAATATATCCAACGCTCCTTTTATTTATGTAGTAGTACAATTTCAATAAATCTTAATCGATAAAAATGGATGGGTAACATCTGCCTTTTTACTATGTGCTTAATATCCGCCAAATAGTCTTCTAAGGCTTCTACTTCTTCAATACTTGGATCTTCGTCATTATAAAAAGCTTTTTCCAGTGTGTTGATATACTCTTCAAACTTAGTTTTACTGTTGATCAGTCCTTTGTTCAAGCGCAGTGAATACTCTCTTAATGTTTCATGTTTTTCTTTTTCTAGTTGAATGGCTTTTAAGTATATCCATAAGAGCTTATAATCAACCATGAGTCGACGCTTAACATTGCGTCTAAGTCTCTTACCACGTTTTATAAATGCGATCAACAATAAGACAAGTCCTGCAAATACAATGAAAACAATGGCAATACCAAAGTAATCATTATGAATGATTGTATCCATTGTAGATGGTTTTTGAATTTGGATGTTATCATTTAACTGTATAGGATCACTAAATTGTACAGCATCTTGACCCGGTGTAGGCTCAAACTGAACCCATCCAAAGTTAGGCACATAGATTTCAACCCAGGCGTGAGCGTTGCTGTCATACACATGTCTATAAGGATCAACAACTCTTCTTCCACTATAAAGAACTTCTTCTGGAATATCATCGATTTCAAACTGGCTTGAACCTATTACAAAACCCGTGACAAACCTAGATGGAATCCCTTGACTCCTGAGCATAAAGATCATAGAAGTTGCGAACTGTTGGCAAAATCCTTCTTGTTTTTCAAATAAGAATTCATTAATCATATCACTTTCTTGTTGATATTCCGGATTCTCATTATAGGTATATTCACTTTTTAAATACCGTTCAATGGCTATTGCCTTATTCATATCCGTTGATAGATCTTTTGTAATCTCATCCGTTAAGTCTTTTAGTTTATCAAATCCATCCGGAAGCAATAAGTAACTTGTAAGGTCCGTATCATCCTTTTCTAAACCACTTAAGTACTGGGTTAAAGCTGTTGTCCTATATTTTGGTATAGCGATGGATAATGTATATTGATAATCCTGACCGACCATTTCATCTGCTCTAAACATACCATCTTCATACACACGAATAGGAATCGTTAAGTCAGAAAAGACAACTTCTTTAGTATAGGGACCCGTGACAATACTATCTGTATAAATATTTTGATAAACCACTTCAACTTCTTCATTGAAGAACAATGCCTCATTTAACACTTGATCCGAACTGAGAATCGGTTCAGTTGGCCACCCATCTTGATGAATCGGCTTATTCTTAGTATTGGTCCAAACACCATCAACATATTGGTTAAAAGTTTGAGATTTGTAGTATTTCAGTTTCTCTGTCTTGACTTTAAACAGTTCAATGCCCTCATGTTCAAAAGAAGAAGCGATTTTGTATTCATCTGTTACATTATAGATCATCTCTAACTGATCCAAATCGAATTCATTTGGTGAACTTTCACCATTCGTTCCAGTTGTGCTTACTCTTGCAACGCTCTTTTCAAATGGATTACGATGTGTATTATTCACAACAACCGATAGGAGAATAACAAGGGTTGCCATAACAATGGAAAGACGGTAAAAAGAATATCTTCTACGATTTCCTTCACTATCTTTCAGTCTCACATAATAGATTTCAAAATAATAGATGAATGTAGCGATTACAAATAGAAAGAAGGCTTGCCGATCTCTAATCGACGAAAATGATCCTGCAATATAGGCTCCAACAATCAGTAAAGCGCCAAAAACAGGCGGAATAACAACCAATTTCTTTGAACGATAGAAAGCCACAATCACCCGGTACAAGAAGATGCCAATACCTAGTATTAGTATTTGCTGATGGAATCGACCAATATAGAAACCTTGAATTCTCATTGAATAATAATAGGGTTTTACAAAATTTGCAATTTGTATTCCTGTTGTTTCTAGCAGTTCCTTTTTATACAAATAATAACTGGTCACGGTTATTGCCAATATAGTGGCAAGTATCGACCAGATTAAAACTTTGCGTTTACCTAAAATAAAATAATACATAAGAAAACTCAAACCACTTATAATAAATAGTTCGAATATATTGAGCACATATGAAAAAGTTCCTGACAAAATTGCAAGGATCGCAAATCCAATAACAAATACAGCAAACACTAAGTCACCCCCAACCTTGTTGAGCTTTCATCGTGTTGCATATAATAAATCGGTATTTTTGATGTCGTTAATATAAACTGGCACTTATTGTCCCCAAAACTATCAATACCTTCAATATCCATCGTCTTATGATCACAGACAACAATACTTATTTCGTAATTCTGATATTTCAAGCGTACTAATTTTTCAACTAAAGGTAATGTGATTTGCTGAGTCATTAAAATCACATGACACGGGTCACGTTCTAGAAGAAGAACATCCTCAATCAGTTTAGAAAAATGTTGTTCCTTATAAAAAGAAAGTTTTGCTAGTTCCTCATAAAATTTGGGGAAATCTTTACTACTTCGTCCATCCGATTTATGAATTCCAAATTTTTCATAATACAATTGTGTATGTATTCGGTTTTCAAGGAAGAAATGCACAAGTGACACACAACCCTCAACCATGTAATCTTCATAGACTATAGAACTTTCACTGTCTAAGTTCAAGCTATATGTATCTAGGAAAATCTTCGTTTTATTTGTCACTTGACCTGAGTAATCTTTCGAAATAAAGTCTCCAGTTTTGGCTGTTAACTTCCAATGAATTTTATTTAGAGGGTCACCTGGTTGGTAATGCCTTACATCGGTAAACACAGATTGGTTTTGTGTCGTATTGGATACAACACTTTCATTACTTTCATTAATAATATTGCGAAGCAAGCTACTTTTTAGCTCACGTAGTTTTGGATAAACAAGAATTTTATGTTGTTCTATCTCAGTATAATTGAATCTGAAGAATTTAAAATAATCACAAATAACAACGCGATCAACACCTATAGAATAATTACCTCGATAGGTACAAATGAAATGTTTACGTATAACGACACACTTTTGTTCAGAAACGATAATCTGATGATTAACATCATTCTTTGCGTCTTTAAAAAGCCTTTCGCTTGACACATAATGAAGTGAAAATGGTGCCAAAAGAATTGAAGTTGGATTAATGAGCTTAATGACATAGATAAGCTCATCACCCTTTGATATAAATCGCTTGTCAACATTATGTGTTAGCTTAAATGAAATGTAAGTCAAAGATATATGAGCAAAGCTTATAACCGGTGTAAACAGTATAATATAAAAACTAATACTACTCGTATAACCTGGTAATAAGCGATTAAAAATCATCGACGAAACAAGCAATACACTATAAATAGTCCATGTTCTACGCAAAAGAATCACCTTCCGGTATATATACTAATTTCATTACATTTTTAATGATATCCTCATTACCTCGATTTTCATATTTAGCTTCAGGGCGAGGAACAATACGATGCGACGCAACCGACATAAATATATGTTTAACATCATCTGGAATGACATAGTCTCTACCTCGATAAAAAGCTACACCTTTGGCCATTTTACTGATAAACAAAGTCCCTCGTGGACTTATTCCAAGTAGAGTATCTTTAGAATTCCTCGTTGCATTTACCAGATCGATTATATATCTTGAAATATCTTCATGTTGCCTGACTTCTAGAATTTGCCTTTGAATATCCTTAAGCTCTTCAAGTGTAATCACAGATTCTAATGTATCCAAAGGATTGGATTGCTTAAAACGTTCCATAACTGTCATTTCTTCTTCAAGACTTGGATATCCAATAGCCATTTTTATCATAAAACGATCAAGTTGAGCTTCAGGAAGTGGATAGGTACCAAGATATTCAATTGGATTTTGTGTAGCAATCACCATAAAAGGGTCAGGTAACTTATGATGTGTGCCATCAACAGAAACATATCTTTCTTCCATCGCTTCAAGTAAACCTGATTGAGTTTTTGGCGGTGTACGATTAATTTCATCCGCTAAGAAGATATTTGTCATAACCGCACCTTCGTGATATTCAAATGCTTCGTTTTTAGGATGATACATTGTAAACCCTGTAATATCTGAAGGCATGACATCCGGTGTACATGAAATTCGATTAAAGTCCCCTCCAATTGATTTTGCCAGTGCGATGGCTAAGGTTGTCTTACCCGTACCTGGTACATCCTCAATAAGAACATGTCCATTGCATAACATTGTTAATATTATGAGTTCAATTGCCTCTCTTTTTCCAACCATGACTTTATTAATGTTATTGATCAAATCTTCTACTTTTTGGTTCAATTCAATCCTCTCCTTCGCTGGAATTTTAAGTATGCTCTTTGGCTGCTTTATGATATTTATGATCCATTATTGTAGTCGCAATAAATGTTATTATTAAATGAATGATGCCTAATTTCCAATATTTAATCAACTTTTTTCATGGATATGAAGTACCTCTTACCTCCTGATATTCATTGTACCAATAATACATAAAGTTGTAAAAATAAGTTTAGATGATTTGATTCATCAAAGTAATATCAAAATGGGAACCTAAAATCACTCAAGGTTCCCGTCGTTATTACGTTTCATAACATCTCTTATCACTATTTTTATTTGAATATGTAGTTAAAACGGCGTCAAAGTGCTATTTTACAACTAGAAAACACTGTGTTTTTAATAGTTACAGCCTTTCTCGTTGCTATTCCCACTCTACCCCAAGGTGGGTAATCTATCTTCTAATTACTGGTTTTAGGTTTGATTTGGTGCTTTTATTTACAATATTGTTGGGAATTTGTTTGACTCTAATGTGCCTATAGTTGGAGCAGTTTTTCGAATTATGTATCATAGAAAAACAGTCCTTATATATCCTTTCATATCTTCAGCTATTGTATTACTCCATACAAAAATGCTGAATTAGTGATACAATGTAATAAAATAAAGTATATTAGGAGGATATCATGAGCAAGAAGAATGAAATGTCAAAAAGTGTTTATAAAGATGAATTAGCACGCCTTCGATTGGAACTAATAAAATTGCAAGGATGGGTAAAGGCGGAAAATCTCAAAGTAATTGTGATATTTGAAGGTAG
>JAGXFY010000038.1:0-30008 GCA_024636985.1 Clostridiales bacterium | reverse complement strand
GGATATGGTAGAAGCTGGCATTATCGATCCAACAAAGGTAACACGTTCAGCTTTGCAAAATGCTACATCTGTTGCATCGACATTATTAACAACAGAATCTGTCGTCGCAGATATTGAAGAAGACAATCCAATGCCAATGGGCGGTGGCGCACCAGGTATGGGCATGATGTAAAACGACTTTTTCATATTAATGATTATAAATTAAAGGAGACTACGGTCTCCTTTTCCTTTTTTGCACCTCATAAAACATAAAATATAAAATATGAATAACGGTTGTTTCTGTAAGGTCAATCCTATATAATGTAATTGACTCAATTTCCCGGAAGTAAGAAAGTCTGTACAACTTCGGAGGCTATCATGAAGGTAAATGATATTTTTAATGAACAACTTGTAGAAAGAAAACAAAATATGACAGATAATCTTAAGAAGATAACCATCCTAGCTGGGGGTGTTTTATTTTTAGCTGTAGCTTTTTTTATCCCTGGACTCAGAGGCCTGATTTATATCATCGCTATTGGTATCATTTTTGGTATGGTCGTTTTACTTCGGCGTTTTAATGTGGAGTATGAGTATATCTTTACCAACGGCGAGTTGGATATTGACCAGATTACGAATAAAAGTAAGAGAAAAAGAGTGTTGTCAATCCATGTCGATGATTTTGCAATCATGGTTCCTGTCTCAAATAAGGATTATGGAAAAGATGTTGAAAAATATTCAAAACTCTATGATGTAAGTAGCGGCATACTACAAGACAATACATATGCGGCTATTTTTGATAAAGATTCAAGGAAAGTCAAATTGATCTTCGAACCTAACGAGAAGATGTTTAATGCAATTCGTGCTTATATACCAAGAAAAATCAAGAAATAGATAAAAAAAGATAGAAAAAGATGAGCAAGGTGGTTGGACATATGCGTAGAGTCGGAATCGACAAACTTAAAAAGGATATGGTCTTGGCAAAGCCCATATATACCATCAATGGTGTCATATTACTAAAAGAGGGTACGCTACTAACTGAAAAATTCATAGAGAAGATTCATGATATAGATGTGGATTATATTTATATCAAGGATGAAATATCAGAGGGTATAGAGATTGAAGCGCTCATTAGTGAAGAGACTGTATTATCCACAAAAAAAGCTTTAGAAGACAGTATGGAAAAAATGCGAAAAGGCTATTTCAATGCGAGTCAAAGCATTGTAGAAAAAGTGGATGCGGTTATATCTGAAGTGGTTGCCAATCCACATGTGATGGTTAGTCTTCAAGAGATTCGTAGCAGAGATGAGTATCTGCATATGCATTCTATCAATGTTTGTGTGATTTCACTATTGATTGGAAAAAAACTCAATTATAACGATGCCCAATTAAAGCATTTAGCACTGGGTGCTATCCTTCATGATGTGGGGAAAACTCAGATAAAATACGATGTGATGCGATATAGAGAAGACTACGTGGACAAAGAGTATAAGATTTATAAGGAACATGTAAGATTAGGCTATGAAATGATTAAGTCTATACCGGAATCGTCTTTATTAGCTGCTAATATAGCCTTAACCCACCATGAACATTACGATGGAACCGGTTTTCCTCTTGGGAAAAAGAATACATCGATTCATGAGTTTTCACGTATTGTTGCTGTCGCTAATGAATATGACAATCTACTCTACAATCTACCTAAAGATACACACATACGTCATTACGAGATTGTTGAAATGATTGTTTCTAGAGCTTATACTTGGTTTGACCCTGAAATCATAAAAATATTTAGAAGATCCATATCCCCCTATCCGGTTTCGACTGGCGTTGTTCTTAATGATGGTCGTATCGGAATAGTAGCAAGGCTGAATGAGGACTTCCCAACCAGACCGGTCATTCGTATTATTGATGAGGCATCTATGGCGGTTATGGGTGAGGTGGATCTTTCGGTTAGTCTAAACACCTTGATTGTTGATGAAAAAGAGATTGACAAATAGGCATATATTTGTTAAACTCTCGAATTAATAACCAATATGAAAAAGTAACAGACAATAGTGTAATAATTTAATAAAAACAATACATACTGGATTAGAGTGTATACACTCTAATCTTCATTGTATCTACCATCCATAGCCTATTGACCATGGACTTGATAGATTCAACAACGAGCTTATATTGAAAGAGAGGCCTTAATTCATGCAAAAGATTCTTAAAGAAGGAATAACCTTTGATGACGTGTTATTGGTTCCAGCCCACTCCAAAGTTCTACCTAATGAAGTGAACCTAAGTACGCAACTGACTAAAAAAATAGGACTCAGCATACCTTTAATGAGTGCAGGGATGGATACCGTAACAGAATCAAGAATGGCAATCGCGATGGCAAGACAAGGTGGTATCGGTATTATACATAAGAATATGACAATAGCTGAGCAAGCAGACCAAGTCGACCGCGTGAAGCGATCTGAGAATGGCGTCATAACCAATCCTTTTTCTTTGACACCGGAACATTATGTTTATGAAGCCAATGCATTAATGGCAAAATATAGAATATCAGGTGTACCCATCATTGAAGTTGGATCCAAGAAGTTGGTTGGAATATTAACCAACCGAGACCTCAGATTTGAAACAAATTTCGATCAAAAAATTAAGCATGTTATGACCAGTGAGAATCTGATTGTAGCACCTGAAGGTACAACCCTAGATGAAGCAAAAAAAATATTGGGGAACCATAGAATTGAAAAGCTTCCAATCGTAGATGCAGAAGGCAATCTTTGTGGTTTGATTACCATCAAAGATATTGAAAAGGCCATACTATATCCGGACTCAACAAAGGATCATCAAGGACGTTTAAGGGTTGGTGCTGCTGTTGGTATCACAAAGGACATGATGGATAGAGTTACAGCCTTGGTAGAAACAAAAGTAGATGTTGTGGTTTTAGACACGGCTCATGGTCATTCGGCCGGTGTTATAAATGCTGTAAAACAAATAAAGACAACTTATCCAGATCTACAGGTGATCGCAGGTAATGTGGCAACAAAAGATGCAACCATAGCGCTTATTGAGGCGGGCGCAGATGCTGTAAAAGTCGGCATAGGACCGGGTTCTATATGTACGACAAGGGTTGTGGCCGGTGTTGGTGTACCTCAGGTTACAGCTATTAGTGATTGTGCTGAAGGTGCTAAACCATATGGCGTTCCCATTATAGCCGATGGTGGCATCAAGTACTCAGGCGATCTTGTTAAAGCAATCGCAGCGGGTGGATCCGTGTGCATGCTTGGTAGTCTTTTTGCCGGATGTGAAGAAAGTCCTGGAGATACGGAATTATTTCAAGGCAGAAAATATAAAGTATATAGAGGTATGGGTTCCCTTGCAGCTATGGAAAAAGGAAGCAAAGACCGTTATTTTCAAAGCGATAATAGCAACACCAAAAAGCTGGTTCCGGAAGGTGTAGAAGGTCGAGTGGCTTACAAAGGGCCGGCTGAGGATACGGTTTATCAGTTAATGGGCGGTTTAAGAGCCGGTATGGGTTATTGTGGAACGTCTACCATTAGAGCTTTGATTGATGAAGCTCAGTTCATCAAAATAACAGCTGCGTCATTAAGAGAATCACACCCTCATGATATCCAGATTACAAAAGAAGCACCAAACTATAGTGTTGAAAACTAGACTTTAAGTGTAAAAAAAGCAACCAAGGTTGATAAATCGAGGTTGCTTTTTTTGTAGAATTTTTGAATCAATTTCAATACATAATACCGACATGATTTGTTGCAATTACATGCCAAAAAGTTTATACTGAGATTAGTAAATCATGGAAAAGGAGCAGATAAAATGAGTATGAATATACCAACACCACATATTGAGGTGAAAGACAAAGGGGTTATCGCAGATACCGTTTTGATGCCGGGTGATCCATTAAGAGCAAAATTTATTGCAGAGAAATTCTTGGAAAATGTCGAACAATTTAACAGTGTAAGAGGTATGTTAGGTTACACAGGAACCTATAAAGGCAGAAAAATTTCTGTTATGGGTTCAGGAATGGGCATGCCGAGTATTGGCATCTATTCTTATGAACTATATGCTTTTTATGATGTAAAACGGATCATAAGAATTGGATCCTGCGGTGCTTACACAGAAGATTTAGATGTTTATGATGTTCTTTTGGTCGACGAAGCATGGTCAGAGTCCAGTTATGCCAAGACACAAAGTGGTTATGCGTCAGATACAACCTATGCCACACCCAAGCTTAATGATAAGCTTGCGAATATAGCAAAAGTGCTGGACATTCCTGTGAAAAGAGGCAAAATACATTCCTCAGACGTTTTCTATAGACAAGATTTTAATGTGTATAAGAATATACGCGATCAATATGGCTGTATGGCTGTTGAAATGGAATCCTTCGCTTTGTTTGCCAATGCAAGTATCCTAGGGAAAGAGGCATCCTGTATTTTAACGGTCAGTGATTCCTTAGTAAAAGGAGACGTCACCACATCGGAAGAACGACAAAATTCTTTTGTAAAAATGATGGAAATAGCATTAGAGATGGCAGAATAAAAACAATCCTACCAATTATGTTGGTAGGATTGTTTTGTTTCAAAACGATATTCACCAAGAAATTTTATAGCTTTGCCTACAAAACACTTTAATAAAATAAGCTCGAGTGTTATAATGTTAAGAAATATAGCAGGGAGTTGTTGAAGATGGATATAATTGATAAGCGAATATTACATATTTTACATAAGAATGCAAGGATAACAGCATCAGAAATAAGCAATCAGATTAATCTATCTGTGTCAGCGGTAGGTGATCGCCTTAAGAAATTAGAAGCATCCGGTATGATCGAGAATTATACCACCATATTAAATTCAACGATGCTTGGGAAGTCCCTTACGGCAATTATCATGGTCGCTCTTGAGCGTCCCAAATACGCAGAAGTATTTGAGGAATTTGTTAACAATGAAAAAGACATCTTAGACTGTTATTACCTAGCAGGAGACTATGACTATGCACTTAAAATAGTAACAAAAGATACGGCATCTTTAGAGACTTTGATTGGTAAAATCAAAAATGTAGAAGGATTGTTAAAAACAAAAACGACCATTGTATTGTCGACAATCAAAGACGTACATTCAGTTTTGCCGGAATTATAGGTCTTATATTCTTAACTGAGATTTAGAAGGATTTAGGAGGGGTGCGATATGTCATACGTACAGCTCATATATAACCCGAACGCAGGGCAAAAGCTTTTTTCAGCACATATAGATGCATTTTTAGCTAAATTTCAAGAAAAAGGCATTGAAGTAAGAATACATCGAACATCCATAGAAAATAATTTGGAAAAAATACTTAACAAAAAGAAGCTTAAAAACTGTATCGCCCTAATTATAGCTGGGGGCGACGGTACGGTTAACAGTGTAGTCAATGTTATGATGCAACAAAACATAGATCTACCTCTTGGGGTAATACCGGCAGGCACAGCCAATGATTTTGCAAAACACTTAGGTATGCCCACAGATATCCCTAAATCGATTGAAATGCTTTCTAAAATGCAGATTTCTCAAGTGGATGTGGGGAAAGTAAATGATCGTTATTTTGTGAATGTGTGTTGTGGTGGTCTTTTTACCAATATATCCCAAAACATCGATGTAGAGTTAAAAAATACTATCGGTAAACTTGCCTATTATATTAAAGGCGTTCAACAGTTACCGGGATTCAAAAAGCTAAGATTTAAGATTCAACATGACCAAGGTGAGATTGATGATTTTTTCTATTTGTTTCTGGTGTTAAATGGCTCCAGTGCAGGTGGTTTCTCAAAGCTTGGACAAGATGCTGATATCAGTGATGGACGGATGGACTTTGTGGGCATTAAAGCTTGCCCACTAGCAGATATGCCAGGCCTTTTTGGGAAAATACTAATTGGTGACCATCTAAAGGACAAAAATATTGTAAGTTTTCAAAGCAAACATATATCCATAAAATGTTTAGAAGGCGTTGAAGGCTTCGAAGAATCGGATATAGACGGAGAAGCAGGACCACATTTTCCATTGGACATTGAGGTCATGCATAAACGTTTGAATGTAATTAAGTAATTGAGTTAGGAAGAAAGAGGACCAGAATGATAAAAATGAATTTAAACGAATTTAGAGATGAAATAAAGACAGAAATGCTTGGCTATGAAGAAATAACGGAACCATTGATTGAGAAATGGTTTGAGAATTTTGATGCTTTTGTCGAAGCAAAAAGACCTAGTGATCATTTGAATTACAAGGGTAAGGATGTAAATGTGACACTTAAAGATGAAACAGACTTGTTCATGATGGTAGATCGATATTTAGCGGCTATTGTTAACGAGGATTTGGATAATTACTTCACAGACTGGGCATTTTAAGGAGATTGACATGAAAGGAATTGCAATAAGACTATTATTTGCACTATGGATTATAATAGTTTTTTCCGCATGCACAATGAACGTTGGCTTAGATGAGGTTCAAGTGGATGAATCGGAAGAACAAAGTCAAGTCGTTGACAATCAGTATGAGGAACCAACGGCAGAAGCAGACACAAGCAATGAAATAGATAACTATGAAGAAGAGGAAGAAATAATAGTTCAGGAACCAATACACTACAAGTCGGAGGGAATCAATGAGATTGGTGATATTATGGTTGTTATGTATCATGGTATCAAAGACAACCCCCCTTATCATCGAAGTAAAGAGGATTTTTTACGAGACCTACAGTATTTTTACGACAATAATTATCACCTAATCTCAATGAAAGATTATCTGAGTCAAAAAATAGATGTCCCTCTTGGTAAAACACCAATTGTACTGACATTTGATGATGGCTTATCTTCAACTTTTGCCCTTATCGGGAATAAAGCAGATCCGGAATCGGCAATTGGTATCCTTGAAGCATTTATAGAAGAACATGAAGATTTTGGTAAAGCCGCTTCATTGTTTATACATGCAACCAAGCAAAATTTCCAAGGTGACGGAACACCTTTAGAACGTTTGAAATGGTTGGTGAAAAATGGCTATGAGATAGGGAATCACTCGGCAACCCATGCAGATTTAAGTCAGTTGTCTAAAGATGCTCTCATAAAAGAAATCGGTCAGGTCGATTATTTTCTCAATGAATTAATGTCGGAATACAATATGTTGGCTATAACCTACCCATATGGGAAACGTCCGGAAGCATCCTTGATTGAGCATTTAGCTGATAATCAATATGAAGGTGTTGCATTCGGATATGAGATTGGCTTTAGAGAAGGGCCCAGCAGCAAAATGGTGCCACCGAGTCACACCAAATTTGATCCCTATAATGCTCCAAGGGTCAGAGGTTCCGAAGGTGAAGTACAAGATTTATGGTGGTTTCTTGATTATTATGACAATCATGCTGACCAGCGCTATATTTCGGATGGTAATCCGAACACGATTGTAGTACCAAAAGAAAAAGTTGACTTGGTAAATATTGACAAGGTGATAGATATGGAATTGATAGTATACGAATAGAATAATGAATACATATGAGAAAGTGCTTTGTAATTTGAAAGCACTTTCTTTTTTGTTTTTTCATGTGTTAAAATAGACATAAGGACTCATAATAAGACCATATAGGAGCCACTAAGAATATGAATATGAATATGGATATGAATATGGATATGACTCAAAAAATCATAATGACCCCTCAACTAGAGTATTCTTTGAAGATTCTAAAACTTAGCTATGAGGAATTGATTGATTTTTTACAAGAAGAGATGTTATCAAACCCAATTCTAGAATATAAAGAGCCAAAGGAAATTAAGCTAAAGATGAAAAATGAAGACAGTGAAGGTGATCGTCTAAGCTATAACCGTGATATCAAGGAAGAAGATGAAGGCTATACCAATGGTATACCGGATATGAACTCTTATAAAACGGACCTCGTAAGTCACCTAAAACTACAGCTACATATACTGGACCTACCCGAAAAGATGATAGAAATCGGGGAATTTCTAATAGAAAGTTTAGATGAAAAGGGTTATCTGAAAATTGATATTAAAGATGTGGCAAAGATTCTTTGTGTAGAGGAGGATCTTGTAGATCAGGTACGCCAAAAGCTCCAAAAATTCGACCCACCGGGAATAGGTGCAAGAGACTTAAAGGAATGTTTGAAAATACAACTGGAAGATCAAAAGGACATTAAGAAAGAATTGATAGAGCTCATCGACCATCATCTTGAGGCGATTGGCGATAATGCGCTACCACGAATTTCAAAAGCGATGGGTATCCCCATAAGTGAAGTACAGGCACTAATTGAAGAGATAAGGAAACTCAATCCTAAGCCGGGAAGTGATTTTCAAAGAGACTTGACCCATTATATTCGTCCGGATGTTATTATAACCAAACAGGATGAAAACTATAGTATTGATATATGTAAAGACAAAATACCTAAAATCAAGGTTAATCCCTACTATCTGAATCTACTTAAAGATGGTGGTAAAGAATTAGGCGAGGCTTACCCCTATATTCAAAACAAGATTAATAGTGCGAATTGGTTGATACATTGTATTGATCAAAGAATGGAAACTTTAGAAAAAGTGACGAAAATCATATTCTACCATCAAACGGCTTTTTTTGAAAAAGGTAGAGCCTATCTCAAACCCATGAACCAAAGAGAAGTGGCTGACGCTTTGAACCTTCATGAATCAACCATCAGCCGCACGGTGAATGGTAAATACTTATTGTGCCAATGGGGTATTTTTGAACTAAAATATTTTTTTTCCAGCAAAGGCATTAAACAAGAAGTCGGAGAAGATGCTTCATCGGCTATGGCAAAATTTGCCATACAAAGAATTGTTGAAGGTGAAGATAAGAATAGCCCCTATAGTGACTCGAAAATATGTACCCATTTACAAAATGAAGAAATACGCATATCCAGAAGAACAGTCGCAAAATACAGAGAACAGTTGAATATCCCTTCTGGTAAAATAAGAAAACATTATGAATGAGTGGGTAATAATTACCCAAAAAAACCAAAACTGTAAAAAAATGACAAGGCATTGGTTATTCACACCTTAACCAAGATCAGGAGCTTAAAAAAACGGGCATGATTATTGCTTAAAATGTGAGGTATAGAAGAATATTATAGACAAGGGGCAAAAAATGAATCCAAATAGCATATTAAGAAAAGTCATGATAAAGCATAAAAAAGGTTTACATGCAAGAGTGGCTGCGATGATTGTTCAAAAAGCCGTAGAGCTACAAAAAGAATATGAGGTAATATTCAAGGTGCAAAAAGGTGCTTTTAAAGAAGTGCCCTTAACAAGTATTCTACTGTTAATTTCCATGAGAATTAAGGCGGGAGAAGAAATCGAGATATTAACAGTTGGTAATGATGTTATAGAGGCAAAAGCAGCATCTGAAAAAATGGGGCTTTATTTAGAAAGCGATTTTGATTATGATCAGACTTCCATGAATAGTATTGACAATCTATTGCAGGATAACATACTGACAGCAGAAAATATTTTCAACAACATTGGAAACGGCTTATTGGTTATAGATGAGAATGATATTGTAACACTTTTTAATACTGAAGCAGAGCGCCTTTTTGGTATAACCTCCGATCAGATAATAGGTAAGAACATTAAGGAAGTCATGCCGGAATCAGAACTGCCGGAAGTAGCAAGAACCAAAAAACCAAAAATCGGATACACACAAAACAGAGGAAAATACACCATCGTAACCAATACCACACCTTTAATTGTGGAAAATGAGACCAGGGGTGCCGTCAGTATTCTAGAAGACATTTCAAAGTTGGTTAAGATCTCATGGCAACTCAAAGAAATCAAAGAGTTGAAAGAGAAATACCAACTGATATTAGAATCCGTACAAGATGGCATCTGTGTTTTTGATCACAAAGGTAAAATCACATACGTGAATGTAGCCTATTGTCAAATCGTTGGAAAAAATATTAAGGAACTCATGGGTAAGAACATACATGACTTATCACCGGAGGGTGATAGGGTAAAGGTTCTAAAAACAGGTCAGCCGATACTCGGTGGGATTAGTGAAAAGGAAAATGGTGTTACCATAGTGGCGAATATCAACCCACTCATTGTTGACGGACAGATTCGTGGTGGTATATCCACCATTAAAGATATTACGCAGCTACAAGATTTGATGGAAAAACTGAACCAGATTTCAGCAAAGGCGGATTACCTTCAGGAAGAACTTATCAGAACCAAAAGACTAGGACCGGCCTTTGACCGTATTATTGGCGTTAGTGGCAAGATATATGATTCAATGGCCATAGCAGCGAAGGCTTCTCTAAGTAACTATACTGTGTTAATACGAGGTGAGAGTGGTACCGGTAAGGAATTGATTGCTGAAGCCATCCACTATTCAAGCGTCAGAGACAAGGAGCCCTTTATTAGGGTGAATTGTGGTGCGATACCGCCCACACTACTTGAAAGTGAGCTATTTGGCCATGAAAAAGGTGCTTTTACAAGTGCCGTAAAAACCAAACTAGGACGCTTTGAATTAGCCCATAAAGGCACGATTTTTCTGGATGAAATCGGTGAGTTAGATAAAAGCATGCAAGTAAAACTACTCCGAGTGGTTCAAAACAAAGAATTTCAGAGAGTGGGTGGAGAAAAAACCATTAAAGTAGATGTACGCATCGTCGCAGCCACCAATCAGAATCTAGAAGAGCTTCTTAAGACAGGTGATTTTAGAGAAGATCTATACTATAGGCTGAATGTGATACCCATATGGTTACCGCCTCTAAGAGAAAGAAAAGAGGATATACCTGTCCTTGTTGAATATTTTGCAGAAAAAATATGCAAAGATCTGGAAAGAGACAGTATCATATTGGAAAAAGAAGCGATGCATGCCTTGATTCAATATGATTGGCCGGGCAATGTACGTGAACTTGAAAACATCATGGAAAGAACCATCATACTATTAGACGGTGATGTGATAAGACTTGGTCATATTCCTTCATATGTTGTAGGTAATCACCAAGAGAACTTGAAAAAATCTGTTGAATCGTTGATAACGGAAATGGATCATGAGCTCACTTTTGAAGAATATGAAAAAATAATTATTAAAAAGGCCCTAAAAAAACATGGTAGTTATAATAAGGCAGGTAAGGCACTTGGACTGACACATAACACAGTAGCAGCGAAAGCAAGAAAATTTGATATTCGCTTTGAGGATCTAATAGATTAAGTTGGCACAGATTTTGCTATATATAAAATAGAGTTGTTGAAAACTAGATAACAGCTAAGAAGAAAAAATGGAGGAACCTATTATGGCAGCAACAGTAAGCAGTTTTATAAGTGCAATTAATGATTCGATAACAAGTAATAAGGTATTTCTGACGGATTTAGATGGGGTAATTGGCGATGCTGATCATGGCATTAACATGACACGTGGTTTTAATGCTGTTGTGTTAAAAGTGAGTGAGGAAGATAGCGATGTAGGTGCGACGCTGAAAAAAGTGGGTATGACACTCATTTCTACAGTTGGAGGTGCATCAGGTCCACTGTATGGTACAGCTTTTATGAAGGCTGGTGGTGAGGCAGTTGGTATGACAACTTTAGACGGTGAGACAATCAGCAAGATGTGGTTGGCTGCACTTGAGGGCATAAAGGCAAGAGGTAAAGCAACGCTTGGAGAAAAGACGATGATTGATGCGATAGAACCGGCGATGGAAGCGTTTAATAAAGCCATGGGCGAAGGGGCGACGATTGAAGAAGGCCTTGATAAGGCGATTGAAGCAGCTGAGGTCGGTATAGAGTATACAAAAACCATTCGTGCTACAAAAGGCAGAGCAAGTTATCTAGGCGATCGTAGTATTGGTCATCAAGATCCTGGGGCGACCTCCTTTACCATTATTTTGAAAACAATAACCGAGCACTATAAGAAAGAAGTATTGGGGGTATAAAAATGGTAGGCATTGTAGTTGTATCCCATAGTAAAAAAGTAGCAGAAGGCATTGTAGAGTTATCGATGCAAATGGCCGGACCGAACCAGAAAATAGTACCGGCAGGCGGTATGGAAGACGGTGAAATTGGAACAGATGCCGTTAGAATAGCAACAGCAATTAAAGAAGCTGAAACAGGAAAAGGCGTTGTTGTTTTGGTGGATCTTGGTAGTGCAGTTATCAGTTCCAATCTTGCCATTGAGCTTCTTGAAGAAGAAGGCTTGAACATTGATGTTCGCATAGCGGACGGACCGGTACTTGAAGGTGCAGTTAGTGCATCAGTGCAAGCCTATATTGGAGGTTCAATAGACGAAGTCGTATCAGCAGCAGAACTTGCAAGAGATGTGCTCAAACTACAATAGAATCATAGATAAGACAACGAGGAGGTGCTAAGGTGAAAGAAGTTGTTTATATGATCGTAAACCGTTTGGGTATTCATGCAAGACCGGCTGCGGAGATTGCTAAAATAGCATCCAAATATGATTGTGACGTCAATCTACTTGGTAATAATAAACAGGCAAATGCCAAAAGCTTACTCATGATTATGGCCCTAGGCATAAAAAACGGACAGGAAGTAACCATAGCTGTAAATGGACCGGATGAAGACAAGGCTATAGAAGCCTTGGACGTCCTGATTTCAAATAACTTTTACGAGGATTAGAGGTGCAAGTAATGGAATATCTAGGCAAAGCTGTTGTTGAAGGCATCGGCATGGGTAAAGTACAACTTCTACTATCTGCCTTTGATCATGAACTTGAGACATATGAGAAAGAAGATCAAAAAGCAGAGAAAGAAAAACTTCAAAAAGCCATCGAAGGTGGACTTGAACAAATAGACAAAATACTGGATCAGGCAAGAATTAGTACCAATAAGGACCAGGTTGCCATTATGGAAGCCCATGTGCTCATGATGCATGATCCGATGTTGCAAGATACAATTGATCGGTATATTGAGGAGGGTCTATCAGCACCTGAGGCTACTTTAAGAGCCTCCGATGAAGTGGCGGCCATTTTGGAAAGCTTAGATGATCCATATATTAGAGAACGGGCAGCAGATGTTAAAGATGTGGGAAAAAGAATCGTACGATTACTACTTGGGATTCCTGATGCCAAATTGGATGGACAAAACATTATATTATGTGGCGAAGACATTGAACCATCGGTAATTGCCAACCTATCCTCTGACCAAGTCGTTGGCATTGTGATGGGGAGTGGCAGTGCGACTTCTCATTCGGTCATTATCGCCAAGTCAAAAGGTATTGTTACTATAGTAGGTATTGGCGAAGCGGTCAGCAAACTGAAGAATGATGATATAGCCATTGTTGATGGTTATGAAGGAAAACTGTTCATGCATCCAGATGAAGAAACAGTCACGAAGTATGAAGTAGCACTGAAGTTAGAAGAAGAGAAGCGTGTGTATTATCTGAGTCTGAAAGACCTTCCGGCGGTCACTGTGACCGGGCAGGAAATTACTTTGGCGACCAATATCGGAAACCCCAAGGACATTGATGATGCTCTAAAATATGGCGGAAAAGGTGTTGGACTTTTCAGAACTGAATTTGTTTTCATGGGTAAAAAGAAAATGCCAACAGAGGAAGAACAGTTTGAAGCCTATCGCTATGTTGTTGAAAGATCAGAGGGTCATCTATGCGTCATTAGAACGATGGATATAGGCGGCGATAAACCTTTAAGCTACTTGGACATAGGCAAAGAAGAAAACCCCTTCTTAGGATGGCGCGCAATTCGTATATGCTTAGAGAGAACAGATATATTCTTAACACAGATTAAAGCGATTCTTAGGGCTTCAGCTTATGGGAAACTAGCCATTATGTTACCTATGATTATTGGGTATGAAGAAGTAACAGCCGCAAAATCATTAATTGAAGAGGCCAAGAGCCTGTTGGAGAGTCAAGGTCAAGCCTATGATAAAAACATTGAAGTCGGCATCATGATAGAGACCCCTGCAGCGGTAATCATGTCCGATGAACTGGCACAGGAGATGGATTTCTTTAGCATTGGTACCAATGATTTGGTTCAATATACCCTTGCGGTAGACAGAGGTAATCAAAGAATCAGTCACTTATATGATCATTTCAATCCGGCTGTACTAAGATCTATCAAAACTGTTATAGATGGGGCACATAAGCATGGGAAATGGGTCGGTGTCTGTGGTGAAATGGCGGGTGATCCGTTAGCTACGAAGCTACTGGTTGAGATGGGTGTTGATGAGCTGAGTATGAGTGGACCATCCATACCCAAAATCAAAGAGATCATTCGGAAAATGGATGTCGAGGAAAAAATAGTAGAAGAAGTTTTAAAGCAAAAAGAAGTAAAAAAAATCAGGCAACTATTAGCTGGCACAGTTCTTGCTAATAATATAAAGTGATACCATTAATCAAAAGGAGGATGAAAAATGAAAAAAATTATCAACAATCCAGACAATGTAGTAGATGAAATGCTTAAAGGGATTATCGCAGCACATCCAAGCTACGTAAAGAGAGTAGAAGGTTTTGAAGTATTGGTAAGAGCCAATGCACCACAACCCAAAGTTGCCTTGGTTAGTGGCGGGGGCAGTGGTCATGAGCCTTCACATGGCGGCTTTGTTGGAAAAGGTATGTTAGATGGTGCGGTTGCCGGAGCAGTATTTACATCACCTACACCAGACCAAGTCTATGAAGCAATCAAAGCGGTAGACGGTGGCAAAGGTGTTTTACTGGTTGTCAAAAATTACACTGGGGATGTAATGAACTTTGAAATGGCAGCAGAGATGGCAGCAGAAGAAGGCATCACCGTTGAACATGTGGTTGTCAATGATGACGTAGCCGTTGAAGATAGTACATGGACAACCGGTAGAAGAGGTATTGCAGGAACGATATTGATTCATAAGATTGCAGGTGCAAAAGCCGAAGCAGGTGGCGACCTTCAAGAAGTTAAGCGTATAGCAGAGAAAGTTATAGCAAATGTGAAATCAATGGGTATGGCACTTACCACATGTACAGTACCGGCGGCTGGAAAACCTAGTTTCATTCTTGGTGATGATGAAGTTGAAATCGGTATGGGTATCCATGGCGAGCCAGGCACACACAGAGAGACCTTGCGTTCTGCAAACGATACAGTTGACCATTTACTTGGTAAGGTATTAGAGGACTTAAGTCTTGACAAGGATGATGAAGTAGCTGTATTGGTAAATGGCTTAGGCGGAACACCAATTATGGAACTTTATATTGCTAACTTAAGAGTAGCAGAAGTATTGGCAGAAAAAGGTATTCGTATTGCTAAGACTTATGTAGGTAACTATATGACATCTTTAGACATGGAAGGTTTTTCGATTACAGTACTAAAATTAGATGCTGAGCTTAAAGATCTATTATTTGCACCTGCAGATACACCAGCACTTGTTCAGAACTAAGACTAACGAAGGTAGATTTAATCATTTGAATTGATGAACGATTAAGGGCGGATGGATATATTCCATACCGCCCTTAATTATGACATATTGGTTCCATGTAGAAAGTTACTAAAAAAAACAATTCTGTGAAAAAAATAATGTATATATTATATAAGGTAAATTTATGGAAATTGCTCTATAATATATATTAGAAGACTATTGTTTAAGAACCATATAGATGGTTATGATTTTTTGTGATAAATGACAGAGCGGATTGGGGTGATACATTTTGGGCGTTCGAATCGTTATGAATAAGCCGGGCAGTGGTAAAACGGAAAAATTATATAAAGAAATCATTGAGGCTTCCATGACCTTGCCGATCGATGAAACCATTCTACTCATTGTACCGGAACAAGCCACGCTGAATGTTCAACATGAGATGATAAGGGCCCATCCCAATCATTGTATTACCAATATAGAGGTTCTAAGCTTTGGAAGGCTTTCTTATAGAATGGTGGACGAACTCGGCGTTGCGGGTAAAGCTTTGCTTTCAGATGTTGGAAAGACCATGATGATTCGTAAGATTATTGATACTTCAAAAGCGGATTACCCTTTTTTAAGTAGGCATATTCAGAAAAAAGGCTATGTGAATGAGTTGCGTGATTTGATGTCGGAGTTCTCAAGGTATGGCATATCAGAACACGACTTTGAAAGTATAGCGGACCAGACCGATGTGGAGATCTTTAAGCTAAAATTAAGAGACTGTGGAAAACTCTATAATAGATACAAAGAACAATTGCTTGCCAATTATCTAAGTGGCGAAACCCTTTTTGAACGTCTGGTTGAGATTGCTCATGAGAGTCAATGGTTAAAAAAAGCCACCATCTTTGTTGATGGGTTCTATGGTTTTACACCGATTCAATATCTTTTAATAGAAAAACTCATGTATACTGCGAAGGATTTGACACTAACCTTAACCGGTGAAGCTTCTGTTCTTAAGGGAAAACCTCTGGACGAGAGCCATCTATACTATGAGAGTTATTATACCTATCATGGGTTGTTGCAAAAGATTCATGAGCAAAGGATTCATGATTATACAGAAGAAGAATGGATAGAAGAACCAGCGGGTGATGTGAACTTCATCCAGCATTTAAGAGAAAACCTCTATCAGTATCCATATGATGCGTTTGAGGCAGGCCCAAAAGGGTTGCATTTGGCCCATGCGTCATCGATGAAAAAAGAAGTGGCTTATTTAAGAGACAGCATACTCAAGCTGGTTATGGAAAAAGACTATACTTATAATGATATAGGGGTGTTGGCCGGTGATCTAAACCGTTATGAACGCCTCATCAACGAAATGCTTCCGGAAGCCGGAATTCCCATCTATTTTGACAAGAAAAAACCTTTTGCATCCAATGATGCGGTAATCTTCGTTATGTACATTATTAAAGTGTTTAAAAGTAATTTTAGTTATGAGGCAATTTTTGAATATCTAAAATCAGACTATGTGGACTATGACCAAGATCTGTTAGATCATTTGGAAAACTATGTCATCCGTTACGGTATCAGAGGTCTATCAGCGTGGTCAAAAGAATGGGTCTATAAAGTCCCGGATATTCACAGGAAAAAAGATACGCCACAAGCCATACAGCTCTTATCTGCCATCAATGACTTAAGGAATAAGATTATTCTACCCTTTGTGGCCATCAAACATTCTAAAAAACAAAGGGTCAAAGATCACTTACTGCATATCTATGAGATACTACGTCATCACGAAGTAGAATCAAAAATTCAGAACAAGGCAGACGACTATATGTCAACATATCACTATGACGAAGCTAGGACTTATAACCAAGTCTATAAAGTGTTAATGACATTATTTGATCAATTGGCTTTGATGTCCACTGAAGAAAAGGTGGATGATGGGACGTTCTATAATCTAATGGAAGCAGGTATTGAACAACTTGAACTAGGCCTTGTGCCGCCTAGGATGGATCAGGTGATTATCGGAGACCTAACAAGAAGTCGAATGCCGCGTAAAAAAGCTATTTTTGCCATTGGCTTAAACGAAGGTGTTGTACCTATGCTAAAAGAAGGATCAGGGTTATTAACAGACCGTGAAAGAGAATGGATGGTAGAAAAAGGGATAAAATTAGCGCCAACGACCATTAAGAACCTCTACCGAGAACAGTTCTATATCTATATGGCCTTGTTAAATACAAGTAAGAGTCTATATTTAAGCTATACCCTTATGAATGAAGAAGGAAAAGCAAGCAGACCGTCTCATTTAATCCATATGGTTAAGAAGATATGTCCTCTTGTAAGACATTATAATATCGATCAACTCTATAAAGATAAGATTGTCATCAATAGACCAAGTGTGGTATTTGAGCAGTTATTACAAAAGCTACAAGAAGGCAAAGATATTAATATAAAGGGTGATACGGATGTGGAATCCATACTAGCCTGGTATAGAAAAGAGCCGGAGTGGTCATCAAGGCTAGAGATGGCACTTAGAGGTCGCAAAGATCATTTGTTAGAAGATCATTTGTCAGATAGTCATCGATTATATGGAGAGACACTGAAGAACAGTGTGTCTCGGCTTGAACAGTTTTCCAAGTGTCCTTTTGCCCACTTTGTTACTTATGGCTTAAAGGCTCGTGAAAGAGAAGCCTATGAGATTACGATGCCTCAGCTGGGCTTAATATTTCATAAGGTCATCGAGCTGATATCCAATCGTGTACAGATGCGGCACTTATCATGGTCAGATGTCACGGAAACAATGCGAAAAGAATGGATTGAAGAATTTGTAATGGACCTTGTTGGCGAAGAGACTCAAAGGGTATTTTTTGACTCCAATAGAAACATCTTTTTATTGAACCGTCTAAAGAAAATCTTGAATCGATCCATATGGGCCATTGCTTATCAGATCAGTCAAGGTGACTTTAGACCACAGTTTACTGAGTGGCATTTTGACGGCACTGATTATGATGTGAATAGCTTAAATCTAGAATTGGACAACCGTAGAAAAATGATTTTAAGAGGTACAATCGATAGGATCGACAGTTATTCGAATGATACCTATACCTATATAACGATTATTGATTATAAGTCCTCCATTCAGGATCTGGATTTTGGCGATGTTTACCATGGGCTTCAATTACAATTACTCGTCTATCTAAATGCTACACTTCAAGTACAGGAAAAGGCATCGGATAAGAAAGTTATACCGGCCGGTTTATTTTATTTTAAGATTGACGATCCTTTTATTGCTGCTTTGGCAGAATATAATGAAGCACATATTGAAGACGGTCTTCTAGAATCTATGCAGCTAAAAGGTGTGGCCTTAAATGATTCGGATGTTATAAAAAAACTGGACAATTTATTTGTAAAGGCATCTAAAGTTATTCCTGTATCAAAGAATAAGGACGGTCAGTTATCGAAGGCTTCGAAAGTATTGGAACTTGAGGATTTTGACACATTGTGTGGCTATGTTCGAGATGAAACCCAAAGAATTGGCAATGAAATCGTAAAAGGCAATATTGAAGTCAAACCCTATAAAAAAGGGGAACAAAGTGCGTGTGATTTTTGCAAATATAGTGGCATATGTCGTTTTGATGAAAAGATGCCTAACTTTGAATACAGACGTACGGACCAAGAAAAAGACAAGGATTATCTTGAAATGATGAAAAACCATTGTCAACAGGATTAAATCAGTGTTACACTATACTATAGGGCAATTTTTTGTTCTTCTCTAGGAAAGTTTATGCTATGTTAATGCGTTGAAGCATCGCATTAACGATTAAGGAAGACTTTCCTGCCGGAACAATTTGCTTCGCAAAACGAGGCATAGCCTCTTTGTTTAACCATGTGAAAGAGGTATCTGAAATAGCAGTCTAATGAAAAGAGGTTTCAAATATGGAAGAGGTCATTAAGAGAATCATTGATATTGAGGAAAAAGCACAAGCATTAATGGATCATACCTTGCAGGAAAAAGAAACGTTGATCAAGAGTTATGAAGAAAAAATGCAAGCCATGGAAAAGCGAATTCTTGAAGAGGCCGAAACGAAAATAGAGCAAATAAGAAAAAAAGAACTGAGTGACAGTGTGGCTGAAAGAAAAGCAGTCGAATCCCAATGTGATCTGAAAATGAAGACCATTGAAGAAAAAATAAGAAAGCATAAAGAAGTATGGGTTACAGATTTGGTTAATCAAGTCTTAAATAGGTAGGTAGAGTTATGTTAAATGCTTTTAAATACGCACATCTAACAACTAAAATTAGGGCCATGCAAGGGAAAATGCTTAAAGACGAAGACTATGTTAATTTGCTTAGATTACAGTCTGTTAAGGAAATAGCAAATTATCTAAAAAACAACACGTACTATAAGCAGAATTTTGAGGATATGGACAATCAAGACATTCATCGTGGACAGTTAGAGATCATGTTAAACCGTGCATTGATTCAAGATGCCCTCAAGATTGCAAAATACTTAAAAGGCAAAGAAAAATCTATCTATAGGTTCGTATACCGAAAACAAGAGATTGAGGATCTTAAAAAAATGCTTCGTGCTCTCCAAATGGGTAAGCCTTTGGATAAAATAGATCGAAAAACCTTGTTTATAAGCCACTATAGTAATATTGACTTTAATACAGCATTAAAAGCCAATACCATTCGTGAACTCATAGATACCTTGGCACATACTAATTTTTATAAGATTTTATCGCCTTTGCTTTTAGAAGACAATAAAATCAATCTCTTTGCGGCGGAGATGGCACTGGACCTCTATTATTACAATCAGGTCCATGACCAGATTCATAAGAAAATATCCGGAAAAGACTATGAGCTTATGCACATGAGTTTTGGTCTGGATGCAGATTTTAGAAATATGATGTGGATTTATCGTAGCAAAGAGTTTTATAATCTTAGAAAAGAAATCATTTACAGTTATATCATACCGAACGGGCATAAATTGAAAAAGCAAGATATTATTAAACTGGTGGAGGCAGACACCGGAGAAGCGGTCTTGAAACTTCTAAAAGCCGGGCCTTATGGGGATATTGTTGACTTTGATAGTGGTCATTGGGACAACAGCTTTAACAAATATTATGGCAATAAGCAATTAAGACAGATGCGCCTATTACCGTTTACAATCGCACCGATTATCGGTTATATTTTTATCAAAGAGATTGAGATTTTGAATCTGACAACCATTATTGAAGGTGTTAGATATAAAGTTGATCCGAAAAAGGTTGAGACATACTTGGCACGACAGAGTAAGGGAGTGGGGAATTATGATTGAGAAAATGCATTTTGTAAACATAGTCGGACCGCTTAAATCATTTGATACATTCGTGATTCAAAGCTTCATACCACATGAAATCCAATTGGAAAATGCTTATAACATTCTCCATTCGGTTAAGGGATTGTTTAAATTTGATGATGAGAACCCCTACCAGAAGCTTGAAGAAAAAGTGAATAAACTGGGTGAGGTAGCGGATGTTGTTTTTGAATACGACGATGAAGCACCGGTGGGTATCATGCCGGTACATATGTTAGAACCGGAGATTGAAGGCTATGAAAGACAGATAGAAACAATTAAACATATCAGTAATTCTCTAAGGGAAGATTTAGAGTACAAGATACAACTTAGGAATCAGATTCTTCCCATACAGAATCTGGATATTAAGGTCAATGAACTGTTTGATTTTGACTACATGAAGTTCAGATTCGGATCTATGGCCATAGACAACTTTGAAAAGCTTCAGGATTATATTGAAGCGATGGATGTTATTGCTTTTGAGGTTTCAAGAACGGACAAACTGGTTTACTTGTTCTACTTCACACCAAGAACGAAAAAGTTCAACATTGACAGTCTTTTTGCATCCTTGTATTTCACCAGGATTCGATTATCAAACGACATCAAAGGCTATCCGAAACAAACTCTTGAGAAACTAAACGAAGAGATAGAAGAACTGACGCAACGTGTTGAAGAATTAGATCAACAATCAAAATCGTATATACAAAAGCACATTAAACGGATTCAAGAGTTATATACATATGTGGCTCAGCTAAACGGAACTTTTGATGTAAGAGCTATGGCAGTAAGGTCTAAAGATGCCTTTTATATGACAGGTTGGGTAGCAGAAAGTGAGCTTTCCTCGTTTAAAGAAAAGATGGATGCCTTTCCAAGTGTGACATGTGTTTTTGAGGATGATGATACGAATAAGAATTCAAAGCCACCAACCAAGCTTAGAAACAACTGGTTTTTCAAACCTTTTGAACCGGTTGTTAAGATGTATGGTACGCCTTCGTACAATGAGTTTGATCCGACTGTATTTGTGGCCATAACCTATATGCTTATGTTTGGAGGTATGTTTGGGGATGTGGGACAAGGCTTGGTCATCAGTCTTTTTGGATACATGCTCTACCGCAAATACCAAAATGGTTTGGGACAGATTATGATTTACTTAGGCGGTGCTTCTGTATTTTTTGGTTTTATTTACGGGTCCTTCTTTGGGGATGAGCATCTCCTGAGTGGTACATTCAATTACACACCTATAAACAGCATGGAGAATATGATGGAAATGCTAGGGAGTGCCATTGTTTTAGGTGTCGTGTTAATCCTGACGGTTATGCTCATTAACATTCGTAATGCCTATAAACAGAAAAACATAGCTAAGATGCTTTTTGATCGAAACGGTGTGTCAGGCTTAGTATTTTATCTAGCAGTACTTGGAATAACCTTATCCATCGTCTTAAAAGTGGAGGTTCACCCCATCGTTGTCTTATTATTTGTGGTAGCACCTTTAATTTTAATATTTCTGGCGCACCCCTTGGACAACTGGATTCAAAAGAAAGAGCATATCTTCCCGGAAGACAAAGGCAGTTACATCATTGAAGCTTTATTTGAACTTGTTGAAACACTATTGGCATTTTTGAGCAATACCATTTCATTTATGCGTGTGGGTGCTTTTGCATTAAATCATGTCGGTTTTTTCCTAGTGTTTAAGATTTTATCTGAAATGGTTTCAAATACGGAGAATTCCATCAATGGCGTTCTGGTGATGATTTTCGGAAATATACTGATTCTGGTACTTGAAGGCTTGATTGTCGGCATACAGGGTATCAGACTTGAGTACTATGAGTTGTTTAGCCGTTTTTTTGAAGGTGAAGGAACAGAGTTTAAACCATTTACCATAAAAAAGTCATAAAATAATCGCAACGAGCGGGATTGAAAAATGGAGGAATCAAGATGAGTTTTATTTTAACGATGGCATTAGTATTGGTATTATCAACGGTAGTTGTAGGTGTATGGAGCATAAGAAGTAACATCAAACAATCTCATGCAAAAGCATATATAGGTCTTAACCTTACTACTTTTTTTGTATTAATGATTGGCGCAACAGTTTTTATTTTTAGCGGACCTGAGTCATTGGCTGCTACAGAGGATCTCGCAGTGGCTGTTGCATCACAAGAAGGTCTTAAGTTTATTGCGGCGGCTCTATCCACGGGGCTTGCATCTATTGGTGCAGGTATTGCGGTTGCAATATCCGGATCAGCAGCTATTGGAGCAATCTCTGAAGACCCTAAGTTACTCGGTAAAACAGTAATATTTGTTGGGCTAGCAGAAGGTATTGCAATCTATGGCTTGATTATATCCATTATGATTCTAGGAAATTAAGGAAGTTTTTCACGCCGTGAACAATTTGCTTTGCAAAACGAAGCGTAGCTTCTTTGTTTAACTCTAGGAAAAAATGCAATGTTAATGCGTTGAAGCATCGCATTAACTATTAAGGAAGTTTTTCACGCCGTGAACAATTTGCTTTGCAAAACGAAGCGTAGCTTCTTTGTTTAACAAAAGGAGGTGCTTGTTATGAAAATGTTTTTAATTAGTGATAATATCGATACAAAAACCGGTATGCGTCTAGCAGGGGTATCAGGTGTAGTCGTGCATACGAGAGAAGAAGTTATTGAGGCTTTTAACGATGTATTAAAAAGGCCTGAAGTAGATATTGTATTAATGACCGAAAAGATTGCATTACTCATACCGGAAATGATTGATGATGTGCGTTTGAACTATCAGACCCCTCTGATTGTTGAGATACCTGATCGACATGGTTCAGAACGTAAATCAGATTCAATAACCCGTTATGTGCGTGATGCTCTCGGACTTAAGATATAAGGTGGTATATGATGAGTAAAGTAGATGAAAAACTTGCACGCTTTTCTAATGATATTATGTCAGATATTGGTGAAGAGCGTAATATGATGCTAAAAGAGGTTGAAGAACGAGAAAAGAAAGCTTTTGAGACAAAGGAACTTGCCTTATTGACCCAAGCGTATGAGAAAATACAATCAGCGCTTCTTAAGATTGATAAAGAAAAAAATGAGCTGATGTCTAAAACACTTTTAGACAATAGAACACGGTTGTTACATAAACGCTTGGAATTGGTAGATGAGATTTTTAATGAATCAGTGGCGCGTCTACAAGCTTTTACAAAAACAGAGGCTTATATGCCACATTTAATAGGTCTGATTGAAGAAGGAAGACATGTCCTTGGTGTGGGTAATTTGGAAGTATATCTGAATTACAGTGATCATGCAATTAAAGATCAGGTTAGTGCAACGACAGGACTAAAGGTGGTTCTAGAATCTAAACATGTTAATCTGGTCGGAGGATGTAAAGTATACAATAGAACCAGCCAAAAGGTTGTAGATTATTCCTTTGCGAATGCATTGGAAGATTTACGGGAAGATTTCTTGCATAAATGTAATTTGGAAGTGGGATAAAGGGGGTGTCATAACATGATTGAACAAGGTAGAATTGCTGGTATCAATGGACCGGTTATTACCATTAGAGGTAGTAAAAAATATCAAATGCTTGAAATGATATTTGTAGGACACCTGAAACTTATTGGTGAAGTTATTAATATTGAAGGACAGGATGTTATTGCTCAAGTCTATGAGTCAACAACCGGTCTTAGAGTAGGAGAACCTGTTTATGCGACCGGAGAGCCCATGTCTCTGGAACTTGGACCGGGCATTGTAGGTGGTGTTTTTGATGGTATACAAAGACCCTTAACGACTATAAATGAGAAATCAGGTGCATTTATTGGTCGTGGACTGGATGTGGTAGCACTTGATCGTAATACCAAATGGCACGTTGAGTTGCCGGTTAAAGTAGGGGATGAGCTTAAAAGCGGTGATAGTTATGCCTTGGTTCAAGAGACTGAGCTTGTTATGCATAAAGTTATGCTTGGACCCCATCAATCAGGTAAAGTCATAGAAGTTGCAGAACCAGGTCAGTATACTATTGATCAAACCGTAGTAAAAATCATGGACCAATATGAGGATATTATTGAATTGAAGCTCTATCAAAAGTGGCCGGTTAGACAGCCAAGACCCTTTAATGCTCGTAAACCATTATCTAAGCCACTCATAACGGGTCAACGTATTATTGATAGTCTTTTCCCCATTGCCAAAGGTGGTGCTGCAGCCATACCTGGTGGATTTGGTACAGGTAAAACCATGACCCAACATCAATTGGCAAAATGGAGCGACGCAGATATCATTGTGTATATTGGTTGTGGAGAGCGTGGTAATGAGATCACGGAAGTGTTAGAAGACTTCCCCAAGCTTATTGACCCTAAGTCGGGTAGACCTTTGATGGAAAGGACCATACTTATTGCTAATACATCCAATATGCCTGTTGCTGCTCGTGAGGCATCGATATATACAGGTGTTACCATTGCTGAGTATTATAGAGATATGGGTTATCATGTTGCCATCATGGCGGATTCTACATCAAGATGGGCAGAGGCACTAAGAGAAATCTCAGGGCGACTTGAAGAAATGCCTGCAGAAGAGGGCTTTCCTTCGTATCTTCCCTCCAGGCTTTCACAGTTTTATGAGCGTGCAGGTTTAGTGGAGACACTCAATGGACAAGAAGGATCTGTGACTATCATTGGTGCAGTTTCACCTCAAGGCGGGGACTTCTCAGAGCCGGTTACCCAAAATACCAAACGATTCATCCGATGTTTTTGGGCCCTTGATCGTCAACTGGCTTACTCAAGACATTATCCGGCCATTCACTGGTTGAATTCTTATAGTGAATATATGGCAGGGATGGCACCTTGGTATCAAGAAAATGTTTCAGAAGATTTTTTGACCATTCGTCAGGAAGTCATGGCATTGTTACAAGAAGAAAGTAAATTGATGGATATTGTTAAATTGATTGGCGCCGACATACTACCGGAGGAGCAAAAACTAATCCTTGAGATATGCTCTGTATTAAGACTTGGCTTTTTACAACAGAATGCTTTTCATGATGTGGATACCTATGTACCCTTAGGCAAGCAAAAGGAAATGATGCGTGTTACACTTTATGCTTATGAGAAATCCAAGGAATTGTTAGAATTTGGTATACCGGTTTCCCAGATGCGCAAAACAGGTATCTATGAAGAACTGATAAAAATCAAATACACGGTAGGTAATGAGAATTTGGATGCCTTTGAGCCGATTTTTGCCCGTGTCGACAAAATATTTTCAACACTACGTGAGAGTTATAAAAGCTTTGAAAGGGTGAAGAACGGATGAGTATAGAATACTTAGGTCTAAGAGATATAACTGGATCCATCATAATCCTAGAAGACGTTAAAGATGCTTTTTTTGAAGAAATGGTAGAAATTACCATGGATAGTGGCGAGGTAAGGTTAGGTCGTGTTATTGAGTTGCTTGAAGATGTGGCTATTGTACAGGTTTTTGAAGGTACGACAGGTATGTCCAGCTCTAATACAAGAACCAGATTTACAGGCAAGCCTCTTAAAATACCTTTGTCCAAAGAGATTCTAGGCAGAAAGATGAACGGTCTTGGAAAACCTATAGATGGTTTGGGAAATCTCCTTGCAGATGTACGGTGGGATATTAATGGTGATCCAATTAATCCCATAGCAAGAAAATACCCAAGAAATTATATTCAGACAGGCATTTCTGCCATTGATGGTTTAACCACTTTGATTCGTGGTCAGAAGTTACCGGTTTTTTCCGGCAATGGATTACCACATGATGCACTGGCTGTGCAAATCGTTAATCAAGCACAACTCTCTGCAGAAAATGAGGACGAGGATAACTTTGCAATCGTATTTGCGGCCATGGGCGTCAAAAATGATGTGGCGGATTATTTCACGCAGAGCTTTACCAGTAGCGGTGTTATGGAGAAAGTTGTGACCTTTATGAATCTGGCCAACGATCCGGTTGTTGAGAGAATTGTAACACCAAGATGTGCATTAACAGCAGCAGAGTACCTTGCATTTGAGCATAACATGCATGTACTTGTCATTCTAACGGATATGACATCTTATTGTGAAGCCCTTAGAGAGATATCCTCCTCCAAAGGCGAGATACCCAGTCGAAAAGGTTTCCCAGGTTATATGTATAGTGACCTGGCATCTCTTTATGAACGCGCAGGCATGCTAAAAGACAGGAAAGGTTCCATTACACAAGTGCCGATATTGACCATGCCAAATGATGATATCACCCATCCTATACCGGACTTGACCGGTTATATTACTGAAGGTCAGGTGGTACTGGATCGAAGTCTACATCAGAAAGGCATTTACCCACCGATTATTGTGTTACCTTCTTTATCAAGACTGATGAAAGATGGTATAGGTGAAGGTTATACCAGAGCCGATCATCCTCAAGTGGCGAATCAGCTTTTTGCATCCTATGCAAGGGTTCAAGAGGTTAAAGCCTTAGCTTCGGTAATCGGTGAGGATGAACTGACAGAAATCGATCAGAAGTATATGGCTTTTGGTCGAGCTTTTGAAACCGGATTCGTAGCACAAAAATTCGATGAAAACCGGGTTATGGAAGCAACTCTAGATATTGGATGGCGTTTACTTGGTATGCTACCTAAGGAAGAATTGACCAGGCTGGATGATATCATCTTAAACAAGTATTATAAAGCTACGACAGAATAAGGAAGTGAGTCGTTATGGATAGTACATTATTTCCAACCAAAGGTAATTTAATACTGGCTAAGAATACACTATCTCTATCAAAGCAAGGCTATGATCTTTTAGAACAGAAAAGAAATATCCTTGTACGGGAAGTTATGCTCTTAATTGATGAAGCTAGAGAGATTCAGAGTGTCATCAGTAGTACCTTTGCCAACGCTTACGCTGCCCTTCAAGAAGCCAACCTCACCATAGGCATTAATACTGTGGAACAGATTGGTGAGGCCATTGAAGAAGAAGACGGTATAGAGATCAAAGTACGTTCGATCATGGGTGTAGAAATGCCGGTAATCAAGGAATTGTCAACAGAATTGGAGCCACAATACGGCTTTGCCAGGACCAATTCGTCTCTTGATGAAGCATTCTCAATGTTCGTTAAGGTGAAGAATCTGACGGTACAACTGGCAGAGGTGGAGAACGCCATCTATAGATTGGCCTCTAATATCAAAAAAACACAAAAAAGGTCCAATGCCTTAAAAAACATTATGATTCCCAGGTATGAATCGGTAACAAAAAACATCGTAAATGCCCTTGAGGAAAAAGAACGGGAAGAATTCACAAGACTTAAGATGATCAAAAAAAGAGGTTAGCTCTTTAAAATAGAGACATATTTGCATACAAAAGGCTTTTTGCACAGACAGTCCGTGAGGCACTGAATCTGCAAAAAGCCTTTGTAATTATGATTATAATTTTTAGAGTGTTAAATCAATAAGGTGCACCGTACCGGCTTGCCCATTTTCTTTTAGGACAATTCATAGACTTTACTACCTCCAACATGAGACAATCCATTTATTTCTTTGGCTTTCTGTGGAAGTTGGAGGTCGAGAAAATCTTTAAAGGTATCTTTAAAGGGTAGCGTTGTTGTTTGCTTCTCATCATCAATTTTAGTTAATTGTAGAGTAGCTTGCTCTTTACGTTTAGAATGGGCATAAATCTCGATACCCGAACTCTGTATCTTCGTCAAATCACAAAGTTAGTCCACTTCCATGACTTTCATCAAGTTGGTATTGCCTTTTGTGTTAAGAGGTACACCGGCAGTAATGACAACGGTATCACCATTTTTTGCAAAGCCCAAATTTTTGGCATGTTCTATGGATTTATAGAATAAGATGTCAGAAGAATTTTCAGCCTTCATAATAATAGGTACTACACCCCATAACATATTTAATTGACGTTGTGTAATAGGATTGATGGTAGGTGCGATAATCGGTGCTTCCGGTCGGAACATGGAAATGAGTCGTGCGGTTTTGCCGCTATAAGTCGGGCAAATAATAGCCGCAGCACTTAGGTTCATAGCGGTGGTACAGGTTGCATAGCTTACAGCATTGGTGACGCTTTTATCAAGAACCTCTGTGATTCTCTTGTAAACAGCTTCATAGTCAGCGGTTTCCTCCGAAGCTTCTGCAATTTTTCGCATAATTCTAATAGCTTCAACAGGGTAGGAACCAGCAGCAGTTTCACCAGATAGCATGATGACATCCGTACCATCTAAGATGGCATTGGCAACATCTGAGACTTCTGCTCGGGTTGGTCTTGGATTGACAATCATGGAGTCCAACATCTGTGTTGCGGTTATAACAGGTATACCTGCAGCGTTACATTTATGAATGATTTTCTTTTGAATCTGTGGGATGTATTCGGCAGGTGTTTCTACGCCTAGGTCGCCTCTTGCAACCATGACACCATTAGATACTTCTATGATTTCATCGATATTATCGACACCGGTTTGGCTTTCGATTTTTGCGATGATATGAACGTGCTCACCACCATTTTGATCCAGTAAAGTACGAATTTCTTCCACATCTCGTTTGGTACGAATGAAGGAAGCTGCTAAGTAGTCGATACCTTCTTTTATACCAAAAATAATATCATTGACGTCAGCTTCAGTCAGAGCGGGAAGCTTTACATCTACGCCGGGTACATTAATCCCTTTTCTATTTTTAACCCTGCCACCGTTTTTGACAACACAGATTATGTCAGTATCTTCAATTCCGGTAACTTCGACATCAATAAGTCCATCATCTATTAATATGCTGCTGCCAATTTTAACATCTTTATAGAGATTATCGTAAGTAATGCAGAATCTTTCAGCCGTTCCTTCAAAGTCACCAAGACACAGACGGATCTCTTCACCAGCAAACAAATCAACACCACCGTCCACAAAAGTCTTGGTGCGGATTTCAGGCCCACGGGTATCCATAAGAATTGCAATGGGAAGGTTCAGTTCCTCTCGTACTTCCTTAATCAGATTAATATTCTTTAAAAGATATTCCTGATTACCATGGGACAAGTTAAGGCGTGCCACATTTAATCCGTTATTTACCAGTGCTATCAGTGTTTCCTTGTTGTCACTGGCGGGACCCAAGGTACATATTATTTTGGTTTTATTCATGAGAAGGGTTCTCCTATCATAGATCATTCTAGTTGACACATACACATTCATTATACCTTTCTGATAGATGTCTGTAAACATGAGGGAATATTTTCTATGAAATAGCTGTTTATCTATGGCATAATCTAAGGTTTTCAGCTAAAATAGACAGAGAAAGTGGGGTGCAGTATGAGTGAAGTAAGATTTACAGAGCAACAAAGCAAAGTCATTACGACCCATGGAAGAAATCTACTGGTTTCAGCGGCAGCCGGTTCGGGAAAAACAGCCGTCT
>JAGXFY010000002.1:0-9177 GCA_024636985.1 Clostridiales bacterium | reverse complement strand
ACTCAAATCCTGGCTGAATGCCAAATTCATACCCGTCTTGCTTTTCAAATCCTTTGTTTTGAGCCCACCTTCTATTGCCGTCAGGAATAATACCAATGTGTCGAGGGAGTCGTTTAAATTTATGCATAGTAGCCTCCTAGAAAAAATCTATTTTTTATAAATATAACCTAAATTCCACTTTAAATTAAAATTGCCTTCATTTACGGTTAACTTATAAAGAATTTAGGAAGTCTCTTCTACATTGTAACATTTAATCACCACCTTGCCATAAATTAGATGAACATTTCTATAATTCTAGAATGAAACTTAAATTCCAGTAACAGGAGCAACAGGAATTTTCTTTTTCGTTAAATTCTAGTACAATTAATATCAATCTCATGGTTGCTGGTTCTTTTGATTCCATTATTAACACCTCCAAATTTTGTTTGTAAGAGCCGCCATGATGATCAATCTCTAGAATTGCTCGAAGATATCAAAGTTGCAGAGCTTATATCAGCACTCCTTGTATACTCCAAAGAGCTTGAAAATCAAGTAGTCATGCTCCGGAAAGTAGTCAACAGCCTTACCGATTCGGCGAGACTCAAACCATATGAGGACCTTTACAGCGACGTCTTTCCGGTGTTTAATCACTACCCAGCTTATGAAAAATATCAGGAGTATATCGAGGTGCTTACACAGTGGGTTTCTTATATCTTCTTGTACCTGTTATGCTTCGTTTTCAGCATCACAGGTGCATAATTAGACCTTAGGTGGTCTACTATTTTCAATCACATGTTCTACTACTTTATTGACATTCGTAGTTTGTATGTAAACATGTTAAACCTTGCAAGTGGAGAGCGAAAAGCAGTTCTGTAGCCCCAACCTAACGATTCTCTTAAGGCCTACACTATTTATGAGAGACAAAAGAAAGGTTTCCAGCCATCGGCAATTATTACCGAAAGTCTGGAAACCTCTTATTTCAGGCCTTACCGGGCCTATTATTTATCTTTTCGTGACATCAATACGACCGTCTCCACGTGCGTTGGGGTAAATGTATGATATAAATATGCGAAAGTAAGATATTTGCGTATTAGTATCCCCTTAGCTATTTTACAGTTTTTCGCATAACATTATTCAAATAACCTGCTTCAAGCCAAAACTGACGCAGTAATCAAAGTGATCAAATAAAAATGAATTCTATCAACTAATTATATTATGATTAATGGAACGAATATTGATAGATACACAAATCCTCTATTTAAATCATATTTTCTAGTAGAGACTATATCTTTACTTCTATAATAATCCATTTTTCTAAAATAAATCAATGATAAAAATAACAGTAATTGGGACAACATCACAAAGAATGGTCCCCTCAGTATAAGAACCAAAAAAGTAAAAATAGAATTCAATATAAATATAATAATACAAACAAAATACATTCTTGAAAAATTAAATATTTTACTATACACATATATATAACAATGTGAATGGACCTGTCAATAAGAAATCTAAGTCTATAAATGAAGTTAAAAATATACTGGATATTCTTGTCAATCAGTACCGGATTATTCATATACTTATACTTTGACTTTTTCCCTTAAATATTGACCCCACTCAAGCATAAGCCCAAGGGAACATAAAACACACATACATATTAACTTAAAACTCTCTCAATCTTGCTATTTCATAATAATTCTTTCAAATTCCGCATTTTTCATGTAAAATAATAATATTAAAAATATATAATATTTGGAGGTAAAATTATGAAAAGAGTCGCAATAATATCCGCTATTCTCGAAGATCCTATTAATAGTAATAATCAATTTAATGATATAATTTCATCATATCAGCCAATAATACGTGGTAGAATGGGTATTCCATTTCATGCTGAAGGAATTAGTGTTATTTCTATTACTGTTGTTGGCTCCTTAGATGAGATTAATAGTCTTACGGGAAAACTTGGTAACATTAGCAATATAAGTGTAAAAACCTCTATTTCAAAAAAAGAAATTATATAGCATTGTAAAATACTATTGACAATGCAAGCATTATTTGATAACTTATTAACAAGCCACTTGCCAAGTAATTATTTTTTTTTTTACTTAGTGAGTTCTTTAAAAAAACTATTACCTAAAGAACAGAGAAATCTAATCTATAAGGAAGTTATACTATCAAAATGCCAAATTTTCTTTTTTAAAAAAGGCATTTTTGTTATTGATTTTATTTACTTCTAGGTTTACTAAACAAGAAGTTTTTTTTTTGAAAGGAGTAAATATGAATATTACTAAAGATCTAATACAAAAGTTATATGATAATTCTAATTTGAGTCGTGATGAGTTTACCCTACTAATTAATAATATTGATGAGAATGACTATGAATTTCTCTTTAATCTTGCTCGAAAAAAAAAGGAAGAATATTACCATAAATCCGTTTTTATGCGCGGACTCATCGAGTTTACAAATTACTGTAAGCAGAACTGTAACTACTGTGGAATTAGAGCTTCAAATTCAAAGGTTGAACGATACAGATTGTCAAAAGAACAAATTATAGAATGCTGTGATGAAGGCTATGGACTTGGATACCGAACATTTGTTATGCAAGGCGGCGAAGATCCTTTTTTTAGCGATGATCTACTTTGTGATATTGTTAAATCTATTAAATCTAAATATCCAGGTGTAGCAATCACTCTCTCTATAGGTGAAAAATCTATGGAATCTTATAAGAAGTTTAAAGAAGCTGGAACTGATAGATATTTGCTTCGCCATGAGACTGCTTCAAAAGAACTTTATGAAAGTTTACATCCCAATATGAGCTTTGAAAATAGACGTAACTGTTTATTTATGTTAAAAGAACTTGGCTATCAAGTTGGAGCTGGTTTTATGGTTGGACTTCCAAATCAAAAAACATCAGACTTTGTAAATGACTTAGAATTTTTAAAAGAATTAAATCCTGAAATGATAGGAATTGGTCCTTTTATACCTCATGAAGATACCCCACTTGGCTCATCAATTGTGGGAACAGTCGAAAAAACTCTTATAATGGTAGCAATCACAAGACTTCTTTTACCAAGCGCATTACTTCCATCAACAACAGCACTTGGTACACTTGATTCAAATGGCAGAGAAAAAGCTTTAAAAGCAGGAGCAAATGTCGTTATGCCTAATCTCTCACCTACGAATGTACGTGGATTATATGAGCTTTACAAAGATAAAATTTGTACTGCCGATGAGGCTGCTCACTGCAGAAAGTGCATAGAAGGTAGGATTAACTCAACTGGTTATAGTGTAGATATGGGCCGCGGAGATCACAGCGAATGGGGGAAATAATATGTTTATAAATCATAATTATATAGGTGAACTTTTAGAAAGCAATAAAACTACTTCAAAAGATGAAATTAAAACTATACTTCAAAAAGCAAAGAATTTTCAAGGTTTAACACATGAAGAAATTGCAAAACTATTATATATAGAAGATAGTGAATTATTAAAAGAACTTTACTCTGTAGCTGGTTATATGAAAGAGAAAATATACGGCAAAAGAGTAGTTATGTTTGCTCCTTTATATATCTCTAACTATTGCGTTAATAACTGCCTTTATTGCGGATATCAAAGGTGCAATGAATTCCCTAGAAGACGACTTGATAAAGAACAAATACAAGAAGAAGTTAAATTACTTGAAAAAATGGGTCATAAAAGAATAGCACTTGAAGTTGGTGAAGATCCAGTTAATTGTCCTATTGATTATGTTCTTGAAGCAATTGATACTATATACGAAACGGAAAATGTTAATGGTAATATAAGACGAATTAACGTTAATATAGCTGCAACTACTGTTGAAAACTACAAATCTTTAAAAGCTAGAGATATAGGCACTTATATTCTTTTCCAAGAAACATATCATGAAGATATATACAAAGAGATGCACCCTAAGTGTTTAAAGGGGGATTACAACTACCATCTTAGTGCTTTTGACCGCGCTATGGAAGCAGGAATTGATGATGTTGGTGGTGGAGTATTATTTGGACTTGCTGATTACAAATTTGAAATTTTAGCTCTTATGCTTCATAATGATCACCTTGAAAAAGAACATGGAGTTGGCTTCCATACAATATCAGTTCCTAGGCTTAAAAAAGCTGAAGGTATGTCACTAGATCAATTTCCAAACATCGTAACTGATGACGAATTTAAAAAGATTGTTGCTATTATTCGTCTTGCTGTTCCTTTTACTGGAATTATCCTTTCAACTCGCGAAAGCGTTGATATGAGAAATGAAGTTATTGACTATGGCGTTTCTCAAGTAAGTGCTGGTTCATGTACAGGTGTTGGTGGATATAAGGAAAGTGATGCTAAGAAAGATGTTGGCCAATTTATAACATCTGATGAGCGAACTCCTCTTCAAGTTGTCAAAGATCTTGTTAAAGATGGATATATTCCTAGTTACTGTACTGCTTGTTATAGATCTGGACGTACTGGAGATAGATTTATGCAACTTGCAAAGTCTGGCCAAATCGGAAATGTTTGTAATCCTAACGCCCTTATGACTCTGATGGAATTTATATGTGACTATGGTGACGAAGATTTAACTATAACTGGCAAAAAAACAATTTACGATGAAGCAAATAAAACAGAGCGTGAAGATATAAAACAACTTACACTTAAAAATCTAGAAAAGATAGAAAATGGCGAACGAGATTTATTCTTATAGGAGGTATTTATGAGTTTAAATGTAACCCCTAGTGCAAATAGGCTACACATCGTCATATACGGCGCTACAAATGCAGGAAAAAGTTCGCTTATAAACGCCATTATTGGTCAAGACGTTTCGCTAGTCTCTGATGTAAAAGGAACTACTACAGACCCTGTGACCAAACCAATGGAGCTACTTCCTCTTGGACCAGTTGTATTTATAGATACTGCAGGACTTGGTGATGAGGGCGAACTTGGGGCACTTCGTATTGAACGAACTTTAAAAATACTACAAAGAACTGAATTTGCAATCTATTTAAATGATATCACCGATTTTAATGAAAAAGAGCAGGAAAATATGTTACATCAATTTAAAAAATTTAATATACCGTATATGATTGTATTTAATAAAATTGATAGAGTTGATGAGGAAACTTTGAACTCATTTAAAAAATTATATAAAGACGCTCAATTTGTATGCACAAGTGATGACAAACAAGTTATAGAGTTAAAAAATGCTTTAATTGATAAAATTAAAAATGAAGAAAATGAACCTACTATAATTGGAGATCTTGTTCCATACGGCGGCACAGTTGTTATGGTTGTGCCTATTGATAGCGAGGCTCCTAGAGGTAGGATTATACTGCCACAGGTACAACTTATACGTGATTGTCTTGATAATGGTATAAAAAGCTACCTTGTACGTGACACCGAGCTTAAAGACGCCCTGAGCGATTTAAAACATATCAATTTAGTTGTCACTGATTCGCAGGCTTTTAAAAGTGTAAGCGCTATGGTTCCTGAAAATATACCACTTACATCTTTTTCTATATTGTTTGCCCGATATAAAGGTGACATAAAGAGCTTTGTTCATGGAGTTAATGTGATAAAAGATTTAAAAGATGGTGCAAATATACTAATAAGCGAAAGTTGCACTCATAATCACTCTCACGAAGACATTGGAAGATATAAAATTCCGAAATTACTAAATCAAAAAGAAAATAAAACTTTTAACTACGATTTTAGAATGGGACATGATTTTCCAGAAAATCTTAGCGAATATGATCTTGTTATTCACTGTGGTTCTTGTATGCTCAATAAAAAAACTATGCAAAGTAGAATAATGATATGTAATGACGCAGGTGTTCCTATAACGAATTATGGAGTTGTTCTTGCTTATGCTACTAGCATACTCGATAGAACTTTAAAAGTTAAAAATTTATAACTTTAAATACCAATTAATAAAAATAGGCTATTTTGCATTTTTATGCAAAGTAGCCTATTTTTTATTAAAGTTCTAATATTGTAAATGATATTCTGAAAGTGAACCAAAAACAGCTTTTGTGATGACTTGAAAGTGAACCACTTGCCAATGAACTGACCCCCATATAGCGGACAATGGACTTAAAGAAAAACAAGCGTGTAAATGATATTCTGAAAGTGAACATAGTGGCTCAAAAACATCGGATTGCTGGCTCTTTTTGATCGTCATAAACAATAACCCATGTCCTAAATCTAATAAATCGCTCTTCACACTTTGAAATCAGCTACTTCGATATGTTCCCATTATATAACAAAAGTTTTTCAATACACTTAGCTTACTTCTTTGTTAGCAATACTACCATCTCCACATGAGCTGAGTGGGGGAACATGTCCACCGGTTGAATTTTTTCTGTTCTATAATCATTTTCTTCAAGGAATTTTAAATCTCTCGCCAGTGTGGCTGGGTTGCAAGACACATATAAGATTCTGGAAGGATTCATTTTAACCATGGCATTGAGCACTGATTCATCACAGCCTTTTCGTGGTGGATCAACGATAATCACATCTGGAGCATAGCCGGTTGAGGCATATTTTGACATGACGGTTTCTGCCTTGCCTGCCACAAACTCTACGTTACTAATATTGTTAATCTCTGCGTTTATTCGTGCATCATCCACAGCGTCTTCCACACTTTCGATTCCCAGAACCTTGCCAGCTTTTTGAGCGGCAAAAAGGCTGATTGTGCCAATACCGCAATAGATATCCATCACATTATCTTTCTTGGAGAGGTTTGCGAATTCCATGGCTTTTTCATACAACTTGATGGTTTGATCAGGATTAACCTGGAAGAAAGCGTGTGGAGAAATCCGAAAGATTAGCTTTCCAAGATGGTCAGTTAAATACTCCCTTCCATATATAATCTCAATTTTTTTACCCATCACAACGTTTGTTTTTTTCTTATTATAATTAACACACACACTCACTACGCACGGGATAACTTGTTTTAGGCTTTCTATAAGGTGATCTTGATGAGGCAGTAAATCTCCGTTAATCACTACAATTACCATCACTTCTTCTGTAGCAAACCCCGTTTTTACCACCAAATGCCTGAGAAGACCTTTTCCCGACTTTTCATCATAGATAGAAATGTTATGTACAGCTATATAGTCACGCATCACTGCTCTAACTTTATCAATAATGGGGTGTTGGATATAACACTTGGTTGAATCTATAATATTATGGGTCCCCTGCCGGTAAAAACCTATAACTACTTTATTGTCCTTTATACCAATGGGAAATTGTGCTTTGTTTCGATAATACCAGGGATCTTCCATACCGATGATGGTAGAAACCGGTGTGTTAATTTTTCCTATTCGCTGTATGGAATCTTTCACTCTTTTTTCTTTGAAATGAAGCTGGGTCTCATAGGAAAGTGACATCGTCTGACAACCACCACAAGTACCAAATTTCTCACATCGAGGATGAACACGGTTGGGCGAAGGTGTGATAATTTCTTTTATTTTGGCAAACCCAAAATTCTTTCTCGTTTCAACAATTTCCACCATAAGTTCATCGCCAGGCATTGCTGCAGGTATAAAAAGAGGGAATCCATCTACTTTAGCGATACCTTCTCCCAAATGACTTAGATCCTCAACAATCACTTTAACCAGTTTCTTATTTCTCAAAGGTTTTCTTCCTCTCTTTATTGGTAATGCATCTCTTTACGTCTACTTAAACTTATCATATAATGAAGACACATGCACTTAACTGACAAAAAAAAGAAAGCGAGTGTTTTCCATGCGGTATTTCCTCAAAATAGTCCTGCTACTCTTTGTTATAAGTTTTGTCGGTACAGGCACTGCGTTCTATACTGATACAATTAATCTTGACAGAGATTCTTCCAGTGAAAGTGAAGAAACACCTGAACTAACCCTGGAATATGCTTTTCAAGACCATAGTAACACCAACTATTTGATTGATTTATGGATTGATTTTGATAGCGGTGATTTTGAAGACGTCCAGGACTTAACTAATTTATTTTCGATCAAGTTGCTGTCACATGATATAGTAATTGCGGACTTGTCTCTAGACGACGATTCCTGGACTCCCGTGGAAATCAATGATACTGGTTCTGTGTACAGAGCCACAAACCAAATTACGCTTGATCAGAATTTACTTGATCTTCCTGACGGATCTTATGAACTGACTATTGTCCCAAGGGCAGAACATGCATTGGCAGAGTACCTGGATCCAGTTAGTATAGCAATACATTATTCGTCAATAACTAAATACCAGATTGCCATCAATGAAACCCCTGCACCAAGCAGCATTGGACTAACTCTGTACTTTCCTGATGAGTCATCACAATTTTTGATCCCTGTTACAAGGTTTGTTCCGCAAACAAATACAACTTTACGTGAAACCGTTACGCAACTTGAGAGTGGACCTGCTGCAGAATTCAGTTTATTTGACCGGTCTCCTATTCCACCTGTACCTCGCATTCAGCTTTCCGGAGGAACTACCAGTTTGTATTTATCAAGCCAGTTAGGTTTTTATAATGAATATCCAAATGTAGCAAAAATGGCAGCCCACAGCCTGGTGGAATCTCTGGGCAGCATACCTGAAGTGCAGCGTATTCAGTTTTATTTTGATAACCGCATCGTAGATGAAGGATTCACAGGAATTCCTACCAACAGTATCATTGAACCAGAAAAACCACCATTTCTATACGTAATCTACCGTGCTTCAAACGGACGTGGTTTGTTGCTGCCATATGCCCTTGATGAAACGATTGTATCTGTAGATGAAATGCTAAAATTATTAACATTCGACCATAATCCAGCGTTTTATAACATGGCAATACAGCCTACCATACCTCAGCAGGTAGAGCTTATCAGTTCTTCTCTGGAAAATGGTACGCTTAAGGTCGATTTTAACCAAGAATTTAATAGAATTTTTACTGAAAACCCTCTTCAAGGGCGCATTATGCTTGATTCCATATTGTTATCATTAACTTCCATTGAGGAGGTCAATAACATTTTAATTCGTGTTAACGGTGCATTGCCAGGGATTGATGCAGGCATATCCTTTAATGATCCACTGGAGGCACCTGTCTATATAAACCCAGAAATATAAAAAAGCTGTCTTTACTCTAATCTTACTATTTATTCGCATAAAATTTAGTATCAAGCCATACCGGAAAAGTAATTGGACTTGTCTGCAGACAAGTCCAATTACTTTTCCGGT
>JAGXFY010000037.1:0-51442 GCA_024636985.1 Clostridiales bacterium | reverse complement strand
GCTCTTGGCTGGCAAGCCAGCCTAATCCACCGCGGATGAAATTCATCCTTAACATGTGGATTACCATCACTAAGAAATTCTATGTTGGGAAAGTTAAGTTAATAATTAAATGTATTCGTATATTTGGATTTGTCGTTGACGTGGTCGTCGTAGTCTGAGTTGAACTCGTGGGTACTGGATCCGTCGTCTTTTAATACAAAGTAGAGATAATCATTGTCGTCCGGATATAAGGCTGCATGAATGGCGCCTGCGCCGGGGTTGGCAATCGGACCGATTGGAAGACCGTCGTTTATATATGTGTTGTAAGGTGACGGCGTCTCAAGATCACTGTAGAGTAACCTGCTCCTATGTTTGCCTAGTACATATAGAACGGACGAACACATTTGAAGCTTCATATCAACCTTAAGCCTGTTATGAATAATACCGGATACGATGGGTTGCTCACTTGGCTCAACGACTTCTTTCTCAATAATTGAAGCAATGGTTATGACTTCATCCACTGTTAATCCTAATTCTTCTGCTCTTGCATAGTATTCATCTGTCCATATTTTATCCATTTGGTCAAACATGGTACTGATGACGTCTACTGCTGTCGCATCCACATAGATTTCGTATGTACTTGGAAATAAATAACCTTGATATACAATGTTACGAACACTGTCGTCCGGTACACTTTCTAAGAATTTGTAGCCCCAATTGGTGTTGTCAAGGGCCTCAAAGAATTCTGCTTTCGTACATATACCTTGTTCTTCTAAGGATTCAGCCGTTTTTGCTAGTGTAAGGCCTTCTACTATCGTGAATTTCTTTGTCTCCCTTTTTGCGCCTGCTGTCATCAAGATTTCCATAATGTCTTCTTCACTCATGGCTGTACTTAAAGTATAATCACCATATTGAAATTTACCGTCATTACCATCAAATTTTGATTTCATTCTAAAAAACAGACTGCTACCAATTAAACCATTTTCTTCTAAAATACCTGCAATGGTCTCCGTTGTGGCACCTTTTGGTATGACCAAGTTTACATTACGTACTTCCTGATTCGCACTAGGGGTTTTTGCTAGTAAATCATAAGCTTCTGCAAAGGCCCAACCGCCGCCCTTGATTAAGATGGCTATTGCTAACACAATAAAAACGCCTCTAATGATCCACTGCATAATTTCTCCAAATATTTTCTTTACCATGTTTTCACCTTTTTGTTTTTGTTTTTTTTGATTACTTTTATTTTCCAATATGCATCACTCCTGTAGAAAATCTAGATCAAAATCCACTTCTTCAGCAAAAGTGGCTAGTATATCTGTTAACATTTTCGAAACCTTTAATTCTGCTTCAAGAAAAGATTTTACAATGGCTTCATTTAATAGATCATTGTTTTGAGATCTCAAATTCAAGAGATTCTCATAGGCATTAAAATAGCCATACTTATGTCCTGCTTGAATTTCAAAGGATTTGCGTCTAAAGGCATCCACTTGTGCTTTCAATTCCGGTTGTCGTTCTAATATGGATTTATAATTCAGATAATCCACATATGCATCGGTTTTCTTTATTCGATCAATATATGCTTTTGTCTCATTTTTTAAGTCTTCGTTCATATTATCACCTACAAATTCAAATTTGACCTTCTATCATTATAACCACTCTTCATTCATGTGTCAAAACTAATAAATCTAACCAGTATTAGTTTAGGGAATTTTATATTCTAAAATTCCCCAAAAGTTTTTTCTATGAAATTATGCATCTACTTCCATGATTACTGGTAATATCATAGGATTTCGTTTGGTTTGAACCCATAAATAATCTCTTAGGGCATCCCTTACTGACATTTTTATTTTGTTAAAGTCTCTAATGTTTTTGCGACTGCATTGGTCAAGCGCCTTTACAACGACTGCTCTGGCTTCAACCATCATATCACTGGATTCACGTACATAAACAAATCCTCTAGATACAATATCCGGTCCTGCCAGTACTTCTCTTGTTTGTTTGGACATTGTAATAACCACTGTCAACAAACCATCTTGAGATAATTTTTGTCTATCTCTTAGTACGACACTACCAACATCACCAACGCCTAAGCCATCTACGAAAATCGGCTGCGAATTAACATGACCTGTTTTCTCGGCACTATGAAAATCTATTTCATACACATCACCAGGTGCTAATATTGTAATACGGTCCGAACGCATGCCTAAAGATTCAGCAAGTTCAGCATGTTTCTTCATATGTCTGACTTCACCATGTAATGGTATGAAATACTTCGGCATCACCAATGAATGAATCAGTTTTAATTCTTCTTGGTAAGCATGTCCGGAAACATGGGTGTCTTCAAATATAACTTCTGCACCTTGAGAGAATAAGGAATTGATAACCTTAGATACGGTTTTTTCATTTCCGGGAATCGGTTTAGAACTTAATATAACTTTATCACCTTTTTGAATGTTGATGTGTCGATGGGTCTTAGATGCCATTCTTGACAGAGCCGCCATAGGCTCTCCTTGACTACCGGTTGTAATAATAACAATCTGTCCGTCTCTATATTGACTCATCTCTTCGTGCGTAATCATCATTTTGGGTGGCATTTTTATATAACCAAGTTCAATGGCTGTTGCCACAACATTTATCATACTACGACCTTCGACTACCACTTTACGCTTGTATTTTCCTGCTGCATGTATGATTTGCTGCACACGATCCACATTAGATGCAAAGGTGGCAACAATGATTCTTTTCCCTTTGAATTCTGAGAACAATTCATCAAAAGCACGGGCAACCGTGGTTTCAGACATGGTATAGCCAGGTCTTTCTGCATTGGTAGAATCTGCCATTAACAGTAGTACACCTTTTTTACCGATTTCTGCAAATTTCTGTAAGTCAATCGGTTTACCATAAATAGGGGTAAAGTCGATTTTAAAGTCACCCGTATGCACAACAACGCCGACCGGTGTGGTTATTGCCAATGCCACAGGGTCGGGTATGGAATGAGTGGTACGTATAAATTCAATGTTAAATACACCTAGATTAATTTTTTGTCCTGGTGTTATGACGTTTCTGTTGACGTCATTTAGAATCTTATGTTCCCTGAGCTTATTCTCTACAAGACCTATTGTAAGCTTTGTACCATATATGGGCACGTTGATATCACGTAGAACATAAGGCAATGCGCCTATATGGTCTTCATGACCGTGGGTCAATACAATACCTCTGACTTTGTCAATGTTTGTCTTAAGATATTCGACATCCGGGATAACTAAATCTATACCTAACATCTCATCTTCTGGGAAGGCTATACCGCAATCTACGACTATAATATCATCTTCATACTCGAAAATGGTAATATTCATACCGATTTGTTCTAGTCCACCCAGAGGTAATATTTTCAATTTTGATTTGCTTTTGTTCAAAACTACACCTCCGTATTTTATTCAACTTTGCGTGATTGCAAAGTATTATGATCCTTGTTTTTGTAAGCAAGATTTGCAGACACCATAAAACTTGACCACATGGTCCGTGACCTTAAATCCATACTTCTTGCTGAATGCTTCTTCAAGAGCGTCCAACATATCATCATCGACACCCATTATGGTGCCGCATTCTTCACAGATTAAATGATGGTGACGATGTTTTGTTTCCATCTCACCAATTTCATACCTTACAACGCCATCATCTAGGTTGAGCTTATCAATGAGTCCTAATTCCGATAGGAGTTGAAGGGTTCTATAAACAGTTGCCAGACCAATCTCAGGATTAACCATTTTGACCAACTGATGCACTTCTTCAGCGGTTAAATGCTCACCCACTCTATTGTAAAGTGTCTCAAGTACGACACGTCTTTGATTTGTTAATTTGTACCCATTTTCCTTCAGTGTCTTTTCATATAGATCAACAAACTTTATCATTAGCTCATCCCCTAATTCAATAATTTTTTGAGACATTTCTCAAATTAAACCTTTGTCCTATACCGATTATAATGTAGTAATGGGCTTTTGTCAAATAATTGATTTTATAACTCAATCTCAAAATCATCTAAGAATTTTTCAAGTATGGGTACAACCACTGACAGTTCTTCATCATTGTCAACGATTTCATAGATAATATCCATGTCATCTGCTTCTGTTGCTTTAAGAATATATGCGGTCATGTCTTCATCTTCGATTTCATTTTCATCTACGACGAGTATGTATGCGACTTCATTGACTTGAGTATTACCTAAGACACAAAATACAACATTTTCTCCTGTTTCTTCAAATGTAAACTTAATTTTATCCATATTGCCTCCGATCTTTAGTGACAATCCAAATAGCCTTGTAAAATAAATACAGCGGCCATTTTATCAATCACTTTCTTTTGTTTTTTAGCACTCATATCTGCTTCAGTCAGCGCACGGCTTGCACCCATGGTGCTAAGACGCTCATCCCATAGAATCACTTCAAGATCAAATTCTCGAATCAGTCTATTCTGAAATTGCTTTGTCTTTTCAACCCGTTCACCTTCAGTATTGTTCATGTTTTTAGGTAGACCTAAAACAATCTTCTCAACTTTATATTGATCTATGATTTCTCCTAGTCTGGCAATGGACGCTACAAGATTGTTTTCTTCCTTGCGCTCGATGGTTTCTATACCTTGAGCCGTCCAACCAAAGGGGTCACATACCGCAACACCAATCGTCTTACTACCATAATCAAGTCCTAATATCCGCATACTGTCTTTTGTCCTTTCAAGAAGATACACCGCTGTTTACCCGTTAAGAAAAACTGTAGAAACCGAGTCTCTACAGTTTTTGATGTTCACCTATTATTTCAAATTATGTTCCACATAATCTTTAACCAATTCTTCCATCAAGGCGTCTCGTTCTATTCGGCCAATCTTCGTTCTTGCATTCTTATGACTGGTAATATATGTTGGATCTCCAGACAGAATATAACCTACAATCTGGTAATTGGGATTATAGCCTTTTTCGTTCAGTGCTTCATAGACTTCTTTAAGTACAATTTTTATTTCGTTTTCAGGCTCTTTATCGAATTTTTTAAAGAAAAGCGTATGCCCAAATTTGCCCACAATTTCACGTCCTAACAAATTACAATTATTTGTGTTCACCAATACAGTTTATAATAAAAACCCTAAAAATACAATCAAAATAATATTAAATTTAAAGTAGACTTCATTTACTTGTTGAATATAAAATCGACACTCTAGGTTAATCCAAGTAAACCGTCTCTAAATCGTTGTTTCAAATCAATACTTTTAATGGTATTTCTCTCTAATGGTTGTATGGATAATGTATATACCTTTATATGATTGGTGGTATGACCGACATAATAAACTTGGTTATCTAGGACGACTTGTTCTTCAATCAATACGTTCATCTTTATACCGATAAACTGACCTAAGAAAACATCCTTCATTCCTTCAGCTGCTTTTATAGCTTTGATGCTCCTATTGTTTTTCTCCTTAGGACTCACTTGTTCCTTCATCTTCGCAGCCGGCGTTCCGCTTCGTTTAGAATACTTAAAGACATGAACTTCTGCAAAGCCAATATCTTTTATAAACGCCAATGTATCTTCAAATTGTGCCTCTGTTTCAGAAGGAAAGCCTACGATAAGATCTGTTGTTATGGCGCAGGTGGGCATCTTCTCTCTTAATCTATTAACGGCTTGCTTGTAGTCTTGTGTCGAATATTTTCGATTCATTTTCTTTAGGATAGCATCATCACCGGACTGCAGGGATAGGTGAAAATGAGGACAAACCTTATCAAGCTTTGCGATGCGACTCACAAAATCTTTGGTAATTAATGTAGGTTCCAAAGAACCTAAGCGAATACGCAAAATGCCCTCTATTTTCTGCATATCCTCCAATAAGTCTATAAGTCTATAATCATCAAACTGTATACCGTAAGAAGCAAGATGAATGCCCGTTAAAACCACCTCTTTATAGCCCTTTTTGGCCAGATCACGACTTTCTTCAAGAATACTTGATGCCAATCTACTTCTAATCCTTCCTCTGGCATAAGGAATGATACAATACGCACAGAATTGATCACATCCGTCTTGTATCTTGATATGTGCCCTTGCATGATCTTGTGTCATACTAATCCAAAGATCATCATAGACCTTGTATTGGCTCAGATCAAGGACTCCTGGCTTAATCTTGCTTTCTAAATAGGTTTCAATGACTTGAACCATATTACCTTTATCTGTGTTCCCGATCAGCAAATCAACTTGGATCATTTCAAGAAGTTCTTTGTTCGATGCTTGTACATAGCAACCGACAGCAACCACCAAACTCTTAGGATTGTTTTTCTTGGCTTTTGCCAGCATTTGTCTGGACTTCTTATCCGCCATGTTGGTCACCGTGCACGTATTAATAATATATATATCTGCCTTTTCAAAAAAGCCAACGATATCATAGCCGAACTGTTCGAACTGGGTCATCATGCCTTCAGTTTCATATTGGTTAACCTTACAGCCAAGTGTATGGAACGCTACTTTTGCCATTTTTTGCCTCTTTCTTTGTTGCTTAGTTATTTAAGATTTATTCTATTTGCCTGAAAGCCTTTACATTTCATAATATTTTTTAGTCAATATTCGTATTGACATCAATTTTCAAAAAGTGTAGTATAAGTGTGTATAAAATAATGTAAAGGAGGACCAAATAATGAAAACTATAAAAGTATCTTTAAATTCTATTGATAAGGTTAAAGTGTTTGTTAATGCAGTAAGTAAGTACGATTCTGACTTTGATTTGGTATCTGGTCGTTATGTCATAGATGCAAAATCTATAATGGGGATTTTTTCACTCGACTTAAGTAAGCCAATTGAATTAATGATTCATGATGATTCTGTCGTAGAAGAAGTTGAATCTGTTCTTCAAGATTTCATCCTCGAATAGTTGGTTAAGGTCTCACAGCTTTAACTTAATTAAGTCAGTAAAAAATCCACTTAGGTGGATTTTTTTTATTCCTGCCGGAACAATTTGCTTTGCAAAGCGAGGCGTAGCCTCTTTGTTTTTTTACAAGTCAGGTTCAATCTTAATGACTTCTCTTTGATCGATTGCTCTTTGCAGCATCTCTTCGATATTCTCAAGAATGGCCTCTGAACGCATAATAGATTTGATGTTAGGTTTGGTTACTGGATGCTTTGCCACAAAAATGGTGCAACAGTCTTCATAAGGTAAAATTGAAGTCTCAAAAGTCTCGATACGCTGTGCTATATCTACGATTTCCTGCTTATCAAAACCAATAAGTGGTCTAAATACAGGTATACCGCATACATCATTGGTTGCTGCTAGACTTTGTATGGTCTGACTGGCCACTTGTCCTATACTCTCACCGGTAATCAGTGCTAAGCAATTATGCTCTCTTGCAATACGTTCTGCAATGATCATCATATAACGTCGCATGATAATGGTTAATTGCTCATGAGGACATTTCTCATAGATATCCAATTGAATCTCCGTAAAAGGGACCACATGCAGATTAAAGCTACCATTATATCTAGCAACGATTTTACCAAGGTCTATTACTTTCTGCTTGGCACGTTCACTGGTGTAAGGATGAGAGTGATAATAAACCGCATCAAAATGAACCCCTCGTTTGGCAACCATATACCCTGCTACAGGACTGTCAATGCCACCTGAGAGCATGAGCATTGCCTTACCATTGGTGCCAACCGGCATACCGCCAAGACCCTTAATTTCTTTAGAAAAAATATAAGACTTGTTCCTAATTTCAACATGTACGCGTACTTCCGGCTTATGTACATCTACACTTAACTGATTATAGGCATCTAGCAACACACCACCAATATCTCTAGAGATCTCCATTGAATTAAGTGGGTACTTTTTATCTGCACGTCTGGCTTCTACTTTGAAAGTAAAATCATGTTGTTCATAATGTTGTTCTAAGAAAGCAACCGCTTGAAGTCTTATGTTCTCCATGCTGTTGTCATCTAATATATAAACCGGACATATGCCAATGATTCCAAAAATCATCTGTATACGGTTCATGACAGCTTCATCATCTACATCTGAAAGGGGTTCGCATATAATACGACCTTGTTCCTTAACAACTTCAAATTCACCAAAAGGCTTAATAGCATCTCGTATGTGCTTAACCAGTGCGTTTTCAAAAATATATCTATTTTTACCCTTAAGGGCAAGTTCACCATATTTTATTAAATAACCTTGCTTCATAATTATCCTACTTTCTTTTAAATCTTCTAAGTATGGGCAATAACCGGTTCAATTGTTCTATAAATTGATCGACTTCTTCTTGTGTATTATATTTTGAAAAACTCAAACGTATCGCATTGTCTTTTTCCTCATGAGTCAGATTAAGTGCCGAAAGGGTTATACTATGATTTTTCTTTTTAGAAGAACATGCGGATCCTGTGGATACATATATCTCAAGTTCTTCCAATGCATGAAGTAGAACTTCACTCTTGACACCCAAAACACCTATGTTCAATATATGATAAGCGCCTTTTTCGATGTCACCGTTAAAAGAAATATCAGGGACATCTTGCCTAAGTCTAGCAATCATATATTTCTTTATACCCTCTATATGGCTTCTATTATCCTGAAGCTGATCATAAGCTTCCTCTGTAGCCACACCAAGACCAATAATACCCGGTACGTTTTCCGTACCTGATCGTATACCGTTTTCTTGACGACCTCCATAAAACAAGGGTGTTATTTTAGTACCTTCTTTTATATATATGGCCCCGATACCTTTGGGACCATGAATCTTATGACCACTTAGGGTTAATAGGTCTATGTGGTCTTTGGTTGGTGTTAAAATATATTTACCAAAAGCCTGAATGGCATCCACATGAAACAATGTTTTTGGGTTTATAGCTTTAATGAGTTTCCCTATTGTCGACATATCTTGAATCGTGCCGATTTCATTGTTTACATACATAATGGATACCATTAAGGTGTCTTGTCTTATAAGCTGTTCTAACGTTTCTATTTGAATATATCCCATACTATCTGTCGGTATGGTTTCAACCTCATAACCTAAGGTTTCAAGATATCGAACCGTTTCCTTAACAGATGGATGTTCGATAGATGAGACCAATATATGCCTACCACCTCTTTTATTGGCTACCGCCACGCCGGAGATCGCAATATTGTTGGCTTCTGTCCCACCAGAGGTAAAATAGATTTCTTTTTTATTGATTTTTAAAGCTTGCGCAAGGGTTTGTCTACTGGTTTCAATGGCTTTTTCTACTTCAAACCCTTTTTGATGTAAGGATGAAGGATTCCCAAAGTTCGTAGTTAACATATGCAACATGGCTTGTGCTACTTCTTCGGGCACTTTCGTGGTTGCTGCATTATCAAAATATATTTCCATTTTGTCTCCTTAGATTTTTCTTTAATAAGAACAAAAAAGGCAGGTCGCCCTACCTCTCTTTTATTCTACAATCGAATGCTTATTTACTCATGACATTTTCGATGGCTTGCACGACACGTGCTTTTTGAAAAGGTTTAACTATAAAGTCTTTTGCGCCATTTTTTATAGCTTCCACAACCATAGGCTGCTGTCCCATAGCTGAACACATGATAACTTTTGAGTTTGGTGATACTTCCATGATCTTTGGTAATGCAGTAACGCCATCCATCTCAGGCATAGTGATATCCAAGGTTACTACGTCAGGTGTCAGTTCTTTGGCAAGTTTTATAGCTTCAAGTCCATTGCCCGCCTCACCACACACTTCGTAACCATCTTCAACCAACATTTTCTTGAGTACTGTTCTCATAAATACTGCATCATCTACAACTAAAACTCTAATTGCCATCATTATCCTCCTCGATTTGTATCATTATATTCGCAAGCAAAGTCATGCCCGCTGTCTCCGTACGTAAGATACGTCGGCCTAATGATATGATTTTTGCTTCCGTGGCCATTAAATGATTGATTTCTTCTTGATCAAAGCCGCCTTCAGGGCCAATGACGATACCGATGTTCTTAATACCCTTTAGTTGACCAAGAACAGTTCTAGTATACGCCATGCCTTCTGCATTCTCATAAGGCACCAATACAAGATCCATCCTCTCCAGTTGTTCCATCATACCTTTAAAGCCAACCGGTGTCTGAACGACTGGTATGATACTTCTTTTGGATTGTTTTGCAGCTGCTTCTGCAATGCCTTCCCAGCGTTCAACTTTCTTCTTAGCTGTCTTGTCATCTAGCTTAACAATGCAACGCTTCATCTTAACCGGAATTATCTCGCACACGCCTAATTCAATGTTTTTTTGAATGATCCATTCCATTTTGTCTTTTTTAGGAATACCTTGAAATAGTGAGATTTTACTTAATAATTCATTGGTAGTGGGTACCACGGTATCTATATCCAGTAAAATCTCATCCTCCATAATTGTTTTTATTATACAACGATAGTCCTTTTGTTGTCCATCACTAATTGTCACGACATCACCGACACGCATGCGTAATACTTGCTTCATATGGTTCATATTTGCACCCTCAATGAGGATACTTTTATCTTTCACTTGATCCGGTTCTACGAAAAATCGATACATGTGTCTCCTTATAGACTAGCCTTAATCGCTACCCATTCACCTTTTCTGCGAATCTCAACAATATTAAAACCTTCTTGGGATAGAGCATCCGTCACTGCTTTTTCTTTTTCATTCAATATGCCGGATGCAATAAATATACCTGAAGTATGTAGAATTTTTTTTACATCCTTCACAATGCCTATGATGACCTCTGCCAAGATATTTGCGACAACCGTATTTACCGGTGATTGAATGTTCTCTAATAAATTGCCTTTGCAAATGGTTACCTTATCTTCTAAAGCGTTGTTTTTGACATTTTCTTTTGCTATTTTAACCGCATTCTCGTCAATATCTACACCGATAGCCGATTTGGCACCCAGTCTCACAGCAGCCATGGCTAATATACCACTACCACAACCTATGTCTGCTACCTGCCCTAGTTCCTGACTACATGCCTGTAAAAGTTCAATGCACAGATAAGTGGTTTCATGGGTGCCGGTTCCAAATGCCATTCCCGGGTCTATGGCTATTACCATGTCACCTTCTATTAAATCCGGCTTCTCCCAGATAGGTGTGATGACCATATGATCGCCTACTCTAAAGGGCTTATAAAAAGTTTTCCATTTATTTTCATAGTCCTCGTCCGGCATGGTTTCTATTGTGATTAATCCTGAACCGATTTCTAGGAAAGTTCTTAAGTCCTTTAAGCCCTTTTCTATATCCGTTCTACAAACATCTATATCCTGATTTTCATCAAGATAAACAACAACACGGTATTCTTCAAATGGAATTAAAGTATCCGCTACATAATTGGCATACATAGCTTCCTTATCTGATTCAGACAAGAATTGATCTTCGATTTCTAGACCTTCCATGCCCATATCAAAGAGCATATTACTAACGGCATCGACACTTAGTGGCGCCACATGAATTTTTAATTTTGTCCACTTCATCTTAGCCTCTATTTCTCCAAGGTATCTTTGATTTTGTTAAAAATACCTTTTTTCTTTTTACCTTCATCAACGGTTTCACCGGCTAGTTCTGCCAACTGTATGAAAAGTTCTCGTTCTTCATCACTAAGGCTTTTTGGCGTCATAACCGAAACGGTTACATATTGATCCCCTCTTAGCTTTATATTATTAAGATGAGGAACCCCTTTGCCTCTTAGTCTGAATTTTGTATTGGTTTGTGTACCTGCTTTTATTTCATAGGTTACATTACCATCAATGGTCGGTACAGAGACTTCCGTTCCAAGAGCTGCTTGTGAAAAACTGATTGGAAGTTCGTAGTAAATATCTTCACCACGTCTTTCTAAAATAGCATGAGGCTTAACATAAACCTGTAGTATAACATCACCTTTTGGTCCGCCATTAATACCCGGTTCACCTTTACCTCTAAGACGCATACTCTGACCATGATCAATACCTGCCGGTATGGTTACGGATAATTTCTTGTTCTGCTTTTTAAGACCACTACCATGACAGTCTGTACATTTTTCTTTAATCATTTGACCTGATCCACCACACTGGTGGCAGGTACGAACGCTTTGGACTGTACCAAATAAAGTTTGTTGGTTATACCTTACCTGTCCTTGACCTGCACAAGTCGTACAGGTCTCTTTTGAAGTACCGGGCTTTGCACCACTACCATCACAAGTATCACAGGGCTCAGAGACGGTTACAAAAATCTCTTTTTCAACACCAAAAATAGCTTCCTCGAACTCTAGATTAATACGTGCTTGAATGTTATCGCCTTTTTGAGGTGCATTGGCTCTTCGTTTTGAACCGCCACCGAAAAAGTCGCCGAAAATATCGCCAAACATGTCACCCATATCATTAAAGCCACCATAACCGCCGCCACCACCTTGGGTGAACGCTGCATGACCGAACTGGTCATACTGTTGTCTTTTGGTTGCATCACTAAGTATCTCATAAGCTTCCGTTGCTTCTTTGAATTTTTGTTCAATTTCTTCACTGTTATGATTCATATCCGGATGATACTGCTTAGCAAGATTACGATATGCTTTTTTGATCTCCGGTCCACTCGCTTGCCTGTTTACACCTAACACTTCATAATAATCTCTTTTATCTGCCATTTGACCACCTCAATAAACTTATTTCTACAACGGTTACATCTATGTATATGCGCACACATAAAAAATGAATACACAGCTTATGGTGCCTTGACTTTGAACACTAAAATCAGCAGAACCTATTATACAGCAAAGCCAGCCTATTAACAATGACCGTTTTGTGAATAATAGATTATGCTACTTAGATTTTTCATATGTTTATATTGAAAAACATTCATAGAGGCAGGTTTGTTATAAGACATGGATATATATTTTAGGTTACATTTTAATATGAAAACCCGCCTCTATGAATATTAATAATAATAAGAATAATAAGAATAGTAAGGACCGTACCGCTTGGTACGGTCCTAGTGAAATTCTTCTTGCTATCTTGTTCTATTCTTCTTTGAAGTCCGCATCAATGAATTCTTCTTCTGCATTCGCTTCGCCTTGTGGTTCACTTTCTGGGTTAGCGCCTGCTGCTGCTGACTTCTCATACATCTTCTGTGATACTTCTTGGAATACGGCTGTAAGTGCTTCTTTAGCAACCTTAATTTCTTCTACATCACTATCACTCATAGTTTCAGATTTTGTTTTCTCAAGTAAATCTTTAAGCTTTTTAACTTCTGCTTCAAGTCTTTCTTTATCACTTGGATCTATTTGATCTTTGATCTCTTCTAGAGACTTTTCAGTTTGGAATACCAATGAATCTGCTTCGTTACGTGTATCAATGGCTTCTTTTTTCTTCTTATCTTGTGCTTCATGTGCCTTAGCTTCTTCAACCGCACGGTTGATTTCATCATCTGAAAGATTGGTGCTTGCGGTAATGGTAATGTGTTGTTCTTTACCTGTACCCAAATCTTTGGCCAATACTTTTACAATACCATTCGCATCAATATCAAATGTTACTTCAATCTGTGGTACACCACGTCTGGCTGCAGGTATGCCATCAAGCTTAAAGTTACCTAGTGTTTTATTATCACGCGCAAATTCTCTTTCGCCTTGTACGACGTGAATATCAACAGCCGGTTGATTGTCTTCAGCAGTGGAGAAAACTTGGCTTTTCTTCGTTGGTATGGTTGTATTTCTTTCAATCAGTTTGGTAGCAACACCACCAAGTGTTTCGATACCAAGAGACAATGGTGTAACATCCAGTAAGAGAATATTACCAGCACCTGCATCTCCTGAAAGCTTACCACCTTGTATACCGGCACCAACCGCTACACATTCATCCGGGTTAATACCTTTAAAAGCGTCTTTACCTGTAAGGCTCTTAACAGCTTCCTGAACAGCAGGCACTCTTGTTGAACCACCAACCAATAGAATCTTATCTAATTCTCCTACATCTATACCTGCATCTTTTAATGCTTGCTTAACAGGGCCTAATGTGGATTTCACCAAATCATCGGTAAGTTCATCGAATTTTGCTCTGGTTAAAGTCACGTCCAAATGCTTTGGACCTTCTTGTGTTGCTGTAATAAATGGTAGGTTAATATTGGAAGTTGTACTGGAGGAAAGCTCAATTTTAGCCTTTTCAGCTGCTTCTTTTAATCGTTGCATCGCCATTTTATCATTGGATAAATCGACGCTTTCTGCATTTTTGAATTCAGATACGAGATACTTAATAACGCGAGCATCAAAGTCATCACCACCAAGATGGTTGTTACCACTTGTTGCTAGAACTTCAAGGACACCATCACCGATTTCTATCAATGAAACGTCAAAAGTACCGCCACCTAAGTCAAATACCATAATTTTTTGTTCATGTTCATTGTCAAGACCATAAGCAAGTGCTGCTGCTGTAGGTTCATTGATAATTCTCTTCACATCAAGACCTGCGATTTTCCCTGCATCTTTTGTTGCTTGTCTTTGACTGTCATTAAAGTAAGCCGGTACGGTAATAACCGCCTCCGTTACAGATTCACCAAGATAGGCTTCTGCATCTGCTTTAAGTTTTTGTAAGATCATAGCTGATATTTCTTGTGGTGAGTATTTTTTATCGTCTATTGCAACTTTGTGATCTGTTCCCATCTCTCTTTTGATGGATATGATGGTTTTATCCGGGTTGGTGATGGCTTGCCTTTTAGCTGGTTCGCCCACGACTCTTTCACCGGTTTTTGTAAACGCTACAACAGAAGGAGTTGTTCTTGATCCTTCTGCATTTGCGATAACGACAGGCTTACCGCCTTCCATTACTGCTACACATGAATTGGTTGTTCCTAAATCTATTCCTATTATTTTACCCATTGTAATGCCTCCTTGTTATTTATATTAATATTGCCCATGATTGTTGTTGTTTTATATATTACGTTGATGCGTTCGTAATTTATATATTCTATTTGTAAGTTCAACTAAGTAGTGTTGATACTTTAACCTTAATTTACGACTTTGACCATACTGTATCTTAGTACAGAGTCTTTATACTTATAACCTTTTTGGTAAACCGCTGCCACAATGCTTTCGTCATGATCATCTGAAGTTTCATGCTGTACAGCATGATGCAAGTGTGGGTCAAAAACCTGATCTAAAGCTTCTATTTCTTCAACACCCATTTCCTTAAGTGCTGCAACCAGTTGCTTGTAAATCATGCTAATACCTTTTACAAAGGAATCTTCCTTATGATCATCCGTCACAGCATCAAATGCCCGTTCAAAATTGTCAACGATGGGCAACAAGACTTCAAGTATTTCCTTAGCACCTTTTTCGTACATCAGGTCCTTTTCCTTCAAGGTTCTTTTTCTGAAATTATCAAATTCTGCCAGCGTTCTATGATGACGATCGACTTGCTCTTTTAATTCTGCTTCCTTTTGTTCCAGTTGCTTATCAAGAGATACCACCTCTATGGTTTCTGTTTCCGTTTCTGCTACAACTTCCACATCCTCCACTTGATCCATTGCATCTTCTAGATCTGGCCCCTTATCAGAAGTCACGTCTAAGGTTTCCTCTGACAAGACTTCTTCGTCTTTCTTATTCTTATCATTTTTCAAAACGATACATCCTTTCTTAAGATGACTATGAATCATTCATCCTTTTTTCTATTTCTTTGATTAAGCACTTCAGAGAAAATATGGCACTTTGGTAATCCATTCTCCTCGGGCCAATCAATCCAATCACACCCAGTGGCTTCCCACCAATATGATAAGTTGTTGTAATCAAGCTACAATCCTTCATATTCTCGTTATTATTTTCTGAACCTATCTTGATGTTTACACCATCTGTTTCAATGCTTTCACCGTCAAAATCATTTAATAGTAACTGTCGGATATAATCCTTCTTATCCAATGTTTCCATAATCGATGTTGCTTTCTCAAGATCACTAAATTCTGGAAGCCTTAGCATATTAATGGCACCGGATGTGTAGATTTGTGTATCATCATTGTTATGAACGGCTTGAAACACAACTTCCAATACTTTACCAATTATTTCATCCTGATTACCTGCAAAGGCTTTGATTTTTTCAATAAGCGGTAGATTGATTTCCTCAACATCAAGTCCATGAAGCTGATTATTCAAGATAAATGAAAGCTTATTAAGCATCGGTTGATCCATATCTTCATTGATTTCCAGTACATAGTTATTGGCCATATTACCATCGGTAACGATGACTGCTAAGACTTTCTGTGCTTCCAGTTCAATCAATTGGATGTTCTTGATTTTGCATTTGGAATATTGAGGTGTAGAAACAATGGCAGTAAGATTGGTTTCTTTCGCTAATACAGCAACGATATCTTGTAAGAGGGTTTCAATACGTCCTGCTTTATTAAGTAAAGCTTCCACATAGGATAAATGCTTTGGACTGTCATATTTGGCACTCAAAATCATATCCACATAGAGACGGTATCCCTTGTCTGACGGAATGCGTCCTGCTGATGTGTGGGGTTGCATGATGAATCCAAGTTCTTCTAAGTCGGACATCTCATTTCTTATGGTTGCCGGGGATATACCCAAATCATAATTTTTAGAGATGGTTCTTGATCCCACCGGTTCAGCTGTATCTAAATAATTAGAAATGATTGCCTCGAGTATTTTAAGTTTTCGTTCGTTGAGTTCCATGCCATCATCACCTCTCACATTGTTAGCACTCATTTGTGTGGAGTGCTAACATCTGAGTTAATAATATTATTTTTTCATGGGTTTGTCAATATGTAATCCATAAAAAACTATTAAAAGTTTATAAACTGTGCCAATACATAGTTGCTAAGATCCAAGCCTCTTCTTGTAAGTCGGATCCATCCATCGCTCTCTACAAGCATCTCTTCTTCTACTAATTGCTTTATGATCGGTCTATAAGGGGTTATAAGCTCTTCTTCAAAAACTTCGTATGCTTCTACAAGACTGATACCTTTTAATTGCCTTAATCCCAGAAAAAAATATTCTTCTAATCGATTGATAGCGTTCCCGGTTTGTTCTAACTCACGTATCTCATCAAGTTGATGGCTTTTTGATATATAGATTTTTAGATCTTCGATATTTTTGTAGCGGTTTAGATTTAAATAAGAAGCTGCTCCAAGACCAACGCCCAGATAAGGCGCTAGCGTCCAATAAGATCGATTATGTCTGCCAATTCTACCCGGTTTACCATAGCTTGAGATCTCGTAATGCTCATAGCCTTTGCTTTCTAAAAAATCATGGGCCCACCAATACATCCGGCGTTCCTCATCTTCATCCGGCAGATCTAAAAGACCTTTTTTATTTTGACTTTCAAAAACCGTCCCTGGCTCAATGATTAAACCATATATGGATAGGTGTTCAGGCTCTAATTCTATCGTTTTTTCCAAAGTTGTTTTAAATGATTTGAATGTTTGGCCGGGAAGTCCAAACATAAGATCTAAGCTTATATTTTCAATACCCATAGCACGCATCATTTGATAGGTTTCTAAAAAAGCCTGGTAATCATGAATTCTACCTAGTGTCTTTAGCATTTCTTCTTCATCCGATTGTAGACCCATACTGACACGATTGACGCCTGCATCTAAATAAGCTCTAACTTTAAGTGCATCCACCATGCCAGGATTTACCTCAATGGTGAATTCTCCATCTTCTGTCCACTCAAATACATCAAAGACCGCTTTCATAATTCTGCTAAATTGTTCTGCTGATAAAATTGAGGGCGTGCCACCGCCCATATAAATAGTTGAAAGCTTTTTATTTAGATTTTGGCTTTTCATCCCTAAGATTTCAACAACTAAGGCATCTACATAGGCATCACGTAATATGAATTCTGTATGATCAAAGGACAGAAAATCACAATAGTCACATTTTTTTACACAAAACGGTATATGAATATATAGACCCATTACTTCCATACTAGCACCTTATTCATCCAGCTTTAAAATACTCATAAACGCATCTTGAGGCACTTCTACGTTACCTACTTGACGCATTCTTTTCTTACCGGCTTTTTGCTTTTCTAATAGTTTCCTTTTTCTAGAGATATCACCACCATAGCATTTAGCAAGGACATCTTTACGCATTGCTTTTATCGTAGATCTTGCAATAACTTTATTCCCTATGGCTGCTTGTATGGGTATCTCAAATTGGTGTCTCGGTATCTCGTCTTTAAGTTTTTCGGCAATCTTTTTCCCTCTTTCATAAGCCTTATCCTCATGGACAATGAAAGAAAGTGCATCTACCACTTCTTTATTGAGTAATATATCCAGTTTAACCAGATTTGATTCTTTGTAACCAATCAATTCATAGTCAAAAGATGCATAACCTCTGGTTCTGGATTTTAAAGCATCAAAGAAATCATAGATGATTTCGTTTAAAGGTAATTCATACATAAGCTGGGTTCTTGTATCTTCAATATATTCCATGCCTAAGTACTCACCACGTCGATCTTGACACAGTTCCATGATAGATCCGATATACTCGGAAGGTACCATGATTTGTGCTTTTACAATCGGTTCTTCCATCATCCTTACGACTGAAAGATCCGGCATATCTGCTGGATTGGCAAGATCGATGATTTTCCCGTCGGTTTTATGTACTTTATAGATAACACTAGGTGCTGTTGTTATAATATCCATGTTAAATTCTCGTTCGATGCGCTCTTGAATAATCTCCAAATGCAGTAATCCAAGAAAACCACATCTAAAACCAAACCCGAGTGCCAATGACGTCTCCGGTTCAAAATGAAGAGCTGCATCATTGAGCTTGAGTTTATCTAATGCATCTCTTAGATCTTGGTATTTGGACCCATCTACCGGATAGATACCACAATAAACCATAGAGTTGACTTTTTTATATCCAGGGAGTGCTTCTTTTGCCGGGTTAGATACCTTGGTAACCGTATCGCCTACCCTTGTATCTTGAACATCTTTAATACCTGCACTGATATAGCCTACATAGCCTTCTTTAAGTTCATCGCAAGGTATAAAAACACCAGGACCAAAATAACCCACTTCAATAACATCAAATGTTTTTCCTGATGACATCATCTTGATTTTATCGCCTTTTTTCACCGTACCGTCTTTGATTCTACAGAAAATAATGACACCTCGGTAGGGGTCATATTTGGAATCAAAGACAAGTGCTCTAAGAGGCTGATTCAAAACCACTGTAGGCGCCGGAATTGTGGTGATAATCATTTCTAGAACTTCTTCTATGTTGACGCCCTCTTTTGCAGATATCAACGGTGCATGTGCCGCCTCAAGACCTATTATATCTTCTACTTCCTGTATAACTCTTTGAGGATCTGCACTGGGCAAATCAATCTTGTTGATGACAGGTAAGATCTCTAGATCATGTTCAAGGGCTAAATATACATTGGCAAGGGTTTGGGCCTCAATACCTTGAGCGGCATCCACAACGAGAATGGCACCTTCACAAGCTGCCAAAGACCTGGATACTTCATAATTAAAGTCCACATGACCTGGTGTATCAATAAGATTGAATACATACTCTTCACCGTTATTGGCTTTATATACCAATCGAACTGCCTGTGCTTTAATGGTAATGCCTCGTTCTCTCTCAAGATCCATGTTATCCAGTACTTGCTCAGACATTTCTCGATCGGTTAAGAGTCCGGTTTTCTGTATAATTCGATCTGCCAAGGTTGATTTCCCGTGATCTATATGGGCAATAATGGAAAAATTTCTAATGTTTTTTTGTTCGATATCTGCCACAATATTCTTCCTTTCCAAAGTAAGGTTCTTGTCTCCTGATGGTACCATCTATTTTCATCAAGTATGAGGACAACTACATCATTCTCACATCAATTGATTATTATAGCATAGGGGCTTTGGTTATACAATCACAATTATACAGATCTTAATTGTTATCAATTGACAAATGTCATTATTCGAGTACACTTGAATTATCCCTTAAAACATTATGGATATGGAGGCTAATATGAAGATTATCATCTCACCAAGTAAAACACAAAATTATAGCAGGATACATAAAAGTGCCGTTCATGAGCCTTTATTTAATAAAGAAGCACTTTACCTTAATCAAAGGCTAAAAAAGCTTTCCAAAAAAAGCCTAAGTCATCTCATGGGGATAGATAATACCCTATTAGAACAAACCTATAGCAATATCAAAGATTTCGATATCGCCACACCTAACTGTGCCATAACCACTTATACCGGTCTTGTATATAAACAACTCTCTCTAGATACATACAATAAAGAACAGATTGAATATTTGGAAAAACATTTGGTGATTCTTTCTGCAATGTATGGTGCCTTAAAGCCTTTTGATGGTATAAAACCTTATCGCCTAGATATGAAAATGCCATTAATGAGACCTTCACTCTATAAATACTGGGAAAAACCTTTAGCTCACTATTTTAAGAATGAATCAGTCTTAATCGATCTATCTTCTAATGAATATGGCAAGATGCTACCCTCTCATAAAATCACCGTTAAGTTTATGGAAAAAAAGGATCATGAATATAAGAACATAGCCACCTATTCAAAAATAGCCAGGGGACAATTGCTTGATTTAATGATTAAAAATCAAATTACACAACCTCATCAACTTAAAACTGTATCATTTGAAGGTTATCACTATAACGCCAATCTATCCAATGAAAGAAGTATTGTTTTCACACGACCTTAAGCATTTATATATTGTCAAATTCTTGACATTTACCGGCCATTCCCTTAATATTAGTAGAAATGGTTTAAGTACTGGTTAAGGTGTCAAAATTATATAGTTGAACTTTCGCATAGAATATATAGTTATGAATGTATCAACGTAATCTATATATTGTATGTGAACTTAGTGAAACTTAGTTTTGACACCTTAACCAGTGTTAAATATACAAATATTGTGTTTTGCGTACAAGGATTTTAAAATAATAAATAAGCACTTGAAAGGATGAATACAATGTTAGATATCAATTTGATTAGGACAAATCCAGAAATCGTAAAAAAAGCTCTGGCCAAAAGAAATTATGAAGTAGATTTTACAGAACTGATGAACTGGGATAAGGAACGTAAAGAAATTATTGGTTTTGTTGAAGTATTAAAAGCTAAGAGGAATGCTGCTTCAAAAGAAGTGCCTATCTTAAAAAAAGAGGGCAAAGATGTTTCTTCTATTATAGAGGAAATGAGTTCTTTAAAAGAAGAAATTGCCAAAGCGGATGAAAGACTTAAAGATATTGACGGTAAGATCTTTAGTTTTGTCTCTACATTACCCAATATGCCTGCAGATGATGTTGTATCCGGTGATAAAGAAAACAATGAAATCATTCATGTATTCGGCGAAAAAAGAACCTATGATTTCAAGCCAAAGGACCATGTTGAACTTGCTGAGTCTTTGGGACTAATCGACTATGAACGCGGTGCAAAACTTGGCGGTAATGGCTTCTGGATCTATAAAGGAACCGGTGCCATCCTAGAATGGGCACTTCTCAACTTTTTTATTAGTGAGCATCTAAAAGATGGCTATGAATTCATCCTTCCACCCCATATATTGACCTATGAATCCGGTTTTACAGCCGGTCAATTCCCAAAATTTGAAGATGATGTCTTTAAGTTAGAGCAAGAAAATAAAGGTTATGTCCAGTTCCTACTGCCTACTGCTGAGACAGCACTTATCAATTTTCACCGTGGTGAAATATTAAGTGAGGAAGATCTTCCAAAGAAATATTTTTCATATACACCTTGTTACCGAAAAGAAGCCGGTAGCTACAGGTCTGAAGAACGTGGCATGATTCGCGGTCATCAGTTTAACAAAGTAGAAATGTTTCAATTTGCTACGCCGGATCAATCAGAAGCCGGTTTACAAGAATTAGTTGGCAAGGCTGAGAGCCTGGTTCAGAAATTAGGACTACACTATCAGCTCAGCAAGTTAGCTGCAGCTGACTGTAGTGCTTCAATGATCAAAACCTATGATATCGAAGTCTGGATTGACAGTATGGAAGTATATAAAGAAGTCAGCTCTGCATCCAATGCAGGTGAGTATCAAGCAAGACGGGGTAATATGAAGTATCGTAAATCGGATGATAAGAAAACTGCTTATTTACACACCCTTAACGCTTCCGGTTTAGCTACAAGCCGTTTGATTCCAGCTATACTCGAGCAACACCAACAAGTGGATGGTAGCGTTATTATACCTGAAGCCTTAAGACCTTTCACTGGTTTTGATGTTATTAAACCTTTGAAGTAAGATTCTACCAAGTCTCTAAGTGAAAAACTTAGGGACTTTTTTTAATGAAGTTAGATTTTCTTATTACTCCTTAATACACACTGCTTCCAGGAACTTCATGATCGGTGTTGGATAATAGGCATCGCTAATCGACCATATCTTACTAATGGTATATTAAATTTTAACCTGTTAAGCTACGCATAGCTGATGCATTTTTATTTAAGAAGCTGTAATTATTTCAGTTATAGCCAATATTATTTAATTAATGCGAAACCGAATAAGGAAAGAAAAGGTGCTGATTAATCACAGTTCTACATGGATGTAGAACGTCCTTCATTTTTACATGGATGTAAAATGGAAGGATGATTAAGCAGCACTTTTTATTGACGAAATGACAACTTATTTCCGAGTAGATGTGATACACAGGTTTTCCGCTGACCGTACGAAGTGTAAGGCAAGGAAAAACTGTGTGTTACATCTACGATCATAACCCATAGATACAGTCTTTACAAAGCGACTAAGTCACAATTGCTCCAAAAACGACTCATAATCTTCAAAATCAACCCCATACTTTAACTGCTTCATACTGTGTCTTTCATCTAAATTCTCTTGAATGTAGACGGCATCCTCTTCCCTTGGGGTTAGAATGATCAAATGCTGATGATCAATCTTAAAGGCTTTATCAAAATACTGAGAAAACGCTTGAAATAGATGACTCTTTTCCAGAAAATGTTTACCCATAAACTCAACTACAAAAATATAAAGCTCCAAATCATATTCCCTGCAATCCTCAATCTCATCAGTAAGCTTTTCTATAAACAACACTTCTGTATTAACTTCATAAGTATTCTTGATTTTCTCCAGTTGTCTTAGATGATACCAAGAAGGTGCTATGGCATTGGCTATAGATTCATAGATGAGCTGATTTTCTAAGTCTGTTAGTAACATATCTTTCGTGTCAAAGATACCAATAAAGCCAAGAAGCTCCAGTTCAAATTTATCTAAGTAAACCGGAACCAATAGGGCACCACCAAATTCTCCCTCAATCTGCTTGACGACTTCATGACCAAGAAGGTCCTCTGCTTCATGAATGCTACTTGCTATAACCATATGTCCTTCTTTTAAAGTACTTGCTACTCCTGCAAAGGATTGAGTTACGTCTAGAGATTGACACCCGATACGCTCCTTAATAATAAAGCTGTCACTTTCATGATCATAAACGGCCAAAATACCGCTGGTAACATTATGTGACCATTCTAAAGTGGCTTTTGTAATCTCAAAAAGATGATTCAAATCCGAAGAGGTGTTAATATTCTTAATCATAAGATTCATATTCATCAATCGGTTTAATTTAGAATCAATAATCTTCTTTTGTTCATGAATCGTTTTAACATAAATGGCGTTGGTAATAGATATGTATAAAGAGGATGCCAGACTATGAATCAATTCCATATTACTGTCATTATAGGACATATCATTGACGCGGCGTCCAAGAGTTATAAAACCAAGTACATCCTCGTTTTTGACAATCGGAACAATATAGACTGGCTTTAATGCTTTAAGCATCTCTTCATCGTTATAGAAAATTGTATGGATTTTTTCTAAGTCTTCATCCTTTTCTAGACAGAAGTATTCCTTTTCACTAAGGGACTCAATATTTTCATTGGTATATACCTGGATATTGAGTTCGCCCCTAAGCTCATAAACATTTTGATATGCCATCATCTCAAACGCTTTAGAATCTTTATTTAATAGGAAAATGGAGGTGATTGAACTTTGTGTAAGTTCACTAAAGACACTGGTTGACAATTCACACATCGCCTCGATTTCAAGGGTACTCATAAGTATTTTCGAAGATTGATGTATGGCAAACAGATTGAAAATCTTCTCATCCAGTCTTTTCTTTGTTTTAATCAAAGCATCATAAGATTCGAAATTCGTTAGCGCAATATAGAAAAGATTCATTAATGCAACAGCAATAATCTCATCTTCTGAGTCAAAGGGTTCTTTATCCTCACTTCTGTTTACAAGTACAAATCCGAACATTTTTTTGTCCATAATTAAGGGAATTCCGAAGGCACATGGAAAATATTCCGAGACTTCATTGGGTAGAAATCTTTTTACATCTTCTTTTGAGAATAAACCGGCATGCAAGACAACAATATCTTCATACACCGGATTCACTTCAAAAGTGTAATCATAGTTATGATAACCTGTCTGTCGGACCGGCCTATAAACATGGTCATCCTTAGCAAAAACCACCACTTGGTCCAATACAATTAATTCATCAATAAAATCTACCACATGATGGGTAATCTGCTCCGCATCAAATCTTTGTGAGAAAAATTCAATCGCATGGATGAGGCCCTTGAGCCTATAAATCATCGTATCACTCTTTTTTTCTATCATGTCTACCCCCTATGCCTTCAAGATGTTTCTGCCATCCGTATAATAAGTTACCGGACTCAAATCTACTTCCATATGCCACAAAACATCGTCCTTAATTTTAATTTGAACTTTTGAATAGATACCATGGGTAATGACCACTTCTCCTTCACCTTTGGCTCTTAGATACGAAATGGTCTTTTTCTGACTCGCATATAGCATTTTAAGATTTTTCTTAAAATAACCAAACTCCTCATTAACCTTATCTAATTCTTTTCTTTTGTCCAAATCGGAAGCTGCAACCATCTCAAGCAATGCCTTTTTTTGTTTTAATAGGTTGATTTTCTCTTTAACACGCTCAATGGTTACATTAATAAAATCATATTCTTCTTTGACTTTATCACGCGTAAAACCAAGCACATGAATAAAAGTGGGGGTATCCATCTTATTACCAACTGTACCCACTTGAACCCTTACTTGCGCTTCAATGGAACCACCAATGACTTTACTGTTAAATGAATCAAATATAACTTCCTTAGCTTTAATATTGGCATTAATAGCATAAAACCCGATGTGTACAGTGCCGCCACATTCTATATCACAATCTGTAGCAAATTTAGTATAGAGATCACCTTCACATATAATCTTAGCTTTTCCTTTACCTGCAATACCGCCTCTGATGTAAATACTACCTTCTTTACTTTCAATCTGATTAACACCGCCAATACCCATGTCACCCATAATCTGAATGTCTTGATTTGCTAGAACCGAAAAATTGTCCTCTACAACATCTCTAATGTCCACAAATCCGTCAAAGTCAACGTTACCTGTTTTGAAGGATACCTTGCCTTCGATTTCAAGATAATTACAGACACTGATGATGTCATTTTCAATTATGACTGCACCGGTTGTAGATGCAAGAAGAACTGTTTTGTCCTGTTCTGGGTCATAAGACTCGGTTACAGTTTTTTTGTCGTATTTAAAAGCTTCTTGATTGCCTTTAAGTGCCGGTATGGGATCACCAAGAATTGTCTTACCATCTACACCATCTTTTGGTTCAATACGCTCACCCAGCCAATCTCCACGATGAACCTTATTAATTAGATTTAGTTCATAATGATTAACATCCCCATTTTGATGGATTTCCGGTTTGGCTTCCTCTATTTTATAATAAGTTACAATCGCATCTTGTCCTTTTATCGGTAGTAGACCTTTTGCCACAACAATCTTCTCCATAGGACGTATATGGTTTAATATATCTTTTATATCAAATCCAAAAACTATACCTGCTTGTTTCATAATATCAAGCACTTGTTGCATCAATTCTTGAATCCCTAGAATTTCGATTTGTTCTTTTGTTGCATTTATTATAATACTTGCTTCCAAACGGTCTTTGCTGATTTCTAAATCAATTAAGGGTTTTTTGTTTCCAAGGAGCAATACTTTACTGGATCCGGTTTTTATTGCAGACTGAATAGCCACAAATTGGTTCACTTTCAATCGTGGCAGTTTTTTAACATCTTCATCCAATTTATTCATTGAATAACCATGCTGCTTTACTTTAATATAGAATTGATTGTCATCATCAATGATGTCTATATAATCATTGCTAAATACTATATCCTCAAACAAAAATACCCCTCCTTTTCTCTATACAGATCATAGCCATTAATCCTGTAGAGATGTATCGTAAAAAATACTTATGCAACTTATACAATATCCAGAGATTTTCTTCACAATTATTTATATTATACATAGCTCAGCCTGTAAAGACAAGGGCAACCCTTGAAAAAGCGATAATAATCCAGATAATTCGTCTATTTTTCAGTATATTTTGCCAAATTCACTTGCATAGTAACTTTTGGTTAAGGTGACAATAATATATAGAAGAACTTCTTGATTAATTTTGTAAATATATATTGACATACGGCGCTTTATAAACTAAACTGTTAAGGTATGTTTAATTGTGCGTATTTCAAAAAAATTCCCCGCATAATAGGTAAACAATCAAGATTGTCGGAGGTGAAAACATGGCAAACATTAAATCAGCAAAAAAACGTATCAAAGTGGCGGCATCAAAAGCAATGAGAAATAAATCCGTCAAATCACGTGTTAAAACAGAAATGAAGAAATTAGAAACAATAATCGAAGCTGGAGATAAATCCGCGGCAGAAGCTCAAGTTAAAGTTGTAATTTCTTATATCGATAAAGCTGAGTCAAAAGGCGTATTCCACAAGAATGCTGCTTCAAGAAAAGTATCCAGCGTTGATCGAGCTTTTAACAAAATGGCTTAATACGAAGAATAATAATAAGCACATCGCTTGATGTGCTTTTTTTATTTCTCTAGGAAAATCTATGCTATGTTAATGCGTTGAAGCGTCGCATTAACTATCAAGAAAATCTTTCCTGCCGGAACAATTTGCTTTGCAAAGCGAGGCGTAGCCTCTTTGTTCTCAATTCTTATATACCGCTGTATCGAATGATGAGTTGTTCAACCGCTAAGTCAGGCATGAAGACACCGGTTCTTATATCGATTTCACATTCTAAGCATTTCTTAAGTGATTCTTCAAGAGAGTTAAGGCTAAAATTCTTACCTTGCTCTAGACATTTTCTAACAACGAAAGACTGAAGCTTAAGCTTCTTACCAATGTCATTGCTATCTAGTCCTTCCCCTAGCAATAGCTTACACTTATATATCATTCTAAACTGTCTGGTTAACATGAATAGAATCCTGTTGGAAGGTTCTTTAGCCGATAGTAAGTCATGATAGAGCTTTAATGCGCGAGCTCTTCTTTTTGTACCCATACAATCCACCAATTCAAAAATTTTGCTTTCAACACTTTTTTGACAGATGGCTTCAATGGCTTCATGAGTCACCACTTCATCGTCACCAAGATAGTTGATAAGTTTGTTAATCTCATTATGTAATACTGTTAGTTGATCGCCAACATATTGTATCAGGTATCTGGCTTCTTTTTGCTCAATTTTTTTCCCATATGGGTTGAGTGTTTTGGCTATGTAACGAATCAGTTCACTTTCACCAAGTAAAGGAAACTCACAGATATAACCATTTTTATGAACCGATTTGTAAAGTTTTATACGCTTATCAACGGATGGTTCAATGATAATGACATACGTCGTAGAGGGTAGATGTTCCATTTTTTCTGATAAAAGACCGGCTAGATTTGTGCCTGTCTTTTCAAACAAACCTAGATTTTTAAGTATAATGACGCGGTTATCTGAAAAAAAGGGCATCGTATCCATACTGTCTTCGATACTTGAAAAAATCACCTTACGGTCATCAAAGACATCATGGTTCATGGTCATCTCTCCGCTACCTATTATTAATTCGACAATTTTTTTCACATAATAATCCAACATGAAGGTCTCTTCACCATAAAATAGCATAACATTTTTAAATTTTTGTTCTTTAATTTGCTGTTTTAAGCTTTCCATTTCTTCCTTTACTCCTTAATCATACTTTGAACGGTTGCCTTACCATTTCTGTATTTAAGACGGATAGCGCCCTCGTCTTTTGTCATCAAGACATGTTTGGACCACCGTTTTAGATTTTTTACTACTTCATCATTAGGATGTCCATATAAATTCTTTTCACCTACTGAAATAACACTCAATGATGGTTTCAGTTGCTCTAAGAAAATCTCAGAAGAACCGGAAGATGAGCCATGGTGACCGACCTTTAATATTTCAATATCCCTCTTCCATAATCCCATATCATTCATAATCACCCGTTCTTCTAAAGTACCGGCATCTCCTAAAAATAGAACATCAAAATCCTTCAATGTCAAATGAAGGATTAAAGAATTCCTGTTGTTATTGCCATAAAATGCTTTTTCAGGCCATAGACATGAAAAGGTCATGTTTTTATATGCTAATCGATCTCCTGCCTTAAAATAATGCACACGTGTACCCTGACCATCCAGAACGGAAAATAATTGCTCTACCAAAGGATCTTCTGCTTCCTTGTAAATAATAGGCAGTATAACTTCACTTATTGGTATATAACTTGCGATTTCAATTATACCATAAATATGGTCAAAATCACTATGGGTTATAAATACAGTGTCAATTCTATCAATACCTTGATGTCTAATAAAAGGTAACACGACTTCTATTCCTATATTCTCATCTTTCTTCCTAACATCTCCGCCACCATCAATCATAAAAGTACGATCTTGATAGGTTATAACCGTGCTATCGCCTTGACCCACATCTAGAAAATGTATATACATTGTCTCAAGGTCTAATATACTTATGGATACTGACAGCACCATGAGCGACACCAAACATATTCCAGCTTTTTTGTAGGATATACCCATGACCCAAATAGCGATAATGCTATAATAGGCTATTATAAAATAAGGGTTAGGCGCTTCTATATATAGTGTGTTTAGGGGTAGTTTTCCTATCCACATAGCAATTTGCTCCATATAATTCAAAATCCAATAGGAAACACCCATAATAAAGGTACCTAGTCCCATACTGATATAGCTTAGAAATAACCCAATAATTGAAGAAAAAATTAATACCCCAACAACTGGTACAACCAAAAGGTTTCCTATGAACCCATACACTGGCAGACTGTTGAAGTAATATGCAAGTATAGGCCATATTCCAATTTGAACTGCAATCAGTAGTCGCACGCCTGCTACCAGCCCTTTTTCAACAGGCAGCCAATGTGTTTTAATCAAGGGGTCAATATAGAATATGCTTAGCACCGCACCAAATGATAACTGAAATCCAATGTGGGTCAACTGATAAGGATTGAGCATAAGAAGACCAAAAGCTGCAAAGCTAACAGCGGTTGTTTTATCATATCGCCGATTCACAACAAACTGAATCAAATAAAGACCAATCATAATTGTGGCTCTCACTGTAGATACTTGCATGCCGGTATAGACACAGTAATAGACTAAAAAAATGATTGATATAACGGCACTTATTGTCTGATTTTTGATGCCTCTACTTAATACCTTGAAAAGCCCATACCCAATAATAGAAACATGTAGTCCTGAGATGGATAATATATGGATTAGGCCGGCTTTTTCAAAATTGTCGATGACATCTTCCTCCATATTCTTACTACCTAATATAAGGGTTGACAATAATGCCGCCTCATCCTTAGGCAATAGTAAATGGAGTCTTCTTTCATGTGACTTTTTAAGATCATCCGTGGGCAAACTCAGGCTTTCTTCTTGTACCTTTTTGTCATATACATCTTCCGCAAAAACAGTAGCGACAATCCCTTTACTTTTATTATAAGCTAAGGCATCAAACCCACCCTCATTTCGCTTCCCTCTTGTTACAAGAACTTCTCCTTCGGCAACGATCCATACGCCACCTTCTAAGTCTTCCTCTGTAATCAACTGTATCTCATGATGAATTTTACTCCCGTTGATCTTAATAGACTTCAGGATATAACTATGATATTTCTCGCCTATTCGAACTTCTTTGATGTTACCTTCAACTTTTACCGTTGTCCCTTCTATAAAGTATTGTGTGGATGCCTCGTATGACTGGTCATAAAAAAAGACCCGTAATAATGAAAATAAGCATATGCCCAGTAATGGGAACACATGCTTATATTGAATCTGCTTTATTGAATTTTTATGTTTATATACCATGAGCATTATGAGTGCAATACCAACTTCATAATACCCTATACCTAAAAGTATACCGACTATGCCACTTAAGGTTATCAGCACCAAGGGTCTTTTCATAAGAATCTCCCTTATGTTATATCCTATTACTTGAACTTGCCTACCATTGATTGTCAAGAAAGCCTATTCTTTGATTTTATTTTCCTTACTCACTAAATCTAAACTTTGTTCAAATAAAATATCAAATTGCATATGCCCGGTAAAGCTCTCTGATTTCTTACCTTCAATAAGAAATTGAACTTTATTAATATTCGGTAGATCTGTCAGACTGTTAACTATGGCATATATGCTCATGACTTCACTTGTCGATCCGCCAATATGTTCCGTTCTAAAGGCTTCATTAAAATCAATATAACAGATGCCTTGATCGACATAAATACTTTTCACGACCGTCTCTTCTGGTATTAAGCTTGTTAAGTTATAACCTTGAGGTGGAATCATAAGCTCTTTGATGATACGTTCTTCAATACTTTCATTGGGCTTAATACCAACCGCTCGTGTAACGGGTATTAGAAATTCTCCTTTTTGATCCGGGAAATATAGATTCAAATCAATGGTCTTGACCACTTCATTCTCTGATTCCATATTAACAATCACATCTGACTTATAAAATGGTCCATAGACCTTACCGTTACTGTCTTTTAAGGGCAGACCATCTATATAAAACTCAATAGATGCAACTGCTTCTATCGATGTTAGACTTCTGATTAAAGATGTTCTACATAAAAGAAAATCAATCTGCTCCATATTTTTGATACCATCAGGCATATGAATGATAATATTACCATCTTGAATTTCTATCTGTTCCATGGTCAATTCCTTGGGTATAGTTGGTAATAATTTTTCTGATACGGCACCTGTACTTAATACATCAAGGATTTGTTCAATCTGATTTGTTATACTATTCGAATCAGCTTCTACCTCATAAGCCACCAATTCATCCTTTTCACCGTTTACCAAATAAACCAATAGAACTTCGTCTTTGCTTTCTATTGTCACCTCTTCAATTTCCGGTTTACAACTCGTAAAAATCAATACAAGTAAAATGACAGCGACTAATACACGTCTCATAAGCTCACCTTCCGTCCACTGTATTATATCCTCATTCTCGATACCACTCATCATAACGAATACATATTTCAGTTATGCGTCCTAACTATTAATAATATATGAATTCTTATTCTTAAGTCATCTTCAAACAATGCTTATTTCATTGTCTGAGATAGGGGTAGTCGTATAATAAAAGTCGTTCCGACACCTTCCTCACTGAGGCATTTGATGCTGCCACCATGAAGTAAAATCGTCTTATTGACAATACTAAGGCCTAAACCGGTGCCACCCGTATCCCTTGACCTTGTCTTATCTACCCGATAGAAGCGTTGAAAAACCTTATCAACACTTTCAGGTGGAATCCCTACACCTGTATCCATAATCTGAATGTTCAGATCCCTGTGATCCGCATTAATTGTCACGGTTACTTTGCCGTATTCATTGTTATATTTTATGCTGTTCTCTATGAGATTCATAAACACCAAATACATTTTGGTTTCGTCCACTTCAGCAAAGACCTCACGATAGCTCTCTATTTCCAGAATGACATCTTTTTTATCTGCAATAGGTTTAAGCATCCGCATAACCTGTTCAACTAATGTGTTAATATTTGTGTTATCTATATTCAGATAGCTTTCTTTTTTATCTAATGTAACCAATGTCAGTAAATCATTGATGATTTTAGTTTCACGATTAATCTCAGCATTAATGTCTTCCATAAATTCTTTATAAAGCTCTTTTGGAACATCATCTTGGCATAACAATGATTCCGCCAAAACTTTCATAGAACTCAGCGGTGTTTTTAATTCATGAGAAACGTTAGCAACAAATCTTTGTCTGGAATCATCAATCTCTTCCATCGTCGTTAACATTTCATTAAAAGCGATACCTATTTCTTCTATTTCATAGTTACCACGTATATCAATTCTTTCATCGATATGTCCTTCTGAAACCCTTTTTAAATGATTGACAAATTCAGAGAAAGGTTTTGTCAATAAACCTGAAAAATAGAAATTCAGAATCAGAATGATTAAGGAAATCCCAACAATTAATAGATAAGCCATATTACGCATCCTAGATATCGTCGTTTCGATCTGGTCGTACTGGCCGCTCAGCATGGTAACACCAATAATCGTTTGATGATCACTGTCATAGATGGGTGTATAGATTCTCACCGTATCAAGCTTCTTGTCCTCTTCTGTTATATTTGTAGAAGTACCTTGTAGGATTTTTAGTACCGGTTGGGAACTGTTGAGCTTGCCTTCATCAAAATGGTTGGAATCGTAAATGACTTGTCCATCACTGTTCAAGATTAGAAAACGATCTGCGATAATGGATTGAATATTATCTAAGTAGTTCACATCTTCAATATTATCAAAATAATCTCTTCGGCTTAAATTGGTACTAATGGTGTTTGCATGACGTAACATCTCTGTTTTTTTCTCATTTTGACTATAGTTTCTAACCGATGAAAGAATAGAAAGGGTCAGAATAAATAGAGGTAATATGCCAATGGCTACCAAAGATACAAATAATTTCGTTCTTATACTTTTTATAATCTTAATTCTAATGTTGATAATAATAGCCCACTCCCCATTTTGTATGTATGTAAGTCGGTTCACTGGGATTAGGTTCAACCTTTTCACGCAGCCTTCTGACATGAACGTCTACTGTCCTGACATCCCCAGGATAATCGTAGCCCCAGACCACATTCAGTAGATTCTCTCTGCTATAAACTTTATTCGGATGGGTGATAAATAACTCTAACAAGTCGAATTCTTTAGCTGTCAGATTCACCTCACCTTCTTTGACATATACCCTTCTACTCTCTACTTCTAACTTAATTTCACCTGACTTAAGTACTTTGTACTCTTCTGTCTGTGTTTCACCTTTGAAACCGGAACGCCTAATAATTGCTTTAATCCTTGCCTTCAATTCAAGTATGTTAAAAGGCTTGGTCATATAGTCATCTGCTCCGTATTCTAGTCCTAGGATTTTGTCCATGTCATCACCTTTTGCAGTGAGCATAATAATCGGAACCTTGGAAAACTCTCGGATCTGTTGACATACAGCAATGCCGTCCATTTTAGGCAGCATTACATCCAATATGATTAAATCATAGTCATTGGCCTTAGCATGTGATAAGGCATCTTCACCATCATAGGACACATCCACTTCATAACCATCCTGATCCAGACCGTATTTTATGCCTTTTACTATTAATTTTTCATCATCGACTACCAATATTTTTTTACTCATATTTCACCCCTATAAACCTATGTCATCTTTTATTTTTTCAAACATGGCTTCCTTGATGCCTTCAACCAACATGATATCTTCGATTTTCTCAAAGGGTCCTTTTTGAGTTCGATGGTTTATTATAGCCTTCGCCCTCACCTCACCGATACCTGTTAAAGTCATTAACTGTTCTTTCGTACCTTGATTCAAACTCACTTTTCCTTGTAAGATATCTATGGCATAAGCGGATTGTTCATCGCCTTCAAAAGCTACATATATTTGCTCTCCATCCACAACTTTACGTGCAAGGTTAACAGATCCTTTGGCTGCATCTTCCAAAAGTCCTCCAGCTATTTCAATGATTTCAAAAAGACGTGCATCCTCACGCACCTCATATACATCCGGATTTTTTACTGCACCATATAGGTGAATATAGATTTTATTCACAGTATCTAAATCACTCTTCTTATCATCAACCGATTTACTCGAATCTTCTGCTTCTATACGAATACCTTCCTCTTCCTTGATATGTCCCATATAGAACAATCCTGATACAAGTACGACCAGCAGGATTAGCCCACTATATACCCACTTTTTTTCCATAATAACCCCTTAATAGATACTTCAATACTTATTATAAATCTATATGTCTTTTTAAGCGTTTTGTATAGTCTATAACCAAACGATCATATTCCTGTACCATTAAACCGGAAGAAAAAATAAAATCAGCTGTTGCATAATTCATGGCAATCGGAACATCATATAAAACAGCGATTCTAAGCAATGCCTTAACATCCGGATCATGTGGTTGAGCTTCAAGAGGATCCCAGAAGAAGATCATAAAATCTATTTCACCTTCAATAATCTTAGCGCCTATTTGCTGGTCGCCACCTAAAGGCCCACTCTTAAATGTTCTAACCGGTAAGCCTGTTTTCTCAGCAATAATCTGACCGGTTGTACCTGTAGCATATAGAAAGTGCGTACTTAAGGCCTCTCTATTGATTTGAATCCAATTCATAAGATCTTTTTTTCTATTATCATGGGCTACTAAAGCAATCTTCTTTTGAATATGCATCTTGTAATCTTGATTCATGTCAGCCTCCATCTGTATGCTGTAGATTATTTCATTTACACACTTCTTTATTCTACATAATATTGAATATAATTACAAGATTATTGTTGTTAAATTAACCATTTAACATGTATTTGTGATAAAATGAGCCTATATATGGAAAATGAAAGGATATTAATATGACAAAAGGATTTATACGAGTTGGTGCAGCTACATTAATAACCAAAGTAGCTGACTGTGAACATAATACAAACGCAATCATTGAGTTGATAAAAAAAGCCGTCCATCAGGATGTGACTATTCTGGTTTTTCCCGAATTGTCAATGACAGGCTATACCTGTGGTGACTTGTTTTTGCAAAAACATTTGCAAGATCAAGTCGTAAAACAGTTGATTCGGTTAAAAAAAGAGACCCAGTCTCTTGATATCACCTTCATCGTTGGCGCGCCTTTAGCTGTTGGCAATGCCCTATTTAATTGTGCCGTGGTTATTAGCCAAGGTACCATCATCGGGATTACCGTCAAAAGTCATATCCCAAATTATAGCGAATTCTATGAGAAAAGATGGTTTGAACAAGGTCATAACCTAAGAAATAGCCATTATCTTATAGATTCTGTTCATGTGCCTATTGGTGTTGATATGCTGTATCAACATCATGAGAATCCTGAAGCTACCTTTGGTATAGAAATCTGTGAAGATTTGTGGGTACCGAATCCACCAAGTGGACCAATGGCTGTAGCCGGTGCCACTTTAATCTTCAATCCTTCTGCAAGTAATGACCTCGTCGGAAAAAGCGAATATAGGCAATCGCTCATTTCCACTCAATCTGCAAAAACCATCACTGGGTATGTTTATGCTTCTTCCGGTTATGGTGAGTCAACAACAGATCTTGTTTTTGGCGGTCAATGCTTAATCTATGAGAATGGGACTATGTTGTCAAAAAATACTCGGTTTGTCATGGAGAACCAATTGGTTGTCGGTGATATGGACATTGAAAGACTCCTAAGTGATCGAAGGAAGATGGGCATCTATGGGGATGGGCATCAACAAGACCTATCTAGATATATGATTTGTCCCTACCAAAATACTTTTAAGACACTGATGCTGAACCGTTATGTAGATCCCCATCCATTTGTACCCACCGATCCCGAGAAACTCCATGTTCGATGTGAAGAAATCTTCAACATACAATCCATAGGCCTTGCCAAAAGACTGGAACATATCGGCTGTCAAACTGTTATTATCGGCGTATCCGGAGGCTTAGATTCAACCTTAGCCCTTCTGGTATGTTTGCACACTTTTAGTTTGTTAAATATGGACCCCAAAAATATAATTGCAATCACCATGCCGGGCTTTGGTACTACGGATCGTACTTATAAAAATGCATGCGATTTGATTGAACAAATCGGCTGTACACTCAAGGAGATATCCATTAAAGAGGCCTGTCTAATACATTTTAAAGACATTGATCATGACCCGAGTGTCCATGATGTTACTTATGAAAACACACAAGCTCGAGAGCGGACACAGATTCTAATGGATTACGCCAATAAGGCAAATGGTATCGTTATCGGTACCGGTGATTTATCAGAATTGGCACTAGGCTTTGCTACTTATAATGGTGACCATATGTCTATGTATGCGGTGAATGCTTCCATTCCAAAAACCTTAGTAAGGTATTTGGTCAACTGGGTTGCCCATCATAAGGCGCCTGAATCTGCTAAAACAGTTTTGCTGGATGTATTGGATACGCCTGTAAGCCCTGAGTTACTACCTCCGGACGCTGAAGGGTTAATCTTACAAAAAACCGAGGATTTGATTGGACCATATGAACTACATGATTTCTTCCTTTATTATTGCGTACGTTTTGGCTTCTCACCTTCAAAGATCTATCACTTAGCTAATATGGCTTTTCATGATCTCTATACAGAAGCGACCGTCAAAAAATGGTTATTGATTTTTTACAAAAGGTTTTTTAGTCAACAATTTAAGCGATCTTGTATGCCGGACGGCCCCAAAGTCGGTTCCATCAATCTCTCCCCCCGTGGTGACTGGCGTATGCCAAGTGATGGGGTTGTACGTTCTTGGCTCTTAGAAATTGAATCCCTTTAATGGTTCTAATACCTTCATAGAGAATTATAAAGAGCGTCCTATTCCCATAATCATATGGAATCGGACGCTCTTTTATTGACTACAAAATCTTAATTAACGACGACTCTGGATTTACCTGCTTTTTTTGCCTTATACATGGTTTCATCCGCTATCGCCAATAAATCTTCTGCTTTTGTTATTTTCATAGACTTCATATAGTTGACAATTCCAATGGAACTGGACAACTTATTCTTGCCCATAATCTTTATTTCTCCACTTAACTTCTTGGAAAGCTCTTTCTTAAAGCCATCATGGCCTAAGATTGCACCATGGATACGTTCAGCAATGGCTTTAGCAATATCATAGGTCCCTTGACGTAGCATAATAACAAACTCATCACCACCATAACGACCAATGATATCATTTTCTCTGACATTTTCTCTAAGAATTTTGGCCACTTCTATGAGTAGAAAATCACCGATTTCATGACCAAAAGTATCGTTATACTGCTTGAAGTTGTCCAAATCAATAAAGAGCAATGAAAAGTTTTGTTCGTCTTCTACATTAACAAGCTCAATCGTTCTTTGTAATTCTCTCACGAATTGATGTCGATTATACAATCCTGTCAACATATCCGTAGATGCTAATTCATGTAGTTTATCATTGGTTTTTTCAAGTTCTTCATTCATGGTTCCGAGTTCTTTGTTTCGGCTTACAATCTGATAATTCAAATCCGCTAGAATCTGGGTGCGTTCTTTAATCAATTCTTCAACATTATCCGTATGGGCTACAATCGTATCCGCCATAGCATTAAAAGACTGTGAAAGCATACCAATCTCATCTTGAGATTCCACTTTGGCTCTGATGCCTTTAACACCACTGGTAAATTTATTCATGACGCCAATGAGTCTTTTAACTGAATCGGTTATGTCTTTGGCCAACAGGTAGGTCACCAAATAGGATATTAACCCCAGCACAACCACCAACACCGTCATATAGACAAAAAGTTCTCTAAGTGTCTTATATACACTTGATGCATATAGGGTTATGATAACATGCCAACCGGGTGAACCTGGTATACTTTCATAAGTTACATAATTTTTTTCATTTTGTGGATTGGTAAATGTAGCCATACCTTCATTACTTGTTTTCATTTGCTCACTTAAGGTAACTAAGCCTTCATAATCCGTATTCTCATCCGACGTGATATCCATATTCAAGACCTGATTGGTATCCTTATGGCTGATCACCTGACCGTATTCATCCACAACCCATGCATAACCGGTCTCTTGTATTACAGTAGAAGATATGAGTTGACTTAGGTCCTTTAGTAATACCGTCGTACCCAGAACACCTTGCACTTTTCCGTCAACTTCTATTGGTACCATAATACGAAAAGTCGGTTGCTTAAAGGTATCATCATAAGAAGATTTGGCAACCACCACAGGCACTTTACCCGCCATGATCTTAATATACTCCGGATCATCTGATAAATTCTTTCTTATACCCAATGTGTCAACCAAGATGCCCTTGTCGTCAATAATAAAATAGCGACCATAAATGCCTTCTTTATTATTAAGCGCCGACTCAAGTAAAGGTAGGTAAGCCTCTTGGTTCATAGATTGAACCTCACTTGTTAATGTAAGCGTACTAATATTGGTCACTTTTTCATTCAGCCAAAGTTCGACCGTTTTAGCTTTATCTGTGGCGATAGCGTTAGAAAATTCATTAGAAATAGATAAGACCTGTCCTCGATCAATCAGAATGACAATCAAGGAAAATGCGATTAATACCATTACAAAATAGGCAACAAATGCTATAATAATTTTATTCATCAAAGATAAGCTATACTTGTTAAATAGATTCATGTCGGCCACCTGTCATCAATTAGTTTATGTTTATTATATAACCGGACAGGGATTAAAACAAGTCATCCTTAAGAATTGTTACTATAAACTTAGTTTTGACACTTAGGAGCGCCTATGATTGGATACATAGACATCAATAAACGTTATGGTAATAAAGTTCTTTTTAAAGACTATAACCTAGAAATAAAATCTGGAGAGAAAGTGCTTCTGTCTGCATCTTCAGGAAGTGGGAAAACCACACTCATACGTTTTCTTCTAGGATTTGACAAACCAGATAGTGGCGATATTATAGTGGATGGTATGACGTTGAACCACCATAATCTAAGAAGCATTCGCGAAAAAATCGCCTATGTCAGTCAAGATACAGATCTACCTTCATTGACAACAGAAGCTTTGTTGGACAAGGTATTTTCCTATAAGGTCAACTATCATATTAAGGATTATAAGGATAATTTTCTTGAACTTAGTAAGACTTTTCAATTGGATGACCAAGTTCTTCGTACTCAAATCCAAGATTTTTCCGGTGGCGAAAGACAACGTATTGGACTCATTATTGCCCTTTTACTTAATAGACCTTATCTATTACTGGATGAAATAACGTCAGGTCTTGACCACGATCTTAAGGCTTTGATTATGAATCACATCATGAATCTAGATGCTACAGTTATTATTGTATCTCATGATGCCCTTTGGAAAAGTGAAGGCAGTCTTAGGGAGGTGACTTTTTAATGGAAACGACCAATATGTATCTGTTATTCTTCCTTGTTTTACCTGTTTTCCTTTTTAATATTCATTATGCCATTAAAATGAATGGTCAGATTGCCTTCGCTATATTTAGAATGATTTTACAACTTTCTCTCATAGGTTTGGTCCTTCAATGGCTTTTTGATATGAACACACCTTGGATTAATGTCATCTATATTATTTTTATGATGACCATTGCCAGCTATTCTATGTTAAAAACAACGAAGCTGTCTATTAAAACCTTTGGCTTCCATATTTGGTTGGCTGTTTTCATACCCCATTTTCTCGTACTGCTATTTTTTAATTATTTTATAGTGGACCTAACGGATGTTTTTGATGCTCAGTATCTCATTCCTATTGGTGGCATGCTGCTTGGTAATAGCTTAAGTGGGAATATTCTTGCCATTAACACTTTTTATAAGCAGATTAAAGATGGTGAAAAAACCTATTACTACAATCTTTCCCTATCTGCCAGTCGTTCTGAAGCCTTAAAACCTTATTTTGTACATGCTCTAAAAAGTTCAATCTCCCCAACCATTGCTTCAATAGAAACCATTGGCTTGGTTTCTTTACCTGGCATGATGACCGGACAGATTCTTGGTGGTTCAATACCTATTACGGCCATTAAATATCAGATCGCCATAATGATTGCTATCTTTACAACACGGTATCTGACAGCTGTAATGGCCATCTACCTCACAAGGTCAAAGGCTTTTGATGATTATGACCGCCTTAAGCCTCATGTTATGGGCAATTCTTAAATAAAGGTGGACATTCACGATATCCTTGTGAATGTCCACCTTTTATTTTTCTTTAGGAAAGTCATACTATAGTATTCAGCCTAGAAGCGTGGCAGAATACGTCAAAGACCTTTCCTATCGAACCGTTCAGAAATATGAGCAGAGCTCATAACGAAGCGAAGCTTCTTTTCTTGTATTACCAACTATTACTTACCGCATTGCTTCAAGCAATTCTTTTAATAAGTCAATAACCATCTTAGGGTTAGCCTTACCTTTAGTGGCTTTCATCATTTGTCCCATAAGTGACTGAATAGCAGCTTCTTTGCCACCCAAATAATCGGCAACGATCTTTTCATTATTATTAAGCACATCTGAAGCTATAGTTCTAAGAGCGTCTTCATCACTGTTTTGCTTCAAACCTTCTTCATCAACAATGGTCGCCGGAGATTTACCGGTTTGCCACATTTTTTCAAAAACAGTCTTAGCCATCTTCCCACTAATTGTACCTTCTTCAATCAGATTGACCAAGTTGCCAAGGTCTTCTCCCTTTATGGGCATAGGACCTTGTTCTTTTTCATCTTCATTTAAACGACTATAGACTTCAGAGATAATCCAATTGGCGACCGCTTTTGGGTTTTTCGAGCAACTGGCACCGGCTTCAAAGAAATCAGCTATTTTTCTTGATGCCACTAGGATACCCGCTTCTTTGCCTCCCAATCCGTAATCTTTTATATAATTTGCTTTTCTTACATCCGGCATTACTGGAAGAGATGCTTTCCATTTAAGAATCTGTTCATCGGTAGTAATAATCGGCATCAAATCCGGTTCAGGGAAATATCTGTAATCATGGGCTTCTTCCTTCGTCCGCATGGAGATGGTTACGCCTTTTGCCTCATCCCAACGTCTGGTTTCCTGAATGATTGTACCTCCGGATTCCAGAACTTTGATTTGTCGTTTGGCTTCGTACTCAGCAGCCTTAACAGCAAAACTAAAGGAGTTGATGTTTTTCATCTCTGTTCTTGTGCCCAGTGTTTTCTCACCTTTTTTACGAACGGAGAGATTCACATCACACCTTAGAGAACCTTCGTTCATTTTACAATCAGATACATCCGCATAAAGTAAGATGGTTCTGAGCTTTTCCATATATATGCCCACTTCAACCGGTGATCTAAAGTCCGGTTCTGACACAATCTCAATTAAAGGAATACCACAACGATTATAATCCACCAAGGTTCCACCAATCTCATGATTGAGCTTTCCGGCATCTTCTTCTATGTGAATTCTTGTGATACCGATTTTCCTAATCTCTCCCTCAACTTCAATCTCAACTTCTCCCTCATAACATAAAGGTAAATCAAATTGAGATACTTGATAAGCCTTCGGTAGATCCGGATAGAAATAGTTCTTTCTATCTTGTTTGCTAAATTGGTTAATCTTACAATTGGTTGCAAGACCAGCTTTTATGGCATACTCCACAACTTTTCCATTAAGTACGGGTAGTGTTCCCGGCATCCCTGTACAAATAGGGCAACAGTGGGTATTGGGTTCACCACCGAATTCATTCTTGCAATCGCAAAATATCTTTGTATTGGTCTTAAGTTCTGAGTGAACTTCTAGACCCATGACTATTTCATAATCTTCATAACCCATGCTATCTGTCCTCCTATAATTCCGGTCTTACTTTATCAAGCACTCTTGCCTGTTCGTAAGCGTGTGCCACCTTTATTATTGTGCCTTCATCAAAGCCTTTACCAATCAATTGCAGGCCAATAGGCAATCCCATTCGGTCGAAGCCACTGTTTAAGGATATTGCTGGAAGACCTGCTATGTTAATAGGAACCGTACAAATATCATTAAGATACATCTCGATAGGATTATTGATTTTAGCACCTATTTTAAAGGCCGTCGTTGGTCCTGTCGGAGTAAGTACAAGGTCATATTCTGCAAAAAGAAGATCAAACTGGTTCTTAATCAAGGTTCTAACCTGCTGTGCTTTCTTATAATAGGCATCATAGTAACCGGAGCTTAAGGCATAGGTTCCAAGCATAATTCGTCTTTTCACTTCGGCTCCAAAACCTTCATCTCTACTTTGTTTATAAAGCTCTACGAGTGTGTCATAGTCCCCAGCCTGGTGACCGTATTTAATGCCATCAAACCTAGCTAGATTGGAGGATGCTTCTGCCGAGGAGATGAGATAATAGGATGGCAATGCGTATTGTGTCATTTCCATATGTACTTCATCTATAACAGCACCCATATTCTCCAGAACCTTAACGGCACTTAATATACTGGCTTTGACATCTTCTGCAATACCTTCACCCATGAATTCTCTAGGTAATGCAATACGCATGCCCTTTATATCTTGATCTAAGTAGGTAGTAAAATCCGGTGTATCTATAAAAGCCGAACTGGAATCCATTCTGTCATGACCACAGATTAAGTTCAGAGCTAGTGCTGCATCTCTAACATCTCTTGTCAATGGACCAATCTGATCCAAAGAAGATGCAAATGCAATTAAGCCATATCTTGAAACCCTTCCATAAGTTGGCTTCATGCCCACAACACCACAGTAGTGGGCCGGTTGCCTTATGGAGCCACCGGTATCTGAACCTAGGGTAAAGGGTGCAAGTTCTGCTGCAACTGCTGCTGCCGACCCTCCAGAGCTTCCACCGGGCACGTAATCTAAATGCCAAGGATTTTTGGTCACATGATACGCGGAATTTTCTGTAGAAGACCCCATAGCAAACTCATCCATGTTCAACTTGCCTAGGATAATCATATCGTTTTCTTTGATTTTATTAATAATAGTGGCATCAAAAGGTGGGACAAAATTATCCAACATTTTTGAGGCACATGTGGTCCGAAGTCCTTCAGTACACATATTATCTTTGATACCAATTGGTATCCCGGCAAAAGGTGACAGAACTTCACCTTTATTTCTTTTCTCATCCACTGATCTGGCGGTCGATAGAGCCGACTCTGTAGCTACCGTTATATAGGCACCTACCTTCTTGTCCACCACATCGATTCTGTCTAAGTAAGACTGGGTGACTTCTTCACTGGTGACTTCTTTGTTTTGAAGCATATGTTGCAACGCACTGACTGATTTCTGATATAACATGATATGCCTCCTATTCTACAACTTTTGGTACACTAAAGCACCCATTTTCCTGGTTAGGTGCGTTACGAAGTAATTTTTCCCGGTCCATTGAAGGTCTGGCCACATCATCCCTAAATACATTATTGATTGGTATAACATGAGCGGTAGGTATAACATCCCCAATTTCTAGAGCATTAATTTGATCTGCAAAGCCAATAATGGCTTCCATATCCTTTGTCATTTGAATTTTTTCATCTTCTGTAAGATTAAGACGTGCCAAATGGGCCACATGCTCAACTTCTTCTCTGGTAATCTTCATCGCATAACCTCCAAGTCCTAATTTCTTCTCTAATTTGTTCTCTATTTTTTCTTAATACTATTGCTTTGATTACAGAACAACAGTTTAACCCTTTAATCTAATGCAGAGTCAGATATCGTTCATTCTACCATTTCTTGCGGTTTATATCAAGAAACATGCCTATAAAAGGTCATTTCATTGTTCTATCATTATTCTTTTATTAGTTTTTTATAATCCATCTCATTAATGATGGATACACCTAGCTCTTTGGCTTTTTTATTCTTACCGGAAGTTGAAGTGACATCATTATTAATCAAATATGTTGTTTTACCTGTCACACTGCCTGTCACCTTACCGCCTAAGGCTTCTATTTCATCCTTAAGTGCACTTCTATTAACATAAGTTTCTAGGTTACCTGTAATGACAAATATTTTATCTTTTAAAATCTGTTCTTTATTATTATCTTCTATTTCTTCAATCTCAATATGATTTAACAAAGCATTTATAACGCTAATATTACTCGAATTGTGAAAATAATCGTATAAAGATTTGGCTATGATTTCACCAAAGCCTTCAATGTTTGCCAAGGTCTCCATATCTGCTTCTTTGATTTTCTTAAAATTATGATCAAAATATCTAGAAAGCAATCTTGCATTGTTTAAGCCCACATTAGGAATACCTAGAGCATATATAAGATTTTCCAGCTTAACTTTTTTAGAAGTTTGTATGGCTGCCATGAGATTCTCATACGATTTTTCACCAAAGCCTTCTCTGTTCACAATCAAATCCTTATGCTGATCCAATTCAAATAAATCTGACAACGTATTGATTAAGCCCATTTCTACTAGTTTTTCAATGCTGGCTTCACTCATTCCGTCTATGTTCATAGCGTCACGACTGACAAAATGGGCAAAAGCTTTGATTTTCTTTGCGCCACACGCCATATTATTACAGTATAAAACCTCTACATCATAAACTTTTTTGATTTCAGTCGTCTGTTTACAAATCGGGCATTCCTTAGGAATCTCAAGTGTATTACTTCTGGTTAGATTACCTGCAACCTGAGGTATAATCATATTGGCTTTATAGACTTTTATGATGTCACCTTCGCCTAACTCAAGTTGCTTAAGGATGCTCACATTATGAAGACTTGCTCTGCTTACGGTCGTGCCTTCAAGCTCCACCGGGTCAAATAGGGCAATAGGATTAATGAGTCCGGTTCTTGAAGCGCGCCATTCAACACCCATTAAATGAGTTTCTTTGATCTCGTCTTGCCACTTAAAAGCAATAGAATGTCTTGGGAATTTGGACGTAACACCAAGACTTTCAGAATATGCTCTTGAATCAAAGGTTAAGACAAGGCCATCTGATGCAAAGTCATTATCCATGATTTCTTTTTCAAAAACATCCAATTCAGCTAATAGATTATGATGATCCACTTCTTTGAAGGGAACCACATCAAAACCCAAGTCCCCAAGCCAATTCAGTTGTTCTGACTTAGAATCCCATTTTAAGCCCTCACCACTTACCAGTTGAAAAGCAAAAAAGTTGACATGTCGGCTAGCGGTAATAGCGTTGTTTAATTGTCTCACCGTACCACTGCATAAGTTTCTGGGATTCTTATATTGTTCTACTTCGTCTAATAGGGCATTAATATTTTCAAAATCAGAATATTTAATGACCGCTTCCCCTCTTACAACCAAAGTACCTTTTTGATTAATTTTAAGGGGTACATTGTCAAAAACTCGTACATTATTGGTTATGACTTCACCAATAATGCCGTTTCCTCTTGTAATGCCTTTGATAAGGACGCCATCTTCATAGGTTAAGACAAGGGTTAAGCCATCCAGCTTCCATGATAACAGACCCTTATGCTCACCTAGCCAAGCTAATAGATCTTCACGGCTTTTGGTCTTATCTAAGGATAACATCCTAGAATTATGAGCTTCTTTCGGAAGGGCACCAACAATCTCATAACCTACCTGCCTAGTTGGACTACCGGTTAAAACAAGCCCTTTTTTTTCTTCTAGTGCTATAAGTTCATCGTAAAGCTGATCATATTCAAGGTTGGACATGATTTCACGGTTTTCTTGATAATAAGCTTTGGAAGCTTGGGATAACAATGCCACCAATTCCTTCATTCGTTTAATCTCTGACATAACAACCTCTTTTCTAGTATCTATATACATGATATTGATTCACTTTTGCTTATTTATTTTATCATAAAAGTAGGTTTACAACCATATTTTGTAGAACAAAGAGGCTACGCCTCGATTTGCGAAGCAAATTGTTACGGCAGGAAAGACTTCCTTAATCGTTTACATAGCATTGTCTTTCCTAGAGTACAAAGAATAAGGCAATCCCGAAAAACATAACGTTTTTATCAAGAAAGCCTCATTGCTTACTTATTGGTAAAAGTTCAATGATATAGTTTTGACACTTTAATCTTATTAACGGTCCCAGTTGGTGTATACATCTTGAACGTCATCATCTTCTTCTAATTGATCCAACATTTTTTCAATGGCTTTTGTATCCTCATCTCCACCCAGTTCCGTCATGGTTGATGGCATCATGGTAATTTCGGATGATAGGAATTTATAACCTAGGTCTGTCAACGTATCGTTGACTTCATTAAACATATCCGGCTCTATAAGGATCTCATAGCCTTCCTCTTCTGTGTTCATATCTTCTGCACCTGCTTCTATAGCCGCCATCATCAATTCATCTTCATCAATATCATCCGATTTTTCAATAACGATTTGTCTTTTTTTCTCAAACATAAAAGAGACACAACCGGTTGTTCCTAAGTTCCCACCATATTTGGATAAGGCATGTCGCACATTGGCAGCCGTTCGATTCTTATTGTCCGTTAAGCAAACCACCATAACGGCCACACCACCCGGTCCATAACCTTCATAGGTGATGTTCTCATAGTTGACATCCCCTGCTTCTCCGGATGCTTTTTTTATACTTCTGGAGATGGTATCGTTAGGCATATTGTTGGATTTGGCCTTATTGATGATTTCCTTAAGTCTTGTATTGTTCTCTGGGTCTGCGCCACCTTGTTTCACGGCAACCATGATTTCCCTACCTAATTTTGTAAAAATCTTGCCCTTTTGAGCGTCATTTTTTTCTTTTCTATGCTTAATATTGGCAAACTTTGAATGTCCAGACATATGGCTATTGCTCCTTCATTCCTATTTTTTGATACTGATTCAAACAACTTGTCTCAGGCTATTTTATCATTAATTATTATTTTTGACAATCCTGAAGACGATTGATTGTTTTATCAATACCTATCAATACCTATATGTATTCAATTGACCAATATTCAAAGATTGCACGTTATTTATCTGTTGCTTTTTTTATGGCCTTGCTCACCTTTAGATTGATCGACGCTTGATCTAAGTATGTTTTAGAATCTTTGATTAAGTCATCACAGAAATCCGCAACATTACTACCCGTCACATCAAGTACACCTTTACCCATAATAGCGCCCTCTTCAAAAAGATCAACAATCCCTGAAAGAAGTCCTATGCCTTCTGTTAGTTCTATTGGGCCGACCTTATAGAGATATTTTTGAATCTCTTCATATACAATCTGATAGTCATTGGGTAGTGCTTTTACACGAGCCATGTGGGCACGCCACTCTTTCTTGCCTTCGATTATCGCTTTTATATTCATTTTTGCCTCCTATTTACTTAACTTTTTAGCAATCGTATTGTTAAGTTGCTTGCGCCATGTGTTGCGAAAAGAATTTGACCCTTCTTCGTTTATAAGTGCTAAACAGAAACCTTCAATATCGTCACCTAAAACCTCATGTGCACTTAGACCATCACGCGATGTTTCTTCAAGAAGATTAAGCACACCATCCAGAATTGACATAAGATTACGACCTGTAAAATCTGAGTGTGGCCAAAAATGGTTTTTGATTTTTTCCCAGGCCATTTGGTAGTCAGCCGGTAGTTTTTTAGCCCGTAATTCATATGTTTTTAATTCTTTTTTCATGTCATTTCCCGTAATTTTATCCCAAAAATTCATTATTTCATCTCCTTTAACTCATTCATTTTTGATGATACAAATTCCCATCTTTCCCAGAATCTCATCAGTTGCTCACGCCCTGCGTCATTGAGCTTAAAAAACTTTCGTGGTGGTCCCATATCCGATGGCTTTTTTTCTATGTCTACTAGTTTATTCTTCTCCAGTCGCACCAATATGGTATATACTGTCCCATCCACAACATCAGAGAATCCGAGGGCATTTAGCCTCCGTGTAATCTCATAACCGTATGTTTCATCTTGGTTGATGATATCAAGGACGCAACCTTCCAGTACACCCTTTAGCATTTCAGTAATATTATCCATAAAAACACCTCTTCACTATTTAGTAACACTTGTATTCTGTATCACTTATTACTACTATATAGTATCACATATTACCTAAGAGGTCAATGTTTTTTTACTTCAACAAAAAAACTCCTTTGTATCGACTAGGATACTCAAGAGCTAATGGGATGGATACTTGGATTAGATTATATTGATGTCCCTCACCTACACTTATGTTATAATAATTCTATCTGATGGATGTTTTTTCTACCTTTATAATCTCAAATAATACAATAATTCTACCAATAGGAGATATAATGCAAAACCATATTATTGAAACCGATGAAAATGGATTAGAACAAAATAGTCATGGTGACAGTTTGTTTCCACTTGCAGGATATGATGAGTACTTTTCACAATTCATCTTAAAGGAAGTACCATGGCACTGGCATGAAGAAATTGAATTGGTTGTAGTCGTAGAAGGCTCAATACATCTAGAATACGTTGACGGTTCACTTGAGTTAGAAGAAGGTGATGGCGTCTTTATTAATAGTAATACCATGCATCGCTTAACCCAAACAAGTTTGGTTGACTGCCATATTATTAATTTTGTTTTAAAGCCTGACTTCCTTGGTGGCCGCTTCGATAGTAGGATCTACAATGAGTTTGTCAAACCAATTTGTTCAAATAAATCATTGTCAGCTATTAAGCTTTCACCTAAGATTATGTGGGAACGACTCATTTTAGAGAAGATCAACAGCGCTTTCGCTATCTATACGGATCAGAGATTTGGCTATGAGTTATCTGTACAAGTGCACTTATTGGATGCATGGTATATCCTATGTGTCAACCAACCAACCTTATTTGAGTCCATACCACCCGTAACTGAAAGTAAAATAAGACTGGATAAAATTACAAAATTTATCCATACCCATTATGATCAGAAACTTGCTATTAAAGATTTGGCTTCAGTTGCGGATATCAGCGAAAGTGAATGTTACCGACTCTTTAGAAAAACCCTTCAAACCACACCAAATGATTATATTTTAAATCATCGCTTACAGATGGCAGCCATCAAACTTATAGCAACCAATCTTTCAATATTAAATATTGGCTATGAACTTGGGTTTGGTAACCCTTCTTACTTTTCAAAAAAATTCAAGGAGCAATACGCCACTACCCCAAAAGAATTTAGACATTTACACCAAAATAAATAATTCATATACGCTTTAAATTTTATAATTTTAATTTATTCGAACTGATTGCTTCAACTTCATGGACTTATTGTGGTAGAACTATAGTTTTTCTTAAACGCTCACTGCTTATGATCATGCCAACAGCAAATATAAGTAATGCATAAGGTAGGATCTTTAAAGATAGGACGGATGCAACCGCTCCAAGTAGTGGTGGCATAAATGTGCTGCCAATATAGGCAAATGCCATGGATAGCCCTATTATGGATTGGGATGCACCCTTACCGAAACGATCCGGTGTTAGATGTATCATACTCGGATATATAGGTGCACAACCAAGACCAATCAGAAGCAAACCTGACATACTTAGAATTAACGGCAAAGGTAATATCAGTAGGACAACACCACCAAAGATCATCATCAAACCACCTCTAATAAGCGTTTCTCCTTTAATCTTTTCTGCCATGATTCCAGATAAGAATCTGCCTGCAGTGATGCCACCATAGTACATCGATGTCCATAATGCTGCATTAGCCGGCGACACACCTCTTTGTGTGGTTAAATAACTGGCAGCCCATAATCCTGTACCTGCTTCCAATGAACAATAGAATAAAAATGTAACAAGTACGAGTTTTACGCCTTTTATCTTAAAGGCTTTACGATTCGATATAAAAGCCATATCCTCATGATCTTCTTTTGACATTTCTGTTGTAAATCTTTTCCACATGGGTAATGTAACAAATAACACAATGACTAAGGCAAACTGAATGATACCAACGATGGTATACCCATTTCTCCAAGTACCATTTCTAGCAATAATTAATCCTAGAATCAAAGGTCCCCCAGATGCGCCTACACCCCAAAAGCAATGAAGCCAATTCATATGACGTGGCTTGTAATGCAAGGCAACAAAATTATTAAGCGCAGCATCAACGGCTCCTGCACCAAGTCCAAGTGGAACAGCACATAGCATAAGCATCCATATTGCACTTGATACTGAAAAGCCAATAAGCGCAATCGCCGTCATCGTTACACTCACAGCAACAACTTTTCCTGTACCAAATCTACGGATAATTCTGGATGAATATAAACTGGATAAAATTGTACCGCCGCTGATAATCATGGCTATTGCCCCGGCAAATTCTATAGATACTCCAAATTCTAAATGCATGACCGTCCATGAAGAACCTAGTAATGCATCCGGCAATCCCAAACTAATAAAGGCTAAATAAATAATAATTAAAAGTGACATGATGTTTTCTCCTTATGTCTTTTTTCACTAATCTCATAAATTATAATGATGATAAACATAAGAATACTACGCATACTTATGCATGTCTAACAATATACTGGCTTTTTATACAATTATTCTATTCAATCATAAATATAGTAGCTATGGTTAAAGGGTCAAAAAGCATCAAAGAATTGATATATCAAAAAAAGCCAATATACATAAAAGTATATTAACTATCATTTCAACAACATCATCTCACAAATCCTAATCAGTTACCTATACTCCACATGTGGTGGGGTGTTTTTGAGACAAAATTTTATATCAATAAATTCACTTATATGAGATTTCTATACTCCTGTCTACTATCTACAACAGCATATATTGTTACTACCTTGTTTGTATTTTCAACTTTATAAAATGCCAAATGCTTTTCCACAATCAATACTTTATATCCTTGTTTACGCAATATCGCATATCTCGGAGTACTTCCGGATTCTGGGAATTCAGAAAGTCGCATCATTGCTTTCTCAAGTTTATCAAGATGCTTTAGTGCTACGTCCACACTTCCGGAATCATCTGCAATATAATAAATCAAATCTCTTAATTGGTTATCTGCTTTTTCAGTTCGGACTATTTGATACATATCAGTCCTCCCTATTTAGTAAGGTGCTTCGAATATCATCAAAGGTTTTTTGAAGTGATTCAACCCTTCCATACTTCACGTCTTCTTCTGCTTCTGCTAATGTACGCAGCAATTCCAATTCCGATGTCATTTGCTTGTATTCCTGCAAGCCTATTACTGCTGTATCTCCTCTGCCGTTCTTCGTGATGATTACTGGCTTTCTTGTCTCATGACATTGCTTAGATATTTCATTATAATGATTTCTAAGGTCCGCTGATGGACGAATATCTAGTTCCATATATTTCACCTTCTCTTATTAAGATAGTCATATTATATCATCTAACTACTATGGTAGCAATTACAAACTTTGGCCATTTCTTTTAACAATGTAATCCATAAGTTTATATTATTCTCATACATCTTTAAAATAAAGACGTTACATTGTATACGGTAAACCATGAGTACTAGCGCATTGGCTTTTGAGTACGATAAGCTATACCTATGGTGCCAGGGCCAACGTGAGTGCCAATGACCGCGCCTATGGAAATCACTTGAGGTGTTTTTCCAACAATCGAGGCTATTGTAGCCGCATAGGCCATCGCTTCATTTGGAGAATGGATATGAT
>JAGXFY010000036.1:0-58324 GCA_024636985.1 Clostridiales bacterium | reverse complement strand
ACCTATGATAAATTTATAGTTGCACGTTTGTAGGGCTTTTTTTTATGCGCTATTTTTAAAAAGAATGCAGCTTCAAACGCAACATATTTTAACAGTAGAACAAGTGGAGGTGGAAGTTGTGCGCGTTAAAATCACGCTAGAATGTACGGAGTGCAAGCAAAGGAATTATAATACAACCAAGGAAAAAAGGTTGCACCCAGAACGCATGGAAACAAAAAAATATTGTAGATTTTGTAGAAAACATACCAATCACAAAGAAACAAAATAGTTTTCTATAAAAGCACAGAAGGAAGTGAAACAATGGGTGAAGCAAACACTACGAAAAAAACTAATTTTTTCAAAGGTCTGAAAAGCGAGTTTAAAAAAATCGTATGGCCTAGTTTCCCAATCTTAATGAAGCAGACAGGTATTGTTATCGCTGTTTCATTAGTCGTCGGCGGTATAATTGCAGGAATTGATACAATATTCGGTGCAATTGTACGTTTCTTACTACTATAAACAACAGAAGGATGGTTCTATGTCTGAAGAAGCAAAATGGTATGTAGTTCATACCTACTCAGGGTATGAAAACAAGGTGAAAGCCAACATTGAAAAGTTAATAGAAAACAGAAAGCTACAAGATCAGATTGTAGAAGTTATCGTTCCCCTTCATAAGGTACTGGAAGATAAGAATGGTCAACGCAAAGAAGTAGAGAAAAAACTCTACCCAGGTTACGTCATACTCAAGATGTTGATGAATGATGAGACTTGGTACGTTGTGCGTAACACAAGAGGTGTTACAGGCTTCGTAGGACCGGGATCTAAACCAGTGGCTTTAACAGAGGCGGAAATCAAAACCATGGGCATCGATTTACATATTATGAAGATGGATGTGGCAATGGGTGATACGGTAACAGTAACAGATGGACCATTCGAAGGTTCGGTTGGTGTCGTTAAAGAGATTCACGACCACAAAAGAACCGTTATTGTTAATCTGTCAATATTTGGTAGAGAAACGCCGGTTGAATTGGACTTCTCCAATATGGTGAAAGTCTAGTATCGTAACAATTTGTCCATAACGGACAAGTGGGAGGGAAATCCCCGTAAATACCACATCGGATATAGCTGATTTCCCATAGGCGCTATGCGCTATTAGTTATATTTTAGAAATCAGGAGGTACGCTATCATGGCGAAAAAAGTTACAGGACTTATAAAATTACAGATTCCTGCTGGTAAAGCAACTCCAGCACCACCGGTTGGACCGGCTCTTGGTCAGCATGGTGTTAACATTATGCAATTTACAAAAGAATTCAATGCGAAAACAGCAGATCAACCAGGTATGATCATTCCTGTTGTCATCACTGTATATGCAGACAGAAGTTTCAGTTTCATCACAAAGACACCACCTGCTGCGATTTTGCTTAAAAAAGCATGTAACATTCAATCCGGTTCAGGTGAACCTAATAAAACAAAAGTGTCTAAGATTTCAAAAGCAGAAGTTCAAAAAATTGCAGAGCTTAAGATGCCGGACCTAAATGCGGCCAACATCGAAACAGCGATGTCTATGATCGCAGGAACAGCAAGAAGCATGGGTATTGTTGTAGAAGACTAACAACAAACCGGACAATTTGAAAACATCGGTCGACCGATAATCCGTGGAAGGGTAAGACCCGATACTACCACAAGGAGGTATAACAATGAAAAAAAGTAAAAGAAAGATTGAGTTACATAAATTAGTTGATAAAACAAAGCAATATGATCCAGCAGATGCTTTAAGCTTAGCCATTGAAACAGCAAAAGCAAAATTTGATGAAACTGTAGAGGTCCATGTTAGACTTGGTGTTGACGGACGTCATGCTGAGCAACAAGTGCGTGGTGCAGTTGTACTACCACACGGTACCGGTAAAACTGTTCGTGTTCTTGTATTTGCAAAAGGTGCAAAAGCAACAGAAGCAGAAGCAGCAGGCGCAGATTTTGTAGGTGCTGAAGACTTAATTCCAAAAATCCAAAACGAAGGATGGTTGGAGTTTGACGTTGTTGTTGCAACACCTGATATGATGGGTGTGGTTGGTCGTCTTGGTAGAGTCCTTGGTCCAAAAGGCCTTATGCCAAACCCAAAAGCCGGCACAGTAACCATGGATGTGGGTAAAGCAATAGAAGAAATCAAAGCTGGTAAAATTGAGTATAGATTAGATAAAACGAACATCATCCATTGTCCAATAGGAAAAGCTTCTTTTGGTCAAGAAAAACTAGCAGATAACTTCCACACTCTCATGAATGCAATTATAAAAGCAAAACCATCCGCTGCTAAAGGTACTTACCTTCGTAGTGTATCTGTAGCTTCTACTATGGGCCCTGGCGTGAAGGTAAACCCAATGAAGTTAGACAGCTCATCAGCAAAATAATAATCTCTCCTTTAGATGCGCTACCAGGCGTAATCTAAAGGGGTAAAAAAATAGTTGACATAGGGTCTGGCATTTGTTATACTCTATCTCGCAGGTCGTTCGTTATACGGATGACCACTATATCGCTGTAGACAGTAGGTGCGTAAGCATAAAGATATCATTCACCTACCGAGGAGACTTTTTTATCATGAATGATGATATGAATCGACCTTTGTCTATTGACAAGGGTCTTTTGTTTATAACAAGTCTATGGCAAGCCCCAATAAATAAATCAAGGAGGTGTACTAAATGCCAAGAATCGAAGAAAAACAATCCGTAATCAAAACCATCAAGGATTCAATAGAAGGTGCAACATCCATCGTGTTGGTTGACTACCGTGGCCTTTCAGTTGAACAAGACACTGAACTTCGTAAGTCATTACGTGAAGCAAATGTAACTTACAAAGTGTTTAAGAACTCAATGATGAGTTTTGCATTCCAAGGAACAGAATTTGAAGCATTAGATAAGCATTTGGCAGGACCTAGTGCAATAGCAATCAGTTATGAAGATCCTACTGCAGGACCTCGCGTTTTGCTTAAGCAATCAAAAGCATTCAAGAATCTTGAATTCAAAGCTGGTGTTGTAGAAGGTATTTATTATGATGATGCAATGATCGTCAAAATTGCTGCTATCCCATCTAGAGAAGAACTGCTTTCAAAATTACTTGGAAGTATCAAATCACCTATTTCTACATTTGCACGTACCATTAAAGCAGTTGCAGACAAAGCGGCTGAAACAGGCGCGGCGACAGCAGCAGGACTTGTTTCTGACAGCGTAGCAGAAGTAGTAGAACCGGTAGCTGAACCAGTAGCAGAAGTAGTAGAAGAAGTTGCAGTTGAAACTGAAGTAACCACAGAAGAAAAAATAGAAGAATAATAATATACGGAGGTGTCACACAATGGCAAAATTATCAACTCAAGAACTCATAGAAGCAATCAAAGAATTAACTGTACTTGAACTTAATGAACTTGTTACAGCTTGTGAAGAAGAATTTGGTGTATCTGCAGCAGCTGGCGTTGTAGTAGCAGCTGGCGGCGGAGAAGCAGCAGCAGCAGAAGAAAAAACTGAGTTTGATGTTGAATTAACTTCAGCAGGCGCTCAAAAAATCAAAGTTATCAAAGTAGTAAGAGAAATCACTGGTCTTGGTCTTAAAGAAGCAAAAGACTTAGTTGAAGGTGCACCTACTGCAGTTAAAGAAGGCGTAACTAAAGCAGAAGCAGATGAAATGAAAGCTAAACTTGAAGAAGTTGGCGCTGAGATTACACTTAAATAATACTATACCTAACCCCTGGGTTCTAGAATCTAGGGGTTAATTATCATCATGGAAACTAGAACAAAATATTATTTGTTTTAGTTTTTTTGTGCTTAGGAAATAATATTTAATGACATATTTAAGATGGTTTTCGTAAAGGCTTAGAGAAAGATCATGGTTTTTACGAAGGTCATCAAAAAAAGCATATTTAGAATGAAACAATCTGCAATCAGAATGTATTTTTTTGTTGTAGAATTATTCTTGACACCTAATATAAGGTGTGATATTATTTATTAATGCGTTAATATGGCTTTGTATGCTCATTTATAGGCTTATGTAGTTCGAATTAACTATGAAAGCCAGTTAAATAGGGTGTTTAGCAGGGTATCGTCACTTTTATACACAAACATGAAATGTGTATTTATAATAAATCATATAGCCAAGGGGTGAAACTAAACCATGGAGAAAAACAGGATTAAACCTACCAAGTACGGAACAGGTCTTAGAATGAGCTATTCCAGTGAAAAAGAAGTTCTTGAAATGCCTAATTTAATTGAGGTACAAAAGAACTCTTATCAATGGTTTCTAGAAGAAGGATTGAAAGAAGTATTTCGCGACATTTCCCCAATAAGCGATTACAGCGGCAATCTGAAGCTCGAATTTATTGACTTTGCTCTGAACAAAGAAATCAAGTATTCAATGGAAGAGTGTAAGGATCGCGATGCCACTTATGCGGCCCCACTAAAAGTCAAAGTCCGACTTTTTAACAAGGAAAAAGACGAAATCAAGGAACACGAGATTTTCATGGGTGACTTACCACTCATGACACCAACAGGGACTTTTGTCATCAATGGTGCAGAGAGAGTTATCGTAAGCCAGTTGGTACGTTCGCCTGGTATTTATTATAATATCAATTATGATAAGATTGGGAAGCAACTATACTCAGCGACAGTTATACCCAATAGAGGTGCATGGCTGGAATTTGAAACGGATTCAAATGATATTTTTCATGTACGTGTGGATAGAACCAGGAAAGTTCCGGTTACAATTCTAATCCGTGCCCTAGGTATAGGAAAAGATGCAGAAATCAAGGAACTTTTTGGTGAGGAAATGAAGATCCTTGCAAGTATTGAAAAAGATAACACCGGAAGTTACGAAGAAGGTCTCATAGAGATCTACAAACGTATACGCCCAGGTGAGCCGCCATCAGTTGAGAGCGCGGAGTCTTTAATCAATTCTATGTTTTTTGATCCAAGAAGGTATGATCTAGCAAAAGTAGGTCGCTACAAATTCAATAAAAAGCTATCCTTTATGTTCAGAATCGCAGGCCAAACTTTATCAGAAGATGTTATTGATCAAACCACCGGTGAAGTCATAGCAGAAGCCGGAGAAGTCTTAACACCTGAAAAGGCGGATGATATCCAAAATGCTGCGGTACCTTATGTTTATGTAACTGTAGAGGACAAAAAAGTCAAGATTCTATCCAATATGATGGTAGATATGGATCGATATGTCCAAGTAGATCGAAAAGCATTAGATATATTTGAACATGTATATTACCCGGTTCTTGCTGAACTTATGGCGGAATATGAAGGTGATGAACTTGTTGAAGCCATATCAAAAAATGTGGCAAGACTCGTACCAAAACATATAACAAAAGAAGATATCATTGCTTCTATTAATTATAATATCCATTTAGAACATGGTGTTGGTGTCAAAGATGATATTGACCATTTAGGTAATCGACGTATTAGAGCCGTTGGTGAATTACTTCAAAACCAATTTCGAATCGGCTTATCAAGAATGGAACGTGTAGTTCGTGAGCGTATGACCATTCAAGATCCTGAAGGCATTACACCTCAAACCCTTATTAATATTCGACCTGTGACAGCAGCCATCAAAGAGTTTTTTGGTAGTTCACAGTTATCACAGTTTATGGATCAAACCAATCCACTAGCAGAGTTAACCCATAAAAGACGTTTATCAGCCTTAGGTCCAGGTGGTTTATCAAGAGAACGTGCTGGTTTCGAGGTTCGAGACGTACATGATTCTCACTACGGTCGTATGTGCCCGATTGAGACACCCGAGGGTCCAAACATTGGTCTGATTAACTCCCTTGCTTGTTATGCGCGTATCAACGAATACGGCTTTATAGAGGCACCCTATCGTAAGATTGATAAAACAGGCGAAAAACCTGTGGTACTTGACGATATCGTATATATGACAGCGGATGTTGAATGGAATTATCGTGTCGCTCAAGCCAATGAGCCTCTAGATGAAAACAATCACTTCGTACATAAGTATGTAACTGGACGTTTTGGCGAGCACATCATTGAGATGGAAGACATTAGAATCGACTTGATGGACGTATCACCTAAGCAAGTATTTTCAGTTGCAACTGCCATGATTCCTTTCCTTGAAAATGATGATGCAAATAGAGCCCTTATGGGATCGAACATGCAACGTCAAGCGGTACCTTTGTTGGTGACAGAATCCTCCATCGTAGGTACGGGTATGGAACACAAATCAGCGGTTGACTCAGGTGTTATGGCAATAGCTAAAAACGACGGCGTTGTTGATCGTGTATCTTCCGACGAAATCGTTGTCAAATCTTCAACCGGACAAAAAGACTACTACCGTTTAACGAAATTCTCAAGAAGCAATCAAGGTACATGTATCAATCAGAGACCTTTGGTTAATAAAGGCCAAAAAGTTCTAAAAGGTGATGTACTAGCAGACGGACCTTCAACCAGTAACGGTGAAATCGCCCTAGGCAAGAACCCATTGATTGGTTTCATGACTTGGGAAGGTTATAACTTTGAGGATGCTATTCTTCTAAGTGAAAATCTGGTAAAAGACGATGTGTACACATCATTACATATTGAAGAATACGAAGCAGAAGCACGAGACACCAAACTAGGTCCTGAAGAAATTACCAGAGACGTACCGGGTGTTGGCGATGATGCATTAAAAGACTTAGACGAACGTGGTATTATCAGAATTGGTGCTGAGATTAGATCCGGCGACATTCTGGTTGGTAAAGTAACACCAAAAGGTGAAACGGAATTAACCGCTGAAGAAAGACTCCTTAGAGCCATCTTCGGTGAAAAAGCCCGTGAAGTTAGAGACACATCCTTGAAAGTACCACATGGTGCCAAAGGTATTGTTGTCGATGTCAATGTTTTTACAAGAGAAAATGGGGATGAATTGGCACCGGGTGTCAATCAATCCGTAAGAGTATATATAGCCAAAAAAAGAAAGATATCCGTTGGTGACAAGATGGCGGGTCGTCATGGTAACAAAGGTGTTATCTCTCGTATTTTACCTGTAGAAGACATGCCTTTCTTACCAAACGGTAGACCGCTTGACATTGTACTGAATCCACTTGGTGTACCTTCACGTATGAACATTGGTCAGGTTCTTGAAGTTCACCTTGGTTTAGCAGCAAAAGCATTAGGCTTTAAAGTAGCAACACCAGTATTTGACGGCGCTAATGAGATGGATATTATTGAAACACTTGAATTAGCCAATGACTATGTCAATTCAGAATGGAAAACCTTCTGCAGTAAGTGGGAAGACAAGTTAAATGATGGTCTGTTACAATACCTTGATGAAAATCAAAAACACAAGGAAGAATGGGCAGGTGTTCCAATAACTTCCGATGGTAAGGTTGCGCTAAGAGACGGTAGAACCGGTGATTATTTTGATAATCCGGTTACCATTGGTTACATGCATTACCTGAAGCTTCACCATTTGGTTGAAGATAAGATTCATGCACGTTCGACTGGCCCTTATTCACTTGTAACACAGCAACCACTTGGTGGTAAGGCACAATTCGGCGGTCAGAGATTTGGAGAGATGGAAGTTTGGGCACTTGAAGCATATGGTGCCGCTTATACATTGCAAGAGATCTTAACTGTAAAATCGGATGATGTTGTTGGTCGTGTCAAGACTTACGAAGCCATCATTAAAGGTGAGAACATACCTGAACCGGGTATTCCTGAATCCTTTAAAGTACTACTTAAAGAATTACAGTCACTATGTTTGGACGTAAAAGTCATGACAAGTGACAATCAAGAAATCGATGTCAAAGAGGATTTTGAAGATGACTATGATTTGTCAACGAATATTGCTGTAACTGAAGAAAAGTTACCGGAAACAGCTGTTGTTGGGAAAGTGGAAATCGGATCTGATATAGAAGACGATACAGATTTGTTGGAAATACAGGATGATGAAGAAGATGCTTCGCTGGAAGATGGTTTTATTATTCAAGACGAAGATGAGTTGTTTGAATAAGTCACATCGATAAAAGTAGGTCGTAAGGAAGGAGTTTCCCAATATGCAAAGTGAAGTTAAGCAACAATCTGAAGCGTTGGTATTTGACGCTATTAAAATAGGTCTTGCTTCACCCGAACGGGTCAGAGAATGGTCCAGGGGCGAAGTCAAAAAGCCGGAAACCATCAATTACAGAACCTTAAAGCCTGAAAAAGACGGACTCTTTTGCGAGAAAATCTTTGGCCCGAGCAAGGACTGGGAATGTAATTGTGGTAAGTATAAGAAAATACGTTACAAAGGTGTGGTTTGTGATCGTTGTGGCGTAGAAGTTACAAAATCCAAAGTAAGAAGAGAACGTATGGGCCATATTGAACTTGCAGCCCCTGTATCTCACATTTGGTACTTCAAAGGTATTCCTAGTCGAATGGGTCTGATTCTAGACATGTCACCTAGGACACTTGAAAAAGTATTGTACTTTGCTTCCTACATCGTCATTGATGCCGGTGATACATCACTACAGTACAAACAAGTATTGACAGAAAAAGAATACACGGAAGCTTATGAAAAATATGGCCATAAATTTAGAGCGGCTATGGGTGCAGAAGCCATACGTGAAATCCTATCACAAATAGATCTTGTCGGTGAGTCGGCACAACTTAAAAAAGCATTGAAAGATGCTTCAGGACAAAAAAGAGCCCGTATCATTAAGCGTCTTGAAGTTATTGAAGCCTTTAAAGAATCCGGCAATCTGCCTGAGTGGATGGTTTTATCTGTCGTACCGGTTATACCACCAGATATTCGTCCTATGGTTCAGCTGGATGGTGGACGTTTTGCCACTTCAGACCTAAACGATTTATACAGACGTGTGATCAACAGAAATAATCGTCTTCAAAGACTTTTGGACCTGGGTGCACCTGACATTATTGTAAGAAATGAAAAAAGAATGCTCCAAGAAGCCGTTGATGCTTTGATTGACAACGGTAGACGAGGAAGACCTGTTACAGGACCTGGTAACAGACCACTCAAATCCTTATCCGATATGTTAAAAGGTAAGCAAGGACGTTTCCGTCAGAACCTACTAGGTAAACGTGTTGACTATTCAGGACGTTCCGTTATCGTTGTTGGACCGGAACTTAAGATTTATCAATGTGGTTTGCCAAAAGAAATGGCGATTGAGCTTTTTAAGCCGTTTGTAATGAAAGTATTGGTAGAAGACGGTCTTGCACATAACATTAAATCAGCAAAAAAAATGGTGGAAAGACTTGAACCTGGTGTTTGGGACGTTTTAGAAGACGTCATCAAAGAACATCCTGTTATGCTTAACCGTGCCCCCACTCTACATAGACTTGGTATACAAGCCTTTGAACCGGTATTGGTTGAAGGTAAAGCTATTAAGTTGCACCCTCTTGTATGTACAGCTTATAATGCTGACTTTGATGGTGACCAAATGGCGGTCCATGTACCTTTGTCCGTGGAAGCACAAGCAGAATGTCGTTTCCTTCTATTATCTCCTAACAACCTATTAAAACCATCCGATGGTGCACCGGTATCTGTTCCTTCACAGGATATGGTTCTTGGTATTTATTATTTAACCTTGGATAAAGTAGGTGAACCGGGAGAAGGATCTATTTTCAAAGATGAAAATGAAGCGATTCTTGCTTATGACAATAAAGTCGTGAGTTTGCATGCACGTGTCAAGGTTGAACGTGTACGCATCATTAATGGTGAGCGAGAAAGACGTCTCATTGAAACAACTGTAGGACGTATCATTTTTAATGAAGCTATTCCTCAAGATCTTGGATTTGTCGATCGCGTTACTGTAGATGATCAACTCCTATTTGAAATTGATTTTCTAGTCGGTAAGAAACAAATGCAACAGATTTTGAACTATTGTATCAATGTTCATGGCGCTACAAGAACAGCGGAAGTTTTAGATGAAATCAAGAAACTCGGTTTCAAATATTCCACCCAAAGCGCGATCACCGTATCCATATCGGATATGGAAGTTCCAGAAGAGAAAAAAGGTTTTGTTGAGGAAGCTGAAAAAACTCTCGAGGATATTATCAAACAATTCAAGCGTGGCTTAATGACTGAAGAAGAGCGTTATAACAGCGTTATTCAGACTTGGCGCGAATGTGATGATAAAATTACTAAGGCACTTCTTGGTAATCTAGATAGATACAACAATATTTATATGATGGCACATTCCGGAGCTCGTGGATCTGATAATCAGATTAAACAGCTTGCAGGTATGCGTGGTCTTATGGCGGATACCTCCGGTCATACAATTGAACTTCCGATTAAATCTAACTTCCGTGAAGGTCTTGATGTACTTGAGTATTTCATATCTGCGCATGGTGCTCGTAAAGGTCTTGCAGATACAGCCCTTAGAACGGCAGACTCGGGTTACTTAACGAGAAGATTGGTTGACGTTTCTCAAGATCTTATAATCAGAGAAACAGATTGTTGTAAAGATGAACCGGAAGTTGCAGGTATGGTTATAAAAAGCTTTATGGATGGCGAGGAAGTCATTGAAGGCTTAGAAGAAAGAATGAGCGGTCGTTGGTCGATTGAAGATATTAAGCATCCAAAGACAGGTGAAATTCTAGCAAGAGCCGATCGTATGATTACACCAATTAAAGCAAGAAATATTATAAAAGCAGGTATCGATCAAGTTAAGATAAGAACAGTTTTATCTTGTAAATCAGAAGTAGGCGTATGTGCTAAGTGCTATGGTTCAAATATGGCGACAGGTATACCGGTTCAAGTAGGAGAGTCTGTAGGTATTATTGCAGCTCAATCTATCGGCGAGCCGGGAACACAGCTTACAATGCGTACTTTCCATACAGGTGGTATAGCAACAGCTGATGACATCACTCAAGGTCTTCCTAGGGTTGAAGAACTTTTTGAAGGAAGAAAACCAAAAGGTTTGGCCATCATCGCAGAATTTAGCGGAAAAGCTGTTATGCAAGAAACGAAGAAAAAACGTGAAATGGTCATTACAAATGCAGACACCGGCGAATCAAAAGCATATCTAATCCCTTACGGATCAAGAACAAAGGTTGCGGATGGTAGTATGGTAGAAGCAGGCGATGAGCTGACCGAAGGTAGTGTTAATCCTCATGATACACTAAGAATCAAAGGTGTTAGAGCGGTTCAAGACTATATGTTACAAGAGGTACAACGTGTTTACAGACTCCAAGGTGTTGAAATCAATGATAAGCATATTGAGGTTATTTGTAGGCAAATGCTTAAAAAACTCCGTATTGAAGACAGTGGCGACACATCCTTCTTACCGGGCAGTTTGATTGATCGATTGGAATTTGAGAAAATTAATAGAGAAATGGAAGACAAAGGTCTTGAAGTTGCTGTAGCTACCCAAGTACTACTCGGTATTACGAAGGCATCTCTAGCAACAAACTCCTTCTTGTCAGCAGCCTCATTCCAAGAAACGACCAAAGTTTTGACGGATGCAGCTATAAAAGGAAAGTCAGATCCATTGATTGGCCTCAAAGAGAACGTCATCATTGGTAAGTTGATTCCAGCAGGTACGGGTATGAAGCGTTATAGAAAACTCAATATTATAGAAAAAGATATTGATAACGATAACGTAGATGATTCATTGTTTCAGGACGAATATTAGAGATCAATAAAAGATAGGAGGCCGAGACGGGCTTCCTATTTTTGATTTTAATGAAACTAAAATATAACTGTTTTTCTTGACAGAACAGGTAACTCGTGATAGAATTCATCAGTGTGCATTTTGATGCGTATTTTGTCTGTAGTTTAATATAGCAGACAGGAATGAATTCTTTAATGAAAGAGATGGTTACTATGCACAGATTACAAGAAGGTTCCAAAATTGTAGGTACTAAGCAAACGCTAAGAGCACTTGAGCGTAACCAAGTAGAGGTATTGTTTGTTGCAGAAGATGCAAATAAACGACTGCTGGCAAAGCTCACAGAGATGGCAGAAGCCAACCATATAGCAATTGTGTATGTGAAGACAATGGAAGAACTAGGCAAAGCTTGCAATGTTAAAGTTAAAGCCGCAACCGCAGCACTGATCGTAAACAACTCATTTTCAGGAGGTGAAAAGAATGCCAACTATTAACCAGTTAGTTAGAAAAGGCAGAAAAGAAATCGTTAAGAAATCAACAGCGCCAGCACTTCAAAAAGGGTTTAACTCCTTACATAAGAAGTCGACAAATATCTCAGCGCCTCAAAAGCGTGGCGTTTGTACAGCTGTTAAAACTGCTACACCTAAGAAGCCTAACTCAGCCCTTAGAAAAATCGCCAGAGTGCGTTTGACAAATGGACTAGAAGTAACAGGTTACATCCCAGGTGAAGGCCACAACTTACAAGAGCATAGTGTTGTTCTCATTAGAGGTGGTAGAGTTAAAGACTTACCAGGTACACGTTATCACGTAGTCAGAGGTACATTAGATACAGCAGGCGTAGCTGACCGTCGTCAATCTCGTTCTAAATACGGAGCAAAACGACCTAAAGTAAAAAGCTAATTAAAAGTATTAAATAGAACACCTTCTAAATGAAGAAGCGTTGTTCGATGTAGTGCGAGTTATGAATGTATATAACCTGTGGTTGCAGGATCAAATATATGAAAAACTAGCACGACACACAGAAACCATAAGGTTTCTGCGAGTACCTGTGAATTAATTTAGCGCAAAGGCGCAAATCAATAATTAAGGAGGGAAGAACCGTGCCACGTAAAGGACATACACCCAAAAGAGATGTATTACCAGATCCAATATATGGAAACAAGGTTGTAACCAAACTGATCAACAATATCATGTTAGACGGTAAAAAAGGTGCTGCACAAAAGATCGTATACGGTGCTTTTGAAAAAGTAGCAGAAAAATCAGGTAAAGATGGATTAGAGGCTTTCCAAGAGGCTCTAGGTAACATCATGCCTGTACTAGAAGTAAAAGCAAGACGTGTCGGTGGGGCAACATACCAAGTGCCAATCGAAGTACGTCCGGATAGAAGACAAGCCCTTGGACTACGTTGGTTAACAATCCAAACAAGAAAACGTGGAGAAAAGACCATGGTAGACCGATTAGCTGGAGAATTATTAGATGCACTGAATAACACCGGTGGGTCTGTTAAGAAAAAAGAAGATACACACAAAATGGCAGAAGCAAACAAAGCATTTGCACATTTCAGATGGTAAAAATCTGTTTGGCTTTTTAGCCTAATAGAACAGATTGTAATTCATTAACAGTTTAGTACCAAAGGAGGAAATACTTTGGCAGGTAGAAATTATCCGTTAGATCGGACCAGAAACATCGGCATCATGGCACATATTGATGCCGGTAAAACTACCTTGACTGAGCGTATACTATTTTATACAGGCATAAGCCATAAGATCGGTGAAACTCATGAAGGTGCAGCAACAATGGACTGGATGGAGCAAGAGCAAGAAAGAGGTATAACCATTACTTCTGCTGCGACAACATGTTCATGGTTAGATAATAGAATCAACATCATAGACACACCAGGTCACGTTGACTTCACTGTTGAAGTTGAACGATCTCTCCGTGTACTAGATAGTGCGGTTGGTGTTTTCTGTGCTAAGGGTGGGGTTGAACCTCAGTCTGAAACAGTATGGCGTCAAGCGGACAAATATGAAGTACCTAGAATGGCATTTGTTAACAAGATGGATATTATGGGTGCAGATTTCTTTAACGTTGTTAGTATGATCAAAGAACGTCTTGGTGCAAATGCTGTACCGATTCAGTTACCAATAGGTTCTGAAGAAGACTTTGTAGGCTTGGTTGACCTAATGACGATGAAAGCCTACATCTATAATGATGATTTAGGTGAAGATATTTCAGAAGTTGATATTCCGGCAGATATGGTCGAAGTAGCTACAGAATACCACAATGAAATGGTAGAGAAAATAGCGGATACAGATGAAGATCTTATGATGATGTACTTAGAAGGCGAAGAGATTTCGACCCTTGAACTTAAGGCGGCACTTCGTAGAGCGACCATAGGGGTAAAAATTATACCTGTTTTCTGTGGTTCTGCATATAAGAATAAAGGTGTTCAAAAGCTTTTGGATGCAGTTATAGAATATATGCCATCTCCACTTGACGTTCCAGCAATACAAGGTTATGACATGGATACTGAAGAAGAAGTTGACAGACCGGCATCGGATGAAGCACCTTTCTCAGCATTGGCTTTTAAGGTTATGTCGGACCCATTTGTGGGTAAACTGGTCTTCTTTAGAGTTTATTCAGGAACCATCAATGCAGGTTCCTATGTTCTTAATTCTACAAAGAATAAAAAAGAGCGTATGGGAAGAATTCTTCAAATGCATGCAAACAAAAGAGAAGAGCTTGAAAAAGTTTATTCTGGGGATATTGCGGCAGCCGTTGGTCTTAAGTTGACAACAACAGGAGATACCCTTAGTGATGAAAAACACCCTGTTATTCTTGAGTCAATGGTGTTCCCAGAACCCGTAATATCGGTAGCCATTGAACCTAAAACAAAGGCCGGACAAGATAAAATGGGCATCGCCCTTGCAAAACTTGCAGAAGAGGACCCAACTTTCAAAACATTTACAAATACTGAAACAGGACAAACCATCATAGCCGGTATGGGTGAACTTCATCTTGAAATCATTGTAGACCGTATGCTAAGAGAGTTTAAAGTTGAAGCCAATGTAGGTGCACCACAGGTTGCTTATAAAGAAACCCTTACTAAAGCCGTTGATGTGGATAAGAAATATGCACGACAATCCGGTGGACGTGGGCAGTACGGACATTGTAAAGTAAGATTTGAACCCATGGATGTTAACGGCGAAATCACGTATGAATTCGTCAATTCAACATCAGGTGGATCCATCCCAAGAGAGTACGTACCGGCAGTTGATGCAGGTATCAAGGATGCAATGCAATCCGGTGTTCTTGCAGGTTATGAAGTTGTTGGTGTTCGTGCAGACTGTTACGACGGTTCTTACCATGATGTCGACTCTTCAGAGATGGCATTTAAGATTGCCGGTTCAATGGCTTTTAAAGAGGCTATGAAAAAAGGTGATTCAGTACTACTTGAACCAATCATGAAAGTAGATATACTTGTACCTGAAGAGTATATGGGTGATGTCATTGGTGACATTAACTCAAGACGTGGAAGAATAGAAGGTATGGAGCCTAGAAATGGTGCTCAATCTATTCATTGTTATGTTGCATTATCTGAGATGTTTGGATATTCAACAGACATACGATCCAAATCACAGGGACGTGGTACATTCTCAATGCAGTTTTCACATTATGAACAACTTCCTAAGAGTATTCAAGAAAAAATACTTTCTGGAAAAGGCCTTGAGTAAGGAAATAGTCCTTGCAATTGGATGTACAATAAAATATAATTCTAATTAGAAAAAACAGATAAGTTATGACCAAGGAATTTAATATTTCTTGTTGTCATTGATTAAAGGAGGAAAAAAAGTAATGGGTAAAGCTAAGTATGAAAGAACGAAACCGCATGTAAATATTGGAACAATTGGTCACGTTGACCATGGTAAAACAACTTTAACAGCAGCTATCACAAAAGTATTGTTCGATAGACTTGGTACTGGATCAATCGTTGATTTCGATAACATTGATAAAGCACCAGAGGAAAGAGAAAGAGGGATTACAATCTCTACAGCACACGTTGAGTACGAGACTATGAATCGTCACTACGCTCACGTTGACTGCCCAGGTCACGCCGACTACGTTAAGAACATGATTACCGGAGCGGCTCAAATGGACGGTTCTATCCTTGTTGTTGCGGCAACTGACGGACCAATGGCTCAAACAAGAGAGCATATACTATTAACACGTCAAGTTGGTGGTACACATATCGTTGTATTCATGAACAAATGTGACATGGTTGATGATGAAGAATTACTAGAATTGGTTGAAATGGAAATCAGAGAATTGTTATCTGATTATGGATTCCCTGGAGATGATCTTCCAGTTATCCAAGGTTCAGCACTTAGAGCACTTGAAGATACAAGCAGCAAATGGGGCGATATCGTTCTTGAATTAATGCAAGCTTGCGATGACTATATTCCAGAGCCAATCCGTGAAACAGACAAGCCTTTCTTGATGCCAATCGAGGACGTTTTCTCAATTACTGGACGTGGTACAGTTGCGACTGGTAAAGTTGATCGTGGTGTTCTACACGTTCAAGACAACGTTGAAATTGTTGGTCTTAAAGAAGAGTCAAGAAAAGTTGTTTGTACAGGCGTAGAGATGTTCCGTAAGCTTCTTGATGAAGCACAAGCGGGTGACAACATTGGCGCATTGCTTCGTGGTGTACAGAGAGAAGAGATTGAACGTGGACAAGTACTTGCAGCGCCTGGTTCAATTACACCTCATACAACATTCAAAGCACAAGTATACGTACTTAAAAAAGAAGAGGGTGGACGTCATACACCATTTTTCGGTAACTACAGACCACAATTCTACTTCACAACTACTGACGTAACTGGTGTCATCAATTTACCAGAAGGTGTAGAAATGTGTATGCCTGGCGACAACCTTGAGATGGACGTAGAATTAATTGCGCCAATCGCAATGGAACTCGGTCAAAAGTTCTCAATCCGTGAGGGTGGAAGAACAGTTGGTTCAGGATCTGTAACTGTAATCAGCAAATAATATTATTAAAAGTACAGGGTTACCCGTTTAGGGTAGCCCTGTTTTTTTGACTGTGGAAGGAACTTCATGGTCGATAGTATCCCATATAGAAATATAATAAAAAAAAGCTTGCATTAGAGAAAACCATAAGTTATAATATAAAGGCTGTGACAATAAAAGCAAAGAAGTTAGAGGTTGCCGTTCATAACGACGGGTAATTCTAATGGAGCGAATGTCATGTTCAAGAAACTGACGACAAGATCACTGTACGAATAAGATGCCATCAATTAAGTTTGATGAAGGACGTGTGTACGAATGACACGCCAGGCAAGATGTACAGTCACCACTTGTCGTACTCAAGTACGAAAAGGAGGCGACTTTTTTTATGGCAACTCAAAAAATGAGAATTAGCTTGAAAGCGTATGATCATCAATTAATCGATCAATCATCAGAGAAGATCATCGAAACTGCAAAGAAAACAGGAGCGAAAGTGAGCGGACCTATCCCACTTCCTACTAAAAAGGAAATCATTACGATCCTAAGAGCCGTACACAAGTACAAAGACTCTAGAGAGCAGTTCGAACAAAGAACACACAAAAGATTAATTGACATATTAATGCCAACAGCTAAAACGGTAGATGCACTTATGCGTCTAGAACTACCTGCTGGGGTAGACATTAAAGTAGATGTAAAATAATATCCACATTAGAGGTTTATATAGAAGGTATGTTTTATATAACCGTCTAGGATGATTACGTCAATGTAATCCGCTGTAGATCAATAGGAGGTGCAATATGCAAAAAGCAATTATTGCGAAAAAAGTAGGCATGACACAAATCTTCATGGAAGATGGCGCATTGGTTCCTGTAACCGTATTACAAGCCGGTCCATGTACAGTTGTTCAAGTAAAAACCGTAGATAACGATGGCTATAGTGCTATTCAAATCGGTTTTGAGGACAAAAAAGAAAAACACACAACACAACCTTTACAAGGTCATTTCCAAAAAGCAGGTGTTACTGCTAAGAGAGTACTAAAAGAATTTAGACTTGAAAATGCAGAAACATTTGAGGCTGGTCAAGAAATCACAGCTGATATTTTCGCGGTTGGCGACATGATTGATGTAAGTGGTACTAGCAAAGGTAAAGGCTTCCAAGGTAACATCAAGCGTCACGGACAAACAAGAGGTCCCATGGCTCACGGTTCTAAGTACCACAGAAGACCTGGTTCAATGGGACAAGCATCATCACCTTCAAAAGTATTCAAAGGTAAGAACTTACCTGGACATATGGGTGCTGTAAAAGTGACGATTCAAAATCTTGAAGTTATAAGAGTGGACGCAGAACAAAATTTGATTTTAGTTAAAGGTGCTGTACCTGGACCTAAAAAATCTATCTTAACAATTAGAGACGCAGTTAAGGCGTAGTAATTGCAGGAAGGAGGAACGAAAATGGCAAAAGTATCTGTATACAATATGGATGGTAAACAAGTAGAAGAACTAGAACTAAATGATAGCATTTTTGGAATTGAAATCAAAAACCACTTAATGCATATGTCAGTTGTTCAACAACTTGCAAATAAACGCCAAGGAACACAAAGTGCTAAAACCCGTGCAGAAGTACGTGGTGGTGGTAGAAAACCTTGGAGACAAAAAGGAACGGGTAGAGCTAGAATCGGTTCAATAAGAGCACCACATTGGACAGGTGGTGGTGTGGTTTTTGCACCAAAACCAAGAGATTACTCATTCAAACTTAATAAAAAAGAAAAAAGAATAGCCCTTAAATCTGCACTATCAGCAAAAGTTGCTGATGGAAAATTCATCGTTCTTGATGAATTGACACTTGATGGTATTAAAACAAAAGATATGATTAAGGTTCTTGATAACTTAAGCGTTAAAAAAGCTTTAATCTGTATCAATGAAAACAACAAAAATGTATTATTATCAGCTAGGAATATAGCAAATGTAGCAACAGCTCAAACCAATACGATCAATGTGTATGATATTCTAAAATATGACACATTCGTAACGACTAAGGCAGCTGTGGCAACAATAGAGGAGGTGTACGCATAATGGCAAGCATAAATTACTATGACGTACTACTTAAACCTGTAATCACTGAAAAAAGTATGGATCAAATGGGTGATCGTAAATATACATTTTTAGTGCATCCAGAAGCGACTAAGGTTCAAATCAAAGAAGCGGTTGAAAAAATGTTTAAAGGTGCTATCGTTCAAAAAGTCAATACTATGAATAAAGACGGTAAGACAAAAAGACGTGGTACAACAAGCGGCAAGACAGCTAAAACAAAAAAAGCGATCGTAACTTTGACAGCAGAGAGTAAAGAGATCGACTTCTTCGAAGGAATGTAAAAAACACATTCCGGGGACACACACGGTAGCGTGGTAAGACGCTACAGGAAAGGAGCTAAAAGACAATGGGTATTAGAAAATACAAACCTTATACACCTTCCAGAAGACATATGACGGCTTCTACTTTTGAGGAAATCACAAAATCAACACCTGAAAAATCCTTAGTAGTTGCAATCAAAAAGAACTCAGGAAGAAATAATCAAGGTAAAATAACAGTGAGACACCGTGGCGGTGGCGCTAAAATGAAATATAGAATCATAGATTTCAAGAGAAACAAAGACGGAGTGCCAGCAAAAGTGGCTTCTATCGAGTATGATCCAAATCGTACAGCTAACATTGCATTGCTTCAATATGCAGATGGTGAAAAGAAATATATTCTTGCACCGGTAGGCCTTAAAGTTGGATCAACTTTAATGAGTGGCGCAGATGCAGAAGTAAAAACAGGAAACGCATTACCACTCATCAACATTCCTGTAGGTTCACAAGTACATAACATTGAGATGAAGCCAGGCAAAGGCGGACAACTTGTACGTTCAGCTGGTAATGTAGCACAACTTATGGCAAAAGAAGGTAAGTTTGCAACACTACGTTTGCCATCCGGTGAAATGAGAATGGTACCTAGCGAATGTAGAGCAACCATCGGTCAAGTTGGTAATGTTGATCATGAGCTTATTACTATAGGTAAAGCAGGACGTAAACGTCATATGGGTATTCGCCCAACAGTACGTGGTTCTGTAATGAACCCTTGTGACCATCCACATGGTGGTGGTGAAGGTAAATCACCAATCGGACGTCCAAGTCCAATGACACCTTGGGGTAAACCAGCTCTTGGTCTTAAAACAAGAAAGAAAAACAAACATTCTAACAAATATATCGTAAGAAAACGTGGCAGTAATAAATAGTCACTCATCCATATCGATTAATGCAAAAGGAGGCTTTATAAATGGCTCGTTCATTGAAAAAAGGACCATTTATTGATGGGCACCTGCTTAAAAAAGTAGAGGCACTCAATGAAACCGATAGCAAGCAAGTTATTAAAACTTGGTCAAGACGTTCCACTGTATTCCCTGAGATGGTTGGACATACAATCGCCGTGCATGACGGTAGAAAACATGTACCTGTATACATCAGCGAAGACATGGTTGGTCATAAACTCGGAGAATTCGTTTTAACCAGAACCTTTAGAGGACATGGCAAAGACGAAAAGAAATCAAAAGTACGTTAATTATATGTACGAAAGGAGGCACTTTTAGATGGCTAAAGGACATAGAAGTCAGATTAAACGTGAAAGAAATGCAAATACGGATAACAGAGCGAAAGCTAAAGTATCTTTTGCAAGAGTTTCTGACACAAAAGCAAGAATTGTACTAGACACCATAAAAGGTAAAGATGTTGTATCGGCTCTTGGTATATTAGCATTTACACCAAGAAAAGCTGCACGTGTTATAGAGAAATTATTAAGTTCAGCAATAGCAAATGCTGAAAACAATCTTGGACTTGATCCAAACAACTTATACATTCAAGAGACATTTGCTAATAAAGGACCAACACTTAAGAGAATCAGACCTAGAGCTCAAGGTAGAGCTTTTAGAATTCAAAAAAGAACCAGTCACATCACGATTATCTTAAACGAAAGGTAAAGGAGGTAAGGCATGGGACAAAAAGTTAATCCACACGGCTTAAGAGTCGGTATCATCAAGGATTGGGATTCAAGATGGTATGCCGAGAAAAATTTTTCAGATCTTCTGGTAGAAGACTTTAATCTTAGAAAATTTTTAAAGAAAAAACTATACTCTGCAGGTATCTCGAAAATCGAAATTGAAAGAGCATCTGAGAGAGTTAAAGTGAACATTCATACTGCTAAACCTGGTATCGTAATCGGTAGAGGTGGAACAGCCATTGATGAGACTAAAAAAGAAGTAGAAGCTATGGTAACAGGAAAAGTGATTGTCAACATCGTTGAAGTCAAAAGACCTGAGAAAACTTCACAACTGGTAGCTGAAAACGTAGCACTTCAATTGGAGAACCGTGTATCATTTAGAAGAGCTATGAAACAAGTTATGGGACGCGCATTAAAATCAGGCGCAAAAGGAATCAAGGTACAATGTTCAGGACGTTTGGGTGGCGCAGAAATGGCGCGAGTTGAAAGCTACAACGAAGGAAACATTCCTCTTCAAACCCTTAGAGCTGACATTGATTATGGATTCGCTGAAGCAGATACAACTTACGGCAAGATTGGCGTAAAAGTATGGATTTGCCACGGTGAAGTTCTTCCTAAGAAAGCGAACAAAGGAGGAAAAGAATAATGTTAATGCCAAAAAGAGTAAAAAGACGTAAGCAATTCCGTGGACGTATGACCGGTAAGGCCACTCGCGGTAACCAAATCATCTACGGAGAGTTTGGTATTGTAGCAATGGAAGCTGCTTGGGTACGTTCCAATCAAATAGAATCAGCCCGTGTTGCCATGACACGTTACATCAAGCGTGGTGGTAAAGTTTGGATTAAGATTTTCCCAGACAAGCCTGTAACTACTAAACCAGCAGAAACTCGTATGGGTTCTGGTAAAGGTTCACCTGAGTATTGGGTTGCGGTTGTAAAACCGGGACGCGTTATGTTTGAACTTGCAGGAGTTCCAGAAGAGACAGCTAGAGAAGCCCTAAGACTTGCAATGCACAAGTTGCCATTGAAATGTAAAATTGTTTCTCGCGCAGATTTAGAAGGCGGTGAATAATTGTGAAGTCAGCAAAATATTTAGAAGAGTTAAGAAATAAGTCAGCAGCTGAATTACAAGAAGCATTGGTACTTGCAAAGAAGGAATTATTCAACTTAAGATTCCAAAATGCAACCAACCAATTAGAGAATACAGCTCGCATCACAGCAGTAAGAAAAAATATTGCAAAGATCCAAACAATTATTGCTGAGCAATTGCAAGCAGCTAAGTAATGATCTCGAAAGGAGGCATTGTTGTGACAGAAAGAAATCTTAGAAAAGTAAGAACAGGACGTGTTGTCAGTGACAAAATGGATAAAACAGTTGTTGTAGCCATTGAAGGAACTGTAAAACATCCACTATATCACAAAGTAGTAAAAAGAACATATAAGCTTAAGGCTCATGATGAAAACAATGAGTGTGAAGTTGGCGATAGAGTAAAAGTGATGGAAACCAAGCCAATCTCAAAAGACAAGAGATGGCGTTTAGTGGAAATCATCGAGAAAGCAAAATAGTATTCCCGAAAGGAGGTTTTCAGCATGATTCAACAAGAATCGAGACTTAAAGTAGCTGATAATACAGGTGCCAAAGAAATCCTATGCATTCGTGTACTGGGAGGATCCACTAGAAGATATGCTAGTGTTGGTGATGTGATTGTTGCTACCGTTAAAGATGCAACACCAGGTGGCGTTGTAAAAAAAGGTGACGTTGTAAAAGCCGTTGTCGTAAGAACAGTAAAAGAAATCAGACGTAAAGATGGTTCATATATAAGATTTGATCAAAACGCAGCAGTTGTGCTAAAAGATGATGGTACTCCAAGAGGTACACGTATCTTTGGTCCTGTGGCAAGAGAACTTCGTGAGAAGAAGTATATGAAAATCTTATCACTAGCACCAGAAGTATTATAAGGAGGTGTACACATGTCAAAGATGAAACTTAAAACCGGCGATACAGTAAAAGTAATCACTGGTAAGGATAAAGGCAAAGAAGGCAAAATCTTAGATGTCAACAGCAAGTCAGGTCGCGTATTGGTTGAAGGCATCAACAAAGCAACTAAGCATACAAAGCCTAGTGCAGCCAATCAACAAGGTGGTATCATACACAAAGAAGCCATGATTGATGCTTCTAATGTAATGTATATGCACAAAGGTAAGCCGACCAAACTTGGCGCAGTTGTTTCTACGGTTGAGCGTAACGGCAAAACCAAAACTGTACGTAAACGTGTAGCTAAAACTACCGGTGAAGTCGTCGACAAATAATCGAAAGGAGGTCCATTCAATTGAGTAGACTTATTGATACTTACAGAAATGAAATCGTTGAAGGTATGATGAAAAAATTCAACTATACAAATAAATTACAAGTGCCAAAGATTGAAAAAATCGTCATCAATATGGGTGTCGGTGAAGCTAAAGAAAATCAAAAAGCTATGGATTCTGCAGTTAGTGATCTTACAATCATTGCAGGTCAAAAGCCACTTGTAACAAAAGCAAAAAAATCAGTAGCTGCCTTTAAATTAAGAGAAGGTATGAACATTGGTACGAAAGTAACCCTTCGTGGCAAAAGAATGTATGAATTCCTAGACCGTCTTGTTAACCTATCTCTACCACGTGTTCGTGACTTTAGAGGTGTTAACCCTAACTCTTTCGATGGCAGGGGTAACTATGCAATGGGAATTAAAGAACAACTTATTTTCCCGGAGATTGAATATGACAAGATCGACAAAATCAGAGGTATGGATATCATCATTGTTACAACTGCTAACACAGATGAAGAAGCTAGAGAGCTACTAACTCAATTCGGAATGCCTTTCAGAAAATAAAGGAGGTAATAATCAATGGCTAAAACGTCAATGAAGGTTAAACAACAACGTAAACCAAAATTCTCCACACAAGCTTACACCCGTTGCAGACTTTGCGGAAGACCTCATAGTGTATTGAAAAAATACGGCATATGCAGAATCTGCTTTAGAGAACTTGCATATAAAGGACAAATCCCCGGTGTTAAAAAAGCTAGTTGGTAAACAACATATAGGAAGGAGGCAATTATCATGACAATGAGTGATCCTATTGCAGATATGCTTACAAGAATTAGAAACGGTAACACAGCAAAGCATGACGTTGTAAAAGTTCCATCATCAAAGATGAAACTTGCTGTTGTTGATATATTAGTAAAAGAAGGTTATATCAAAAACTATAAGATTATAGCGGATGGCGCTTTCAAGGCAATTAGAATTGAACTTAAATATGGTGCGGATAAAAACGAAAAAGTTATTTCCGGTATCAAGAAGATATCAAAGCCAGGACTTAGAGTTTATGCAAGTAAAGATGAATTACCATCAGTGCTTGGTGGCCTTGGTACAGCAATTATATCAACAAATAAAGGTCTTATTACAGACAAAGAAGCTAGAAAACTTAATGTAGGTGGCGAGGTTATCGCATTTATCTGGTAAACCACTGTAAATGTAACCTAGCACCATAAAGATTTTCTAAAGGACTAGAAATTAACTTTAAACTATGATAATCTGTTTAAGACTGTCAATAGATGCCTTGAAGATGTAAAGAATACAAACAAGGGTCTGATTAGGTGAAAAGATAGTTTCAAAGTAGAAGCTGTTTTAATTTAACCGTAAGGAGGAAAAAAGAATGTCACGTATTGGAAGATTACCAATTACTGTGCCGGCTGGTGTTGATGTTACAATTACAAAAGAGAATTTTGTAACGGTAAAAGGCCCAAAAGGGACAATAGAAAAACAAGTACCAAAAGAAATGGAATTAAAACTTGAAGGTTCAGAAATCGTGGTCACAAGACCTAGTGAACAAAAAAAGATGAAATCATTACATGGACTTACAAGAACGTTAGTCTTTAATATGGTTGAAGGTGTAACGAATGGTTACACAAAAGTACTCGAGATCAATGGTGTCGGATATAGAGCTAAAAAAGACGGTAAAAAACTTGACCTAAGTTTAGGTTATAGTCATCCTGTTGTTATGGAAGATCCAGAAGGTATTGAATCAGTGGTTGAAGGTAATAAAATAACCATTAGCGGGATCAGCAAGGAAAAAGTTGGTCAATACGCAGCCGAAATCAGATTCAAAAGACCACCAGAGCCCTATAAAGGCAAAGGTATCAAGTACATTGATGAAGTTATCAAACGTAAAGAAGGAAAAGCTGGTAAGTCCTAGGTTAAGCCTTAGACTAATATAAGCGCCTTTAATATGAAATTGATGATTCACAGGACAACTTTCATAATAAAATTGACAAAGGGGTGAAATCCAAATGATTAAGAAAATATCCAGACAAGCAGTTCGTGTTAAAAAACACTTGAAAATAAGAAACAAAATTTCAGGTACTCCTGCTAGACCAAGATTAGCTGTTTATAGAAGCAATACGCATATCTATGCTCAGATAATTGATGATGTTAAGGGCAACACACTCGTTGCAGCTTCAACTGTAGAAAAGGCAATTAAGGAGACATTGGAAAAAACCAACGATATAACCGCAGCCAAAGCTGTTGGTGATGCTGTTGCAAAAAAAGCAATCGAAAAAGGCATCGACGCTGTTGTTTTTGACCGTGGTGGGTATATTTACCATGGCAAGATCAAGGCATTAGCTGACGCAGCTCGAGAAGCTGGGTTAAAATTCTAAGTAAGGAGGTTGACACATGAAGCGAAACATTATAGATTTTAATGGCTTAGAACTTAAAGAAAAAGTCGTAACCATTAAACGTGTAACTAAGGTTGTAAAAGGTGGACGTAACTTCAGATTCACAGCGACAGTTGTTGTTGGAGATGAAAACGGACATGTTGGTGCCGGCATGGGTAAAGCTGTGGAAATTCCAGAAGCAATCCGTAAAGGTATAGAAGATGCAAAGAAGAAAATGATCGCAATTCCACTTGATGAAAATAACAGCATACCACATGACTGGTTAGGGAAATTTGGAAGTGCCTCAGTTCTATTAAAAAGAGCACCTGAAGGTACCGGTGTTATAGCTGGTGGTCCTGCACGTGCCGTACTTGAGCTTGCAGGTATTAAAAACATCAGAACAAAATCCCTTGGTTCAAACAATAAGGCAAATCTTGTTGCTGCAACCATTACAGGACTTAGTCAATTGAAAACACCAGAGCAAGTAGCCAATCTTCGCGGTAAAACAGTAGAAGAAGTATTAGGTTAGGAGGGAACCAAGATGGCAGATAAATTAAAAATTACTTTAGTTAAATCGACAATTGGCGCCAAACCTAAACACAAGTTAACTGCTGAAGCATTAGGCCTAACAAAGCTTAATAAAACAGTAGAACAAAGTGACAATGCGGCAATTAGAGGTATGATTCAGTCGATCGTACACTTAGTAAAAGTTGAAGAAGTTTAGTCGAAAAAACAATAAGGAGGTGTAACCGACATGAATTTAACAGATTTAAGACCTGTAGCAGGTTCAAAAAAGAAGAAATTCATAAAAGGTAGAGGTCACGGTTCTGGAAACGGTAAGTTTGCAGGTAGAGGTCGTGATGGTCAGAATTCACGTTCAGGCGGGGGTACTAGACCAGGCTTTGAAGGTGGACAAATGCCTTTATATAGACGTCTTCCAAAAAGAGGATTCCATTGTCTGAACTCAAAAGACATTGTTGCCATCAATTTGGATGCTTTAAATGTATTTAGAGCAGGATCCGTGATCACAGTTGAAAAATTACAAGAAAAAGGAATTATTAATAACCCACGTGACGGTGTCAAAATCTTAGGAGATGGAGAATTAACTAAGAAATTGACGGTTCAAGTAAATGCTTTTAGTAAATCAGCCATTGAGAAAATTGAGGCTGCTGGTGGGAAAGCAGAGGTGGTATAATTGTTTAAGACACTTCGAGATGCTTTTAAAGTAGAAGACTTAAGGAAAAGAATACTGTTTACATTTTTCATGTTATTTGCTATACGTTCAGGTGCTGCCATTCCTATCCCAGGGATTGACAGTCGTGGTATCCTAGAATACTTTAATAACAACAGTGAAGGACTTCTAGGGATGTTTGATGCTTTTTCAGGTGGTGCATTCAAGAACATGACTATTTTTGCTCTTGGTATCATCCCTTACATCAACTCATCCATCATCATGAACCTTCTTACAATTGCGATTCCGGCACTTGAAGAAATGCAAAAAGACGGTGAAGACGGTAGGAAAAAAATTGCGAAAATTACAAGATACGCAACGATCGGATTTGCAGTGATTCAAGCAACTGCTATTAGCATCGGATTTAGAAGTTATTTTGTTGACTACAGCTTCTGGTCAGTCATCGCAGCCATTGTTACTATGACGGCTGGAACGGCTTTCTTGATGTGGTGTGGTGAAAAAATCACTGAAAACGGCGTAGGTAACGGTATATCACTTATTATTACCGTGAATATCTTATCAGGTCTTGGTAGTGGCGCTTTAACATTATACGAGTTATTTATGAGCAGTGAAGTGGTAAAAGCAATAACGCTTTTGGTTGTTTTCTTTTTAATGATCGTGTTTGTTGTCTTAATCCAATTAGGTGAAAGACGCATACCGGTTCAGTATGCAAAAAGGGTTCAAGGACGTAAGGTGTATGGTGGGCAATCAACACACATACCTATGAAAGTAAACATGGCTGGTGTTATTCCGGTTATATTTGCATCATCCTTATTACAATTTCCTGCGACCATCACTTCTTTTATCACAGCAAGCCCAACGGGTTGGTGGGGTAAAACTTTAGAAGTTATTAGCATCAGTAATCCCTATGGTGCAGCAATATACTTTGTACTTATTATAGCATTTGCTTATTTCTATACAGCCATAACATTTAATCCTTATGATGTGGCAAACAATATGAAAAAAAATGGTGGTTTTATACCAGGGATTCGTCCTGGTAAGCCAACAGTAGAATATTTATCAAAAGTGCTTAGTAGACTTGTATTGATCGGTGCTGTGATGCTTGGTATTATAGCATTAGCCCCTGTTGGGTTAACTGCAGTTACCAAAATTCAATTGAATTTTGGTGGTACCTCACTGATCATCGTAGCCGGTGTTGCACTTGAAACTGTTAAGCAGGTTCAGTCACAGCTTGTCATGAGACACTACAAAGGTTTCTTAGGATAAGATCGATTATAAAGTTTTTGAATAGCTTCAATTCGGCTAAGAGAAGAGGGTATGGAACACTACATACTTCCTTTTAGTCGATTTAGAAGCATTCATCTATTCACTGATAAACGAGTACTTTGATGCAAATTGAGCATCTGCTCAATAAGTATCTAAAGGAGGTATATGATGAAGATAATTATGTTAGGCGCACCTGGTGCCGGCAAAGGAACTCAAGCAAAGAAATTATCAACCAAATACAGCATTCCACACATTTCTACAGGTGATATATTTAGAGCGAATATCAAAGGTGAGACTGAACTTGGCTTAAAAGCAAAAAGCTTTATGGATCAAGGTTTATTAGTACCGGATGCTTTGGTTGTAGATCTTGTAGCAGACCGTATCTTAGAAGATGACTGTGCGAATGGATTTGTATTAGATGGTTTCCCAAGAACCATACCTCAAGCAGAAAGCCTAGATACCGCACTAGAAAAAATGGGTACTTCTATGGACTATGCTATTGATGTGGATGTTCCGGATGATGTTATTGTAAAAAGAATGTCCGGCAGAAGAGCATGCGTAAAATGTGGTGCAACTTACCACACAGTATATATTGCACCAAAAGTTGACGGTATCTGTGATGTATGTGGCAGTGAGCTGATTCTAAGAGATGATGATCAGCCGGAAACTGTACTTAAAAGATTAGGTGTCTACCACGAACAAACCCAACCGCTGATTGAATACTACACAAACAAAGGCATATTAAAAACAGTGGACGGAACTCAAGACATAGATGTGATTTTTGAATCCATATGTGAAATTGTAGGTGCGTAGTAGATGGCAATATTAATTAAAAGCGATTCAGAGATTGAGATTATGCGACAAGCTAACGCTATTGTAGCTAAAGCCCACGAACTAGTGGCAAAGGCTATACGGCCTGGTGTGTCAACTTATGAGCTTGATAGGATTGCTGAAGACTTCATACGAAGTCAAAATGCTACCCCTTCTTTTCTAGGTTATGGTGGTTTCCCCGCTTCTATATGTACTTCCGTTAACGAAGCTGTTGTTCATGGTATTCCAAGTAAACAACAGATTATAGAAAACGGCGACGTTTTAAGTGTTGATATTGGCGCTTATTTTAATGGTTATCATGGCGATGCAGCAAGAAGCTATGCTGTTGGTCAGGCATCTGAGGATGCAATTAAACTCATTGAGGTAACGCAAGCAAGTTTCTTTGAAGGTATTAAGTACGCTAAACCCGGTGCACATTTACATGAAATATCAGCTGCCATTCAGAATTATGTGGAGGCTCATGGTTTTTCAGTTGTAAGAGATCTGGTCGGTCATGGTATTGGTAAAGATTTACATGAAGAACCTCAAATACCTAACTATAAGCCCATCGGACGCGGACCGAAACTTCAAAAAGGTATGGTACTTGCCATTGAACCAATGGTTAACGCTGGACGATATAATGTTCGAACTTTAAGTGATGACTGGACAGTTGTGACTTTGGACGGATCATTATCTGCCCACTATGAAAATACAATACTGATTACGGATACAGGTTGTGAATTGCTGACGGTTTTGAATCAAGGTGAGCATAATGAAAAATTTTGAACTTGGTCAAATAGTTAAATCTACTGCAGGTCGAGATTGCGGTGAGCTTTTTATTATTTTAGACATTGAAGAAGCTTATGTGTACATAGCAGACGGAAAACGCAGACGTATCGAGTCTCCCAAAAAGAAGAAATTAAAACATCTTCAAATCACCTATATGATATCAGAAGAAATTGCCGGTAAATTAAAGCACAACGAAAAAATCACCAATGCCGATATCAGAAATAATTTAAAAGATTATCAACAAACCCTAGAATAAGCCTAATTAGGAGGTAGACCATGTCCAAAAAAGACGTAATAGAAGTTGAAGGTAAAGTTAAAGAAAAGTTACCTAATGCCATGTTTCAAGTTGAGCTTGAAAACGGTCATGTTATTTTAGCTCACATATCCGGAAAACTCAGAATGCATTATATCAGAATTTTACCAGGTGACAAAGTGACCATAGAGATGTCACCCTATGATTTGACAAAAGGTAGAATTATCTGGCGCGACAAATAAATGAATAGCCCTAGATTTCGATCATAGATCAAGGAAGGAGTACCAAAAATGAAAGTAAGAGCTTCAGTAAAACCAATTTGTGAAAAATGTAAAGTTATCAAGAGAAACGGAAGAATCAGAGTTATCTGTGAGAATCCAAAGCATAAGCAAAAACAAGGGTGATCATAACGCTTGTAAAAGAAGATATCTGACTTAAGCACATTATTAAGTGGGTTTAGGTACATATATAAGAACGGCTACAAATTTAGACTTGTACTATTGGTCAGAATGTTATATAATATCTAATTGTGATGTTTATACAGACTAATGAACAGAAACCACCAGGACATGTTGTGTAAACAATTGAACCTTGTTCCTTAATCAGGGTGAAATTGGATGAAGCGAAGGTACTAGGTGGCTAGTCTAATGAGATGAGAATATGATTCAGTACTTTATAGAATGAGAGTTGCATTGAATAAAGAATTGAATGGTATTGAGACCAAAGGTAACAAAAGGATGTCTTTTACAGACTGAATATTGTTACCGACCTATCAAATTTAATGGAGGTGTACAGAAAACATGGCTCGTATTGCTGGTGTTGACTTACCTAGAGAAAAACGTGTAGAAGTTGGTTTGACGTATATTTATGGAATTGGAAGACCAACGGCTGAGAAAATCGTAAAAGAAGCAGGAATTAGTATTGATACAAGAGTAAGAGATTTAACCGATGCTGAAGTAGGTACTCTACGTGAGATTATCGAAAAAACAGCACAAGTTGAAGGTGATCTTAGAAGAGAAATCGCTCTTAATATTAAGAGATTAATGGAAATCGGATGTTATCGTGGTATTCGTCATAGAAGAGGTCTTCCTGTTAGAGGACAAAAAACTAAAACGAATGCAAGAACTAGAAAAGGTCCACGTAGAACAGTAGCTAACAAGAAAAAATAGTTGTAAGGAGGCTTAGTAATGGCAAAAATAGTCAAAAGAACGGCTAAAAAGCGTGTAAAAAAACATGTTGATCGTGGACAAGCACATATTCAATCTACGTTTAACAATACAATAGTAACCTTGACAGATGCACAAGGGAATACATTATCATGGGCAAGTGCCGGCGGTTTAGGTTTTAGAGGCTCAAGAAAAAATACACCTTATGCAGCTCAAATGGCAGCAGAAACAGCAGCAAAAGCAGCTATGGTTCACGGTCTTAAGACAGTTGAAGTCATGGTTAAAGGTCCTGGTTCAGGTAGAGAAGCAGCAATAAGAGCGCTTCAAGCAGCAGGTCTTGATGTAACTAGTATTAAGGATGTGACGCCAGTTCCTCACAACGGATGTCGTCCACCAAAACGTAGAAGAGTTTAATGGAGGTGTCAATAGATGGCTAGATATACAGGTGCTGTTTGTAGACTTTGCCGTAGAGAAGGCGATAAGCTTTTCCTAAAAGGCGAGAGATGTTACACAGCAAAATGTGCAATGGAACGTAGACCATACGCACCGGGACAACATGGAAACAGAAGAGCGAAAGTCTCTGAATACGGTCTACAATTACGTACAAAGCAAAAAGCAAAAAGAATATATGGTGTTTTAGAAACACAATTTAGAAACTACTATGAAACAGCTGCACATCAAAAAGGCATCACAGGTGAGAACCTATTGGTACTTCTTGAAATGCGTCTTGACAATGTAGCTTATAGAGCAGGTCTTGGTCGTTCAAGAACTGAGGCGAGACAAATTGTTCGTCACAATCATATTCTTGTTAATGGTAAAAAAGTTAACATTCCTTCTTATCAAGTAAAAGTTGGCGATGTGATTACGGTTAAAGAAAAATCACAAAGCACCCAAGGTATGAAGAACATTATAGAAACTACAGCATCAAGATCCGTTACAGAATGGTTAGATGCAGATCTTGAAAACTTTACTGTTAAGGTTACAGCTAAACCAGAAAGAGATCAAATCTTGATCCCAGTAGAAGAAACTCTTATTGTCGAGTTATATTCTAAATAATGGTATATATCTGTATAAATATCATTTTATACAGATAAAATGCTTAATCTATATAATGAGTAAAGTAACCAATCAAAGTTAGGAGGGTCTTGTTAGTGTTTGATTTCGAGAAACCAAGAATTGACATTTTATCAATTTCAGAAGACAACAAACATGGTTCGTTTGTTATTGAACCTCTTGAAAGAGGTTATGGTACGACTTTAGGGAATTCTCTAAGAAGAATCATGCTATCATCTTTACCGGGTGCTTCTGTAAGCAGTATTAAAATCGAAGGCGTACTCCATGAATTTAGTACGATTCCTGGCGTAAAAGAGGATGTTACAGAGATTATTCTTAACATCAAAAGGTTAGCAATTCGTAATAACAGTGATAGTTCAGAGCCAAAAGTAGCGTACATAGAATTTGAAGGTGAAGGTGTCGTTACTGGTGCTGATATTCAAGCAGATCCTGACATAGAAATTGCAAATCCGGATCTACCTATAGCAACTCTTAGTGGTGGATCAGACAGCAAACTTTTCATTGAGCTCACAATCAATAAAGGTAGAGGCTATGTTACAGCTGACAAGAATAAATCTGACGATCAACCAATCGGTGTCATTCCAATTGACTCCATCTACACCCCTGTAGAGCGCGTTAATATTAAGGTGGAAAATACCCGTGTTGGTAATGTTACGGATTATGACAAATTAACATTAGAAGTATTCACCGACGGCACTTTGTCACCAGATGAAGCAGTTAGTCTAGCAGCCAAAGTACTAAGTGAACACTTAAGCTTATTCATAGATTTATCAGAAAACGCTAAAAACGCAGAAGTTATGGTAGAAAAAGAAGACGATGAAAAAGAGAAAGTGCTTGAAATGAGCATTGATGAACTTGAATTGTCCGTACGTTCCTACAACTGTTTAAAAAGAGCTGGGATTAACACTGTTGAGGAATTAACCAACAGAACCCCTGATGATATGATGAAAGTTAGAAATTTAGGACGCAAATCATTAGAAGAAGTACTTGCTAAACTTCAAGAATTAGGTTTACAACTTAGACCTGGTGATGAATAAGCAATCTTCTTAAAATACACACTATCTGGAAAAGGAGGCTGTATCCATGCCTGGTTATAGAAAACTTGGGAGAGTATCTTCCCAAAGAAAAGCATTACTAAGAAACCAAGTGACGAACCTTTTGTATCATGGTAAAATCAAAACCACTGATCCAAAAGCTAAAGAAGTTCGTAAGATTGCTGAGAAATTAATCGCAATGGCTGTAAGAGAAAAAGACAACTATACGGAAGTAACAGTTACTCAAAAAGTAGCTAAAAAAACTGCTGACGGTAAGAGGGTCAAAGAAGTCGTTGATGGTAAGAAAGTAACTCAATTTGAAGAAATTCAAAAAGTCATCAGAAAAGACAGTTCAACAAAGCTACATGCTAGAAGAGAGATTTTAAAGGTATTATACCCTGTTACAGAAGTGCCGAAAGAGGCAGCTGGTAAAAAGGCAAATACTAAAAAAGTAGATCTTGCAGAAGTTTTATTTAATGAGATAGCACCAAAATATACAGATCGTAATGGTGGTTACACAAGAATCATCAAAATCGGTCCACGTAAAGGTGACGCTGCAGAAGAAGTAATTCTTGAATTAGTATAATAAACAGGGGTTAAGTGCGCTGCACTTAGCCCCATTTTTGTACATTAGAAAAGATTCACAAACACTGTCAGTAGTAATAGTTGAGACCCCAATACTTTGGGTGCTGACCTATTTTGCGGACAACAAACGGAAACGGAGTGGCAAGAAAATGGTAAAAGCGAATAATTTGATATTTGAATATGTTGCTCATAATGATCGTGGCGAAGTGGAAGGTGTTCACAGAGCCATCGACGACGTCTCCTTTGATGTGAAAAAAGGAGACTTTATTGCTATCTTGGGTCATAATGGTTCAGGAAAATCCACCTTGGCAAAACACTTGAATGCGTTATTAAAGCCAAAATCAGGAACTTTACTTATTAAAAACATGGATACAAAAGATGACCAGCATGTTTGGGATATAAGGCAGTCAGCAGGTATGGTGTTTCAAAATCCGGACAACCAGATTATTGCTACTATTGTAGAAGAAGATGTTGCTTTTGGTCCTGAGAATATCGGAATAGAAGCCGGTGAAATAAGAAAAAGAGTGGATATGGCTCTAGAAGTTGTTGAGATGACAGAATATGCAGGACACTCACCAAATAAGCTATCAGGCGGTCAGAAACAACGTATTGCAATAGCTGGCGTCCTTGCTATGAAACCGGATTGTATTATTCTAGATGAACCAACAGCCATGTTAGATCCTTCAGGACGAGAAGAAGTCCTAAAAACGGTACAAAAATTAAATAAAGAAGACAAGATAACGATCATACTAATCACACACTTCATGGAGGAAGCTGTATTGGCGGACCATGTTTATGTCATGGCAGAAGGAAAGATTGCTTTAGATGGTTTACCAAGAGATGTCTTCTCAAAAGTTAAGATGATGAAAGATTTAAAATTAAATGTACCGGAGGTAACGGAACTGGCCTATGAACTTAAACAGGCAGGTATTGATATTCCGACAGATTTATTAACGATCGATGAAATGGTGGAAAGCATATGTCAATTACAATAGAAAATTTGAATTATACATATGGTGCAGATACTGCATTTAGAATGCAAGCTTTAAAGCAGATCAATTTGACAATTAAACCTGGTGAGTTTGTAGGCTTGATTGGACATACCGGATCGGGCAAGTCTACGCTCATACAACAAATCAATGGTATATTGAAACCGGATTCCGGAAGAGTGATGATTGGAGATATATCCATCTTTGATAAAGGTGTGGATTTAAGGAGTATAAGGCAAAAAGTAGGATTAGTATTTCAATATCCGGAGCATCAATTATTTGAAATGACGGTGTTTAAAGACGTGGCATTTGGTCCGACGAATATGAAGCTTGAAGAAGATGAAATTAAAAAAAGGGTTAAGCATGCATTGGATATCGTTGGTATTGATGAAACCTTATACGAATCCTCACCCTTTGATCTTTCAGGTGGACAAAAAAGACGTGTTGCCATAGCAGGTGTACTTGCAATGATGCCCAAAATACTTATCCTAGACGAGCCAACAGCAGGTCTTGACCCACAGGGCCGCTATGAGATTCTAAATGAGATTCAGAACTTGCACAAAAGTCTTGGCATTACCGTTATATTGGTTTCTCACAGCATGGAAGACATCGCCCGCTATGTTGAACGGGTTGTTGTTATGGATAAAGGAGAGATTAAGATGGATGGTGTTGTCAAAGAGATTTTTAAGGAAACAGAAGCCCTTGAAGCCATGGGTCTTGCTGTACCACAAGTCAGCTACCTTATCCAAGCATTAAACAAACATGGTTTCAATCTATCTGCGGACATCGTAACACTTGAAGAAGCCAAGGATGCTTTAATCACCTTACTTAAAAAATAGTCAGAGCAAAGAGGTAAACACAATGATTAGGGATATAACCATCGGACAATTTTATCCGGCACAGTCAAGAATTCATGATCTGGACCCACGTACAAAAATTAATGGTACTTTCTTTTTTATACTATCATTATTTATAAACCAGTCTCTTATGACCTATGGTATAGCATTTCTAGCGCTTAGTGCGGTTATTATGACAACAACGATACCGATACGCTTTATGCTAAAAGGGTTAAAATCCATATTTATTATAATAATGTTAACGATAGTACTGAATCTATTTTTCACACCGGGCACGACGGTTTTATTGACACTGGGTCGTTTTACAATAACACTTGAAGGTCTTCAAACCGCGTTCTATATGGGCACAAGGCTCATCATGTTGATTATAGGCTCTTCAGTCTTGACGCTAACGACATCACCGATAACATTGACAGATGGCATAGAGGCACTGCTAAAGCCCTTAGAGCGCATTAAGGTACCTGCCCATGAGATTGCCATGATGATGACCATTGCTCTACGATTCATTCCAATTCTTCTAGAGGAAACAGATAAAATCATGAAAGCACAACTTGCACGTGGTGCAGATTTTGAAACAGGTGGATTAATAAAAAAAGCAAAAAGCATGGTTCCCTTGTTGGTACCTCTGTTTATATCTTCATTTAGAAGAGCAGATGATCTTGCACTTGCCATGGAAGCAAGATGTTATAGAGGCGGAGAAGGTCGAACCCGTTTAAAACAACTCAGTTATAAAAAAATTGATTTCTGGGCATACAGCATTCTAGCGGTTTATTTGGCTGTTTTTATCGTTATGAGACTGCTATTATAAAAGGAGCGCCATCATGTATTATTACAAGTTAACAGTAGCTTATGACGGTACGAATTACTGTGGTTGGCAAGTACAAAAGAATGATGAAACAATACAAGGCATTATGATGAAAGCAGCCAAGACCTTATTTGGAGAAGATGTTACCTTAACAGGGGCAAGTAGGACGGACTCCGGGGTTCATGCTAATGGGCAAGTGGTTCTAATGGCAAGCCATAAAGATATGGAGACGTATAAAATACCTCTAGCCTTGAACATGCATTTGCCAAGAGATATTGTAGTTACAAAAGCTGAAGAAGTGGATGAAACCTTTCATCCAAGGTATGTACCCCATCAAAAAACTTATGTATATAGCGTCTATAACGGTCCTCATCATTTACCGAAAGACCAACGTTATAGTATGCACTATCGATATAATCTAAAACTAGAACCGATGGAGGAAGCCGCCAAGTTTTTCATCGGTACCCATGATTTTGAAAGTTACAGCTCAATAAAGAAAAGTATTGATCAGACAATTAGAACGATCCATGAGTTGAAGATCACCAAAGAAGGTTCTATGTACCGGTTTAAGATCGTGGGGAACGGATTTTTATATAATATGGTTAGAATCATGGTAGGAACACTACTTGAAGTAGGAAATGGAAGAAGAAAACCGGAATCGATTCAAGAGGGTTTGGAAAAAAAATCAAGAAAAGCAGCAGGCAAAACAGCACCGGCAAAAGGTCTGACACTAGAATCCATAGATTACTTACAAGGAGATTAGAATGAAGAAAAATATACTTCGTGTTGGCATCATGTTTTTTTTAATATTAGTCATAACAGGTTGTGAAAAAAGAGCAAATACCTCCGAGGAACAAGATGTTTTTATTGGTAAAATCCTTGCAATAACTAAAGATGAGATCAATGTTATTGAAACATCAGGCGGTGGCTACGAGCAGAGGGTTCAAGAAGCAGAGGTTAAACTACTAGACGGTCCTTATGAGGGTGAAGTGATTAGGGTTATTAACTCTATGGATCAGATGTATGCCTATGATTTGGAACTTTTTGAAGGTTCAGAGATTTATACTTTTGTCGAATATGATGAAGACGGCAAAATCCTGGAAGGCTTTGTTTATAGCTATAGAAGGGATAAATATATCTATGTTTTAGTAGCCATATTCCTTATACTTATGGTGGTGGTTGGTGGCTATCAAGGTCTAAGGACGCTTTTGACTCTTGGGTTGACGCTGGCAGGTATTTACTATATGTTGATTGGTATAGCAGCGGGTGGAAATGCCATTTTGTTATCTATGGTGATTTGTACGCTCATTGCTGTTGTAACCATGTTTCTGGTGACCGGCTTCAATCGCAAATCCATTTCGGCCATTTTGGGAACCATTGGTGGTGTACTTGTATCCGGGATTATAGCGATTATTGCCAGTGATTATGCTGTTCTGACCGGTCTTGGTACAACAGAAGCACAGATGCTTGTCTTTACTCAAGGTGAGATTGATTTTAATTTTACCAGCATTTTATTTGCCAGTATTTTACTTGGAACACTTGGTGCCGTCATGGATGTATGTATGTCCATTGCTTCTGCCATCAATGAAATAACCGTAGCCAATCCTTTTATGAGTACAAAAGATCTTTTTAAATCAGGTATGAACATAGGTAGAGATGTTATGGGTACCATGGCAAACACCCTTATACTTGCCTATGCCGGTACATCCATATTTTTGATTCTCGTATTCTTTATGAATGACATACCTTATTTTGATATCATTAATATGGACGCTATAGCAACTGAGATTGTTAGGGCGCTATCGGGTACGATTGGGTTGGTTTTAAGTATTCCTTTAACGGCTTATATTGCAGCTGTTTTGGAGAAGAAAAATGAAAGTAATTATTAACACTATTTCACTTGACACACCAGGGTGAATGTACTATAATGTTGTAGCGTGAGTTTGTATTATAAACCCCTTAGCCCCGGGTTTTGACCTACAAAAAACGAAACTAAGAATTCAATAGGAGGTAGAACCCATGAACACATTCATGCCAAACGATCAAACAGTTGATAGAAAATGGTATGTTGTTGATGCGACAGGACTGACACTCGGACGTCTTGCATCTGAAGTCGCTAAAGTACTTAGCGGTAAAACAAAGCCGATTTACACACCACATGTAGATACGGGTGACCATGTAATCATAATAAATTGCGAAAAAGTTGTATTGACAGGTAAAAAACTTGACCAAAAACTATACAGAACATATAGTGGATACATTGGTGGTCTTAAAGAAACCAAGTACAGAGATATGATGAAGAATAAGCCTGAACTTGTAATGACCCATGCAGTAAAGGGTATGTTGCCAAAAAACAAGATTGGTGCTCAAATGCTTACCAAATTGCGTGTCTATAGAGGCGCTGAACATAACCACGAAGCTCAAAAACCAGAAGTATTAGAATTTAAATTCTAATAGTCTCGAGAGGAGGAATAGACGTGGCACAAGTAAAATATTACGGAACAGGTCGTAGAAAAAGCAGCGTTGCAAGAGTCTATCTTGTACCTGGAAATGGTAAAATTACAATTAATAAAAGAGATATAGATGATTACTTTGGTTATGAAACCTTAAAAGTAATTACAAAACAACCACTTGTATTAACAGAGACATTAAGTAAGTTTGATGTAATCGTTAACGCACATGGTGGAGGATTCACAGGTCAAGCCGGTGCAATCAGACATGGTATCTCAAGAGCATTGCTTGAAGCAGACATTGAGTTCAGACCCGCACTCAAAAAAGCAGGATTCTTAACAAGAGACCCTCGTATGAAAGAGCGTAAAAAATACGGTCTTAAAGCAGCCAGAAGAGCACCTCAATTCTCAAAAAGATAAGCAGTTACTTGCGAATCAATATACAAAGAAAAAGCCCCCCGGAATGCTTGCATTCAAGGGGGCTTTTTCTTTGTATATTGATTCATTAGAATGCAAGAAATGGCCGAGGCGTAACGAAGTGAAGTGGAGGCTCTTTCTTGTATTCGCAAGTAACTCGGAACAAACGATGAAGAAAGCCCAGCGAATCAGAACACATATCAGCCCCCCGGAATGCTTGCATTCAAGGGAGGCTTTTTCTTTGTATATTGATTCATTAGAATGCAAGAAATGGCCGAGGCGTAACGAAGTGAAGTAGAGGCTTTTTTTGGGGTCCCATGAAAACCCTTCCACAGACTGTGTGATTAAGCTGTAGATTTATAATCTTATTCATATTATAATGACTTATAGAAACGAAATAATTAGATCAAAGAAAAGAGGTAAATTATGCGTAGAATATGGGGTGTAGTTGCAAGTTTACTCGTCATAATGACTTTATTATCAGGGTGTATGGATATACGATTGGATTTTTTCTTAAAAAAAGATGGTTCAGGTGGGATTCATTCATTTGTTGCATCCAATCAAAGTGTAATGGGTGAGGGTGAAACATCAGATATGGATTCAGATTTCGTTGAAGAAATGGGTATCAATGAGGAGTATGTGCAAATCGAGCGTAAACCAATAGAATATTATAAAGATGAAATGCTCTTTGTAGGAGAAGAAAATAGGATAGAGTTTAATCATCCACTCATTGCTTTTAGTGATATTTCACAAGAGGAAGAACTTGAGTGGTCTTATCAAGGTGATGATGTCTATCGTTTTGAAATACCTTTAAGTGATCTAAGTAATGAGGTTGATGATCAGGAAATGGTACAAATGAGTGCAGTCTTTAAAGCTATGGGCGGCCAAATCATATACTCATTTGAAACAGATTATGCGGTCATTGGTCATAACGCAGACTATATTAAAGAAAAAGCCATCTATGTATGGGATTTAACGGAAGATGTATTTTCACAATCATCAGAACGGCCGTTTGGATTTATAGAAATTCGTATTGATTTAGAGCCCAGTGATAATTTATTAAGACGTGAGCTTGAAGAAGACCATGATCTGGACCGAACCCACCGAGATTTTCACGGGGAGATACTTAAGGCACTGGGTTACTTAAAAGGAACAGATGAAGGTCTAGAACTTGACCGTGAACTTACTAGAGCAGAAGGGGCTATCATGTATTCAAGGCTTTTAGACTTGGAAGAAGAGGTAATAACCTTTGCCAGTGAACAACCGGACTATGTTTCAGGCTTTACGGATGTTCCGAATTGGGCAGAAGACACCATCAATTATCTTCATTATAAGGGACTCATTAAGGGACTTTCAGATGATATTTATGGATCAAATGCGAAAATGACAGAAGCCCAATATACAACGCTTGTCTTAAGAGCGCTAGGCTATTTGGATGATGAGGGCGATTTTACTTGGGATGCTTCAGTAGACAAGGCAATTGAGATTGGATTATACGAAGATGATCTACGAGACTATGTATATATACATGACGGTCAAGATGATATAGAATTTACACGACGTAAAATGAGTTATATATCCTATAATGCTCTTTTCTTTGAAAATATTAAAACAAGTGAAATGTTGTATGAAAGCAATTAGGGGTCTCATGAAAACCTTTCCACAGTCTGTATGACTAACGGCTGACCGTTGGTGTGGATTAGATTGACCTTATGATGTCAAAATGATATCATTAAAATGAAATTATGGTTAAAGGGTCAAAACTAAGTTTCACTAAATTCACCCACCATATGTAGATTACGTTGATACATTCATAACTACATAAGGTAGGTGAAAGTTCAACTATATAGTTTTGACACCTTAACCAAATTATTAATAGTATAAAACCAACTGGAGTATAACGTTATAACATATTACCAAGGTGAAGGGAAAGTGAATCATGAAAATACGTAAGGTAATTATTCCGGCTGCCGGGCTTGGAACAAGATTTCTACCGGCTACGAAAGCACAACCAAAAGAAATGCTCCCTATAGTAGACAAACCAACCATACAATATATAATTGAAGAAGCTGTGGCAGCAGGCATTGAAGATATTATCATAATTACAGGTCGTAATAAACAATCGATTGAAGATCATTTTGATAAAAATATTGAATTGGAATTAAGTTTACAAGAAAAGGGTGAACAAGAATTACTACAAATTGTAGAAAAATCCACCAATCTTGCTAACATTCATTTTGTTCGCCAGAAGGAACCGAAGGGACTGGGACATGCTGTTTTGGTCGCTAAGAATTTTATTGGTGATGAGCCGTTTGCGGTCATGCTTGGCGACGACGTAGTAGTATCTAAAGAGCCTTGTATTAAGCAGTTGATGAATGTGTATGATATTTACGATAGAAGTATATTAGGTGTTCAGACGGTAGCGCCAAGTGAAGTTTCCAAATATGGTATTGCCGATGTTACGATGGTGGATGGTCAGATTGCAAAGGTTAAAGGCCTTATAGAAAAACCGAGCATAGATGTAGCACCAAGCAATCTGGCTATAATGGGACGTTATATTATAACCCCAAGAATATTTCATTATCTTGAAACGCAAACACCGGGTGCAGGCGGAGAAATCCAGTTGACAGATGCCCTAATGAAGCTGTCTCAGGAAGAAGATATGTATACCTTTGACTTTAAAGGGAAACGTTATGATGTGGGAAATAAGCTTGGTTTTATATCAGCAACCTTAGAATTTGCTTTGAGAAGAGATGATTTGAAGTTGGAGGTTACTTCCTATTTAAAGAACCTTATGGAGGATTTGGATAAGAATCTTGAATACGAATAAATAATGCTGGAGGTACTGGGATGGCATGTGCATTGATTATGGCAGGAGGTTGTGGACAAAGGCTTTGGCCTTTATCCACAAAGACACATCCTAAACAATTATTAAGTTTATTCTCAGAAAAATCAATGATTTGGGAAACGGTGGAACGCATCAAGGAAGTTATTCCCTATGAACGTATTTTTATTGGGACCAATGCGGTACAAGCTGAGAGTATTGTTGAGCAATTACCCATGTTGCCTCAGGAAAACATTATCATTGAACCAATATTCAAGGATACTGCAGCAGCCATTGGTTATGGAAGCCTATATATAAGTAATAGATATCCTCATACACAATTGGTTGTATTGCCATCAGATCATTTAATAAAAGATGGTGATACCTTTTGTGAGGTATTAAGAAAAGGGATAGCAGAAGCTAAACTTAACAACACAATTGTAACACTAGGCATTCAACCCAGTCGAGCAGAAACCAGCTTTGGTTATATTGAAGTGGGCATGGAGGCAGAAGTCAATAAGGTCTGGAAAACTAAATGTTTTTGTGAAAAACCGGATCAGGTGACAGCCAATAACTACATGAAGTCCGGTAGACATCTTTGGAACAGTGGTATGTATGTCTTTAACCTAGATGATATAATGAAAGAAATTGCCCGATATATGCCAAATCATTTTGCAATACTTTCAACCATCAAACAGTATATTGACAAAGACCTTACAGGCATAGCTTTAGCGGAGGCAACTCAGTATCTTTTTGAACATTTTGACCGTATATCCATTGACTACGGTATTATGGAGCAAGTAAAAAACTTAAGGGTCATACCTTGCGATATTGGGTGGAATGATGTGGGCAGCTTTAATGCTTTTGAAGAGGTGTTTGACAAAAATGAAAATGGTTCGATTATATGTAAGGCATCAGTAAAAGAAATCAATGCCTATAACAATATTGTTTATTTGGAAGAGGATGAGGTTGCACTGATTGGAGTAGAAGATCTAGTAGTGGTCAAGTCAGAAGGTAAGTTACTCATCTGTCACAAGAATGCGATACAAGATATTAAGAAGATTTTTCAATAGCTATGTAGGCGTGAGGAAAAAGCAGATAATCATCTGCTTTTTTTGTTTATCTTCTCAGGTTCTATTTTAGTACACGGGAAAACTTGAGAAATAGGTAATAAAAAGGTATACTAGAGGCAACGGAAATTATAGCTTTAATTCAAGCTGATTAGATTAAAATTAGAATAAACGGAGGATAATTTATGTCAAAAGAGAAAATATTATCTTGTAAGAAGACACTTACAGTTGATGGTAAAGCATATAACTACTATGATTTAAAAACATTTGAGACTTTGGGATATGGGGATGTAGCACATCTGCCTTATTCTATGAAAGTATTACTAGAAGGTGCAATAAGACAGTTTGATGAAAAAACCATTACACTAGATCATATCAAGCAAATCGCATCATGGACGTCAGATGATGAAAAAGTTAAAGAAATACCTTTTATTCCGGCCAGAATCATATTACAGGACTTTACCGGTGTGCCTGCTGTTGTTGACTTAGCGGCTATGCGTTCCACGGTGAGCCGAGCAGGTTTTGATCCAAAGAAAATCAATCCGTTGATACCGGTTGACCTAGTTATTGATCACTCCTTGATGGTAGATGCCTATGGTACCAGTGAAGCACTTGAGATTAACAATAATAATGAATTTCTTCGTAATGATGAACGTTATAGATTTCTTAGATGGGCACAAACGGCATTTGACAATTTTAGAGCGGTACCGCCGGCGACAGGTATTATCCACCAAGTTAACCTAGAGTATTTGGCAACAGTGGCAGCAACAAAAGACATCGACAATGCGACATGGGTTTTCCCTGATTCTCTGGTAGGTACAGATTCTCATACTACAATGATTAATGGTCTTGGTGTTGTAGGTTGGGGTGTTGGTGGTATCGAGGCAGAAGCCGGTATGCTTGGACAGCCTTTGTACTTTGTTATTCCTGAAGTCATCGGGTTTAGATTAACAGGGAGTTTACTAGAAGGAGCAAATGCTACAGACTTAGCACTTACCGTCACGCAACGTCTACGAGAAGAAAAAGTAGTGGGAAAATTTGTTGAGTTTTTCGGTCCTGGGTTGGATTCCATGAGCTTGGCAGATCGGGCTACAGTAGCCAATATGTCCCCGGAATATGGGGCGACAATGGGCTTTTTCCCCGTGGACAAAGAGACTTTGGACTATTTAAGAGCGACAGGAAGAAGCGAATCAGAAATCAATCTGGTAGAAGCCTATTACAAAGCCCAAGGTTTATTTAGAGATGAAAACAGTCTAGAACCACAATACACTAAAGTTGTGGAGTTGGACATGTCAACGGTAGTATCCAGTTTGGCAGGACCTAAAAGACCTCAGGACCGCGTTGAATTAACACGTATGAAAGAGGCATTTAATGAAGTGATTAGAAAACCCTTTGCAGAAGGTGGTTTTAACCTAACTGAAGAAGAAATTGCTACAGCAGTAGACGTTGAAGTAGATGGACAAAGGGATACCATTAAAACAGGATCTGTTGTTATTGCAGCGATTACGAGTTGTACCAATACATCAAACCCAAGCGTTATGTTGGGTGCAGGACTTGTGGCGAAAAAAGCTGTTGAACTGGGACTTAAGAAACCTGTATTTGTTAAAAGCAGTCTAACACCAGGATCCCTTGTTGTAACAGAATATCTTAAAGAAGCAGGTTTGTTGCCTTATCTTGAAACACTTGGATTTAATGTAGCAGGTTATGGTTGTGCGACATGTATCGGTAACAGTGGTCCTCTTAAAAAGCCGATTAGTGACGCCATCACTGATAATGATATAACGGTTGCATCTGTTCTAAGTGGGAACCGTAATTTTGAGGGTCGTATTCATGCACAAGTAAAAACCAATTACCTAGCATCCCCGATGTTGGTCGTCGCTTATGCCCTTGCAGGTAATGTGAATATTGATATGATGACTGAACCAATAGGGTTTGGATATGAAGAGCAACCTGTATATTTGAAGGATATTTGGCCTACTTCTCTTGAAATCAAAGAGGCTGTGGCAATGGCCGTTAAGCCGGAGATGTTTAGACAAAAATATGCAGATGTTTTCTCAGGCAATATAAGGTTCAACAATATTCCGGTACCGGAAGGTGACCTTTATGAATGGGACAAAAACTCAACTTATATTCAGGAACCACCATTTTTTATGAATCTGAAAAAAGAAATTTTTGACATAGAAGATATAAAAAGCGCAAAAGTATTAGCCCTACTAGGTGATTCGGTCACAACGGATCATATATCACCGGCAGGAAACATCGGAAAAAATAGCCCGGCGGGTGAGTATTTAAAAACCTGTGGTGTAGATCCGGTTGATTTTAATAGTTTCGGTTCCAGACGTGGTAACCATGAGGTGATGATGCGTGGCACCTTTGGAAATATTCGAATACGTAATCAAATAGCCCCAGGTACGGAAGGTAGCTATACAACCTATTTCCCAACGGGTGAAGTGATGTCTATCTTTGATGCATCCATGAAGTATCAAGAAGAAGGTAGGAACCTGATCGTTATTGCAGGTAAAGAGTACGGTACAGGAAGTTCAAGAGATTGGGCGGCAAAAGGTACAGCCTTATTAGGTATACAAGCGGTTATAGCAGAAAGTTATGAGCGTATTCATCGATCGAATTTGGTTGGTATGGGCATACTTCCCTTACAATTTATTGAGGGTCAAAATGCCCGTACCCTTAACTTGAAAGGTACGGAAGTCTTTGATATCAAAGGTCTTAACAATGATATTCAACCGGGAGCCTTAATAGATGTTATAGCCACATCAGAAGACGGACAAAGGACAACCTTTAAAGCTAAGGTGAGAATGGACTCTATTGTTGATCAGGAATACTATCGTAATGGTGGTATACTTCATACGGTCTTAAGGAGAATGATTCACTAAAAAATATACAAGAATAGAAAGCAGTGTGTTTCTTGCACTTGCTTTCTATTTTTTTTTGTTCTCCGCCATGGGCACAATCAATAAGTAATTAGTCCTAGAGAACATCTTTTTTTCTTTGTGAAGCCTCATTATATAAGGGTTCATCATTTGTTAACACTTATGTCATAACATAGACATATAATGTCCTGTGCTTAGTTATTTGGTTATATGATAAACTTGGTTAAAGGGTCAAAACTAAGTTTCACTAAATTCACACACAATATATAGATTACGTTGATACATTCGTAACTATATAATGTATGTGAAAGTTCAACTATATAGTTTTGAAACCTTAACCAAATTTATATATGTAGAATATTATAAGGAAAAAGGAGGATTAACATTGAAAAAGAGATTAAGTTTTTTACTCACATTCATTATGCTACTAACAATGGTGATGCAAGTAGGGGTATCAGCGCAATCAACTTACACTGTTAAAGAGGGAGATGTATTATGGCGTATTGCTAGACAATACGATATGGACTGGGAAGACCTAGCAAAGTACAATAATCTTGCAAATCCACATTTGATCTATGTGGGACAACAAATAAAAATTCCAACTGCCGGTGAAGAAGACGTGGCAGAAGTAAAATCAAACGAAGTTCAGATATCACTTCTAGCAACTAGCGACTTGCATGGACGCATTTATCCATATGAATATGCAATTGATTCAGCCGATGCAGATGCAGGCCTCGCTAAAATCCAAACATTAGTTAAAGCTGAAAGAGCAGCAAGCGATAATGTTATTTTGATGGATCTAGGTGATACTGTACAAGATAACAGTGCGGAGCTGTTTAATGCAGACCCTGTACATCCAATGATCAAGGCATTAAATTATATGGATTATGATACTTGGACGATTGGCAATCATGAGTTCAACTTTGAAAAATCATTCCTAGACAACAACGTTAATACCTTTAACGGATCAGTACTTGGAGCGAATATCTATAAAACAGATGGCTCTTATTATGTAAAGCCTTATACAATTATTGAAAAAGAGGGCGTTAGAGTTGCAATTGTTGGGTTATTACCACCACATATTGACACTTGGGAAGCAGCAGCGCCTCAACATTTTGAAGGCTTAGCTTTTGAAGGAACGGTTGAATCTGCTAAGAAAACTGTAGCGGCTATTGCAGGCCAGTATGACATATTAGTTGGTGCTTTTCATTTAGGAAAAGACGGTGAACATGGTTATGAAGGCGCATCAGCAGTTGCTGAGGCTGTTCCGGAATTTGATGTCATCTTCATGGGTCATGCTCATGAAAAACTTGCGGACTTAAAAGTAAACGGCGTTACAATGATAGAACCAGGCGCTTATGGAGCGGCTTTATCTAAAGCAGATATCGTTGTAACAAAAACAGCGGACAAATTTGCAGTGACATCGATTACCCCATCAAATATTGAAACATCTGCGGTTGAAGCGGATGCGGATATGTTAGCAGAATTTAAATATGTTCATGATGCATCCTTAGAGGATGCAAATACAGTGGTTGGTTCTATTTCTGCTGATTACATCGAGAATGTAGATTATATTACGGGTGAAGCCACTGTGACAACGATGCCAACTTCACAAGTAGAAGATACAGCATTAATTGATTTAATTAATGAAGTACAATTATTCTATACCGAGGCAGATGTGAGTTCTGCGGCAACATTCACAAACAATATGAACCTTGTTGCAGGAGAATTTAAGAAAAAAGATGTCGCCTATATCTATAAATATCCAAATACTTTAATGGGTGTAAATATTACAGGTGCTAATCTTAAAAAGTATATGGAATGGTCAGCTTCCTACTATAACACTTATGTTCCGGGTGATGTAACCGTTAGTTTTGATCCTAACATTCGTGGTTATAATTATGATATGTTTGCAGGCGTTACCTATGATATCGATATTAGTCAACCTTCAGGATCAAGAATCACCAATCTGCTTATGAATGGTGTGGCTATTGATGATGCGAAAACTTATAAGTTAGCTGTTAACAACTATAGATTTGGTACATTACTAGGCCTTGAGTTGGTTACTGAAGCGGATAAGTATTATGATTCATATAGCGAAATGCAAGATGCAGGACGTATTCGTGACTTGATTATCAAATATATTGTTGATGAAAAAGCAGGCGTAGCAACACCTTCTCTAGATAATAACTGGAAAATAATTGGAAATGAATTTGAGCACCCACTAAAAGCTGAAGCTTTGGAGATGGTTAAATCAGGTGCAATTGAGATTCCTACCAGTGAAGATGGACGAACACCAAATGTTAAGTCCGTCAATGTATATGACTTAATCAAAGATGGAAAGTTTACAGAATATCAATCATTGACACTTTTACACACAAACGATATGCATGGATTCTTCGTTGAAGGTCAGTATGATGGCATGGGTGCAGCAAAACTCAAAACTGTCTTTGATATGTACAAAGGTATGAGTGCAAATACACTGGTACTAGATGCTGGTGATGCTACTCAAGGTGCCAATCTTGTGACATTGTCAAAGGGTGAAAAAGCAATGGAGGTATTAAATGCATTAGGATATGATGCAATGACTACCGGAAATCATGAATTTGATTATGATCAAGCTCAATTGCTTAAAAACGTTAGCATGGCAGACTTTCCTGTGCTTGCCGCTAATGTTAAGAAAGCAGATGGTACAGATTTCTTGACGCCTTATGTTATTAAAGATGTAAACGGAATCAAAGTTGCAATCTTTGGTTTAATTACGCCTGACACAACATTCTTAAGCCATCCAGATAATTCTGTCGGATTGACCTTTGAAGATCCGGCTGCTGTTGCTGCTACATTAGTACCTACGCTTAGAGCTCAAGCGGATGTTGTTGTGGCATTGGTTCACTTAGGCGACGAAGGCGGCGTTTATACAAGTAGCAATCTTGCAACCAATGTTAACGGAATCGATGTTATCATTGATGGACATAGTCATTCGACTTATCTAAATGGTAATGTTGTAAACGGCACATTGATCGCCAGTGCAGGTGAAAAAACTAAAAACGTCGGTGTTATTGAATTTGCATTGAAAGACGGTGCAGTCATATCTACTGGTGCTCGTTTATTTACAAAAGCAATGTCCCTTAATATTGAGGGTGAGCCAACCGTTGCAGCATTAATCGAAACCATTAAAGCTGAAAATGCTGTTATTGAAGATGAAGTGGTTGCAACGACGCCAGAAGTTCTTCTAGGTGAAAGAGACGATGTCAGAACGGGTGAAACAAATCTTGGTAACCTTATCGCAGAATCTTTACTTGATATAAGTGGTGCTGATGTTGCTCTAACAAATGGTGGTGGTATCAGAACATCAATAAATGCTGGAGATATTACGAAAGGTGAGGTACTTACAGTTCTTCCTTTTGGCAATACGGTAAGAGTTATTGAACTTACCGGTGCAGATCTTGTTGCTGCGATAGAAAATGGTATTACAGACTATCCGGAAGCAAAAGGTGCGTTCCCACATATCGCAGGTATGATGGTTGAATTTGATTCATCTAAAGATGCTGGAAGTCGCGTAACCAGTTTGAAAATTGCTGGAGAAGAAGTTGATACTACAGCTACTTATACACTTGCTACAAATGATTATTTGGTAGCTGGTGGTGATGGGTATACGATGTTTACAGGTAAAAAAGTTGTTGCAGAATTTGGAGCAATGGATGAAGTGCTAATAGACTTTATCAATGCGAGTGGTACTGATAAAGGGGCTATTACAGATCGTATTAAAGATATCGCTGAGTTGACTTCAGCATTCATCTATGAACTGTTTGACATCGCTGCATAGATATTAAACAAAGAGAGCTGATTTGCTTAACCTAGCAATAATATGCCCCCTGTCTACTTGACAGGGGGCATATTACATACCAGCTCTCTTTTTATTCTCATTTATCTTAATCCTTTTCATTTACCTATTTATGTCCTTGCATTGTTGGTATTAACTAAAAATTTGGGCAAAAAGTACAAAAAGTTTGACAAGTAAAATTTAATAGGTGTATAATAACAATAGGAATATTTAATGAGACTAAACATTCTGCAAAACAATCAAAGAGGTAATGAGGCCTTTTATATAAGACAAGTTCTTTTATAAGGGGCTTTTTTGTTACAAAGGAAAGCAGACAGACTTCTATAAGTTAGGAGGGAACCTATGTGTGATGCAATAGTATTGGCTGGTGGTTTTTCAAGTAGGACTTATAAGAATAAATTGGAGTTGCCCATAAACGGGGAACCCATTTTACGTATTGTTGTCATGACATTACAACAATGTTGTAACAATATTGTTGTTGTGGGTGGTCACTATTACAATGAAGTTGTAGAGATGCTTAAGGACATGGAGCGTGTTAAGATTGTATATAACCCTAACTATAATGAGGGTATGTTCAGTTCTGTTTTAACCGGTGTGGCCTTTATGACTCAGGATTTTATTTTAATTCCCGGTGACTATCCTCTGATTCATAAATCAACGTATAAAACAATTATTGATACTGAAGGTGAGATCGTTGTACCCACTTATAAAGGTAGAAAAGGCCATCCCATACTTATTAGGCGACATTTGATTCATCCACTGCTTTTGGAATCTCCATTGTCTAATTTGAAGAAATTTAGAGATCGATATCAAGTGACCTACTTACCTGTTGAGGATGAAGGTATACTTATGGATATAGATACCATCGACGATTACGAAAATATAAAAGCACAGATAATAGAAGGGGGTTATGGATTTGAAGATTAAAGCATATACAATGCCTACGGATATGGAAGAAGCGTATCAATTACTACAAAAAGATGATGCTGCCATTATCGCAGGAGGTGCATGGCTAAAGTTGTTACCCAAAACATTGTCACAAGGTATTGATTTGTCTGGACTCAAGCTGGATTCCATTAACGAATCAGAAGAATATTATACCATTGGTAGCATGGTGACATTAAGACAGATTGAGACACACAGCAGTCTTGGAACTTTTATGGGCGGTGTATTACAGGAAGCTATCTCTCATATTATGGGTGTTCCTATACGTAATATTGCTACAATTGGGGGAACGGTTGCCGGTAGATATGGTTTTTCAGATTTGTTAACACCCCTTCTTGCCCTTAAAGCCAATCTTGTTTTTTACACGAAAGGTCAGGTCTCCTTAGAATCTTATTTAAAGGAAGCACCAAAAGAAAAAGACATATTACTTCAAATCATTATAAAAAAAGAATATGGTAAGGCAAACTATTCTACGGTTAAAAAAACAGCCAATGATTTTCCCATATTGAACGTAAGTGTTGTAAAGATTGGTAGTCATTTCAGAGTAGCTGTTGGCGCAAGACCTTCTGTAGCCACTTTAGCAGTTAAGAGCATGACTTATTTAAATGATAGTAAGATTTTAACAGAAGAAATAATTGAAGAAGCGGCTAGGATTGCGGTAGAAGAAATAAAATTCGGGGGCAATGCTAGAGCCTCTAAAGCCTATAGAACCCAACTGTGTAAAGTTATGGTAGAAAGAGGTATTAAGGAGGTGGCTTATGAAAACACAAATTAAAGTGAATGGTAAAATCAGGACATTTGAGGTGGAACCGGATGAATATTTGGTAGATACACTAAGAAAGCATCATTATTATAGTGTGAAAAAGGGTTGTGATACTTCTTCATGTGGCGTATGTACAGTACTTTTGGATGGCAAGCCTATCGCTTCTTGTAGCTATTTGTCTGTAAAGGCCAATGGTCATGCTGTGACCACTGTTGAGGCCATAGAAGAAGAGGCAACACATTTAGCCGAGCTCTTTGGTAAGGAAGGTGCAGATCAATGTGGTTTTTGTAATCCGGGATTGGCTTTAACCGTCCATGCGATGAAAAAAGAATTGACAGACCCTACAGATGAAGATATACGCAACTATTTAGTCGGCAATTTATGCCGCTGTTCAGGTTATGTGTCCCAGCATCGGGCCATCAAAGCATATATGGAGGTGAGAAAATCATGAAATGTGTCAATCATAATACCGGATCTATAGACGGAAAAGGTCTCATGCTTGGACGTCCTGCTTATACCAATGATTTGGCCGATCCTAATGCTTTAACGGTTAAGGTCTTAAGGAGTCCTCATCCTCACGCGAAGATACTCAATATTGATATCAAAAAAGCAATGTCCCTAGAAGGAGTAGAATGTGTTTTAACATATAAGGATTTTAAAAGAATACCGGTCACGCGTGCAGGACAAGGGTATCCAGAGCCTTCTCCCCACGACAAGTTTGTACTGGATTCAGTTGTGCGCTATGTCGGTGATGATGTGGCTATTGTAGCAGCTGAAACAGAAGCCATAGCTAGTAGAGCCCTTGAATTGATTCAGGTTGACTATGAGATTCTTGAACCTGTATTGGATTTTGAGAAAGCTTTTGAAAATGAAAGTGTCATACATCCTGAGCCGGAAATTCATGAAATGTTTCCTATTGGATTTGAACCAGAGAAGAATGTTGCAGCAGCTTACCATATGGAAATAGGTTCAGTTGAAGCGGTTATGGGTAGGTGTGATGTTACAGTTTCAACTTCTCATTATACCCAAGCCCAAGCCCATGTTATGATGGAACCGCATACGGCTAATGCAAGGTTGGATTTTCAAGACCGTTTGGTGATCTACTCATCCACCCAAACACCTTTTCATGCTAGAAGAATTGTTTCACAAGCCCTAGAAATTCCGATGAGTAAAATAAGGGTCATCAAACCTAGAATCGGAGGCGGTTTTGGTGGTAAGCAGTGTCTACATGGTGAATTTTTTGTCGCTGCGGTGACGCTGAAAACCAAGAAACCTTGTAAACTTGTCTATACTAGAAAAGAAGTCTTTGAGTCCAGTTATTCAAGACATCCGATGCGTATTGATGTCACCCTTGGAGCAACAAAAGAAGGAGAATTAAAAGCTCTTGATGTAAAGGTACTTTCCGATACAGGTGCCTATGGTGAACACGCACTTACGGTTTTTATGGTTGCGGGCGCAAAAACATTACCTTTATACAATAAAGTTGAAGCCGTTCGTTTCGGTGGTAGAGTCGTTTATACCAACCACACACCAGGAGGCGCCTTTAGAGGTTATGGTGCCATACAAGGCAACTTTGCAGTGGAGTCTACAGTTGACCAGCTTTGTGAAAAACTAGGTATTGATCCTATTGAATTTAGGAAAAAAAACATGATAGCAGAGGGTGAGACCTCACCGGTTTTTGCAAAAATGGGTGAAGGTACAGAAGGAACAGCTATGAATATGGATAGCTGCAAATTGGATTATTGTGTCGACCGAGGTATGGAACTCATTGGTTGGAAAGACAAATATCCAAGAAAAGTCATCTCAAAAACAAAAGTAAGAAGTGTGGGTATGTGTCTTGCTATGCAAGGATCCGGCATACCTTATATTGATATGGGATCGGCTATTATTAAGCTTAATGATACAGGTTTTTATAACTTGATGATAGGCGCTACAGATATTGGACAAGGTAGTGATACTATTTTGGCACAGATTGCAGCAGAGAGTCTAAAAACTACCGTGGATAAAGTCATTATCTATTCTTCGGATACAGACTTAACACCTTTTGATACGGGTGCTTATGCATCAAGCACAACCTATGTATCCGGCAATGCAGTTAAAAAAGCTGCAGACAAGATGCTTGAAATGATCATAGATGAAGGGGCAAATGCGCTTGGTGTGAGACCGGAAGATATTCACTTTGATGGTGAAGTCCTAAAAGTAAAAGATACCGATACATCCATGACGTTGGAGTCATTATCCAATCGACTCTTTTATAATGAAGACCAAAAACAATTGGTTGCTGCCCATTCTTATGTTGGCACAAAATCACCACCACCTTTTATGGCTGGATTTGCCGAGGTCGAGGTTGACCTTGAAACAGGAGAATTTGAAGTGTTGGATTATGTCGCTGTGGTAGATTGTGGTACTACAATCAATCCAAGCTTAGCGAAAGTCCAAGTGGAAGGCGGTATACTTCAAGGTTTGGGCATGGCAATGTTTGAAGAGGTTATTTACAATAAAAGCGGTAGTCTTATTACCAATAACCTGATGAATTACCGAATACCAACCCGCAAGGAAGTTACGAATATACGTGTCGAATTTGCGGATAGTTATGAAGCCTCTGGACCCTATGGTGCCAAATCAGTTGGAGAGATTGGTATTGATACACCACCAGCGGTCATTGCCAATGCCATATACAATGCCATAGGTGTTAGAATTAATAGCCTCCCAATTACATCTGAAAAGGTTTGGGCGGCGATACAGAGTAAGGAAGTATAGAGAAAGTATCAAGGAAGGATTATAAGATTCATGGATATATATGATGAAATCATAAAAATGAAGCAGAATAATGAACCTTGTATGACCGTGACGGTTGTTGAAAAAATAGGTGACGGTCCGGTTGAACTTGGCAAAAAAATGTTAGTCGGTGTTACCGGTAAACGTGTGGGTACCGTCGGTGGTGGTGCTCTTGAACATCAAGCCATAGAAACTTGCAAAGACTTACTAAAAATGCAAAAAAGTCATTTGGAAAAATACCTCTTAAAAGAAGGAGAGATTGTTGGTCAAGCCACCACATTGCCCATGACCTGTGGTGGTGTTGTGACACTTTTTTACGAGTATATCGGACATGGTGCTCATATCTACCTTTTTGGTGCAGGTCATGTCAGTCAAGCACTCTGCCATGTTCTAAAGACCATGAACTTTTATGTGACCGTCATTGATAATCGAAAGGAAGTCGTTGATCAGTTTATAGGTGGTGACGAAGTGCATCATCATGATTTCGTGGATTTTATAGAAACACAAGGCATAGCTAAAAACGCCTATGTGGTCGTGTGTACACCTTCTCACAAGTATGACTACGATGTCATGCATAAAATCATTGAGAAACAATTAGAATTAAAGTATGTAGGTATGCTTTGTTCTAAGAACAAGCTAAAGGACTATTTAGTAAAAACCTATGATAAATTTGGTGAAAGCCTTAATCTATCCAACCACTATGCACCTATAGGTATTGATACTGGTGGAGGATCACCGGCAGAGATTGCGATATCTATAAGTGCAGAAATATTGGCCGTGTATTATAACAAAACGGGCAATAAACATATGCGAGATGCCTATATAAGTAAAGAGAAATAGGTATAGAAGGAGATTAATATGTATGATTTGGCAATATTAAACGGACAACTTTATATAGAGGGAAGTCTGAAAAAGCAACATCTCTATATCAATGGGGATCATATTGTTGCCATAAGTGATGAGGTGCATCAAGCTAGAGAGGTTTATGATGCGACCGATAGGTGGGTCATGCCGGGATTAATCGACCCACATGTTCATTTTGAGCTGAACTGTGGCAAATATACTTCTGCTGATGATTTTTACACAGGATCAATAGCGGCGGCTTATGGTGGTATTACCACAGTCATCGATTTTCTTGATCCCATATCCACCGAAAAAGAATTGGAAAAAGCCTTCAATGACAGAAATCAACTGGCCAGCAAGTCCATGATTGATTATAGATTTCATGTCACAGTAAAAGATCCCGTGAATGAAGTCAAGCCCATTGTAGAGACGATGAAAACCCTAGGGCTAAACAGCATAAAACTATTCACAACCTATTCAGACTCCGGTAGGCGCACATATGACGGAGAAATCGTTGAGCTATTAAAACTTTCTCGAGAAGAAGCATTCATAGTGTTAGCCCATATAGAAAAAGATGAAAGCATAACCATGGAGCCTAGTTATACAGCTGCGGACTTAACCATAAGTAGACCGGAGATGGCTGAAACAGAAGAAGCTTTAAAATTGGCGACCTTAGCAAAAGAAACCGATGGTCAATTGTATATGGTTCATGTCAGTAGCGGTAATACATTGGAAGCTTTGATAAAAGAATTTCCTGATATACTTGGGAAAAACCTATATCTAGAAAGTTGTCCCCACTATTTTGAGTTTAATGAAGAGAGATTTGAAGGAAGCCAAGGTCATCTTTATACCATGGCACCACCACTTCGTAGCGAAGTCTCCAGAGAAAAGCTCATTAACGGTTTTGATTACTTGCATACCATTGCTACAGATCACTGTCCTTTTACAGAACGTCAAAAAAAGCAAAAACAACTTTTAGGGATGCCCTTGGGTATTGGTGGTGTTGAACACAGTTTTAGTTTAATGGCGACCAGATATGGCATTAAGGCCATAGAAAAAATGAGTACCATGCCGGCTAAAATATTTGGACTCTACCCTAAAAAGGGAAGTTTGGATGTGGGCACAGATGCCGACATTGCCATATACAATCCTCATATGACTCATAAAATAGAAACGGACCATTCAAAAGCAGGTTATACCGTTTATAAAGATCTAGAAGTAAATGGTCAGATCGAAACCACACTATGCAAAGGACAGTTTATTATTAAGAATAATGCTCTGGTCATTGGAAGTGTAGGGCATTTCATCAGTTAAAGTGAAAGGAGGATGACCATGATTGCACTGACCCATGTTAATTATTATGATTTTAAAACATACGCCGAGGATCAATATATTATTTTTGAGGATAAAATAATTGAGGTTGGGCCAATGACGGATTTTGTGAATCAAGACTATGAAGTTATAGAGGGTATGGATCAATTGGTAATGCCGGGCTTGATTAATGGTCATCATCATATTTATTCTACTTTCGCTAGAGGTTTGATATTGCCTTTTGACCCTGAGAATTTCCAAGAAATACTGGACCAATTATGGTGGAAGCTAGATGGCAGCCAAGATTTGGACAATGTTTATTACTCCGGTATCGTTAGCGGTGTAGAGGGCGTCAAAAACGGTATTACCACCATTATTGACCATCATGCCAGTGGCTTAGATATTAAAGGCGCTTTGGAAACCTTGAAAAAAGCCATATGTGATGAAGTCGGTCAAAGGGGTATATTCTGTTTTGAAAGCAGTGATCGTTTTGATATTGACGCTTGTATTGAAGAAAATCTAAGCTTTGCGAAGAAATATCAGACGACTAAAACAGCCGGTCTATTTGGTCTTCATGCAGCCATGTCCTTATCAGAGGAAAGTCTTACTAAGATTTCAAAAGTCATAGAAGACATACCAATCCATATCCATGTGGCTGAAAGTCATATGGATGAAGACTTAAGTTTGGAGCGTTATGGGGAACGTATTATCCATAGACTGGAACGCCATCAACTTTTAAGAGAAAAGAGTCTTTTGGTTCATTGTCTTTATATTGATGAGGCTGAGGCTGAACTTATTGCAAGACATAAATGTACAGTGGCCCTTAATGTTACTTCAAATATGAACAATGGTGTAGGATTACCGGACCATAATCTATTTAAAAGAGCAGGCATACCGGTTATTATCGGTAATGACGGTATTGGAAGCGGTATAATGCCGGAATGGCTTAATTTGAATTTTACCATGCATCACAGAGATCTGACACCGGTTAAATTTGGATTAGGTCAAGTCCTGGAAATGGTCAATCAAACATATGTTTATGCATCAAGCATTTTAGGCTGTAAGCTTGGGCGGATTCAGCCAGGTTATGAAGCGGATTTATTGATGATACCCTATATACCTCCTACACCAATGAATAAGAATAATGCCTTTGGTCATCTATGTTTTGGTCTGGCAAACAATTTTAATCCAAGCTATGTTTGGTGTGGCGGAAAGATGATTTTAAACCATTATAAGGTCAAGGATAATCTTATGGACACCTATAGAGAAGCATCAAAGTCAGCTCGCCAGTTGTGGGATAGAATATAAGAGACGTAAAAATCAATAGGCATAATTAAAAGCATAAATTAAAAGGGGGTAATACAATGAGATTAGATATAAGTTTTGACGGCTTAACATTAAAAAACCCGTTAATGCCCGCGTCAGGTCCTTTGGTAGGAGATCTTGAAAAGTTGAACTTTATACGAGATGAAGGTGTAGGTGCAGTTGTTACCAAAACCATATCATCAAAAGCAGCCGTTGTACCAAGACCCTGTATTTATGGAGATCGGTACTTTGTAATGAATTCTGAACTTTGGTCAGAGCATAGCAAAGAAGTGTGGCTTGAGGATATATTGCCGAATTATCGTAAAGAAGATGCACCCTTAATTATATCTGTAGGTTATACCAAAGAGGATATGGAACTTTTGATACCATTACTGGACCCTTACGCAGATGCATTTGAGATATCTACCCACTACGTTGGCAAGGATTTATCGGTGATTAGGGAAACGGTACGTACCATAAGAGCGCATACGACTAAACCCATATACATGAAAGTTAGCCCACATATGGATGATCCGGTCGCTTTTGCTAGAGCCGTTAGAGAAGCCGGTGCCAGTGGTATCGCCGCAATCAATTCACTTGGCCCCACGATGAAGATAGATTTGGCATCTAGAGAAATCATTTATGGTGGTGAAAGTGGTTTTGTTTGGACGTCCGGTCCGGCTATTAAGAACCTGGCTTTGGCAACAGTCTATAAGATTAAGCAAGCCATGCCGGATTTTACCGTTATT
>JAGXFY010000001.1:0-6388 GCA_024636985.1 Clostridiales bacterium | reverse complement strand
TACGGACTCTGATAATAATTATCAGACAGCATATAGAAAATATAAATACCAGTTCTTAAATAATGAATAAGATACTCAAAAATTTCTTCGTCTCCAGGCACACCGTGTCTATCTGATGAAGTGTATAGTATATCTGATTCTGGAACTCCTAGATTCTCGAGTAAATCAATAAAAGCATCACAAATTTGTGAATCTTTTGATGAATGGCTAATAAAGAACTTCTTAGCAGTATAACCAAATTCTGACTCAATATTTTTAATAACCTCTATTCTATAGTCTGCTAATTCGATTAGATATTCGTTCAATTTCTTCTCGTTTTCAATATGATCTTCTTTATTAGCTACATAATTATTTGATTGAATTTTAGCTTGATTACTTTTGTACCATTTGGTTATATTTTCAATTAATATATACTTATTATGCGATAGGTTGCTGATAAATTAGACTAATAATAGGGACGTTGTTGCCGAGTAATAGGGCTTTTTTATGCAGAAATGAGATTGAGATTTATGTAATCGTTAGTATCCAACCACATCCAAATTAAAGTTTGATTGTCATAAAGCCGTTTTGATCGTAAAAATAGCCCCACAAATTGAAATCTACGGGTGAATTACAAGATTCAAAACGAGCTTTCTGATTTTTATGTTATACTGTGGGTGAATGAAAAAATAGCCTTATAGAAATTATGATGTATTTCATGTATCAGTTTCGAACACTTTCACTATAAGGACCAAAGAATTAGATGAGTACTAATAATGTATCCAATAACTGTCCTAATGAATAGGCTTTTGACAATAGAAAAAAATGATTCTGGACAGGTGTCGGAACATAACTAGATATAAGGGATATTATGATGGTAAAAACAACGTTAAAAGAAGTGTATATAGGTATCTTAGTAATTATACTCATTTGTGCAACATGGTTTTTTGTAATGCAATTATATAAAGATAGCCTGTATGAAGAACAACTTAAGTTACATGAAAGTATCTTTAACAATTCAGTCAACGCTTTGGAGCTTGTGATAAATAAGACAATAACCAATATTTACGGATTGAGGGGTTTTGTTTATTCTCAAATAGACGAAGGCATAACGGATGATGAATTTTACAAATTTGCTGAAGAAAGTCAAAAACAAGGTACAGCGATTAAAAACTTTTCTTTAGCACCTAATAATATTCAAGAATTTGTTTATCCGCTAGTGGGCAATGAAACTACTATTGGACATAACTTAAATATTGATAGTCGAGAGAACGTTAGGAATGATGTTCAAAAAGCGGAAGAAAGCGGCCAAGTAGTATTGAGTGGTCCATATGTGCTGAGGCAGGGTGGTTTAGGGCTTGTTGTTAGAAATCCAATCTATTATGAGGGTGATTATTGGGGGATTGTAAATGTCGTTATTGATATTGATTACATTATAGAAGAAAGTAAAATCAGTACTAAGAGTAATCAAGTCATTTACTCAATCAAGAATGATAATAATAAATTGATTTACGGAGAAGAGGAAGATTTTGTCGATGCTTCTATGTATCAGGACATAGAATTATTTAATAACAAATTACATGTAGCAGGTAAAATTAAAGATCCAAAAAATAGTATTTATTCGACAAATTGGAGTTTTTTCATCATTATTAGCCTATCCTTAGCACTTGCCTTGGCGTTACTCGTGCTTAATAGTCTTTATAGAAACATTCTCCTTTCTGAAAAGGTCAATAAATTAATATACAATGATTCTTTAACAGGACTGCCTAACAGAAGAGCCTTGGAAAAAGACCTTAACCAGAAAATTAAAAAGAACATGATATTTGGTCTCGCGTACATTGATTTAGATAACTTTAAACACATTAATGACACCTTAGGTCACAGCAATGGCGACTATGTGCTGAAAATTGTCTCAGAGAGATTCATGGATTATATGGGGAAGACAATTGATATATATCGTTGGGGTGGCGATGAATTTATTGTTACTATGAGCAACATAACAGATCATGATGCGCTTCTTGAAGTAGCAAGAAATATGAAATCTTCCATTGAAGAATCTATTACTATACTTAGTGAAGAATATATAATCTCATTTTGTGCTGGTATTAGCTTATACCCCGATGATGGTAAAACGGTAGATGATCTTATTAAAAATGCTGACTTGACTATGTATCATTCGAAGGATTCGGGCAAAAATCGGATAGAAAAGTTTTCTTCAGAAGTTGGAAAACAAATTCACAGAGAATTTGAGATTAATCATGAACTAGATAAAGCATTAGATAATGATGTATTGGAAATTTATTATCAGCCTCAGGTAAACCTTGAAAATGATAAAATCATTGGGGTTGAAGCCCTTGTAAGATGGCGAGATGAGCAAGGGAACTTTGTACCTCCAAACCTATTTATTCCGATTGCTGAAAAAAGTGGACTTATTGCAAGGTTAGATAAATATGTTATCAATCAAGCCATATCACAAGTAGCATTATGGAATAGTAAAGGAATAAATCTAAGAATGAGTGTGAACATATCCGCCTCACAATTTAATGAGAATGTTCTTGAATTCGTTAAAGAAAAATTGGAAAAACATGGTGTGGATTTTTCTCAACTTGAAATAGAGATTACAGAAAGTGCAACGATTAAGAATATTGACCAAGCTCAGCATCTGATAAATGCTTATAGACAATTAGGCATTGGTGTTGCACTTGATGACTTTGGTACAGGACATTCTTCATTAAGTTACTTATCAAAACTCAGCATCACGACCATCAAAATAGATCAAAGTTTCATCTCCAAAATTGTCGGGAATAGTTTAGAAACTAAAATTGTAAAAACAATAATCATGCTCGCAAGAGAGCTGAACTTAGATGTTGTTGCAGAAGGTGTTGAGGAAATTGAACAGAAAGACATACTTAAATCGATGGGATGCGATTTGTATCAAGGCTACTTTTATAGTAAAGCGATCCCAGCAATTGCAATTGAACAATTATATAGACAATAGAAGTAAGTATATTGAAATAATACAGGCTATTGGTAAGCCTATATTGCCAATGACTCAAGAGGCACTATTCCCGAAAGTGTATAACGATTCACCAACTGACTTAGTCATCCTAATTAGATTGCTTAATAGATCCTAATCAGCCTTGACTTTATTAGTAATGTATGTAATAAAACTAAGGGCTAAATCAGGATCAAATTGCTTGCCAGCATGTTGTTTGATTTCGCTAATAGCAACAACACTTGATAGTCCATTTCTATAGGGGCGGTTGCTAATCATTGCATCATAAGCATCTGTAATTGAGATGATTCTAGCCATCAAATGGATATCTATTCCTTGAAGAGTGTTAGGATAACAAGTACCATCATAATGTTCATGATGGTACTTGACTACATCCATAATGTCTTCTAATTCATGAATATCTTCAATGATTTGTTCACCTATAATAGGGTGTTGTTTAATTAAATTAAATTCCTCTTCAGTGAGTTTTCCAGGCTTATTTAGTACTTCTTCTGTAACCCCTGATCTTAAGATTATGAATAGAATATTAGTACAGTAAATTCTAAAGTTGTATACATAGCGTATTTTTTTCTTGAAAGAAAGGCCGATTTAGTCTGAGGAAACTTAACAAAAGACCAAAGACCAAAACCAGAAGAAAGTATATATGAAAATCATTAATGCAAATACCCTTTCAAATTAAAGGTTGATCGTCGTTATAAAGTCGCTTTACTCAGTAATAAAAGGATATACACTTCAGGCGAATATAGTAATGGTTATAAAATACTTACTTAAATATTACGAATTAGAAATTAGTATTATAAATTGATACATTTAAGTAGACAACGATATAGTTTATAAGTAATAAAAATACATCTTAATATTTTAGAGCTTATTAATTTGGTGTGTCAAAGACTCAATAACCTAGAATAATACGAATAAACTAGCTATAAGTAATACAAAAAGCAACAGAAAACTAAACAAATAAGTTTAATAAATGAATTGACTTACCGAGTGGGAATAGTCGCAACCGTATAGATTTGCCATGTATTAGAAGTTAATTAATATCAAAAATAAGCCAAAAGGTCATAGAATACTCGTAATTTAATATTTACGGTATTCTATGTTTTTTTATATGCACTTTAAAATCAGCTACTAAAGAGGTAGACCGTTATCACGAGATTTTGAATGCAATAATGAATACCCTGGATGATTTGAGTGCCGATCTTGCGTTTAAAAAGATATACTTGATTGAATTGGGTATAAATAAAATCATATTCAGATTCAGATTGAATCTAGAAATATAAAGCTCAGTATAAACTTGGGAGGAACATCATGTTTCAGAGGGTTAGATACGTGATTGTAATGGTATTGACATTTGTTGTATTGTTTTCTTCAACGGCATGTAGCCGAGATCCGATACGTCTGGGCTTTATTGGAAGTTTGACATCTAAGAATTCTCAACTTTCTATAGATGGGCGAAATGCACTTCAACTGGGAATTAAGCAAGTGAACACAACCGGTGGAATCAATGGCAGATCATTGGAATTGGTTGTAAAAGATGATGGTGCTTCAACAGAAATTGCTCTTCAAAAACACGCTGAGTTTGTTGAGGAGGGCATAGAGCTAATCATTGGCCACATGACCAGCAACATGGCAGAAGCGGTTGAGCAATCACAAAGCAATCAGCTTTTGTTCTTGTCACCGAGTATGAGCACTTCCTTACTCACAGGATTGGATGATTATTTTATTAGAACTGCGCCCCTTACGGATAATCAGGCATTGACTTTTTTTGAACTCGTCGACCAACTGTCTGTCAAACAGGCGGTGATTGTTTATGATCTGATGAATGCCGAATACTCTGAACGCATGGCCAAGTACGCTCAATTTTTAAATGATCAGAATTGGAGTATTGGGTTGTCCTTGGTCCCTTTTGATTCTAGAATTGATGAACTGGAAGTGGTAGCTAAAAATATTCTAAGTTATGACGAAGCCGAACTGGTATTACTCATTTCTCAATCGATCGATACAGCCGTACTTGCTCAGCATCTTAAAAAAGAGAACGATAATTTGATTCTGGCTTCAGTGAGTTGGTCCATGACAGAAGATCTGATTCTAAATGGTGGAACTGCAGTGGATGGTATGTATTTCATTGGGGTATTAAAGTCTGAAAAACCATCTCAGGCGAAGCTGGATTTTGAGCAAGCTTTTTTTGAACAATATCAATATGAACCTTCCTTTGTTTCTTACATGACCTATGATGCATTCAATGTGATGCTTGATGCTTTGAAAGCTACAAAGTCATATGATGCAGACGCCATTAAAGAGGCAATTTTGGGTATGGGAACGATACAAGGAATTGATGAGGCCTATTCAATAGATGCCTATGGAGACAATGATAAAGGCTATTCGATGTACCAGTTGATCAATAATCAATTCGTTCCAATCTTTCAATAGGGAGGCAAAATGGCAAAGAAAGAGTTTAAGAAAGAGGTAATGCAAAAAACTATACGGTACCTTATGATTCTTTTAATTGTCCTTTTTGTCACTACGGGATACTTTTATGGACGTAATCAGTTAAGTGTCATAGAGTCCGCCAATAGAAATTTTTTGGCATTGTTGAAAAGTCAGACACTACATTATTTACAGCACCCCATGGGAGAACTCCTTTACTATGAATCGCAGTTGGACGAAGGTGATGGTGTTCTCAGCAATAGCCAAAAAGATTATCATAATTATGTTTTAAGAATTGAACTTTTAAGTCGCGAAGGTGTCGTAAAAAGCACTTTTCCCGATATACCAGAGAGAGTGGGGATGGATTTAAGCGGGAATTCATTTATATTTGCATTGCAGCCTGATAGTCTAACATTCAGTGACACATTCAACGATTACTTGACTGGGCAAACGGTTATGATGGTTGGTAAAGAAAGAGCGAACGGTGAAATGCTCATTGGTTATATGAGTCTAGACAAATTAGCACAGACTTTTGCAACATTTGAATTAGAAGATAGCGTATTTGCAATTATTGATGATCGAGGCAATTATATTTTAAACTCCGACCCGATGATGGTGGCAACTCGAAGTGTTGATCCTTATGCTTCAGATATTAGAAATGGTAACATAAAACCTGGTGACTTGGTGAAATATCTTGGTAAGGTATATAGCATTGAATATACTCCAATAGAAAATTCTGGATGGGTATTATTGATTTATCAAGATTTTTATCGGTCTATTGGTCCGATTTTAATTACAATTACAATTGTTTTAATTTTATTATTGCTGGCGTTTTACGTGGTGCTTCGCTCCTTTAAAACCAGTTTCAAAGAATTGGATGAAGGCTTTGTCAAATTTATTGAGATGACCAAAAGGGTTTCTAATGGGGATTATACAGCCATTGAGCCAGAGCAATCATTTGTC
>JAGXFY010000035.1:0-37756 GCA_024636985.1 Clostridiales bacterium | reverse complement strand
GCACTATCCCCATCGACGGATCCATAATTACCATGACCATCTACAAGCATATATCTGTAAGAAAAGTCTTGTGCCATTCTAACCATGGTCTCGTATATGGAACTGTCACCATGAGGGTGATACTTACCCATTGTATCACCGACAATACGAGCTGATTTTCTATATGGCTTATCCGGTGTGAGATTTAACTCACTCATAGAATATAGTATACGTCGCTGTACTGGCTTTAGACCATCTCTAACATCCGGTAGAGCTCTTGATGCAATAACACTCATCGCATAGTCAATATATGATTTTTTCATTTCATCTTGAAGATCTACCGATATGATTTTATCAATTTGATTGTTATCATCCATTCATGTTTCCTCCATAACTGGTTTCTATTATATAATGCTTTATATGTCTAAATTCTTTACATGTTTTGCATGACTTTCAATAAATGCTCTTCTTGGTTCAACTTTATCACCCATGAGTGTTGTAAAAATTTCATCTGCCGAAGCTGCATCATCTATATCTACCCTAAGTAATATTCTATGATCAGGATCCATCGTAGTATCCCACAACTGGTTTGCATCCATTTCCCCCAAGCCTTTATAACGCTGTAGCACAATACCATCTCGACCAATCTCTTCTAATAATTTATCAAGGGCTCTTTCGTTGTAGACGTATTGACCTTTTTTATTTTTTGTAACTTTAAACAAAGGTGGCTGGGCAATATACACTTTACCTGTTTCTATGAGTTCTGGCATATACCTATAGAAAAAAGTCAATAACAAAGTACGTATGTGAGCACCATCCACATCCGCATCCGTCATAATTATAATCTTATGATACCTTAACTTATCTAAGTTAAATTCTTCTGAAATACCTGTACCAAAAGCAGTAATCATGGCTCTTATCTCATTATTTGCCAGTATCTTATCAAGTCTCGCTTTTTCAACATTCAGTATCTTACCTCTAAGAGGTAGTATTGCTTGTGTTTGTCTAGATCTTGCTGATTTGGCTGAACCACCTGCTGAATCACCTTCGACAATATATATTTCACAGTTTCTTGGATCCTTATCTGAGCAGTCCGCTAACTTACCAGGTAATGAAGTATTCTCAAGTGCTGTTTTTCTTCTGGTCAAATCCCTGGCTTTTCTAGCAGCTTCTCTTGCTCTATTTGCTAATATGGATTTTTCCAATATAATTTTTGCCACATGAGGATTTTGTTCAAGGAAATAAGTTAATTTTTCTGATAAAACATCATTAACTGCAGTTCTAGCTTCACTGTTCCCTAGTTTTTGTTTTGTTTGCCCTTCAAACTGAGGATCCGTTACTTTTATGCTGATAACACATGTTATACCTTCTCTAATATCTTCTCCAGAGAGATTTTTTTCATTATCCTTTAACATTTTACTATTTCTAGCATAATCATTCATGGTTTTCGTTAAAGCATTTCTAAAGCCCGTTAAATGCGTACCACCTTCAGGGGTATTGATATTATTAACAAAGCTAAATACATTCTCAACATAGGAATCATTATGTTGAAAAGCCACTTCCACATATACATCATCAACGGTTCCTTCAGCATATATTATTTCTTCATAAAGTTTATTCTTATGGCGATTTCTATAACCTACAAATTCCTTTATACCACCTTCATAATGGAATTCTTGCTTTTTCTCTTCACCTTCTCTAAGATCTTCTATACTAATTTTTAGACCCTTAGTCAAAAAAGCCATTTCTTGAATTCTTTGTTTTAGGGTATCAAAATCATAAACCAATTCTTCGAATATTTCACCATCCGGTTTGAAATGAATATAGGTACCATGTTTTTTTGTGGTGCCAGTTACAGTTAAAGGCGTAATAACTTCGCCACGCTCAAATCTTTGTGAAAAAATTTCTCCCTTTTGATAAACAGTAACTTCTAGCCACTCAGACAAAGCGTTGACGACGGATGCACCAACACCATGTAGACCACCTGAAACCTTATAACTACCACCACCAAATTTACCACCTGCATGAAGAACGGTAAAAACTACTTCAACAGCGGATACACCTTTTTCATGCATACCCGTAGGTATACCTTCACCATTATCAAGAACCGATATGGAGTTGTCTTTATGTATGACAACATCAATTTTATCACATCGATCTGCTAAAGCTTCATCTACAGCATTATCTACTATTTCATACACCAAATGGTGTAAACCTCTTGATGATGTACTACCGATATACATACCTGGTCGTTTTCTAACTGCTTCCAAACCTTCAAGTATTTGTATCTGTGTAGCATCATATTCTTGATTTATGTTCATGAATGACCTCCTAAATTCGTGCAACAGAAAAAATGCACATCTTATTAATTATATATGAGTCCTAGCACTTATGCAAATCTGACTCATTGATTACTTTTGCATCTTTAATTTGATATAATTGGTAGCCATTTAACTCTTTCTTTATAAAATCATCTATACCTGTACACGTGATGAACGTTTGTATATCTTTCAGATGCTCAATCAAGTAGTGTTGTCTTTGATGATCAAGTTCAGACAATACATCATCAAGTAAAAGTATGGGTGCATGATTCACTTGCTTCTTAATGAGCTCTATTTCTGATAATTTCAAAGCCAAAGCAGCTGTTCTTTGCTGACCTTGTGATCCATATATACGAATATCAATTTTATTAATATCAAAGCGAATATCATCTCTATGTGGACCGACTGTTGTCGTTCCTTTTTTTAAATCACCGGTTCTAGCAGCTGCCAATTTTACTTTGTAGTCTTCTACATCGACATCATTTTCATAAACCATATCTAAGGTCTCTTTTTTCCCGGAGAGATGTAAATGCTTTTCATACAGTATCGGCTTTAAATCCTCAATGAAATTTTTGCGCATTTCAATTATGGTCGTTCCATATTTTACCAACTGATCATCCCAAACGTCTAAGAGACTTTGCATGTCTAACCTATTATGATTGTTTTTTAATAATTGATTTCTTTGCTTTAATACTTTGTGATAATGACTTAAATAATACATATATAAAGGTTTAAGTTGACTTAACTCAAGATCTATAAACCTTCTTCTATCCTTAGGACCATTTTTAATTAAACCTAAATCTTCTGGAGAAAACATAATTATATTAATCAATCCAAATAGTTCATTGAGTTTTTTTATAGGATTCTTATTAATGGCAATATTTTTTTTACCTATTTTTTTTAAATGCACATCTACGGTTTCAATTATATCATTTTTTTCAAAAACCATATAGACATGTGCATCTTTTTCATTGATTCGAATCAATTCCTTATCTTTACTTAATCGATGAGACTTGGAAGTTGCACATAAATAGATGGCTTCTATAAGATTTGTCTTACCTTGAGCATTATCACCATATATAATATTAATCCCTGAATCAAAATCAATGGCAGCTTCCTGATAGTTCCTATAATTATTTAATTCCAAGTGTCTTATGTACATGAAATTCACCTCAAGAAGTTACCCATTTTTATTAAACTGCATGGATACAAGTTTAACCAACGTATTTGACAAGTATTGAATCATAACCAGATACTTCAATCTCATCACCATCTCTTACTTTTTTTCCTCTTTGATATTCTATTTGCCCATTATATTTTACTTCACCATTAAGAATCATGATCTTAGCATGTACCCCTGAATCTGCAATACCTGCTAATTTTAACAGTGCACCCAACTTTATAAATTCCGTATTAATAATAATTTCTTTCATCTCGTCACCCATTCAATCTAATTGGCAATATTAAGTATTTATAGTCTTCACCTTCTACTTGACGAACAATACAAGGATTCAATGCATTGGTAAACTGCATACATATTTCTTCATCTTCGATTGCCTTGAGTGCATCTAAAAGATATTTAGGATTAAAAGCAATATCAATAGGCTGGCCTTCTCTTACAATCATCAATTCTTCATGGACATTACCAAGTTCCGTATTTGAAGTAATCAATAATGTATCCTCTTTTATCTCAAATTTGACAGGACTTTTTTTACTTTCTCTAGCAATCAAAGCCGCTCTCTCAATACTCATCATCAATTCCTTACGATTCACAGTAATCAGTGTTTCATAATCACCAGAAAAAAGATTTGCATATTTTGGGTACTCCCCTTCTAGTAATCTAGATACAACGATACTATCTTCAAGCTCAAATAAGACATGTTTATCTGTAAAATAAATAGATAACATATCAGCCTCATCACTAGATAGTATTTTACTTATTTCACTTAAAGTTTTTCCAGGTACAACCACAGCAGTATCACTAAAATCATCCATAAATTCTACTTTTCTTATAGATATTCTATAACCATCCATCGATATAATACTTAATGCATTATCTTTGATTTCAATCAACTCACCTGTCAATATCGGCTTAATTTCTTTTATCGCAATACTAAATAAGGTTTGATGGATCATATCCTTCAAAACACTTTGCTTTATGGATATACTTGTATCTTTCGTTACTTGAGGCAATTGAATAAATTCAGTACCGGGTTGACCCGGTATATTAAATATAGATTTTTGACAAATAATGGTGGTCATATTACTTTCATCGACTGTAATATCTACCATGGCGTCTGGCAATTTTTTTACTATTTCCGAGAATATTCTTGCATCAATGGCTACGCTTCCTGACTCAATGATATTTGCATTTACATGACTTTCGATACCGATTTCTAAATCATTGCTAATTAATTTGAATTCATTTTGTGTTGCTTGAAGAAGTATACATTGAAGGATGGGCAAAGTCGTTCGAGTTGAAACAGCTTTAAGGGATGTATTAACGCCATTAAGCAAGTCATTTTTATGACAATTAATTTTCATGATGTGATTAACTCCTCTCCTGTGCAAAAGATAAAATATATGATTTTTTATAGTAATGATAGTAGTAAGGGGTGTGAATATGTGTATAAGTACTCTAAGCCTATAGAAAACAAGGTTTTTTAAAGCTTAACAACCCTGTGTACAGATAAAAAAGTTATTCTTTTTCATCCACAAGCTCATACTTGTTATGTAACCGTCAACAGCCAATACATGAGTTTACAGATATGTTGTACACAGGTGTTAAAACTAAGTTTTGATAAAAGCATATCAAATACATATTGAGAAGGTTCAATTATATCGTTTAGACGCTTTAATCATTATTTTCCTGTGATTTTTTTTGTCAGGATATCAATTGTATTTTTTAAAGTCATATCCGTAACAAGTTCAGTTTTAATTTTTTCGTACCCATGAAGCACGGTGGTATGGTCTCTCCGACCTATTTCTTCGCCAACTTTTGGTAATGACATATCGGTCAATTTACGACATAGGTACATAACAATTTGCCTTGGATAGGCAATTTCTCTTGGTCTTTTTTTAGATATGATATCAGCTGGTGTAACATTATAATGTTCAGATACAATCTCTAGAATAATTTTAAATGTTACTTTTGTATCCTCTTGTGGAGAGATTAAGTCTTTTAAAGCTGCTTCAGCCATCTCTTTTGTAATTTCTTTTGGCAATAGAAGCCTGGAATAAGCCAAAATTTTGTTTACAGCACCTTCAAGTTCTCTAATGTTGGATTTAACATTATTTGCAACATATTGCATAACATCATCTGGAAGATCCAGATTTTCAATTTCAGCTTTTTTTCTTAATATTGCAACCCTAGTTTCAAAATCAGGGGCTTGAATATCAGCAATTAAACCCCATTCAAACCTTGATCTAAGACGTTCTTCTAAAGTTTCAATTTCTTTAGGTGGTCGATCAGAACAAATAATAATCTGCTTTTTTGCTTCATATAAAGTATTAAAAGTATGGAAAAATTCTTCTTGCGTTCTCTCTTTTCCGGCAATGAATTGAATATCATCGACAAGGAGTACGTCAATACTGCGGTATTTTTTTCTGAATTCCTCATTTTTATCATCTCTAATTGAATTGATCAGTTCGTTGGTGAATTTTTCAGATGAAACGTAAAGAACATTTGCTTTAGAATCATCATCCAATATGAAATGAGCGATCGAATGCATTAAGTGTGTTTTACCCAAACCAACGCCACCATAAATAAAAAGTGGATTGTAGGCTTCAGCAGGTGCTTCTGCAACTGCCAATGAAGCTGCATGCGCAAACTTGTTGTTATTACCTACAACAAAAGTGTCAAAAGTATACCTAGCATTTAAGTTCTTTTGATCACTGGTGTTGTTGTTAGAAAAGCCAATCAAATTGTTATTTGAATTTGTTTTTGTATCAAAATCTAAACTTTGATTAGGTAATACAAATTGTATATCATAGACTTTTCCCATGACTTCATTAATAGCAATTTGAATGGATTTATAGTATTTTTTTTCAATAACATTTTTGGCCATTTGATCGTCTGCTTCCAAAACGATAAGGTCACCCATGACTTTTACGGGTTCTAGTTTTTCTAAAAATGTTTTGTAAGATATAATGGATATATCCGATTCGTATCTTAAAAGATTTTTTATGTCATCCCACTTGTTGATAATTGGATGATCCATTAAAATACCCCCTTTTATAGTATAGTATAGTAGTAGTAGGCTTTTTTCTCTTAATATAATTAGTATGTTGGTTAAGGTGTCAAAACTATATAGTTGAACTTTCGCATACAATATATAGTTATGAATGTATCAACGTAATCTATATATTGTATTTGAACTTAGTGAAACTTAGTTTGACACCTTAACCATGTTTAAAAGATATATAACTTGTAGACATTAGTTTAATCATGTCACTGGAGATATCCAATGACATGATTAAACTAAGTACGCAATACGTATTTAATTAGTATTGGCTCACAACTGTTAATAACTTTTTATTAATAATAAAGGAAGATCTCTTTAAAAAATTAAAGTAGAGTTCTATCCAATGAGATGAAGTCTAGTATATATAATACTCTATCAATTGAAGGATTTCAATTGAAGTTTTTGATAGAAAAAGGTTATAAATGTGTATGAATGAATAAAAAAAACTGTGGATAGTGTGTATAATTAATTTTAATATATGTTATACACATCATACACTAATAATTTATCAAAATTGTTAGTAGGTCCAATTAAAAGGGTTTTGGTAGATAATTGAAATATTAATAAACAGAATATTTTAATTAAAACATGGCTTTATCCACATAAATATAAGAAGATGTGGATAAACAAATTTAAACAAGTTATCCACAATCTCTCTTTTAAACAGCCCTTTTATGTGGATAAACTAAATAAAAAATATTTAAGGTTTTTTTTTCTTGACTCTTAAGACTTTTGTGACTATAATTGAAATGGTGCTTTTGAAGCAACTTTTTTTTAACAAATTAATCAAAGTCATTAATTTGATATAGCTTTTACGAATTATATAAGGAGGTGCATATCAATGAAAAGAACTTATCAGCCAAAAAAGAGACAGAGAAGTAGAGAACACGGTTTTAGAAAAAGAATGAAAAATAAGAGCGGTAGAAATGTTTTAGCTAGAAGAAGAGCTAAAGGCAGAAAGCAATTGTCAGCATAGGCCGCATTTATGTGGCCTTTTATTCTTATACTCAATTATGAGTGAAAAAATAATTGCATTAAAAAACAAAGAATTTGTAAAAGTTTATCAAACTGGAAATTCAAAAGCCAACAAACTTTTAATTATGTATGTGGTCAAGAAAAATGAAAATGGTAATAGACTTGGTATTTCTGTAAGCAAAAAAGTAGGCAATAGTGTGATTAGACATCGTGTTAAAAGACTTATAAAGGAAGCCTATAGATTGAATATAAAGTCTTTTGGCTTAGGTTATGATATTGTAATTATTGCAAGAAGTACAGCAAAAGATAAGAGCTATAAAGAAATTGAAAGTGCCTTGATACACTTGGTAAAATTAAATAAAATATTAGTACTTTAAAATCCTACTATAATTCGATATAATAGGATTAATTCGTTTATTTGAGAAAAGATGGTATAATGAAAAGAATTGCAATTAGTATCGTTCTTTTTTATAGAAAATTCATATCTCCTCTGACAAAATCCAGTTGTATATACATACCGACTTGTTCGATGTATGCTTTGGAGGCTCTTGAAAAATATGGGTTTTTTAAGGGAAGCTATTTGTCAATCAAAAGGATATTACGATGTCATCCTTTTGCAAAAGGTGGTTTTGATCCACTTAAATAAAAGAATCGTGTTAAGCATTTTTTGGTAACTATAATTAGGAGGATTCATTCATGTTTTTAGATCACATGGTTTTACTTACTCAGAACACAACTTTTATAATTGGACCAATTGCTCAGTTATTCGGTATTATTATGGATACAATTTATAATATTTTCAGTAATATGGGTATTAAATCATTAGGTATTAGTATTATCGTATTTACATTGATTGTTAGAACCTTAATGTTACCTCTTGCATTTAAACAACAAAAATCCATGCAGGAAATGCAAAAAATTCAACCTGAATTAAAAAAAATTCAAGATAAATATAAAAATAAAAAAGACCCAGAGTCACAACAAAAATTTCAAATGGAAATGAACCAACTTTATAAAGAACATGGTGTAAGTCCTTTTGGTGGATGTTTACCTGTTTTAGTACAGTTTCCAATTATTATTGCTTTGTTTCAAGTACTTAGAAATCTTCCGGCTTATATTAAAAGTGTCGGTCTAATATATGAAGATATTGTACGTATTGTTTTACCTGTTGAAGGTTCAGAAGGTATTTTGACACAATGGGCCAGTGAAGTCATGGTTAAGAATTTTGATATTACGAACGTGCAAATGGCAATAGATGTGTTGGCAAAATTCAGTTCAGAACAATGGACAATTTTTATTGATCAATTTAACTCAGTAGCACATCTTATAACGCCTAGTTTAGAAAAAATCACAGAAATGTATATGTTCCTAGGAATTAATTTGGCAGACAAACCAAACCTGATGTCTATTGGCGTTTTACTACCATTATTAAATGTTGTGGTACAATTCATGGTTATGAAGTCAAGTACAGCATCGGCTTCAGCAGAACAAAACTCAACACAGAAATCCATGTTATATACTATGCCTCTTATTACGGCATTCTTCGTGTCAACAATGCCTGCTGGATTAGGTTTATATTGGTTGGCAAGTAGTATTTTCCAATGGGCACAGCAAGTGGTCATTAATAGTCATTTAAAGGATAAAGAGAAAAAATAGGAGGGATTGGTCTTCATGAGGTATGTTGAAAAACAGGCAAAAACTGTAGAAGACGCTATAACAGAAGCACTGGTTGAAATGGGCGCTACGAGTGATCAAGTTACAGTAGAAGTTATTGAAAAAGGACCAAGCGGTTTAATGAGCATTTTTAGTAGTAAGCTAGCAAAAGTCCGAGTATATAAGAAAATTAATGTTGAACAAGTTGCCTACGATTTTTTAGAAGAAGTATTTCAAAAAATGAATATTGAGGTTAGTATTCAAGTGTCTTTGGATGAACATAACAATATGACTATTGATTTAAGTGGACCTAGTATGGGTGTTTTGATTGGTAAGAGAGGGCAAACACTTGACTCCTTGCAATATTTAGTCAGTTTGGTTGTTAACAAAGAAGCGGATAGCTATATGCGTGTTAAGTTAGATACTGAGAACTATAGGGATCGACGTAAAGAAACCTTGGAGACTCTAGCTAAGAACTTAGCACACAAAGTAAAAATTACTAAAAAGAAATTTATATTAGAACCTATGAATCCTTATGAGCGACGTATTATCCATTCAACATTACAAAATAATAAAAATGTTGAAACACATAGTGAAGGCGATGAACCTTATAGAAAAGTAGTTATAACACCATCATTGAAAAACGCACATAAGCCAAAAGAGTCTGTTGGGCCAAAAACCACGCATAAGAGAGTTGTAAAGAAGCAATGATGTATACAGAAATAAAACCCATGCTAAGGCATGGGTTTTATTAGATAAGGAGTTTAATATGTTGACGGATACCATTTGTTCCATAGCAACAGCTTTATCCCCGTCAGGAATTGGAATAATTCGTGTTAGTGGTGATAATAGCATATCAATCGTAAATAAAATTTTTAAATCTGTTCATAAAGGTTTGAAACTTAATCAAGTAAAGACGCATACCATTCATTATGGACATATTATAATACCAAATACAGAAGAAATTATTGATGAAGTTATGGTATCTGTAATGAAGGGTCCACATAGCTTCACGCGTGAAGATGTTGTAGAAATCAATTGTCATGGTGGTATAATGGTGCTAGAGAATGTTTTAAAGCTTGTCTTAACCATGGGTGCTAGGCTTTCCGAACCAGGTGAATTTACAAAAAGGGCATTTATGAATGGTCGTATTGATTTATCCCAAGCTGAGGCAGTTATTGATATCATTAATTCTAAAACTCAATTATCATTAAAATCATCCGTTAATCAGCTTAATGGACAATTGAGTAATAAAATGGATATGATCAAGAATCAGTTAATTCATTTGATAGCACATATAGAGGCTTCCATCGATTACCCTGAGTATGATATTGAAGCACTTAATCAGGACAAAGTAAAATTGGATATTGAAAAAATTATCAAAGATATTTATGAATTAATGCGAACCTATGATAGTGGAAAACTCATTAGAGAAGGTATAAGTACAGCAATAATAGGTAAACCGAATGTAGGTAAGTCATCTCTTCTTAATGCGATGTTGAAAGAGGAAAGGGCGATTGTAACAGATATTCCCGGAACGACAAGAGATGTGCTTGAAGAATATATGAATATTCATGGTATACCTTTAAAACTAGTAGATACTGCAGGTATAAGAGTTACAGATGATCAAATAGAAAAAATAGGTGTTCAAAGATCAAAGTCGAAGTTAGAGGAAGCTGACTTGATTATCTTCGTACTAGATGCTTCTAGAGCCTTAGATGAAGAAGATTTACACATTATTGAACTTATTAAAGATAGAGAAGTTATTTGCTTGTTTAATAAAATGGATTTGGATGAAAAAATTGATCGAAAGAGAATTGAGGGTGTATTAGATCATGGTTATATGATTGATATATCCGCTAAAAATGCTGAGGGTATTGATGCGCTAGAACATGCTATTAAGGATATGTTTTATCTAGGCGAAATTGACGTGAATAATGATCTATACATCACAAATGTAAGGCACAAGAATGCTCTAGAAAAAGCTTTAATTAGCTTAAATGAAGTCTTAGAGTCGATTAACAATAAGATGCCTGAGGATTGTTGGTCGATCGATCTGAAAAATGCCTATGAAAATATTGGTATTATTACTGGTGACACAGTTAATGAAGATATGATAAAAGAAATATTCAGTCGTTTTTGTTTAGGCAAATAGTCTTTTACCATTGATTAGATAGGAGTAAACAATGACAGGTAGTAATGAAGTATATGAAGTAATTGTCGTTGGCGGTGGACATGCTGGTTGTGAAGCTGCTTTGGCAAACGCAAGACGTGGTATAAAAACCATATTATTTGCAGTTAATTTAGATAGTATAGCCATGTTGCCGTGTAACCCTAGTATAGGTGGCACATCTAAAGGACATTTAGTAAGAGAAATCGATGCCTTGGGTGGTGAAATGGGTAAAAATATTGACAAGACTTATCTTCAATCGAGAATGCTAAATACCGGAAAAGGTCCTGCTGTACACTCTTTGAGAGCACAAGCAGATAAACATAAGTATGCCAGCACAATGAAAAGGACTTTGGAACAACAAGAGAATCTCCACATTCGTCAGTCAGAAGTTGTGGATATTCTAATTGAGGATCACGAAGTCAAAGGTGTAAAAACAGTTTCAGGCACCATATATGAAGGAAAGGCAGTGATTATCGCTACTGGTACTTATCTTAAAGCAAAATGTATATATGGAGAAGTGGAAATCAATAGTGGTCCTAATGGCCTTCAAGCTGCCAACCATCTATCAGATGCACTTAAAAAAAATGGCATTAGTATGTATAGATTTAAGACAGGTACGCCGGCTAGAATTGACGGTAATACCATTGATTTCACAAAGATGGAAGAGCAAGCCGGTGATTTAAAAGTTGTGCCATTTTCTTTTGAAAATAAAGCTTCAGATATAGAAAGAAAACAAATCCCTTGTTGGCTTGCATATACTAATGCATCCACCCATGATAAAATTAGAGAAAATTTAAGTAGATCGCCATTGTACAGTGGTGTTATAGAGGGAACAGGTCCTAGATATTGTCCATCAATAGAAGACAAAGTTGTAAGGTTTGCTGATAAAGATCGACATCAAGTGTTTCTCGAGCCAGAGGGCGAAGATACATCAGAAATGTACGTACAAGGTATGTCAAGTTCCTTACCGGAAGATGTACAAAAAGCAATGCTTAGAACCATACCTGGTATGGAAAAGTGTCAAATTATGAGAACCGGTTATGCCATTGAGTATGATTGTATTGATTCTTTGCAGCTTCATCCTACTTTAGAGTTTAAAGAAATAAAAGGTCTTTTCAGTGCAGGACAATTTAATGGTAGTTCGGGTTACGAAGAAGCTGCAGCTCAAGGATTGGTTGCAGGCATTAACGCCGGCCAACGCATATTGGATGAAGAAATGATAGTCATTAGTCGGTCAGAAGGCTATATAGGTGTATTAATTGATGATCTTGTTACAAAAGGTACAAAAGAACCCTATAGAATGATGACGTCTAGAGCTGAGTATAGATTGCTTTTAAGACAAGATAATGCGGATTTGAGGTTGACAGATATTGGCTATAAAGTCGGGCTTATAACAGAATTACGTTACGCAAAATTTTGTGCAAAAAGAAGAGCAATAGAGCAAGAAGTAAAAAGATTAAAAAATACTACAGTAGGTGTAAAACCTGTCGTATTGAACTATTTGGAAGAAAGAGGTAGTACACCTCTAAAATCAGGTGCAGTTTTAGGTGAATTACTAAAAAGACCGGAGATTGACTACATATCTATGGCAGTTATAGATGCAGAACGGGTACCTCTTGAAGAAGATGTGGTTGAGCAGGTTGAGATAACTCTAAAATACGAAGGATACATTAAACGACAAGAGCAACAAGTGGAACAGTTTAAAAGACTTGAACTCAAGTATATACCAGAATCCATCAATTATGACGAAGTCTATAGCCTTAGAATTGAAGCAAAACAAAAGCTTAATGTGGTAAAACCGATATCTATCGGGCAGGCTTCTCGTATTTCCGGTGTATCACCTGCAGATATATCTGTACTACTGGTATATTTGGAACAATATAAACATAAGATGGGAAATGATCATGAACATAAATAAAATTACTGAAAAATTCAAGAATATTGACATACAATTAAACGAGCAACAGGCAGAACAGTTTTCTATTTATTATAAGGAACTTTGTATTTGGAACGATAAAATAAATTTAACGTCTATATTAGAAGAAGATGCAGTACTTATGAAACATTTTGTAGATAGCCTATTATCAACAAAAGTTATTGATTATAAGGATGTAAAACGACTGATTGATGTAGGTACAGGTGCTGGCTTTCCCGGTATTCCTATAAAAATTGTATACCCCCACATAGAAGTGGTTTTGCTCGATGCTCTAAGTAAACGTGTTATATTTTTAGATCATATCATTGAAAAACTAGATCTTAATGGTATTTCTGCGGTTCATGGGCGAGCGGAAGATCTTGCAAGAACAGATCTACGTGAATCATTCGATCTTTGTGTATCAAGAGCAGTCAGCCAATTAAATGTTCTATGTGAGTATTGCTTACCTTTTATTTCTAATAATGGACTATTTATATCTTACAAGGGGAATAAGACTATAGAAGAACTAGAACAAAGTAAGAACGCCATCTCTATACTTGGTGGAAAAGTTGAGTCAGTCGTAGACAATATTGTATTGGATGCTTCTACTAATAGAGGCTTTGTCATCATTAGAAAAGAATCAATTACAGATGTAAAGTACCCAAGACGTGCAGGAAAGCCATTAAAGAGGCCATTATAATTATTTCCCAGGCAATAATTTCTATGCTATAATGATGATGAAATGAATGTAAACAATATGTATAAAGGCGGTTATTTTATGAATCCCGATTTATCCTATCAAGTATTTCAGATACCAGTTGAGTTTATAAGTCCGAATCCAAACCAACCTAGATACAGATTCGATGATGCTATGTTGACTGAGTTGGCAGAGTCCATTAGACTTTATGGTATTATGCAACCAATTAGTGTAAGGTTGCTTGAAGCGAATCAATATGAACTTGTGGCTGGTGAAAGAAGACTAAGAGCCGCTAAGCTACTAGAAATGACAACTATTCCGGCATTAATCGTTAATGTTACAGAAAAAGATAGTGCCATATTGGCTTTAATAGAAAATTTGCAACGTGAGAATCTAAATTTTATTGAAGAAGCTAAAGGATTTGCTCAACTTATTTCTAATTATGGTCTAAAGCAGCAAGAACTTGCGAATCAATTAGGAAAAAGCCAATCAACAATAGCCAACAAGTTAAGATTGCTTAATCTTTCAGAAAATGTCCAAAATCAGTTATTAAACGCTGATTTGACAGAACGTCACGGAAGAGTATTATTAAAACTTGAAAATGAAGACGATCAATTAAAACTTGTTGAGCGTATGATTAATGATAAGTTGAATGTAAGTCAGAGCGAAAAGCTTGTTAATAAAATATTAGTAGAACAAAGTCTAAACAACGAAAACATTTCAGAAAAAGGCCTTGTAAAAGGTTATTTAAAAGATATTCGCTTATTTACCAACACCATTAAGCAAGCTGTGGAAATGGTAAAACATACCGGTATAGATATAAATTATCAAATCAAGCAGACTGAAGAGGCGTATGAAATTAGTATACGAATTCCTATGGAGGATAGTTAGAAATGATAGAGGCAAGATATGTATTTGGAAAGGAAGCTTTGGAACTCTGTGGTAGCATACGTTATGAAGTTTTTACAGAAGAACAAGGGGTTGTCGTCCAACACGAACGTGATTTTTATGATCATTTTGCGCATCATGTGGTTGTAATGGAGGGTGACATAGCAGTTGCAACGGGAAGATTAATTTTTACAAATGAGATTTTTTTACTAGGACGAATAGCGGTTCTAAAAAATCATAGAGGGAAAAATTATGGTGATTTGGTAGTAAGAATGTTAATTGACCGTGCTTTTAATATCGGTGCAGAAGAAGTGGAAGTTCATGCACAATTATCTGTACAAGGATTTTATGAGAGTATTGGTTTTATACCTATAGGTGAACCATTTTATGAAGCAGGTATTGAGCATATAAGGATGATTATAGATCAAAATAGTCTCCAAAAGAGTTGCCAGTAAATATAAAGGATAAGCGCCCAGTTTACTTATAAGTAGACTGGGCGCTTATCCTTTATATCATGACATCTTAACCCTATTTTTAATGAAGATATACCATAAGAACTTCTAGAGTTGATTCGGGTTTTTCCAAATGTGGGTAATTTTTGGATCGATCAATTGTGGAACTCTCTATGGCAGGATTTAATGATTTATAGTTGTAGATGAGAGCTTCATAATCACTATTGGTGCGTGTACCTTGAATTATAAAAATATTATTGTTAATTTTTGATATCGCCTCTTTGATATTAACGTTATTAAAATGGCATAAATCAGAAGCGTAGGTATATTTAGAAGCACTTCCACTTAAATGAGCAGCTTCTCTGAAAGTATCAATATAAGCTAATTTAAGATGAATGGGGTTATAAAACTTATTTTTTAGACTTCGTCGAATCATTAACCTTGAAAACATAATATTATAGAATGTTGTACCAATAACAGGTAATTCAATTAAAAACTTATTTAACTTGTCTTTACGTTTTGGATTTTTTGAGAGATCATCAAAATCGCCTGGATTAATAAAAATGAGACTATTAAAGACATCCGGATTTTGTAAGCAAGCCATTGTTGCATAAGCATTACTTCTTCCGCTTGTTAAGACAGAAGTCTTTTCCCGAATAACATTCTTTCTGAAATCAAGAAGTAATTGAACAAAAAGATATGCAGTATATGTAATTTTGGGCTTATCAGATTTACCATAACCAATTAAATCAAGAGCATATACACGGTGATTTTTTGCGAGGGTATCGATAAGTTTATTATACTCATAGGAAGAGCTATCAGCTGAAGTATCATGTATGAGAAGAAGACTGGAACCTCTTCCCTGAACCGTATAGAATATTTTACCGAATTTCCATTGGTAGTAATGTGCTCTACTATGATATAGCTTTTCTTTTATAGTAGAGAGTGAGAAAATAAGTCGGTTATATAAGAATAAAAGGCAAGTAGCAAAACCTATAAGTACTAATTTCTGAGAAAATTTTTTCAAAAGAATAACTCCCTTCAAAGCAAGCAGAATATGTTGACTACTACTATTATGGCCGAAAAACTGTTTTATTTCAATAGCAATCCTCTAATTACTTAAAATTAAAGTAATAATATATCAATACCTTGTACACCATGTGAAATTAGTGATATAATTATATGAAAACATATAATAAAGGAAAGTGGCTATGTATAAGAAACAGTTTGACCAGTTGGATGAAATCATTGATAAAACCATTGATTCTATTAAGGACAGTGTTAAAGAGATTAAGGATATCAGTGATTATGCAAGACAAGAGTATCTTGAGCTTGAAGAGGAGTTCCTTCGACTAAAAATTGAGGCCACTGACCTTATTGATCGCGTTGATTCTTTGGAGAGGAAGTACAGGTTATCCAAATCCAAACTTTTAATGATTAATAAGAATTTTAATATGTATAGTCAAGAGGAGATGCAGCAAATATACGAAGCAACTGATAAGTTGAGGGTTGACTTAGCGGTTGAAAAAGAAAGAGAAATGAATCTGATAAAAAGAAGAAATGAACTCGAGTTGCATTTAAAATATGTACGAAAAATATCAGAAAAGGCGGAAAAACTTTCTTACAATTTTGATATAGCGTATAGCGTTCTTTCTGGTGATTTGAAAAAAATTACTGAAAAAATTGATGATATTCAAAATAAGGAGATTTGGGGCCTTAAAGTCATAGAAGCTCAAGAAATTGAGCGACAAAGAATTGCTCGAGATATGCACGATGGACCAGCCCAAAGTCTTTCTAATCTCATTATTAAGACAGAACTTTGCATTAAACTGTTGGATATTGATATAGACCGTACAAAATTAGAACTTCAGACTTTAAAGATGTATATTAGAGGTACTATCGATGAAACCAGACGAATGATTTATAATCTACGTCCGATGTCAATTGATGACCTTGGCTTAATACCAACTTTAGAACGTCTCATTGATAAAATGAGTGATGATCTAGGATTTACAATCGAGTTCAATGTAGTGGAATGTGAGGATTATGCAACTGAAGAAATTGATCCTGTTGTTAACTTAACGCTTTACCGCATTACACAAGAGGCACTTAATAATGTTTTGAAGTATTCAAAAGCTTCAAGAGTATGTGTGGACTTGACATATGAGGACAGTGGTATTGAACTAGAAATAACAGATAACGGCATTGGCTTTGAAGTTGGTGATATGAAGTTGCGACTTGAAGATAATAAAGGATTTGGTATGTCTATGATGCGCGAAAGAGCTAATCTTTTATCTAGTGAGTTTAAAATTGTATCAAAGTCAGGAAAAGGTACCTCAATACATATAAGAGTTCCCTTAATTAGTAAGGAGGAGAGACATGAGTAAAATTAGGATAATGATAGCCGATGACCATTCTATGGTAAGAGAAGGCTTAAAACAATTAGTAGAGTTAGAAGATGACATTATTGTAGTTGCCCAAGCTGGAAATGGTAATGAGACAATAGAAAAAATTATTGAGTATAATCCAGACGTGGTGTTGTTAGATATTAACATGCCGGAACGTAACGGACTCGAGGTATTAACATATTTAAAGCAAAATGATATTGTTGCTAACATTATTATTTTGACAATCCATAATGAGGTTGAATACCTTTACAAAGCAGTTGAAATAGGTGTCAAAGGTTATGTTCTAAAAGATTCTGAGTCTGATGTTCTGATACGTGCCATTCGATCTGTTTATGAAGGTGAGACGTATATTCAACCTAATATGGCATCATTATTATTTAAGAAGATGAATAATGATGAAACGGGTGCGGTACACAATACAAGATTGACAAAAAGAGAAGTAGAAGTGCTCAAATTAATTACAGAAGGTTTACTTAATAAGGAAATTGCGCATAGACTTTGTATAAGTGAGAAAACTGTTAAGAATCATGTTTCTAATATTTTTAAGAAGATAGAAGTTTCCGATCGAACTCAAGCTGCAGTGTTTGCAATTAAGAATGCTATTGTGGAGTTGTTTTAGGAGTTTGGCATCAACTATGGATAATAAATATATAAACGTATTGGATTAGCTAAGTCTCTAGGAAGAAATATCTTAGAGGCTTTTTTTTGTTCTCAAGGAAAGTCATACTTTAGTATTCAGCCTTGAAGTGTGGCAGAATACGTCAAGGTCCTTTCCTTTCGAACCGTTCAGAAATATGAGCAGAAGAGCTCATAACAAAGCGAAGCTTCTTTTCTTGTCTCAAGGAAAGTCATACTTTTAGTATTCAGCCTTGACGCGTGGCAGAATACATCAAAGACCTTTCCTACTAAAGTAGAATTTAATAGAGTTATACCTAAGTTATAGTGCCAAATTGTTTCACGTGAAACAATTTGTTAGTATTTATTAAAATGATTACCAATGTTTCACGTGAAACATAATGAATAGTTGAGGTGAATGTGCTATAATGAGAAAGGAAAATGAGAGTAGGTGTAGAAAATGGGTAGAATTATAGCGATTGCCAATCAGAAAGGTGGGGTTGGTAAAACAACAACAGCAATCAATCTTTCGGCTTGTCTTGCAGAAAAAAATAAGAAGGTTTTAACACTAGACATAGATCCTCAGGGGAATACAACCAGAGGTTTGGGTATTGATAAGACCAAACTGAAAAACACAACATATGAGTTGCTCCTAGGTACGCGTTCCTTAGAAGAAACGGTAATGGTTAACATCTACGACAATCTTTCTTTGATTCCAGCAAATGTAGAATTAGCTGGTGCAGAAGTAGAGTTAATTGGTTTAAAAGAAAACAGTTTTATAATGAAGAAATTACTAAATAGTATTGTAACAGAGTATGATTTCATCATCATTGACTGTCCGCCATCTTTAAGTATACTAACAGTAAATGCGCTAACGGCAGCAGATACTGTATTGGTACCTATTCAATGTGAGTTCTTTGCACTTGAAGGACTCTCACAATTAATGCATACCATCAATTTAGTAAAAAAACGCCTTAACCCTGATTTGGAAATTGAAGGGGTGGTTTTCACAATGTACGATGCAAGAACGAATTTATCCATACAAGTTGTAGAAGAAGTGAAGAAGGAACTGAGACGTACAAATATATATCAAACAATTATACCAAGAAATGTAAGACTCGGTGAAGCACCTAGCTATGGTTTACCAATTAATCTGTACGATTCAAACTCTAAAGGTGCAGAAAGCTACAGACTTTTGGCGGATGAAGTCATTGAGAGGAGAGTGTAACATGGCTAAAAAAAGAGGACTTGGGCAGGGATTGAATGCACTTATATCTGACGAACTTGAAGATGAAATATTAGATCATGGTAAAGGTGGAACCTTAAATATAAGGATATCCAATATAGAACCTAATAGAGAACAGCCTAGAAAAGTTTTTGAAGAAGATGCATTGCACGAATTGGCAGATTCAATTTCACAATATGGGATTATTCAACCACTCATTGTTGCAAAAAAAGATAAGTATTATGAAATTATTGCAGGAGAACGAAGATGGCGTGCTGCGAAAATAGCTGGTCTTAAAGAAATACCGGTGATCATCAAAGATTATTCTGACGAAATGATTCTAGAAGTATCTCTTATAGAGAACATTCAAAGAGAAAATCTTAACGCAATTGAAGAAGCATTAGCATATCAACGACTTATTGCAGAGTTTTCTCTTAAGCAAGATGAAATTGCTGAGAAGGTTTCGAAAAGTAGATCAGCGATTGCCAATACACTTAGACTATTAAATCTCAGTATACAAGTGCAACAAATGATTATTGATGAGATGATCTCAAGTGGTCATGCTAGAGCTTTATTAGCAATAGAAGACCAGAATGCTCAACTCGATATTGCGACAAGAGTTTTTGATGAAAAACTCAGTGTAAGGGAAACCGAAAAACTGATAAAGAATTATTTGAATCCTAACAAGAAAATCAAAAGGGATGTAGGCATTTTAGAGCTTGATCCGATTTATAAAAAAATTGAGGATGATGTAAAAAAAATACTTGGAACTAAGGTTTCAATTATTAAAAAAACTGAACAGTTAGGGAAAATTGAAATCGAATACTATTCTAAAGATGAATTGAACCGAATATTAGAATTAATGCACACTATTTCGAATCAATAGGAGATTATACATGGACATTTATCAATTTATTAATGATTATACGACTGATATTATTGCAGTTCTTTCAGTTGTCACTTTAGCACTACTATTAACCAGTTTAATACAAATTATTACGATTTCTCGTCTAAAAAAGAAGTATAAGTCTTTTACGCATCTAAGCTCGGAAATCAATATCGAAGGGGTTTTGATTAGTAATCAAGAAAAAATCATGGATTTAATTGAGGATAAGGTAATAATTAAAGAAGATATCAAAAAAATCTATGAAAATCTTAATAAGACATTTGAAAGTGTTGCGATGCATAAATATGACGCTTTTGGCGGCATGGGTGGTCAATTAAGTGCTGTTATAGTGTTGATAAATAAGAATTTAGATGGTTTTTTGCTAAATTCTATACATACTAGAGAAGGCAGTCACCTGTACACAAAACAAATTATTAAAGGTAAGACAGAGCAAGCATTATCAAAAGAGGAGCAGGATACTATTAAAATAGCCATTGAAAAATTATAGGCGAGCTAACGAACAAGACCTAAGAGAGGCAGATCATGAAATATAAATTACTTGCAATAGATTTAGATGATACATTACTAAGTGATCAACTTGAGATTAGTAAAGAAAATAAAAAAGCAATTATTGAAATGGAAAACATGGGTATTCATGTAGTTTTTTGTTCTGGTAGAGCAAAAGATTCAATGATGAAATATGTTAAAGAAGTAGGTGTTCATGAAAAAGAAGACTATATAATTTCTTATAATGGTGCGGTAATAGATCGATTTGATGGTGAAAGACTATTCTATAAACCAATTTCAAGAGAATATCTAAAAGAACTCATTGACATCGGCAGACAACATAACATTGATACACAGCTATATACAGATGAGATTATTGTTGAAAAATACACAGAAAAAACCAAACTATATGAAGAACTCTCAGGTTTACCAGTGAAGGTGGTCAGTGACTTAAAAGAAGTAGAAGAGAGCATAAAAGTACTGTATAATCATGTTGCAGGGGAGGCATTAGAAAAATTAAGACTTGAGTTAACGGCTAAATTTGATCGTACTTTTAATATTTTCTATTCCAAGTCTCATTATGTTGAAGTGCTTCATAAAGAAGCTAATAAAGGGCTAGCGGTTAAAAACTTAGCTGAGAGCCTAGGTATTAGCCGAGAAGAAGTAGTTGCTATTGGTGATGGTTTTAACGATGTATCCATGATTGAATATGCTGGTTTTGGTGTGGCTGTCAATAACGCACATGATGGTGTAAAAGCAAAAGCGGACTATATAACTGAAGCTGAGAATAATGAAAGTGCTATAAGTGAAGTATATGAGAAGTTTATCAAAAAAATTGATTAAGGTCCAAACCCAGATTTGAGAGTTAATCATAATATTTCCCGGGAAATAAGACCGAAGTAAAAACCCCTCTATTTAGAGGGGAATGATGAATGATTTTTAAGTAAGACTTCGATTAGAAGAATAGCCATTGGATTTACAACCTTATACTTGATTTCTAGACCTTCACGTTTACCTTCAATAATATGCGCTGACTTTAGCTTGGCTATATGTTGAGATACGGTTGATTGGGGTATACTCAGACAGCTTTGCATATAAGTCACATTACATCCAGGATTTTTCAGCAAACCATCTACAATACATAGCCTTGCCGGATGACCTAGGACTTTCAATAATTCAGCAATTTCATCATATGTTTCTAATTCCATAATAACACCTCATCAAGTTTTGTCATGAACTTCTTAAATATCATAATATTATAATAAATAGAACAGTTTAATTGTATCAAATAAATCGAACTATGTAAATAACAGTGTCAATAATATTATATGTTTGCTATAATAAGCCTGTAATATTGTAACACCTAGTTGAAAAATACTAATGGAGGCGTCTTATGAACATAAAAGGAACTTATGAAATTATTCAACATAATATTAGAGTTAGTAAGCTAGCAGAAAAAGTAGCTTACAGTATGGGCTTAGATGAGGAAACATGCCAAAGTGTTGCGGTATCAGGTCTATTTATTGATATGGGCAAGTTATCTATGGACAATGAAGTGTTTGGTAATTCTAGAGATCTTACTAATGATGAATATGAGTATGTAAAACAACACACAACCAAAAGCACACAAATGCTCATACAAGCAAGTCATGTTTCAAATGAAGTCTTAAGCAGTATCATGCATCATCATGAAAACTATGATGGATCAGGTTATCCAGATAAGCTTAAGGGCGAGCTAATTCCTTTAGGAGCAAGAATATTAAAAATTTGTGATGTCTTTTATGCATTGCTTGAAAAAAGACCATTTAGAGAAGATTATTCTAAAAAAGAAGCGATATTAATTATGTCAAAGGAAGCAGAAAAATTCGACCCCAAAATTATGACCGTTTTTAAAGAAGTCGTGAGTACTACCAGAATCAATTTCTAATAGATTATGGACATAGAAAAGAGGACAAATTGATCAAAAGAATTGCAAACATAAGTGAAACTAAAGCCATAATTGATAAATATGGCTTTAGTTTTCAAAAAAGATTTGGGCAGAATTTTCTAATTGATTCTAATATTATAGATAAGATTATTCAAGGAGCAGACTTAACAAAAGAAGATGTTGTACTGGAAATTGGACCGGGTATTGGGAGCTTAACTCAAGCTATGGCAGAGGTATCAAAAAAAGTTATAGCTGTCGAAATTGATAAAAAATTAATACCGGTTTTAGAAGATACACTAAGTGACTATGATAACGTTAGGATTATAAATGAAGATATCTTGAAGTTAGATATAATGAAGATAATTTCCGAAGAAGGTGTTGAACATATTAAGGTTGTTGCAAATCTTCCGTATTACATAACAACACCGATCATTATGAATTTACTAGAAAAAAGACTACCAATATCTTCTATCACTGTCATGATCCAAAGAGAAGTAGCAGAAAGAATGGATGCGGTTCCAGGAACTAAGGCTTATGGTGCTCTTAGCTTAGCTACAACCTATTATGCACAAACGGAACTCGTAACCATGGTAAAACCGGATTGTTTCATTCCTAAACCTAATGTAGGTTCAGCAGTTATCAAGTTGACCAGACGCAATACGCCTTCTGTTTCTGTTATAGATGAAGCTACACTTTTTAAAATTATAAAAGGTGGCTTTGCTCAAAGAAGAAAAACTTTGATTAATAGCTTAACCAACAGTCAACCTCAATTTGACAAACAGCAGGTCATTCATGCGCTTGAAGTATTAAACTTAGATATTAGAATTAGAGGCGAGGCTTTAAATCTTAATCAGTATGCAGAGCTAACTAATTTATTAATAAAAGATCAAAGATAGAATCAAAGAAGCCATCACACATGTGATGGCTTCTTTGATAGTGCATGGTTTACGTATGCGTCAAGGCATTTCCTGCTGTAAAATATTGGTCTTGCTTTAATGAGATGTATTTCTTATAACATTTATACTACCAAGATCAACACTAAGAAAAATATTAGCGTCATTCCGATTAGATACTACGGGTATATCACTAGAGATATCTGTTAACTTAGTATTGCTATAAACGTGGCTTTCATCATTTTGTGGTAGAATTAAATCTAGGCTTCCTATGTTAACATTAGCATCCAATTGATGAACAGGTTCAAGGAAATCCAACCGAATATCACCGGCATTAGACGTTAATGTTGCATCAAGAGGAGATTTGTTAAAGACAAAATCCAAATCTCCAAAATTATTAGAAGCTTTGAAGCTTTGTATTTCTTCTTGTGCTAGGAGTCGTAAAGTCCCTGTATTTACGGATAGCTCCAACTGATTGACCTCTGCCTCGGTTTTTAGATTAATGTTACCGGCATTGATTTTGAGATATAATTGGTCAAGTGGCTGAAAAAGCTCTATTTTCAACTCACCAACATTTGAAGTTATATTTAGGTTGTTAAGATGATTTGGCAAAACCAATCCATCTAATTCTGAAACCGTCTTCTCAATGGTTAATATATCGCATTGATAATTTTCCGGTACATATAAGATAATAGAACCGTTATATGTTTGATCGGTGAAAACGTTGTTTAGCCGAAGTTTGGAAGTGATATTTATCTCCTGATTATTTTGATTAGCCTTATAATCAATGATATATTTATTTGTATCGGGCACTTCTCGATCAAAAACTACCTTAATATCCTCTCGATCTTCATGCACAAAGATTATGGCTTCAGTAGTAGCAGAAATTCTAATTCTATCAAAGGCCTCGAAAGTTTTTTCCTCATGTAGTAGTTTTGTATTAAAACGACTTGAGGGGTTGTCTTTGTCGAATTCCAAGCCATCCATATCAAAATCAAAATCCATAGTGACATTGTCAAAACCATTAAAAGCCAGATTTGAATTAAAAAATTCTTTGAAGCTCAATTCATGCTTATCCATATAACTAATCACAATCAAAGCTGCAAGTGCTATAATAGAAATTGAGATTAATAGTGCTTTGCCCATGTTGCTATCAAAACTATTTTTCATAACGATCACCTCTTATTAATTGAATATTCCATTTCACATATTTTACAGTTAAAATACACCAGTATTTTATAAACCAGATGGATAATATAATTAGAAAAGAACCGGTTCCGATTAAAAGAATACCACTGCTACCCATTAAAACGGGATGTTCAATGAGTATTAAAGGTAAATGAAACACACCCGGTAGAGAGAAAAATGTTGAAACTAAGAAAGCTATACCGGAAAAAAATAGACCGATACCACCGCCTAGAAAGCCAATAACAATGCCCCATATACCTGCATAAATACCCAATACGAAAATTAAGTTAAATAGCAGAAGTCCTATTCCAATGAAAAGGCTTTTTAGAAACTTAATACCGACAGGTTCTACAGGCTGAGATGTTTCTTTTTTTCGGTAGGTGGCGGCTATTTGGTCTGGATCACCAAACCTTGACAAGATTTTTTCTAGATCCTCTGAATTTGATCCGGCTTGGTCCAACTGATGTTTGTAATGATCGATAATACGAAATCGATCTTTTACTTTATATTTAATGAGTGCAGCATCCAAAGATGTTAAAAATTCTGATTGCGTCATAAGAGGACTCCTTTCATACTTTTGTTGATAAAGTTAGTATAGCAATCTATTATTCATTTACCCATATAAAAGGATTAGAATTTAGTTAGAAAACTTGACAAAACATCAAAAAGTGATATACTTTGAGTATCAAACTATTCTAAACTCAAATCAATCCATATCTATAACCAGACACCCATGTATAACGAAAGCATAGAGATTTTGATTTAAGGAGTAAATTATGAAAATTGCAAGAATATCCGGTATTGGGCATTATGTACCAGAGCTCAAAGTATCCAATAACGATCTATCAACAATGATGGATACAAATGATGAATGGATTCACTCGAGAACCGGTATAAGAAATAGACATATTGCAGTTACTGAAACCTCTTTTGAGATGGCCGGCTATGCATCCTTAAGAGCACTAGAAAAAGCAGAACTGGACCCTAAAAATGTTGAACTCATAATTGTGGCAACCTTTTCAGGTGAGTATGCCACACCATCCATGGCTTGCCTTGTTCAAAAGGCGATTGGTGCTAGTAAGGCTATGTGCTTTGATCTCAATGCAGCATGTTCAGGCTTTGTTTATGGTATAGATGTTGCAGACCAGTTTATCAAAACCGGTAAATACAAGAATGCCTTAGTCATAGGGAGTGAGAAGTTGTCCCAGATCCTAGATTGGGAAGACCGAAGTACTTGTGTATTATTTGGAGATGGTGCAGGTGCTGTGATTTTAGAAGCCAGTGATGAATTTGGTATTATTGATTCTATTAATTATGCAATTGGCGAAGCGTTTGAATGTTTATATGCAAAAAATGTTGGTAATAAAACACCTTTTTATGAAGAACAAAATGAGCATAAGCTTATGATGAATGGGCAGGATGTGTTTCAATTCGCTTGTAAGAAGGTACCCGAGATTCTTTATGAAGTGATGGTAAAGAATCAAATCACACAAGAAGATGTGGATTACTTTGTGCTCCATCAGGCTAATGTGCGTATTGTATCTAAAATTGCTAAACGCATGAAAATCAATATGGACAAGTTTTATGTCAACATGGAGGCATATGGAAATACATCTGCTGCATCTATACCCATTGCATTATCGGAAATGTCGGAAGAAGGTTTACTGACAGGCAAAAAAGTAATCATTGCGGGATTTGGTGCGGGATTGACATATGGCTGTAGTCTGATACAATTTTAATGAATGGATGCCTTGAATTGTTAAAGTGTTTTGAAACTTTAACCTGATTACAAGGATTCAAATAAAGTGTTTTTGATAACAAAAACCCAAAAAACAATAGATAAAATAGGAGGCAGTAAAATGACTTTAGAAGCGTTAGTAGAAATTATTGTAGAAGAATTAGATGTAGAAGCAGCAGAGGTAGTGCCAACAGCATCTTTTATTGATGATCTAGGTGCAGATTCATTGGATCTTTTTGAATTGGTAATGAGTATTGAAGATGCGTTTGGTGTTGCAATACCAAATGAAGAACTGGCAAATATCAAGACCGTTCAAGATGTTCTTGACTATGCTGAGGCAAATGCTTAGACAATAGACAAAAAAGGTAAAAAGAACTTTTATTTAATATAGAGGTTCTTTTTACCTAAATTAAAAAGAATGTATCAAGGAGAATAAAAATGGGTAAGATTGCATTTATCTTTCCGGGCCAAGGCGCTCAACATGTAGGCATGGGTCAGGAAATTATTTCTAATTACGTTGAAAGTAAGAAAGTGTTTGACCAGGCCAATGACTTATTGGATTTTGACTTATACGATTTATGCAACACTGAAAATACAAAAATTAATGATACAGCCTATACCCAGGTGGCATTGCTATCGGTATCCATAGCTACATTAAAAGTCATAGAAGATATGGGTGTCAAAGCGGACTATCTTGCCGGCTTGAGTCTAGGTGAATACAGTGCTCTCGTTGCAAGTGGATTACTGAGTTTTGATGAAGCTATTGATATTGTTAGAAAAAGAGGGCAATACATGCAAGAAGCTGCCCTTGAAACAGATGGTGGTATGGCTGCAATTATAGGTTCTAGTCAAGCGGCCATTTTAGAAGTCTTTAATCAAGTTGACGGTTATTTAACCATAGCCAATTACAATAGCAGTAAACAAATTGTAATTGCAGGTGAGAAGGCAGCTCTGGACAAAAGTTATCCATTATTTGAGGCAGCAAAGATAAAAGTTATACCCTTGAACGTTAGCGGGGCCTTCCATAGTGACCTCATGGCCGGTGCAGCAGTAAAACTAAGACCAAGGCTTGAGTCTGTTATATTCAGTGAATATAAAACGCCCTACCTAAGCAATGTAACGGGTAAGGTGGTTACAGATATAAGTCAGATCAAAAACCTGTTGATAACACAAGTGAAGTCGCCTGTTTTATGGGAAAACAATGTACTAGAAATGATTGATCTAGGTGTAGATACCTTCATAGAAATCGGTCCAGGCAATACATTGGCAGGCTTAATAAAGAAGATAGATCGCAAGAAAAAAGTAATCAGTGTTAATAGTATAGATGGGTTAGAAGAACTAAAAACATTCATGGAGGATAAGTAATGGCAGATTATAAAGTAGCACTTATAACAGGGGGCAATACAGGAATAGGTAAGGTAATAGCCTTAGAACTTGCTAAAGAAGGACATGATATTCTTTTAAATTATGTTTTTGATGAGGCAGCTGCACTTGATGTTAAAAGTCAAGTAGAAGCTATTGGAACCAGATGTGAACTTCTATATGGCGATATTAGTGACTTTGGTGTTGTGGAAAAAATGATGGATGATGCCTTTAAGATTTTTGGTAGAATTGATGTTCTTGTTAACAATGCCGGTATAACAAGAGATAATTTGATTATGCGTATGAGCGAAGATGAATTTGATGCGGTCATTAATGTCAATTTAAAAGGTACTTTTAACTGTTGTAAGCATATTGCAAGAAAGATGCTTAAGCAAAAAGAAGGCAAGATTATCAATATCGCATCTATTGTTGGTGTCATGGGTAATGTTGGTCAAGTGAATTATTCGGCATCAAAAGCAGGCGTCATCGGCCTGACCAAAACCTTAGCGAGAGAATTTGCATCTAGGGGCATTAAAGTGAATGCCATTGCGCCAGGATTTATTAAAACGGCGATGACCGATAAGATGCCCGAGCAAGCGAGAACTGAAATGATTGCCAACATACCTCTAAATAGACTTGGAGAGCCCAAAGACATCGCTGACTTAGTTGTATTTTTAGCATCAGAAAAAGCGGATTACATAACAGGACAGATTATTGGCGTTAACGGTGGGTTATATATATAGTAAGGTTATAGCGCCAAAACATAGTTTTGACATATTAATCTTAGTAAGAACAAAAAGATGTGAGAAGGAGTATAAGAATGAGTAGAAGAGTTGTCGTCACAGGTATTGGTGCAATCACACCAATTGGAAATAATGTGGACCAATTTTGGTCGGCATTAAAAGAAGGTGTTTCAGGTGTGGATATGATCACTCAATTTGATGCGTCCGACTATCCGGTCAAAATTGCAGCTGAATTAAAAGATTATAATCCTAAAGATTTTTTAGATAGAAAAGATGCGAAGCGTATGGAACGTTTCTCACAGTTTGCAGTGATTGCAGCTGGAGAAGCCCTTGCTATGTCAGGTCTTGAGGTGACAGAAGAAAACTGTGACCGAATTGGAACTTTTATCGGATCCGGTATGGGTAGTCTTGGTATGATTGAGGAAGAAGAGCAACGTTTGCTTGAATTTGGTCCTCAAAGAGTAGCACCCCTCATTATTCCCAAAATCATTGTTAATATGGCAGCGGGTAATGTTGCAATTAAATATGGTTTAAAAGGACCTTCTCATTGTATTGTGTCAGCGTGTGCTTCAGGTTCACATTCTATTGGCGAAGCCTTTCGTAACATCAAGTTTGGCTATATGGATGTTGCTGTAACCGGCGGCACAGAAAGTTGTATCACACCTATGGGTATTGCAGGATTTAGTGCCTTAACAGCATTAAGTACGAATCCGGATCCCCAAAAAGCATCCAGGCCGTTTGATGGTGGGCGTGATGGTTTTGTTATGGGTGAAGGCGCCGGTATATTGGTTCTTGAAGCGCTTGACCATGCTCTAGAACGTGGCGCTACCATATTGGCTGAAATAGCAGGATACGGTGCAACGACCGATGCTTATCATATGACATCACCGGCACCTGGTGGTGTGGGCGGAGCCAAAGCCATGACTTTAGCGATTAATGAAGCCGGTCTTTTGCCATCAGATGTTGATTATATTAATGCCCATGGCACAAGTACCCCATATAACGATAAATTCGAGACAGAAGCTATCAAAGTTTCTCTAGGTGAGCATGCATCAAAAGTTGCCATTAATTCCACTAAATCTATGACTGGGCATTTGTTAGGTGCTGCCGGTGGTGTAGAAGCCGTTGTATGTATCAAATCCATTCAAGAGGATTATCTGCATCCGACAATTAATCAAGAGATTCATGATCCGGAATGTGATTTGGACTATGTACCAAATGTTGGAAGAAGTGCAAAGGTGAATGTAGCCTTGTCCAATTCATTAGGGTTTGGTGGTCATAACGCTACCTTGTTATTCAAAAAATATAAATAAAATAAGTTTGGGAGGATATGTCCAATATGGAAACGAAAGAAATATTTAATCTAATTGAAAGTTTGAAGACGACAGAATATGCCCATATAGAAATCACACATGAAGGTACGCATCTGGTATTTGATAAGATTGGCGGAAAAATAATTAATGAGCCAACCATCCCTTCAGCACCGATACAAAATAATGTAAACATGACAGAAACGACACCTGCACCCTCCGGTAACATATATTATGAAGAAAAAACAGTGACAGCAACACCTGTTGAAGAAGAGAGCTTTTTGTCTATTGACTCACCAATTGTTGGAACCTATTACAATGCACCAAGTCCTGAAGCCGGTGCTTATGTTAAAGTAGGCGATAAGGTAAAAAAAGGTGATGTGGTATGCATTATTGAGGCCATGAAACTTATGAATGAGATTGAATCTGAAGTGGATGGCGAGATTGTTGCAATCATGGCTCAGAATGAAACACCAGTAGAATATGGTCAAAAACTTTTTAAAATAAAACCCTTATAAGGAGCATGATATGTTAGATATTAAGCAAATTCAAGAAATAATTCCACATAGAGCACCATTTTTATTGTTAGATCGTGTAGATGAATTGGTTGTTGGTGTAAGTGCAACAGCTACAAAAAACGTTACTTTTAACGAATATTTTTTCCAAGGCCATTTTCCTGCAGAACCGGTTATGCCTGGTGTTTTAATTATTGAAGCCTTAGCTCAAACAGGTGCAGTAGCCATTTTAGCCAAAGAAGAAAACAAGGGTAAGATTGCATATTTTGCAGGTATTGATAAAGCAAAATTTAAACAAAAGGTCGTACCGGGTGACGTGCTAAAACTAGAAGTGGAAATCATTAGATCAAAAGGTCCTATTGGCATCGGTAAGGCGACAGCATCAGTAGATGGTAAAATTGCTACGGAATGTGAACTCAAATTCTTTGTCGGTTAAAATAGGAGGCTTGTATGTTTGAAAAAATATTAATTGCCAATCGAGGTGAGATTGCTGTTAGAATCATAAGAGCATGTCGAGAGATGGGCATAAAAAGTGTTGCGGTTTATTCAGATGCAGATAGAGAATCGCTCCATACACAATTGGCAGATGAGGCGATATGTATTGGTCCAGCTAATTCTAGAGAAAGTTATCTAGATATTACAAGAGTCATTAGTGCTGCTGTCATAACAAAAGCAAACGCCATTCATCCTGGATTTGGCTTTTTATCGGAGAATCCGACCTTCGCACATGCTTGTGAAGATTCTAACATAATACTCATAGGTCCCTCGTCAGAGATGATTGAAGCCATGGGTAATAAGTCAAGAGCCAGAAAAACAATGATTGAAGCAGGTATTCCTGTTGTACCGGGTTCAGACGGTATTGTCAAAAGCATTGAAGAAGCTAAAAGGATAGCAAATGATATTGGCTATCCTATGATTGTCAAGGCATCTTCTGGCGGTGGCGGTAAAGGTATGCGTATTATCTTAAATGAAGGTGAACTTGAGAAGAATTTTATCATGGCACAAAAAGAAGCTAAAGCATCTTTTGATGATGATGCCATGTATATGGAACGTTATATTGTTAATCCTAGTCATATTGAATTTCAGATTTTAGCAGACAATTTCGGTAATACGGTGCATCTTGGCGAACGCGACTGTTCTATACAAAGACGCCATCAGAAGATTGTGGAAGAAGCACCATCTTCTAGAATTACGCCAAAACTAAGAAAAACAATGGGTGATATAGCTGTAAAGGCAGCAAAATCTATCAAATATAGAAATGCCGGAACCGTTGAATTTTTACTTGAAGAAAGTGGTGAATTTTTCTTTATGGAAATGAATACACGTATTCAAGTAGAACACCCGATTACAGAGATGATTACAGGTATTGACTTGATTAAAAAACAGATAGAAATTGCAGGTGGAAAACCTCTAAATCTAAAACAAAAAGATATCGTGTTAAGGGGACATTCAATTGAATGCCGCATTAATGCAGAGAACCCTTCAAAAGGATTTAGACCTTCACCTGGAACCATTGATTATTTACATATGCCTGGCGGTAATGGTATTAGAATAGATTCAGCCATTTATAACGGTTATACGGTACCACCACTTTATGACTCAATGTTGGCGAAGCTCATCGTTCATGGAGATACACGTGAAGATGCTATCCGTAAAATGAACAGTGCCCTCGGTGAGTTTGTGGTGTCCGGTATTGATACCAACATTGACTTTCATATGGAAATTATTAATCAACCGGATTTTATTTCCGGGAATTATAATACAAGTTTTATTGAGAACATTCAAGGCGACAAATTTGTTAAATAGGTTAGGTGGCATTTATGAAAAATATATTCAAGAAAACCCATTATATTCAATTGACACCCAATCCAAAGAATACAAACGAAGCCAACGTTCCAACAGGATCTTGGATTAAATGTCCGAACTGTCATGAACTAATTTACAAAAAAGCATTAAAGGACAGTGATTTTGTTTGTGGTAGCTGTAAAAAGCACTTTAGAATGGATGCTGAAAGTCGTCTAGATTCAGTTCTGGATGAAGGTACTTTCTTAGAGATGTTTACTGACCTTAAAACAGTCAATGTTCTGAATTTCAAAGGATATGATGAAAAAATCAAGGCCTTAAAAATCAAAACTAAGCTGCATGAAGGCATAATGACGGGTACAGGTATGATAGAAGGTAGAGAAGTTGCTATCGGCGTCATGGATTCAAGATTTTTAATGGGTAGCATGGGTGCTGTTGTAGGAGAAAAAGTAACATTATTGGTTGAGATGGCGACGGAAGCTTCCTTACCTGTTATCATTTATACCGCATCAGGTGGTGCCAGAATGCAAGAAGGGATTATATCACTCATGCAGATGGCCAAGACATCAGCGGCTCTAAAACGACATTCAGATGCAGGCTTACTGTATATAACCGTTTTGACAGACCCAACAACAGGTGGTGTTACAGCCAGCTTTGCTATGTTAGGTGACATCATTTTGGCGGAACCAGGTAGTTTGATTGGATTTGCCGGTCCAAGGGTTATTAGAGATACCATTAAGCAAGAGTTACCGGATGGTTTTCAGACAGCGGAGTTCTTAATGGAACATGGCTTTGTAGATAAAATTGTTCATAGAGAAGACATGAGAAGTACTCTAAGCAGTCTTCTTAAAATGCATAGTTAGGAGGATCTTAGTATGAAGGCATGGGATCGCGTATTGAAGGCTAGAAAAAAAGATCGTCCGACTTCTTTGGAATATTTGGACGTTATATTTGATTCTTTTATTGAACTACATGGAGACCGTTTATACTCAGATGATAAGGCTATCGTAGGTGGGCTTGCAAAACTTGGGGATATAAATGTTACGGTTATAGCACAAGAAAAGGGTAAAAAGCTCAAAGATAAGATGGCGAGAAATTTTGGAAGCCCCTTGCCGGATGGCTATAGAAAAGCACTAAGACTCATGAAGCAAGCAGAAAAGTTTAATCGTCCGATTATCTGTCTCGTAGATACACAAGGTGCCTTTTGTGGCATTGAAGCTGAAGAACGTGGGCAAGGTGAAGCAATCGCCAGGAATCTCTATGAGATGTCAGCACTCAAAGTACCTATTATAACCATTATTATTGGTGAAGGTGGTTCTGGTGGTGCTCTGGCACTTGCGGTATCTGATGAAGTATGGATGCTAGAAAACGCCATCTACTCTATACTTTCACCGGAAGGTTTTGCCAGCATACTTTATAAAGACGGATCAAAGGCGCCACTCATTGTGGATGAAATGAAAATTACCGCAAAGGATTTACTTGGTCTTAAAGTCATAGAAAAAATCATTGATGAACCTGAAGAAGGTATTGAAGTCAATTTTAATCAAACAGCAGCAGTTTTGAAAAAAGCTTTAATAGAGAAAGTCGAAGAGCTATCGCTGTTGGATGAAACGACTTTAGTAAATAAAAGATATAATCGGTACAGACAATTTACATATGAATAGTATTGAACTATAATAGAGACGTGTATACGTCTCTATTATAGTTCAATGAATTTTTGTGAAATAGAGGAAAAACAAATGACGATGTATAATAAAAATACTAAAAAGAAAAAGGTCAATCCCACTTTTAAAGCTGGTATTATTTGTGTTTTGGCTATAGCAATTATCTGGGCGGTCATGACTTATGGTAATGTCTGGTAGTAGGGTATGTCCTTATGTAAGCCTTTACATAGAATCATATATTCTATATAATTAACGAAGGGTCAAAATATGATTTATTTAAAATTCATTTTGACCCTATAACCTTATAAGAATATTGAACGGTATGGTTTTGACATTTTAACAGGAGAAAGACATTTTTTATAAATGCAACAAATGAAACAATATAAAAGACTTAGGAGGATAAAGTATGAAATTAGGATTAGATTATTCAAGAAGTTCAGTATTGGATCATGAATTGAAGGGTTTTGAAAAAATGGTCGAAGCAGCGCACCAAATGCTTCATGAAAAAACGGGCCTTGGGAATGATTTTTTGGGTTGGATTGACTTGCCTTTAAATTATGATAAAGAAGAATTCAATCGAATAAAAAAAGCGGCCAGCACCATTCAAGAAAAGGCGGATGTATTGGTAGTCATTGGTATCGGTGGTTCTTATTTAGGTGCAAAAGCGGTCATTGACGGCTTATCAAATGCTTTTTATAATCTTCAGGACAAGGAAAATCGTAAAGGTCCGCAAATCGTTTTTGCAGGTCATAACATCAGTGGTACATATTTAAGTCAACTGGTTGACTATTTGAAGAATAAAGAAATCTGCATCAATGTTATCAGTAAATCAGGCACAACAACAGAACCTGCCATCGCTTTTAGAGTCTTAAAAAGTCTGATTGAAGATAAATACGGCAAAGAAGAAGCCAAGAATCGTATTTTTGCTACAACCGATCAGTCAAGAGGTGCTTTACGTCAGCTTGCAACAGCTGAAGGCTATGAGACCTTTATTATTCCCGATGATGTTGGCGGTAGATACTCCGTGCTCACACCGGTTGGATTGCTACCAATTGCAGCAGCAGGTATCGATATTGATGCCTTAATGGAAGGTGCTTCCTCAGGAAGAGAAGAATATGGTAATCCGAAACTTGGGGAAAATACTTGTTATCAGTATGCTGCCGTTCGAAATGCACTATATAATAAGGGTAAAACAACTGAAATCTTAGTAGACTATGAACCGGTCATGTTCTTTGTGGCAGAGTGGTGGAAGCAACTTTTTGGTGAGTCTGAAGGTAAGGATCAAAAAGGCATATTCCCTGCTGCTGTACATTTTTCAACAGACCTCCATTCGATGGGCCAGTATATACAAGATGGTCGAAGAGATATTTTCGAGACGGTTGTCACCATTGAAAAGCCAGAAGAAGATGTTGCCATAAAAGAAGATGAAGGTAACCTAGATGGCTTAAATTATCTTGCCGGTGAAACATTCAATTATGTTAACCAAAAAGCATTCCAAGGAACCTTATTGGCCCATGTTGATGGTGGAGTACCCAATGTGGTCATCAGTTTACCTGAATTAACACCTTTTTACTTTGGAAAAATGATATACTTTTTTGAAAAAGCTTGTGGCATCAGCGGTTACTTACTTGGTGTAAATCCATTTGATCAAGAAGGTGTTGAAGCCTATAAGAAGAATGTATTTGCTTTATTAGGCAAACCGGGTTATGAGGAGTTACGAGAAGAGCTAATGAAGAAGCTAAAATAGTAAGTATACCGACCAACTAAATGAGAACGATTATTGACAAGGGAATCATATGTCTATATAATAGAACTATCTTGCACGATTAATTATCTAGATTTCTCATCAAAAGTAGTTTACAGATGGTGAATGAATGATGAAGAGATAATTAGGTATACGTTATATACCCATATATGAAAGAAGGTATTCCCTTGTCAGAATTTGGACTTAATGAACACCTATGTTTTCAATTGTATCAAGCTTCAAGAGCAATGACGCGATTGTATAAAGAGGTTTTAAAACCATACCAGTTGACCTACCCACAATACATTGTCATGGTATTGTTATGGGAGCATGATCGTTTGTCATTTAAGGAAATCAGCAAAGCGCTCCATCTTAAAACGGGCACTTTAAGTCCTTTACTAAAAAGGTTAGAAAAGGATGGTTGGATTAGGCGTAAGCATAACAGTAATGATGACCGTATGATTGAAGTATATTTGAGCAAAAAAGGGATAGCTTATAGAGAAGAAGGCATTTTGATACCCTGTGAGACACTAAAACGACTTAAGTACAATCAAGAGACCTATGATTTCTATCTTGAGACGGCGAAAAAGCTAAGCATGCATCTTCACGAGATTGAGAAAATGCCTTAATCATGATTCAGCCCTCAAAACTAAGTTTTATTAATCATTGATCAAAGCTTCAAAACTAAGTTTCTCTAAATCATACACAAGATATAGATTACGTTGATGCATTCGTAACTATATCCTATATATGAAAGTTCAACTAAATAGTTTTGATGCCTTAATCATTGATCAAAGCTTCAAAACTAAGTTTCACTAAATCATATATAAGCTATAGATTACGTTGATGCATTCGTAACTATATCCTATATATGAAAGTTCAACTAAATAGTTTTGATGCCTTAATCATACTCTAATCATTTTCAATGATGATTTTAAGCTTTATCGTTTATACTTACTGTATAATATGAATTATATTAAGGTGAGGTGAATTATATGGAGAAAAAATTATACCGTTCAAGAACAGATAGGATGTTGTTTGGCGTATGTGGTGGTTTAGCTGAGTATTTTAATGTAGATCCTACATTGGTAAGATTGGTTATGGTATTGTTCTGGATGACCGGAGGCGGTTTCTTAGCTTATCTTATTGCAGCAATCATAATACCTGAAGCATAAGACAGATACTATTAAAATTTTGAGAGTAAAATTTATATGACTGTAGTAATCAAAGATGAAAGTCTGAGATTACTATTTTTTTGTTTGGACAGAATTCTTTATTTACTACATGACCTGACAGTAATCCCCATAAATGTAAATAATTATACTATACACCATATAAATACATAATAATACCGCAAAAAGCTTTACACCCATACTTATCAAAGTTATACTAAATAGGATAGAAAAAATCAGCATAGCAAAAATCAACAAACAAAATTTCTAAAATATAAAGTATGGGGGATTAGAGAAATGAAGAAAACAGTTACGGTTATAGGTTTACTCACAACAATCATCTTGGTGGTCGGACTAGCAAGTAACTCAGTCCAAGCAGCATCTTACACGGATGTAAGTGATAAAGATTGGTTTAAGGCGGATCTTAGTCACATCAGCGCAGATTCAAGAGATATTCTAAAAGGCTATCCCGATGGAACATTCAAGCCGGCGAATCCTCTCCAAGTGGACCAGTTTATTAAGTGTCTGGTTGTAGCAGCCGGACATAACATTCTACAGGATGAAGAAGGTTATTGGGCTAAGAACCACATCGACAAAGCCATAGAACTTGGCTATGTTCAGCCGGGCGACTTTGATAACTATAGAAGAAGGATTAACCGAGAAGAGATGGCCACCTTAGTCAGTCGTGCCATAGAAGATCTTGAGACCACAAGTTATACCAAGACAAAAGAAATAGAAGGGTCTCTCATGGATAGTTAT
>JAGXFY010000034.1:0-9593 GCA_024636985.1 Clostridiales bacterium | reverse complement strand
CTTGGGGATCCTAACAAGTTACGTATTTCTTCTCTGCTTAATCCTGTATCCAGTTTTTTTACTCCTTGAATTGGCATATATACCCCTTTGTCCAAGTGGCCACTATTTGACCATCCTATTACTTTTCCATTACCATCAAACGTAATCGAGGATATACCATAGTACCATATATTTTCATCTTCTTTTTTGGGCTCACCAAATATTTGTTTAACCCGTTCCTTGGTTGAACCTATATCAAGCTTGTCCTCAGTCTGATTCATACCTTCTATATTCACACTGTTTTCCGAATCATCATTCTTAACAGTATTATCTAGATTCACATCAGCATCTTCTACAGTGTTCTCCATAGCATCCGGTTTTTCAACTTGACTTATAGCAACGTCTTCTTCAACCTCTTCTTGATTAGGTAATGAATCTAACTCATTACCATGACTTGTATTTATCTTGGTGGATACCGGTCTACTGATATTTTGATTTGCTGATAATTGTTTACTTGTATGAATCCAATCATTAACCTTATTATATGACCAAGTCAATAAAATAAAAATAATCAAACCAATCACAGCTAGATCAGAGTTTTTTATTTTTTTACTCTTATACCTTCTTTTATTATAATAACTACTTTTATTGCTTTGACCACTTTTATTGTTATAAACATTGCCATCTATACTTTCACTTTGTGCCCTAGGTTTTTCTGTTTTTTTACCTGACAAAGACGTCACAAAATCAATATGCTCTAAGCGCTTATCATCTGACGTAATATTCTTAAGTTCAAGCAGGGTTTCTATATTCTTAAGTTCATTATTCTCTAATACCAACCTAGGATATAGAGAGATGACCTCACTAATTTCTTCTTTTTTTATAACACGAACAGAGCTCTCTATCTGGTTCAAACTTGCCGCATCTCCAAATACAATTATGTTATGTACCGGTAGATTGATGTTGTTTTCAAACAACAATATATTAAGAGTCTTAATATGATTCTCATTTTGTTTTACTGGGTTCCTGAACTTCATCTTCTTGCCACCCTTATAGAAAACAACCCATTCTTTTTGGAACTCATTTCCATAGATAGCCCCAGAATAATCTTTGAATTCAATGACAAAAATACCTCTATCCGTAAGTAAGATAAGGTCATATTGATTCGTGCCTTCACCACTTCTATCAATCATCAAATTAGGCACAACAATGATATTTTCGTTTTCTAATTTTTTGCAATAAAGATACAACTGCATCTCAGCATCTGTCATGCCTTTTAAATAGTAATCCATATCATGCTCCCCACTTAAGCAAAATCTCTTATAAATAATATCTCTTGCTTTAACTCTTAATCATCCTTAACAACACTCAAAAAATACAGTGCATACATAACCCTAAAAATAGCATGCAACTTCGCATCTTTCGTTTTCTTTGATAATTTTTGGAATACTTTCTCCATTTTAAATATTTTTTTATCAAAACAACTAGGGAAATAGTAGTATTTCTTTATCATTCTTTTTCGTATCTTCATATCTTTAATCCAACTAACCAATGAGATTAGCAAATATATTATTATTAAACCTATGTCTATATAGCTGCTAATATCAAGGCTCAAGTAATTCCTTTTACCGATAATGATTGATATAAAAATCAACAACAAAAACATTCTGGACTTATTCTCATCAAGCCAATAGTAGGAACCTAGAGTCATTGTTTTTATGAAATCACTTACTGTTTTAAATACTACAGTTTTTATCCCTACAATCTCTTCATTTTCGAAATTTTCGGTGGCAATCTTATGGGCTTTTACAACTTCTTTAAAGGATTGCTTTAATGTATTTGACATCAATACATTGAAATGCATCCTTCTTGAATTAATAGCTTTTGTTGATTCGATTTCTCCGTTAGAGGTAGGACTAATATGGTTATTGATACTCAAATAGGATACGCCATAATAATTCCAGTCAATATCAAAAGAAGTCACCCCTAATTCAGCAATACATTCTCTTTGAACCTCGTTTGTTAAATCAACACGATACTTTGAATAATAATCCATAGTCGGCATATCTTCAAATACAGACTTTCTGTAGAAGTCAACATATTCATCTAAAAACTCTGTTTGTCCATTGGCAGAACAATAGTACTCCCCTGCATCAATGTTTAAAGATCCGCGCTTCCCTACCAATAAATAGCCATCATCTGTCACTAGATTTGTTGATACAGCTATGGTATGTGTATTTAATGAGTGTTTAAGATAATTGTTCAAGTCAGTAATCATTTTAGAATGATTGCCTTTTTGATCATACCCTTCTTGATCTACCATATTATTATAGAGGTACTTTTCCTGTAAAGTATCCTCATAATGATCAAGTTCTATTAATAGGTCATGATGCTTTTTACAATCTTTCTCAGTGAAAAATAAATGATTCAATATTTGACTATTGTCCATAGCATCCAAGGTGGCATAAGTCGTTCTAACAACATTGAAAACCAGGTACTTAACTCTACCTGAAGCAGAAGAATTTGTTTCATAGTCGATTCTTTTAACGCAAGGCATAACCCCTGAATAATATATATCGCTTGTTATTAATTTAAAGAAACAACTCCATTCATTTTCAAATGATAAAAGAGAATATAAAGAGTTATTGGGTTCTGATTCATGCTTTTCTATTACCATTAAAGTTAATCCATCTATTACGATATCATACTTTGATGTAATTACATTAATAAAGTCTTGTGGCCATATCCCAAGAAGCTTGACCTCCTGTGATTTGTCACAGCATTCCCAGTATAAGCCTTTTTCTATAAAAGATTCCAACAGAGTATTCTTAAATGACTCATATTGCTCTATATCATCACATTTTAAAATGAAACCAAAATGTGAAGCCATTTGTAGAAAAGCTTTACCTAGAAAACTGGTCTCAAGTTCTTTCCTAAACTCATCATTATTAATGATTTTTGTAATATATGGCTCTGTATAGTCAGTATCCGTTATAAGCAAATTCATTAACGCTGGTTCTTTACATTTGAAATTATTGACCATATCCCAAAAACTATCAGCACGATTGTTTTTAAGTTCATTCAAGAAATCTCGTAATAATGATTCATTAAAATCCGGATGTAAGCCATGATATTGATTATCCAATCTTAGATTAGGTCTTAGCGTAACCGAAAGCTTAGATTCACTATCCGATGTTACAAACATCTTAAGGTTATTCACCTTGTTGTTACAAATCATAGATTGAATTTCTCGGTTTAAATCATAGAAAGAATAATCTTCAGAAAACATGCTTGTAGTCTCCGCTCTTTAATAATTGACTTTCTCATTAATCTCTACTAAATAAATCTCTTGTATAGACCTTATCCACTACATCCTTAATCTCATCCGATAATCTATTGGCCACAATAACATCCTAGATTTCTTTAAACGCATCAAAGTCTTTTATGACTTTTGAATTGTAGAACTCTTCTTGAAGTCCTGGTTCAAATACCACAACTTCTAAGTAGTTCATAATTGGTCATCTTATTTTCTATCATATTCATCATTAGAGCTTACAATATCATCCTCTTCAAGATGTTGACTCATTTGAACTTCAATGATTTCTAACAGTGTTTTCCCGGGATTCTCAATGCGATGCTTTTGTCCTTCTCTAAAGAAAATACTTTCACCAGATCGAACAAATTCCTCTTCACCATCAACTGTGAGTTTTGCTATACCTCTGACAACAATCCAGTGTTCGCTTCTATTATGACGTAATTGATGGCTTAGGTATTTTCCTTGGTTAACAGTTATCCTTTTAATTTTAAAATTATCTTTTTCTTCTTCTAAAACCTTATAATGACCCCACGGTTTATAGTTTTTAAAACTGTATTCAGTTCTTAGGTCATTTTTTGCTTTTAAAGTGTCAACAACATTTTTAACCTTTTGTGATTGATATTTTTTACATACCAAAAGCGCATCTCTATTGTCTATGATAATTAAGTCTTCAACACCTACTGCAGCTACTATTTTACCGTTGTATGATTGAATAAGGTTATTTTTTGAATCAATGATAATATTCTGCTCATCAGAAATATTTTCATTTTCATCTGCTTGAAAAACATCATAAAATGAATCAAAGCTTCCTAAATCATTCCATCCAATATCTACAGGAACAACCGCTACTTTATCACTTTTTTCCATGATACCATAATCTATTGAAATCTTTGTATCAATCTTTGAAAAAGCATCATCAATGTTATCACTTGTCTCAAATGCTTCAAATATCTCTGGAGAATAGGTTTTAACTTCACTTGAAAATACTTTTGAATTAAACATAAAGATTCCTGCATTCCAATAATATCCCTTATTAATATATTCTTTTGCTTTTTCTGGCGTTGGCTCTTCTTTAAAAGAATTAACCACAAATCCATTTAGCTTCTTCTCACCGGGTGAAATATATCCGTATCCAGTATTTGGACCATCTGGATGAATGCCAAAAGTTATTATTGAATCTTTCGTTAATCTTTCGGATTCCTTAATAATAGCTGCAAACTCTTCACTTTTTGCAATCGTGTGATCTGAAGGAAATACCACAACAGAATCATGACCTTTCTTAACTATCTCATTTACTCCTGCATAAATTGCAGGTAATGTGTTCTTTGCTTCGGGTTCAACTAGGATATTCTCTTCATTATATGAATAGCCAAGCTCTTCAACTGCTCCCATAACCAAAAATTTATACTTTTCGTTTGTTACAACGTAAATATCATTATTATTTGAAAACAATAAACTTCTCTTGAATGTTTCTTGAAAAAGTGATTCTTCTTTCCCCTGAAGCTTAATAAACTGTTTTGGATACCTCTCTCTACTTAATGGCCAAAGCCTTGTCCCACTACCTCCGGCTAAAATAATAGTTTTCATTTCCTACCTCCCAATAAATATTCCTTTTATAAGAATTTCAGTAATTGTGTTAATATCATTCTGAATCTGTTTTAACTTGTTGAAATCTATATATTCCATCGCTTCACGATAAATTATACTAATATCTGGAGCGATGAGATCTTCTTCATCAATTTAAATCGCTAGTTTTTGCTTTTTTAGCTGATCTATCATGTATGTATCTTCGTAAACATCAGGTCTTTCGATAAGCACGAGTGGTACACCTGAAATTAATGATTCACGTTGACAAACACAGCAATCGTTCCCCATCCAGCTTTACCAATTACCAAACTACTCGTAGCAATATAATTTTGTGTATCAACTGTATCAAATGGTAGTTTCGTAACATATGGGGCGGAAACCTCGACTCCATGAAATGTAATTATATTATCTTGATAATCATTAGTATTAATCTGATTTAATTCTGCTGACTGCCCTAAAGTAAATAAACATATTCACAGAAAAGTCTCTTTTATTTCTTCGACTCTTAAAAAATCTATTTCTCTTGATATAAATCCTACACCTATAGATTTACCAAACCTATGAATTGAAGGTAATCGCAGTGAATATTTGATAAAATCGTCAACATGTTTATATACGGTTCTAATCTTTAAATATTCTATTGCTTAATCCTAGCTTTTCATATATCTTAACTCATGTGAAATTGGAAACGGCATAACATTTTACATTCAACTTATTGGCAACCAAGGGTCCAATCGGACTCATATCTGTAACCATCATTTTGATATTGTTGTAACTTTTAAGCTAATTTACCTCACAATCAACCACCCTATCCCATGATTTAATGATTTAATGAATTCATGCAATTTCAGCTCTAGGGCCGTTTGATCTTCACTTAGCTTTTTCTTTGGTTGATTAATCCAATGACAGTAGTCAATTCAGATGTAATAAATCGGTCATTATATTCACTCAAAAATAATTTTGCGAACTCTAATTGTTTTTCTGATAAACAATATAAATTAGTGTATCTGTTATCTCTAACAACTTCTTTATGATTACTAATGAACGAGTGAGGTGACCAAAGCCATGAGAAGATATACAAAATCCTATTGTAGTCATTTCATCACCTCACTCTTCAAACTATTGCTATTCTGAATCTAAATACCAATCATAAACTTTTGTAATACCATCTTTCAGTTTTGTACTATAATTCCATCCAGTACTTTCTAACAGACTAACATCTAATAATTTTCTTGGTGTTCCGTCGGGTTTGCTTAGGTCATTAACAATTTCACCTTCATAACCAACAACCTCTTTTATTATCTGAGCAAGTTTTCTAATTTCTACGTCTTCTCCGGTGCCAAGGTTAACATGAGTTTCATCGTTATATTCATTTATTAAATGAACACACGCATCAGCCAAATCATCAACATAAAGAAATTCTCTTTTAGGTTTACCGGTTCCCCACATAACAACTTCTTTATCTCCATTTATTTTTGCTTCGTGAAACTTCCTAATTAGAGCTGGCATTACATGAGATGTTTCTAAATCAAAATTATCATTTATGCCGTAGAGATTTGTTGGCATAGCAGATATAAAATCACATCCATATTGTCTTCTATAGAATTTACAGAGCTCTATTCCCGTAATTTTTGCAATAGCATACGCTTCATTCGTTGGTTCTAGAGAACCCGTCAGCAAATATTCCTCTTTAATTGGCTGTGGTGCCATTTTAGGATAAATGCACGAAGATCCTAAAAACAATAATTTTTTCACTCCATACTTATAAGCATTGTGAATTATGTTAGATTCAATCATCAAATTATTATAAATAAACTCAGCTGGATAGGTGTTGTTAGCATGAATACCTCCTACTTTTGCTGCTGCTAAAAACACAAAATCTGGCTTTTCTGCTTCGAAGAATCGTTCTACTTCATCTTGTCTCACTAGGTTTAATTCTTTTGAAGTTTTACCAATAATATTTGTGTAGCCTTTATCCTTAAGATTTCTAACTATTGCTGATCCTACCATCCCTCTATGACCGGCAACATATATCTTTGAATGTTTGTCCATCATCTTAAACATCTCCTAGTCAAATTCTCTTCGAATTCTTTCTTCTCTCTCTACAAGCTTCATGTCATTCTTAATCATGATTTTGACTAAATCTTCAAAGCTTGTTCTGGTTGGATTCCATCCTAATACGGTTCTAGCTTTAGTTGGGTCACCTAGTAATTGCTCAACTTCAGTTGGTCTGAAGTACTGAGGATCAACTTCAACCAAAACTTTTCCTGTAGCTTTGTCGACTCCTTTTTCATCTACACCTTCATCTTGCCACTCTAATTCAATTCCAGCTTCTTTAAATGCCAGTGTTGTGAACTCTCTTACTGTATGCATTTCTCCTGTTGCTATAACGAAATCTTCCGGGGTATCATGTTGGAGCATTAACCACATACACTCAACATAGTCTTTCGCATATCCCCAGTCACGCTTAGCATCCATGTTACCTAAGTAAAGTTTTTCTTGAGTACCTTTTTTGATTCTTGCCGCAGCCAATGTTATTTTTCTAGTAACAAATGTCTCTCCACGTCTTTCTGATTCATGGTTAAAAAGAATCCCATTTACTGCAAACATATTATATGCTTCTCTGTAGTTCTTTGTTATCCAAAATCCATAGAGCTTTGCAACACCATATGGGCTTCTTGGATAGAATGGTGTTGTCTCTTTTTGAGGTACTTCTTGTACTTTACCATATAATTCTGAAGTTGATGCTTGATAAATTTTCGTTCTATTCTCATACCCTAAGAATCTAACTGCTTCTAATAGTCTTAATGTTCCTACTCCATCCGTATCAGCTGTATATTCTGGAACCTCAAAAGAAACCTTAACATGTGACATCGCAGCTAGGTTATATATTTCATCTGGCTTAATTTCTCGAATAAGTCTGATTAGATTTGTTGAATCCGTCATATCTCCATAGTGCAGTTGCACTTTCCTTTTTATATGCATGTCTTTTAATAATTCATCAATATATAAATGTTCAATTCTACCAGTATTAAAGGAAGAGCTTCTTCTAATAATGCCGTGTACCTCATATCCTTTTTCTAGTAGAAACTCCGCTAAAAATGAGCCATCTTGACCTGTAATTCCTGTTATTAGTGCTTTTTTCATTATTTACCTCCTCGTATTATATAGTCATAGCCATTCTTTACCTTTTCTATAGGTTAGGCTATGCTTGTTTTAGATACTGTGGATTAGTTTTTATCTCCTACCACTTGATGGTTTTGTAAAGGCTCTAACCACAGTCTCTTTGTTCATTTGTTAATCAGTTAGATACCGCATGACGGTTTATTTAGAACGAGGTTACAATCGCAAAGAGCAACCGTGGTCTAAAACAGTATCGAATATATTTCAATGGAGGTTTTTATGATTTTTGTTGGTATTGATGTTGCAAAAGATAAACATGATTGCTTTATCACAAACTCAGATGGTGAAATCCTGTTTGATGCCTTCACCATCTCAAACACCCTTGTCGGTTTTGAATCTCTTATCCAGAAGATCCAATCCACTACTGAAGATTTATCTAAAGTAAAAGTAGGACTAGAAGCCACTGGACACTATAGTTACAATCTTCTTGGATATCTTCTTGATAAAGGTTTGCCGACCTATATTATCAATCCCTTACATTCTAATCTGTACAGAAAAAGTCTAAGCCTTAGACAGACCAAAACAGATAAGGTTGATGCAAGAGTGATTGCTTCTATGTTGATGTCTGATGTGAACTTAAAGTCCTACTCAGATACATCTTATCACAATGAAGAATTGAAGTCATTAACACGCTATCGCTTCAAAACTGTCGCTGATCGTTCAAAACTGAAAGTCTCTATAAAGCGACTTGTAACCATCCTTTTCCCCGAACTGGAACACTTGGTTCCTACACTTCATCTTGCTTCGGTTTATGCATTACTCTCTGAATTTCCGAGTGCATCAGCTATCGCCTCATCGCACCTTACTCACTTAATACATCTTCTGGAAATCTCCTCCAGAGGGCATTATTCAAGGGATACAGCCATTCTAATCCGCGATGCAGCCAGAAGTTCTATCGGCTCTAATATGCCAGCTAAATCTCTTGAACTGAAACATACAATCCGGCTTATTCAAGAATTAAGTTCTGAAATCAGCGAAATTGAAGGTATTATTGAAGCAATGATGGATGAGATCAATTCACCAATCCTCAGTATCCCTGGCATAAGTTATCGTATGGGCGCAATGATTATTGCTGAAATTGGTGATTTCTCTTGCTTTTCTTCTCCTGACAAAATCCTTGCATATGCAGGGTTATCACCATCTACTTATCAGTCCGGAAAGTTTGAATCAAGCTATTCCCACTTGGAAAAGCGCGGTTCACGATATCTCCGCTACGCATTATTCAATGCAACGAAGTATGTTTGTATATGGGATCCAACGTTTTCAGCATACTTCGCCAAGAAAAGAGCAGAAGGTAAACACTATAATGTTGCCATCTCTCACGCTGCAAAGAAGTTGGTTAGAATAATCTACCACCTCGAAAAAACTGGTCAGCTCTATATTAAAGCTGCTTAGTCCTCAGAGTTCATGTATTCTTTAGAGCACCAGAAATGATGCTCTGTTCGTCATGCAGTTTTCAATGTTCATGTATCAAAATATTTTTCTGTACTCCAATGATTTCCTACTTGACTTTTAATAGTTAGTCTTT